>CALGNK010000001.1 GCA_937958695.1 uncultured bacterium
TCCATATGATAGAAATAAAGCAAATGGTTTATCGGATAAGGAATAATTTTTAAGAACTTCTATAGCAATGTCCGTTTGCCCATCTGGTTCATAATCTTCTATAAAAATTTTATCAGGGCTATTAGTATGATAATAGCCTTGATAATATTCATGATGGAAATTATATGCTGCCCAAAAACCATCAAAACCAAGCCTATAAGGTCCTGGAGGCACAAAAGAATTCTTAGGGTCATAATGATTTCCTAATTGATTAGCCCATAAGTGCCACTTCCCTATATATGCAGTTTCATAACCATTTTCAGTTAAAATATGAGCAAAACATCTATGATTTGGATTTATCCTAAGTTCATTTATAACCATTCCAGTACTTGTAGTATATTTACCTGTAAATAAACTTGCCCTATAAGGGGCACATAGCGGATGTCCTGATACTGCATTAATAAAAGTTACCCCTTCCTTTACTAATCTATCAATATTAGGTGTTTTAGCCTTATCGTTTCCCGTAAATCCACATGCGTCATATCTAAGTTGATCAGCAAAAACATAAATTAGGTTAGGTCTATACATAAAAATAACACCTCCTCTAACAATTTCTCTCCTCTCGTCTTTGCATTTAGCGTAGACCTGTCCCGGTTAGGCATATCATACTATACCAAAATCCCCAATCTATCTGTCCATTTTAAATACCATGAATGAGGTACCTTTATATGATATCTTAGACAGTTAAGTCCCATCTGGTTAGCTAATATTAACTCACTTCTTACAAAATTCTCGCTTGGTGGAATATAGTGTGTATTCGGATAAAAATCCTGGTCTAAGGCTCCAATTATATATATTGGCTTATTATTTAGGAGTATCTCTCCATTTTTAACCTCAATCTTTCTCATACCATAATACTTAATAAATCTATCTAAAATCTTATTTCCCTCTATAATAAGGGTCTCTAATTTATAAAGCGATGGATTATCAATACTCCAAAATACAAGTTTTGTAATAGGAATGTCAACATTAACTTTTTCTGTAGCAGAAAATCTAGACTCACTAAGTTTTTCTCCATTTGGACTATAAACTCTAAGAAGCATATCTCTATTTTTACTAACTAACTTACTTTCTCCTTTTACATTAATCTTAGAGTTATCTATATCTGGAGTTATGTAAAGATTCTTTATATAGTCCTTAGAGATTTTTATTATACTCACATTCCCTAGAATTCCTCCAGCAGTCCCATACCAGGTTTGCTTACCATGAGGAACTTCTGAAAAAGGATAACTAAGATCGTTATCGGAAGGTAACAATACCTTCACTATTAACTTATTGTTATTCTTCTGTAATTTATCTGTAATCTCAAAACTAAAAGGAGTATAGCCTCCTTCATGAGAGCCAATAAACTGTCCGTTAAACCATACTTCAGAATAATAGTTTACTGCCCCAAAGTACAAATAATAAGTCGAATTCTTAGAGATTTCCTTTATACTAAAAGTCTTTCGATAATAGAAGTCCCCTCTATACTCTCTTAATCCTAGAATCTCTACACCTATACATCCAGGAACATTAACTTTATAGACCTTAGAGAACTTACTATCTAAAGATACTTCCCACTTTCCTGTTAAACTATACACTTTTCTAGGCTCAATCTCCTCATCTGATAACATAATGGTATTACAAAATGCTATACCCACACCTACCAATAGTAAACCAATAGTAACCAAAATAAAGAGCATTTTCTTAGACATATTACCAATCCTATCCTTTTAATCCACTAGTAAGCATTCCCCTGACTATCATCCTCTGAGTAAAGAAATAAACTATTAAGGTTGGAGCAGTTCCTGTAAATGCAGCCGCCATAACGGTTCCCATCTCCCAGTTACCATAAGCTGTTCTAAAAAGTTGTAACGCTACTGGAAGAGTCATTTTGGTTGGGTCATTTAATGTCAAGAGAGGCCAAAGAAAATCGTTCCATGAGGATAGAAATACAAATAATGATAGAGTAGCAAGAGCAGGTCTAGTGAGTGGAAATATTATAGTCCAGAAGGTCCTAAACCTAGAGCAACCATCTATAAGAGCTGCTTCCTCTAGTTCTCTTGGAATAGAAAGCATAAATTGTCTTAACATAAAAACCCCATAAGAACTAGATAAAGCTGGGAAAATAAGGCACCAATAGGTATTCAGTAAGGACGCTCTCCAGAACATCATAAATCTAGGGACTAGTACCGTGTATATAGGTATAAATAAGCTTCCTACAACTATGGCAAAGACTATTGGCTTGCCTTTAAATTCTAATCTTGCTAACGGGTAAGCGGCTAAGCTATCTATTATTAGTGTTAAAAGTATAGTTAAAGCAGATACTATAGTGCTATTTATAAAAGCTATCCCAATATTGGCACCCCTACCTGAAGTAAGAACTGTAATATAATTTCTTACTGTAATTGGATTAGGTATCCATGTTATAGGATAAGTATAAGTATTTTCGTTTAACTTAAGTGATGTAGACAAACACCACAGTATTGGAACTATCCACAAGATAGCAAGAAATATAAGAAACGCAAAGCCAATTCCGTATAAAATATCATACTTAACTCTATTATCCATACTGCCCTCCTAATACTCTACCCTTCCACTGAGATATCTAAATTGCAATATAGTAAAGAACATAATTATCAAAAATAGGATCCAAGACATAGCAGCCGCTTCGCCTAACCTAAACCAAGAAAACCCTACCTCATAAAGATGTTGCATCGCTACTCTTGTAGAGTACCCAGGTCCGCCACCTGTAATCATTACTACTTCACCAAAAATCTGAAATCCTGCAACCACCTGTGATACACCAGCAAATAGTAAGATTGGCTTGAGTAATGGAAGAGTAATATATCTAAATAGATTCCATTTACTAGCACCATCTATTATTGCCGCCTCATAGTATTCTTGAGGTATATCTTGTAATCCTGCCAAGAAAGGTAACATAACTGAACCTAGTCTACCCCAAAGAGAAACCATAACAATAACGAGCATAGCAGAGAATGGGTGATAAATCCACTCCTGTTTAGGTAAACCTAATTTCATAAAATAATAGTTAATCATCCCTATCTCTCTATCTAATATCCAAGTCCAAAGAAGCGCTATAGATGCTACATTTATAACAAATGGAGCAGATAACGCAGTTCTAAATAGCATTCTTCCCTTAATAGGGGCATTTACAACTATAGCAAAGAGTAACCCACATCCTAGTAAAACTGGAACAGCTAAAGCTACATATTTAAATGTATTCCCTAAACTTATCAAAAATAGGTCTCCTGGTCTAAGAAGATTTAGGTAATTTCTTAATCCAACCAAACTCATCCTTTCGCTAAGAATAGTATAGTTTGTAAAGCTTATGTATAAACCTTGAATCATAGGATATACCATAAATATTAGGAAAAATAGTAAAAAGGGAAGTAAAAACAGCCACGGAATTAAAGGACTTCTATCAGATAAAAAGAGTAAGTAACCAGTCTTTCTTCTTTTATCCTGCATTTAGATCTCTCCTCCAAATCAAAATTTATGGTAGGGGGATATTCCCCCTACCAATAGAAATTACTTGCCAACTTCCCCTATAGGTCTAGTTAAAATGTCATTTACATATACTTCTAAATCATTAAGTGCTTGAATAACAGTTTTTTGTCTATTATATACTGCATTAAATTCCTGGCCCATTCTACTTTGTATAGGCAAGAATTGTTCTACCTGAGGTAACCAAGCCAAGTAGTTTACTTGAGAAATAAATGCTTGATGCTTTTGAGATTTCTTAAAAATATCACTATTTATAACCGACTTTCTTGTTGGGCAATTCCCGGCATTCATAGCCCACTTAATTTGATTAATGGTAAGCCACTCTATAAATCTACTAGCTGCTTCTATCTTGTCCCTACCCTTTTTCTTAGGAAGAACAAGAAGATGAGAAGCCCCCATAACAGCCTTTTTAGGACCTATAAGAGGGAATGGGGTTGTCATATAATTCAAATCTTTCTGTTCCTCAAATCCTCTTCTCATCCAAGTTCCTGAAATAGTAATAGAACATTTACCAGTACGAAAAGCGGTAGCGGCGTCAATTGCTGTAGGCGGTATAAGATTAGCACTCTGCATATCTACAAAAAACTGTAGTGCTTTTATTCCTGGATCAGAATTAAAGGCCGATTTAGAACCATCTTTTGTTAAAAATATTCCACCAAACTGATGTAAAAGAGAATACCAATATCGCCACAAATCACCACTCATGGGAGCAAAACCCCATCTAATTACTTCTCCTTTATCATCTTTTACGATCAACTTCTTTGAAGCATCTATAAAATTATCTCTATTCAAAAATAATTTATTAGGATCAAGTCCTATAGATTTAAAATGATCTACATTGTAATAAACACCAAGAGTGAGTAAGTCCAAAGGAAGACCATATGTTACACCCTTATATTTACCTGCTGTAAGGAGGTACTCTAAGAAGTCACCCTTAGTGATCCCTCCCTTTTCAAGAGTCTTTGGACTTAGTGGAAATAGTCTATTATACTTAGCAAAAATCAACAGATTCCAACTGTGACATATTGCCACATCAGGAGCAGTTCCTGTCTGTATTGAAAGAAGAAGTTTGCTATAATAAGGATCTCCCCAAGGCAATATTTGCATTCTCACCTCAATCTCATTCTGTGAAGCATTAAATTCTTTTACTAATTCCTCCATAACCTTTCCATCAGGACCTGTGAATAGATTCCAAAAGTCTATTATAGTTTTACTATACGCCACAAATGGCAGAAACACAATAAACACTACTAACAACACACTAATAAATCTTTTCATAACTAATTCCTCCTCCTTTTTAAAAATTCTAAAATTGTTCACTAAACCCAAATTACCTCTTCTACCCCCACTTAAAGATCATCTAACTCCAATTAACATCAACCCTTTCTTCCTTCACCTCCTTTCCAAAATCTGACCTAGTAGAGCCTTCATTACTGGTGAAGTAGATAATCTATCTGCTATAGGGAAGGTATGAATTATCATATTTCCTTCTCCTAACGGGATGTCTATCATAAAATTCATTGGATAATAAAGCCATCCCACAATCATACCTATTAATGTCCTTGAGCCAAAATTAAACTCCCCATAAAGGTAATTAGTAGGGGTATCATCAATAAACCTATAGTCCATTATCTTTTCTTTAAAGACCCTACCTGCTATCTTCGGATTAAAAACACCTAATCCTCCCACCCATCTAGCTTCTGTAATACCTTTACGCCTCTCTAGAACATAGCCAAATTTAGAAAACTTAGCATCTCCAGACAATTCAAGTATAACTGTCTTACCTTCTTTAGCTAGTTTCTCCAAATCGCCATTAAAAGATGTAGCGTAAATAATTTCAGCTTCGGGAATATTACAGGTATTAATAACAGCAGACTTTAAAGATTTTTCTAGAGAGTTATCTAAAACCGATATCCTAGTGTTAATTGAAGTCTTTGGTACTACGAAGATAGAGATTGAATTCTTACTTATTAGCCTATTTCTGCTAGTCGCCTTTAAAAGAAGATTAAAACTCTTCGGTTCTGAGACGCTGGGAGCTATAAATTCTATACTACCCACTTCATTCAGTCCAAAGAATATATGGGAAATAGAAAAATTACCTTTTATCTCTGTCCCCTCTATATTCCAAGATACCCTAAGTTCATCAAAAGTATTATGAGATAAATGAGAAAACAAGACAGGAATAGCTACTTTATCTCCACTCCAGACTCCAGTAGGACGTTCTTTTGGAAATACTAGATCTAAACTATTTATATACTTAAGTTCATTAAAGTAACTCTTCTTACCTCGCATTATATCCAAAAGTCCATTACATTCCCAATAGAGATCTGTAAATTCAGTAATAATGTAACCCTTAATCTGTGGATACTTCCTTATCTCCTCTATCTGAAATCTTAATGCCTGATGTTGAAGCTCTTGAAAAGCCTCAGTGAGATTTTCTATATTATCAAAAACTTTATCAAAACCATATTGCCAGAACCTCTCTTCAACCCCTAAAGGCTTAGTAGCAGTAGTAGTATCCCTCTGTTGGAACCACCATGGATCTCCACCATATTGAGCTCTAAGTTTTGTAACATTGGGTAATCCCCAGTTTCCAAATTCTGAGACTATTAAAGGCTCGTATCCTTGTCTTTTACTGTCTGGGGCAAATGTCCAAGAGGGATGTTTAGAAAAATCCTCTGTCCATCTCTGCATCTCCTTAAATTTATCAGGAAAAGCAAAATAGTTATGGAAATCTTCTATATCTGTCTTTATGTGAAAGTTCGGAAAACAAGCAGAATTATCTACTACTATTCTTGTTGGATCCTTTTCCTTAAGCCATTCGTAAGTCTTCTTAAGCCAGTCTCTATCCTCTTTACTGTTTACCAAATCTAATCCCCAGTTCTCGTTTATTATTGTTCTTATAATTACAGAGGGGTGATTATAATCGTAATCAACCATCTCTTCTAAAAGCTTCTCACCCCTTGCTTTAGCGCTAGAAGTGGACTTGCTCCAATTTGGCAAGTCATACCAGATTAGAACTCCTAATCTATCAGCCCACTTCAAATACCAGGGATGTGGAACTTTTATATGATATCTTAGACAATTGAGCCCCATCTCTTTAGCTAATATAAGTTCATCTCTGACAAATTCCTCACTTGGAGGATTATAATGGGTAAATGGATAAAAGTCTTGATCTAGAGCTCCCATAAGATATATAGGTTCACCATTCAAGAGTATATTTTCATCTTTTACCTCGACTTTTCTCATTCCAAACGTCTCTTCTACTCTATCACAGATCTTGGAGTTACAAATAATGCTAGCCTCTACTGTATAGAGATTAGGGTTATCTACATCCCAAAGCATAGGATTCTTTACCATAAACTCTAAGAGGTTTTCCTCTTTCAATTCAGTCTCTATAGCTCCTACTTCTTTTCCTCTTGGATCAATGAGAGAAATGTGTAAGATGTAAGAATGCTCCTTATCTAACTCACTATCTAATGATAAGTAAACTTTACTATTATCCACATCAGGTGTTATTTTGATATTCTTTATGTACGACAATCCTGTCTCTATCAGCTTGACTTCCTGCCATATACCTCCAGCCATACCATACCACTGTGGTTCCTGCTTACCATGTGGAATTTCAGAGAATGAATAGTTAGGATCTGCTTCTCCGGGTATTATAACCTTTACTAAAAGAACATTCCTTAGCTTTATAAAAGGGGTTACATCAAAGATAAATGGTGTATAGCCACCCTCGTGACTTCCAACTAAAGAATCATTCAACCAGAATTCTGCATAATAGTTTACTGCACCAAATGATAATAGATACCTATTATCTCTATTCTTTTCAATTTCAAATTCTTTTCTATACCATACTATCCCTCTATAATCTCTTAATGCTGGAATTTGATTTCCTATACAGTTTGGTACCTCTATAGGATAGGTTTGTATTGGATTGAATCTTTTATCTAGACTTACTTCCCATACACCATTTAAATTTCTAATTTTTCTCATTTCTCCTCCTTATTTAAATTTATACTCACTATGGCTATAACTTTCTACTTGTGGCTCTAAAGGAGCTATTTCTACTTTTACACCTTTCTTCTCGAAATCTCTAACTGCATCCTCAGGTGCTAGCTCATCGGTAATTAGTATATCTACCTTATTAATTGGACTCATAGGTATAAGTTTCTTTTGCCTTAATTTTGTATGGTCTGCTAAGACTATTACCGTATGTGCTGAATTAATCATAGAGACGTATATATCTGCCTCATTCGGATTTAATGTGGTTAGACCACCATCCACGTCTATTCCATCTACACCAATAAAACACTTGTCTATAAAGACATTTCTAAAGAATTCTTCTGCTCTATCACCGAAAAGATTATAGGAACCCTCTCTTGAAAATCCACCAGGCATAGCAATCCTAACTCCAAGTCTAAGAAGTAAATAGGCAATATTTACAGAATTAGTAATTACCTGCACATTTGGGATACCCCCTATAAGCTTAGCAAATTCATATACAGTAGTTCCTCCACCTAAGGCAATAACATCGTTCGGTTTTACTAAAGTAATAGCTACTCTTGCTATAGCTCTTTTTTCTTTGAGATTTTCTACACTCCTATCTTCAAATGGAGGTTCAGGAGTAACTGGATGTGTAGAAAGCGCAACTCCTCCCCATATTCTAGTGATAAGCCTCTGCTTCTCTAAATCTTGCAAGTCTTTTCTTACTGTAATAGAGGATACCCCCAGCATCTCAGCCAGCTCATTTATAGAAAGTGTCCCCCTAGCTTCAAGAATATCTAGAATTCTTCGTTTTCTATTTATCTTAGCTATTGAATCCACAATTTTAAACTCCTCGCTTATACTTAGTTACATTATATTATAAATATTTAAATCTATTTTGTCAATAGTGTCATAGGATTTGATTTATAAAATATAAAAAATGATCTAAAATTGATATAACATTAAACGTAACGATAATTTATAAAAAATCTTCCAAAGCACTTTTAGAATATAACATCCAAAACAAAATAGGGGTTCAAAACTTTGAACCCCTATAATTGTAAAAATAACGCTACTATTATAAACAAAAGGAACTGAACTCTAAAATAAACTGTGGCCTGCTATATCTCTATCTTCTTCCAGGCTCCATTTCTAAAGCGGATAGAGATCCAGCCTATTCTAAATAACCAATCAAAGATCATAACTAACCAAGCTCCAAAGAATCCCATTTTAAATATATTAACGAAAACATGTGCAAGGACAAGCCTTATACACCATACCGCTACTGCTGTAGCGTATAAAACAGTCTTAGTATCACCCGCTCCACGCAATGCTCCAGAGAGGATAAACGCTATAGCCATTGGAATTTGAGAAAAAGCAACTACTCTTAAAGCCAAAGAGCCATAGCCTATAACATCTATATTATTAGTATATATGCGCATAAAAAATTCCGGAAAGAGGAAAAAGAGGATGCCCATACTGCCCATAAAGTAGATACCTAACTTTAAACAGGTATATGCTGCCCGTTCTGCCCTTTCAGGATTTCTAGCTCCAAGGCTCTGCCCTACTAAAGTTGTCGCAGCAGTGGCAAATGCAAGCCCAGGCATAAAGGATAATGATTCTGCATTCATAGCTATACTATGAGCTGCATAGGGAATAGTTCCTAAAGATGCTATTATCCTGGTATAGAAAAGAAGCGCAATACTTAAAACTATCCTTTCAAGAGAAACAGGATAGGCAATATTAAATAACTTTACTATAAACTCTCTATTTAAACGAAGACAATACTTCAAGTTTGTGTTCATGGCAGAATTTTTATTAAAGATTACAATTATGAGTAATACAGCGCCAATTAATCTAGAAAAGGTAGTAGCAATTGCAGCTCCTTCAACTCCAAGCATTGGAAAACCTAATTTACCATAAATTAAAACATAATTACCAAAAACGTTTATTACATTTACCAATGCATTAATATACATTGGAGTTTTGGTATCTCCGGCTCCTCTTAAAGAACCTACTATTCCCATAGTAGCAGTCATAAACATAAGTCCAGGGATAATCCAGGAGAAATATATAGTCCCATACTTTATAACATCATCTTTAGCTCCCATGAAGATGACAATATCCCTAGAGATAAATAATAATGGGAAAAAGATTATCATCGAAAGTATGGTAGATATAAGGAGTGATTGACCAGTAACTATTTGAGCATTCTCTCTTTCTTTAGCCCCTACATATCTAGCCACTATAGCATTCGTTGCAACATTTATACCCATAAAGATACCTAAAGCAAGAAAAAGAGGCTGCATGCCTATTCCTGTAGATGCTACAGCAACTGGACCTAACCTTCCTACCATGGCAGTATCTACTATCTGAGTCATCGTTCCTAAGAGAGATTCGGCAAAAGCAGGCCATGCAAGCCTCCAAACCTCTCTAGATAGGTTTTCTGCGGAACTTCTTGAAACTGTCTCCCTTATAATTTCTGATTCCTTTACTTCTGTCCGTAGAATTTTTGGTGCCAATTATATGCCCTCTCTACCTCTTCTGGGGGAATTTCTTCTGGCTTTCCTCTCAGAAGTGCAAGATGTACAGTCTTTGCTATATCTTCTAACATAACAGCAATCTTTAAAGCTTCTGAAGGTGATTTACCTATTGTAAATACACCATGATTTTTTACTAGAACCGCAGGACTCTTTCCTATAACTCTTAAGATCTCTTTTCCAATAGCCTCGCTACCAACTGGTGCATAGTCTGTGCAAGGAACAGGTCCTCCAAAATCATCCGCCATAGCAGTAAGATATACAGGTATAGACTGGCCAAGAGCAGCAAAACTAGTTGCATAGTTAGAATGTGTATGTGTTATCCCATTTACATCTGGTCTATGTTTATATATGTAAAGATGTGTAAGCGTATCAACTGAAGGCTTATGTCTTCCTTCAATTACATTTCCATCCATATCAACAATTACCATATCCTCAGGTTTCATAGTCCTATAGCTCATCCCACTAGGCTTAATAACTACGTAGTTTGTCTCTGGATCCCTACCACTTACATTTCCGCTAAACATAGTTACCAACCTATTCCTAGCTAATTCAAGATTCATCTCGCATACTTCTTCTCTAAGTCTTTCTAACATATCTCACCTCTTAATAATCTTTACATCTTTTGGTTCCAAAGTTATTTCTTCTATCATACCTGGGATTAAAAGTCTTATGGTTTCTGATTTATCACTATGGTTTAGCAAGAATATAAATGTTCCATTACTGTTTTCTCTAACCGTCACTTCTACATCTCTAGAGCCCATAGCTATTACATTTACTCTACTTCTAGTTATAAGCCAGAAAAGTAGAGATTCTATATAATTTAAATCCACATCTGCACCAACATAAATAGCTTCACCGCCACCAAACTTATTTATCGTTACTGCAGGCTTACCAGCAAATGGTCCATCTTCATAAAAAGCTAATACTTCAGCACTTTTAGATTTTAAAGATTCACATATAGCTTTAAAATTAAATCTCTCCGGTCCTACCCCTTTTATATGGTATGTCTCATCGGGAAACATAGAGAGATATTCTTCTATCTCTATCCCTAAGAGTTCTGCTAATTCACCAGGGAGAGTCTTGTCTGTAACTACATTATTCCAATCCTTAACCCCACTTCTAAGTGTAACTACCAATGTACCTCCGCTTTTCACGTATCTTTCTAGATTTTCTTTTATCTCTTGTGTCATAAGGTATAGACTGGGAGCTATAACTAGTTTATATTTTGATAAATCTGCCAACGGATGAACTATATCAACTAGTACATGCTGATTAAATAGTCCAGTATAATATTTTTGTAACTGATCCATATAACTAAAGTCAGGATTATTTGGTTGTATCTCAAAGGCCCATCTTATATCATAGGAGTATATAATAGCGGTTTCTGCCTTATAAATAGAATCCTTTATCTCTGTAAGAGTCTTAAGCTCTTCTCCCATCTTCTTTACCTCTTCATATCTTCTTCTAGGAATCCCATCGTGGTCTAATATCCCATGCCAATATTCTTCTGTTCCAAATCTGCAGGTTCGCCATCTAAAGTATACAACTCCATCTGCTCCATGAGCTATACTCTGATACGCCCATAGTCTAATTTCACCTGGAAGTGGATGAGAACCAAAAATCTCCCATCCAGCAGCCCCACTCTGCTCCTCCATCACCCAGAAGGGTCTATTTCTATTAACCCCTCTCATCACATCATGAGAAAGAGCTATCCTTGCTGGATTCGGTTTGCCTCTAAACTTTGGATAATTGTCCCAGGAAACAAAATCAAGAGTTTCTGCCAATTTATAGTAATCAAGTCCACCAAAAAGCCCCATAAAATTGTGAGTAATAAATTTATCAGGACATATCCTTCTCAAGATTTCTACCTGAAGGTTTTGATATTCTATAGTAGAATCAGAAACAAATCGCAAAAAATCTAAAAGAAGACTAGGATTATGAGCACCCACTGTTCTTCTAGGAATTATGACCTCATCCCAATCGGTATATGTCTGACTCCAAAAGATAGTTCCCCAAGAGTTATTCAAATTTTCTATAGTCCCATACTTCTTCTTTAGCCAATCTCTAAACTTTAATAAACAGTTATCACAGTAGCATCTATTGCTCTCATGACAACCCAATTCATTATCTATCTGCCAGCCAATAACATTTGGGTTATCTTTATAATGTTCAGCCATAGCTGTTACTATCCTTTCACTAAGCTCCCTATATTCAGGGCTATTATAACAGTAATGTCTTCTTCCTCCAGGTCCCATCATATTGCCATCTTTATCCCTAGGAAGAATCTGTGGATATTTTTTAACTAACCACATGGGAGGACTAGCAGTAGGCGTTCCAAGAACAGTCTTTATACCGTGTTTACTTAATATATCTATAGCCTTATCGAGCCAGGAAAAATCATAATAACCTTCCTTTGGCTCTAACTTGACCCAGGCAAATTCTGCTAACCTTGCTACATTTATACCAGCAAGTTCCATAAGGTTCGCATCTACTTCCCATCTTTCTTCCGGCCAATGTTCTGGATAATAATCAACTCCATAATAAAACATCTTTATCCCTCCTATTATGTCCCAGGTGCTCTCCACATAGGTTTTAGTAGTCCTTCATCTACAAGCTGAAGCATTCTGGGATATATTTCTCTCCACTTCTTATAGTAGTATTGATAGGTTTTATGGTTCTCCATATTTGGCTCATAGACTCTTTCAAACCTTACCAGTTTCTCTACAGCTTCTCGTAAGTCTTTATATACACCCATTGCAACCCCGACAACCATTGCAGAGCCTAAGGAGGTAGCCTCCTTAACTACCGGAACCTTAATTTTTACACCATACACATCAGCCATAATCTGAGGCCAGAGGAATCCTTTAGAAGAACCGCCACAAAATACTATCTCTTCTGCCGGGGTATTGGTGAGTTCCAATAAGACCTGATAATTACCGTAAGAGACATATGCTGCATTTTCTTCTAGAGCTCTATAACACTCCTTCTTACCAGAGGTCTGAGGAGAAAGGACATCAAATTGTAAGAAAGAAGGGGCTGCATGTTTCCATCTTCTTGCATTCATTACATCTGAAAAGATTGCTATAATACCATTAGACCCCGGAGGTGCTTGTTCTGCCAGTTTCTCTAATAAATAATATGGATCTACCCCCATTTGTTTTGCCATCTCTTTTTCCATCTGACAGAAGGCGTCTCTAAACCAACGGGTAGAAAAGCCATGGTAAAAACCAATACCTTCAGTCATCCAGAAGCCAGGCATACTATGACACAAAGTCCTTACTCTAAACTTTGGATCAATGAGAGACTTATCAGTAACAACAGCAGTCTGCCATTGAGTTCCACCAACAATAACATAGCTATTATTTTCCACTGCGCTAACACCAATCAGAGCAAGCTGAGTATCTGCTCCGCCAGTAACTACAGGAGTTCCAGGAAGCAAACCAGTATCCTTGGCTGCCTGTTCGGTCACTTCCCCTATTATAGTTCCAGATTCGTATACAGGAGGGAATATATCCTTGCTTAATCCTACTATCTCTATAATCTCGTCAGACCAAGTCCTCTTTGCTAAGTCAAACATACCAGAACTAGAACCAATAGATGGGTCAGTAATAATTTTCCCTGATAGCTTATAGAGAACCCAGTCACTTAACATATTCATATGCCCAATCTTGTTAAATATCTCAGGTTGATGTTTCTTTAGCCAAAGGAATCTAGGAGGGTCTATGATATTTACCCAGTCTCCACCGAGTTTAAAAATCTTTTCTGCTGCTCCAGAATTTATAAGTTCTATTGCTTCATCTACAGCCCTTGCATCGAGATTTGTACATGCCCAGATTTCATTTCCATCCTTGTCATATAAGACCATACCCTCACGCATACTACTTGCGGTTATAGCCAAGACCTCTTCCGGCTTTATCCCAGCCTTAAACATAGCAGTTTTAATAGTCCTACAGAGGATTTCCCATGCTTCTTTAGTATCAAACTCTTGAGAACCAGGATACTCAGGAATCTCTTTAGGAATCCACTCTTCTTGAGCTTGAGAAAGTTGATTGCCTTCTAAGTCAAAGATGAGACATCTGCCACTACCGGTCCCTGCATCTAGAGTAACAATGTACTTTCCTTTCATAATCACACCTCTCTTCTTCTAGAGAATTTTTAAATAATTATAACAAAAAGATTAGAGAGAGGATACCCTAGGGCACATTGGGTCAGGAGCATAGATATCATCAGCTAAAATCTTAGCCCTAGCATAGCATCCCCCATAACAGATAGACTTTATAGGACACTCGTTACATGGGGAAGAATTGATTGTCTTCAATAACTCTAGGACTAACTGGCTATTTATTAAATTCTTCCAAACTTTATATACCCCTTCTCTCACATTTCCGAAGGAGATGTCTACCGTATCACAGAGTAATACGTCTCCTGTGGGAGTAATATCCATTTCATCCAGATTCCTACATCCAAAGTAAGAAACATAGGGAGAATTGATTATTAATCCTGCAAAAGGTACACACCAGATTTCAGTATTAAATCTAATGCTATCAGCTGTGCTTTCTACCTGCCGAAGCATATCTACGATTTCTTCTCTGTTTAATATTACATCTTTCTTAGCTCTGCCTACTGGTAAGACAGGGATTATACAAGCCTTTTGACTTCCAAGCTCCTTAGAGAGAGCTATATAACCTTTCACTTCATTGACATTTATTTTACCGCAGGCAAATACAGTAGAGAAACTTATGTCAAACGATCTCAATAACTCTGCAGACTTAAAAATCTTATCCCAAGTTCCAATACCTCTGATGCTTTCATGGGTCTTTCTATTAGCCCCATCAACACTTAAGTATACTTTAACATCATTCTTGGCTAATATCTCCACTATTCTCTCAGATAGTAGAGTTCCATTTGTATTTATAGTTATTATCTCTACACCCCTCTTCCTTGTTTCTTCCAAAATAGTTTCTAAGTCTCCCCTTAAAGTAACCTCTCCGCCAGTGAAGTCTATTCTCTTTATCCCTAATTTTACCAATTCATCTAGGATCTTTAATATTTCATTTAATGTCAATTCCTTATTATTATTTTTAAATCTACCAGCAACATAACAGAATCTACAATTCAAATTACATCTTTCGTTCAAAAGCCAGATAATCCTTTTAAGTTTACTATCAATAGACACCCTTTCTCTTACAAGCATACATAACATCCTCCTCTAACAAAGAACCCTCAGAAATTAGAGCTTAGAAATAAAACGTTTCTAATTAATATTATACTACTTAATCAATAGTCTTCTGGTTTTAAGTAGCGTAAAAAAGGGAAATGCTTATCTTTACTAAAAATTTCATAAATCCCTATAAGGATAATAAATAATCTATAGAGGTATATTTATGGTAAAATATTCTCTAAATGAATCTTGGAGGTGATAATGTATGGCGTACTTCGATATGCCACTAGAAAAGTTACAAAACTATATGCCAGAAAGGTATGAAGAACCAGATTTTGATCTTTTCTGGGAAGAGACCATTAAAGAGTCAGAACAATATCCATTAAACCCTGTTTTTGAGAAGGTAAATTCTTATCTAGAAACTTTAGAGACATTCGACGTCACATTCTCAGGTTATAAAGGACAAAGGATAAAGGGTTGGCTTTTGATACCAAAAGTAAAAGAAAGAAAATTACCATGCATAGTAGAATTCATAGGTTATGGTGGAGGAAGAGGTTTTCCACATGATTGGTTACTTTGGAGTAGTGCAGGATATGCTCATCTAATAATGGATACAAGAGGACAAGGAAGTAGTTGGACTCCGGGAGCTACTCCAGATTATGAAGAAGACAACTCAAATCCTCAGTATCCTGGTTTTATGACCAGAGGTATATTAAATCCAAAGACTTATTATTATAGAAGGGTATTCACAGATGCGGTAAGAGCAGTAGAGACTGCATGTGCATTTCCAGATATAGACTCCGAAAAGATAGCAGTGTGTGGCGGAAGTCAGGGAGGTGGAATATCACTAGCGGTAAGTGCTTTATCTCCAAAGGTAAAGGCACTTATGAGCGATGTTCCATTCTTATGTCATTATAAAAGAGCTTTACAATTAACAGATGAAATGCCATATGGAGAAATCAGTAGATACTGTAAGATACATAGAGACAAAATAGAAGTAGTATTTAAGACATTATCATATTTTGATGGGGTAAACTTTGCTGTTAGAGCTAAATGTCCTGCGATATTCTCAGTAGGGCTTATGGATACGATATGCCCTCCTTCAACAGTGTTTGCCGCTTATAATTATTATGGCGGTAAAAAAGAAATCAGGGTATATGCATACAATGGACATGAAGGAGGAGGAACTTTTCACATATTAGAGAAACTAAAGTTTATAAAGGGAATCTTTGGCTAGGATGGAACGAGACATAACTATACTTGTTAAACCAACAAGTGCACAATGTAATCTGGGATGTAAATATTGTTTTTACTCTCCTAAAGAATCTCTCTATAAAGAAATTAATAAAAGGATGAGTTTAGATACTCTAGAAACTGTAATAAAAAAGGTTCTAAATATAGGAGAGAACATTACTTTCTGCTGGCAGGGAGGGGAGCCTACCCTAATGGGGCTCCCTTTTTATGAAAAGGCATTAGAATATCAAAATAAGTATCGAAAGGCTGGGCAACGGATAAGTAATGCGTTTCAAACTAATGGTATTCTCTTAGATGAAGATTGGGCGATATTTTTTAGGGAGAATAAATTTCTAGTTGGCTTGAGTATGGATGGTCCTTCAAATCTTCATGATGAGTATAGGCTAACAAAAGATGGTAAGCCTACGCATTATATTGTCCTTAGTAGATTAAAATTACTTCAAGAGTATAAAGTAGATTTCAATGTACTAGTTGTAGTAAATGATAGGAATAGTAAGAAGCCGGAGGCGCTATATAGATATTTTAGAGAGCTTGGTATAGAATATATGCAATTTATACCATGTCTAGAAAGAGATGAAGATGGTAAGATTGCTAGCTTCTCGGTAGACCCAATAAGTTATGGAAACTTTCTACGTATCATGTTTGATAAATGGTATAATAACGGCAAACCAGAATGTTACATAAGAGAGTATGAGGAATGGCTAATAGCATATGCTTATGGAATAAATCCTTGTATGTTTAAGCCCTATTGTGAAGGAGCGCTAGTAATAGAGTATAATGGAGACATTTATCCTTGTGATTTCTTCGTCGAACCGGAATGGTATCTTGGGAATATAAGAAAGGACTCTCTAGAAGATATATATAACGGGGAACTCTATAAAAATTTCAGCGAACGTAAACATATAGTAGATGAAAGGTGTTTAAAATGTAAATGGCTCAACCTCTGTTGGGGAGGATGTCCTAAATTTAGGATGGACAAAAGAGGGAACTATATTAATTATAGCTACTACTGCAGTTCTTATCAAAAATTCTTTACTTATGCAGATAAATATTTTAAAAGCCTTCTAAGATCTATTTAAACCTTTTTACATAGTCTATCTGAGAGATCCGTCCAACAATAACTTGACTAGCGTAGAGTAATTCCATAAGATTCTTATCTGTAGGATCAAGAATAACGCTATCAAGTCCATTAGCTACTGTCATACTGAGGAAGGCTCTATTAAGTAAAGACCTATTAGGAAGACCAAAAGATACATTACTTAGTCCTAGCGTAGTAAGATATCCTTTACTACTAAAATAAAAGAGAGCTTTAATGGTCTCACCTATCTGTTCTGGATTCGTAGCAATAGAAAATACAAGAGGGTCAAGAATAATGCTAGCTCTATCATTAATGCTAAAGATAGAAAGGATATCTTCTCCGTTCTTTATCCTTTCCTCTGCATTCTGGGGTAACTTCTCTCTGCCAGTAGTAAGTGCTATTGTTACAGTCCCATATCTTTTAGCTAGTTCTATTATCCTTTCTCTGGAATGCTCTAAAGATATGGAGTTTATACATCCCCTACCTGGATATAATCTAAGAGCCATCTCTAATATATCTGGGTCCTGTACATCAAAGACCAGAGGAATATCTCCAAATTGCTGAAAGTTTATTATAAGCTCTCTAATCAATTCTTTCTCATTAACTTCTGGAGAACTAAGATGTAGATCTATAGCCTTAGCACCAGCTTGAATCTGTTCACGTCCAAGATCTATAAGACCATCCATGTCTTTAGAAGAGAGAAGATTCCTACACTCCTCCGCATAGGCATTTAGTTTTTCCCCAATTATTGTAATGGGTAGATCCTTAGCTATCTCCACCAATTTAGTTCTAGAAGTAAATGCGGTATAAGCACCTCTTCTTTCTATCTTGACCTTCTCCATACTCTTTACAGCATCACTTATCGCCTTAGTATGGTCTGGAGTAGAACCACAGCAAGATCCAACAATACTTGCACCAAGCTCTACATACTTAACAGCAAAATTAGCTAATTGTTCAGGAGATTCTGGATATAATAATTTACCACCTTCAATAATGGGCATTCCTGCGTTAGGCTGAATACTAATATAGGGAACCCCAGAACTTACCATCTTCTCCAAGACCTTATATAGTCCTTCTGAGCCCATACTACAATTAGCACCAACTACATCTGCCCCTAGACTCCAAAGTACCAAGGCGCTAACCTCTGGAGGAGTCCCAGAGGTAGTCCTAAGATTCTCAGAAAAACTCATCTGACATATAACAGGAAGCTTGGTATTCTCTTTACAGGCAAGGAGAGCTATTCTAGCCTCTTGAAGATCTCCCATGGTCTCAATAATAATAGCATCTACTCCACCTTCTTCTAGAGCCATAGCCTGTTCCTTGAATGCTTCATAGGCAGATTCAAAAGACAAATCCCCAAATGGTTCTAGAATCTTACCAGTAGGTCCTATAGAACCTAGAACGAAAACTTTATCTTGAGCCACCTTCCTAGCTATCCTAGCCCCAGCAATGTTTAACTCCCTAACCTTATCTTCTAAGTGATGAGCAGAAAGTCTAAATCTATTAGCCCCAAAGGTATTTGTCTCTATACAATCAGCCCCTGCATCTATGTAAAGTCTGTGAATCTCTTCTATCACCTCAGGTCTAGAAAGGTTCCATTCCTCAGAGCATCCACCTGAAGTAAGACCATACCCCATAAGCATAGTGCCCATAGCACCATCACATACCAAAACCCTTTCTTTTAAAGCTTTAAGAAACGAGTAACTCATCTGGCAACTTCAC
Organism: uncultured bacterium; assembly: GCA_937958695.1. Classification (GTDB taxonomy): domain Bacteria; phylum DUMJ01; class DUMJ01; order DUMJ01; family DUMJ01; genus DUMJ01. The sequence continues at coordinate 19,295 of CALGNK010000001.1, forward strand.
CTTCTTTGCTCTAGCCCATAATCTCTCTAGATTATAAAACTCGCGAGTCTCTGGTTCCATTATGTGTATAACAAATGTATTGTAGTCTAATATTACCCAACCTCCCTCGTACTCTCCTTCTATATGAAGGGGAGATATACCCTCTTGGGACATAACCTTATCTATGTTTTCTACAATAGCAGAAGTCTGATGAGAGGTTTGAGACGTAATGATAACAAAATAATCTGTAATGGTCATAAGATCTTGAAGATCTAAAAGGACAATATTCTCTCCCTTTTTCTCGACTGCCGCACTTATAGCAGTGTAAATCAGTTCAAGTGTAGATTTCATTTAAAACACTTTTCCCCTCCTTTATCAAATAATTCCAAACTTCAATAGTCTTCGGATGAACCGCAAGATTATTTCTCATAATATAACCCACAGTAAGGTTAATTGCAAATAAAATTGCACTGTTAAGGTCCCTCTTTACAATCTCTCTTAAATGACTAACACCAGGAAAATCCCTATTGTATTCGATATAATCCGCAATAAATATAATCTTATCTAAAGTAGACATCTCTTTATCACCAGTGGTGTGTTTCCATATTGCACTCAGTATCTCTCTATCTTTTATACCAAAATACTCACGTGCAAATATACTCCCTACGGGAGCATGTAGTATCTGAGGAGAAGAAAGGTCCCAAATAGATAATGGAATATTATAAGACCTAGCTAATCTTATCAGTTCTTCATCTGAAAATCCCTTAACACAGTCGTGCAAAAGACCAGCCAACGATGCCTTATATGTATCTACCCCGTACCTCTCTGCTAAAAAAATAGCCTCTCTCTCTACCGCTAGCGTATGAAAGAATCTCTCTTTAGAAAGATGCTTTCTTAGGAAAGAGATATAAACCTCTCTATTGTCTATACAAGCCATGCTTTCTTATATAAGCCTCTACAGGCTCAGGAACCATATATCTTATAGGCTTACCCTGAGCCACCCTCTCTCTTATCAATGTCGAGGATATAGCATAACCAGGTATTTCTAGTAATGAGACATTGTCTAATATCTCTCTGTCTAAATTTTTTAAACATTCAGCATTATAACCAGGGCGAGTTACCGCTATAAAGTGTGCTAACTTTACTAGTTCGTAAGGGTCCCGCCAGGTAAGAATTTCAAGTATCGCATCTAACCCAGTAATAAAGAAGAGCTGAGAGTCTGGATACATCTCTCTAAATGCTCTTACTGTATCTATGGTATAAGATGGACCTGGACGTTCTATCTCTATACGAGATATGTTGAAGTAAGGGTTTGTAGCTATAGCTAATGCAGTCATTATATACCTATCCTCAGCAGGAATCACAGATCGAGGTGTTCTATGAGGAGGATACCCTGAAGGGATAAATATAACTTGGTCTAAATTAAATTGATGTCTTGCCTCTTCTGCTGCTACTAGATGCCCATAGTGTATCGGATTAAACGTTCCACCCATAAGTCCAATCTTATCAGAATTCATACTTAATCCTCTCCTCAAGCATAACAAATGGAATACCTTCTATTACAACCTTATCGCCTTCTTTGGCACCATTCCTTTTAAGGGCATCTAGTAAGCCATATCTTCTTATAAGAGGATTCAATAAGAGATGATGGTCTCTCTGTGTAAAATCTATCCTTCTCAAATCTTTAGCCAAATCTCTACTAGACACATAAAAAATTTCTCCCACCCTTCTAATAGATAGAGGTTCCATCTCTATAGTTAGTCTTTCTTCCTCTAAGGAAAGAGGAGCAGAACGCTTAAGAGAATTAAATATACTGATAATCTTATTCTTCAAAGTTTCCAATTTATCTGCATTATAGACATCATCTCTATGAAAAGTTATAATATCCTTTTTTAAGAGACTATCATTGTAAAGAGATAGCTCTGCCTTTATAATATCTAAATCTTCTTTTTTCTCAAAAAGTAAAATTAAGAGTTTTGCTCTTTCTGCATGCTTCAAAAATTTATTTCCTAAACCAGAACCCTTATGAGATCCTTCTATAACAGCAGGAATCTCGACTAATCTTACAAGTCTTAATCCTGTATCAAAGACGCCAAATACAGGCTCAGTAGTAGTGAATGGATATTCAGCTATCTTAGGTTTAGCATTAGTGAGTAGAGAAAGTAAGGTAGACTTACCAGAGTTAGGTAAGCCTAAAATTGCCACATCTGTTATAGCCTTTAATATTAAAGTTACCCTTACTTCTTCTCCTACCTCACCCTTTTCCGACACCTGAGGGGCTCTATACTTATTAGAGAGGAAATTACTGTTACCACGTCCTCCTCTTCCGCCCTTAGCTACTAATAACTTATCCAGAGGGGTAAGGATTTCCCCTAAAAATCTCCCAGTATCAGTATTATAAACACATGTTCCTAATGGAACCCGGATGTATAAATCAGCTCCATCCTTTCCGCTTTTCTTATTTCCTTGACCTTGAGAACCTGACTGGGCAATTAACTTCTTCTTAGAATGGTAAAAATTCAAAGTTTCCAGATTCTCATCACCGATTATGTATACATCTCCCCCTTTACCCCCATCTCCACCATCTGGGCCACCTTTAGGAAGATACTTTTCTCTATGAAAACTTAAAGCACCAGGACCTCCATCTCCTCCCTTAACCTTAATAACAACTTCATCTATAAACATACTAAGACTGTACAGGAATCACACTCACTACCTTTTTATCTTTTTTTGTTCTAAAAGAGACAATACCATCCACTAAGGCAAAGAGGGTAAAATCCTTTCCTATACCAACATTCTGACCAGGATGGATCCTAGTTCCTCTCTGCCTCACTATAATATTGCCAGCGGTTACAAACTGGCCATCAGAACGTTTTACTCCTAGATACTTAGGATTACTATCTCGTCCATTAGCTGTGCTTCCCGCACCCTTTTTATGAGCCATAAGTCACCTCTGCAATCTGTACTTTAGTAAGATACTGTCTATGGCCTCTCTTTCTTCTATAATGCTTCTTAGGCCTATACTTAAATACTATAATCTTTTTACCCCTAAACTGTTCTAGCACTATTCCCTTCACCTTTATATTCTCTAAATAAGGGGTCCCTATAACACTTTCCCCTTCATTACTTTTTACCATCAATACCTTATCAAATACTACCTCTTCTCCTTCTCCAACATCTAACTTCTCTACAGTTAGTATATCTCCAGGGCTTACCTTATACTGTTTTCCACCTGTCTCTATAATAGCATACACTGTTAAGTCTACCTCCTAAAAGATTTAATCGACAGTTTAAAATTTACCATACAGTTTGAATAAAGTCAAGATTCACAAATTCTTATTCTAACAGCTATTTCCAGCTACATAGCCTGTAGAAAATGCTATCTGCAAGTTAAATCCTCCGGTATAGCCATCAACATCTATAACCTCTCCTGCAAAAAAGAGGCCTTTAACTATTTTAGATTCCATAGTAGAAGGATTAATCTCATTAACATTAACCCCTCCAGATGTAACAATAGCTTCTTCTATAGGTCTAAATCTAGAGACAGTTATCGAAAGATTTTTTAATAATCTTACTAGTCTCCTCCTCTCTTCTCTTGATATCTGATTTACGTATTTATCTCTACGGATTCCGGACAATTCTACCACCACAGGTATCAATGACCTTGGTAATAGCTCATCCAATGAATTAGCAAAATATCTCCTAGAGTACTTTGCAAAGTCCTTCTGAATTCTTCTGTCCAGTTCTTCATCTGAAAGACCAGGTTTTAGGTCAATAATAATTCTATATCTATTTCTATCAATACCTCTCATATGAGAACTAGCAGAGAGGATTACAGGTCCTGAAACACCAAAGTGGGTAAAAAGCATCTCTCCAAAATCATTATAAATTTCTCTCTCAGAATGATCTATCACCTTTATAGCGACATTCTTTAATGTTAATCCTTGAAGATCAGCGACCCAAGGTTCTTCTATCTCCAAGGGAACTAATGACGGTTTTGGAGTAACTATAGTATGGCCCAATTCTTTAGCAAATCTGTATCCATCTCCAGTAGAACCTGTCTCAGGATAAGATAGCCCTCCAGTAGCAATAATCACACTATCTGAAGGGATAAACCTTCCTTCGCTAAGAGTAACCCCTATAACTTTACTATTGTCTCTAAGGATTCTTTTTACCTCTCCTCTCATTATCTTGACATTATTACTCCTCAGATATCTCTCTAAAGCATGTAGTATATCACTTGCTCTATCCGACTTTGGAAATACCCTACCTCCTCTTTCAACCTTAGTTTCGACACCTAAATCATTGAAGAATCTGATTAAGTCTTTATTAGAAAACTTAGTAAATGCACTATAAAGGAACCTTCCGTTTATAGGTATATTATTAATAAGCTCTTGCAGACTGGTATCATTAGTAAAGTTACACCTTCCCTTCCCAGTCAAAAGAAGTTTCCTTCCTAAAGAGCTATTCTTTTCTATAAGTAAAACATCAAGGCCTCTAATTCCGGCAGTTCCACCTACCATCATACCAGCAGGACCACCACCAACAACTATTACTCTCCTTGTCATAATAGATCGCCTTCTATAAATCTTAGTAAAATGTAACTTATTTTTAACTGAGTCATTAGTCATTATTATACTTTCAAAATTATTAAATAATCAACGGTTACAAAATTCTCTATCCTTGATAGAACAAAAGAATAATATATTTGTGTTTTATGATAAAATATCTTCTATGGATAATACATATATTACCTTTTATTCCAGAGCTCCTCAGGAGACAGAGGAGATTGGTAATATTATTGGTAGGATAAGTGAAGGTAAAGAGCTTCTTTTACTTCAAGGAGATCTGGGAGCAGGGAAGACTGTATTGGTAAAAGGAATAGCTAAAGGATTAGGTATAAATGCTCAGATTGTAAGTCCGACATTTGTAATTATAAAAAATTATCCTGGAAGACTTACATTGAACCATATAGATCTTTACAGGATAAACAGTATAGAGGAGCTAGGGATTGAAGAATACATTGATGATGACTCGTCTATTACAGTTGTAGAGTGGGGAGAGAAGCTAATTAATATTCTGAATTTAAAAGAATATCTGCTTGTAAAAATAGATATAATTGAAGATAGCTTCAGAAAGATTACCCTAATTCCAAAAGGAGAGAGATATATAAGGCTTATAGAAAGGATAAAAGAATGGCAGATCTAGCTATTGACACAAGTACCAGCTATCTATCCTTAGCAATAATAAAGGGAGATATAACACTTTACGAGCAGAATGTATTTTCTCTAAAATTACATTCTGTACTTTTACCTAAAGAGATAGAAAGGGCTTTAGGAATAACTAAGGAAAGAGTAGAAAGGATATTTGTTGCCATTGGTCCAGGGTCTTTTACCGGGTTAAGGGTAGGGATCTCTTTAGTAAAAGGGATAACTCTGTTTAGTAATATATCGGTTATAGGTGTTCCAACCTTCGATGGGCTTGCTTATAACTTACCTGTTGAAGGGAAAATTTTTATTGTTATGAGATACAGGCTAAGTAAAGCATATTATGGTATATACAGAGCAGAGGATAGAAAGTGGATATGCGAGAAATTGGGTGTTGCTGAAATAGAAGAGCTTCCAAGGTTAGTTACAGATGAAAGAATAGTAATAGTAAAAGAACAAAATTATAACGAAATAGCCAGTATGTTCCAACACCCTACACTTATAACTCCTCGAGCTTCTCTGTTAGTAATTCCAGGTAGAGAAATGGAACCAAGTAAGTTAGAAGAATTAGAACCTATATACATAGAACCTTCAGAGGCAGAAAGACTAATGGCTTATGATTGAAATAAAAAGGATGACAGTAAAACATCTAAAAGAGGTATTAAAGATTGAAGAACTGTCTTTTTCTATGCCTTGGAGCTTTCAGTCATTCTATAATGAATTAGTAAGTAACCCTTATGGTTATTATGTAGTAGCTTTAGAAAACGACAAAGTAGTTGGCTATGGAGGGATGTGGATACTCTTTGAAGAATGCCATATAACGACAATAGCAGTTGACCCAAAAAGGAGAAGAGAGGGGATTGGTAGAAGGATAATGGAGCACTTAATAGAGGAAGCCAAAGAACATGATGTAGAGTGGATATCCTTAGAGGTTAGGGTTTCGAATATACCAGCTCAAAATCTATACAAATCGCTCGGTTTTGAAATGGTGGGAGTAAGAAAGCAATACTATCAGCCAAACAATGAAGACGCTATTATAATGAGGCTAATGTTAAAGGGGAAGAAAGGGAATGTATATCCTGGCTATAGACACGTCTTGTGATGATACATCTGTTGCTATATTAAAAGATGGGCATAATATACTATCAAATCTAGTAAGTTCTCAGCACGATATACATAAGCGATTTGGAGGAGTAGTCCCTGAACTTGCGTCTAGAAGACACCTTGAGAATATAATACCAATGATTAAGCTAGCATTAAAAGAGGCAAAAATAGAAGAGAAAGATATAGATGTTATAGGAGTAACTTATGGACCAGGGCTTATAGGCTCACTATTGGTAGGTCTTATGACTGCAAAAGGACTTGCCTATTCTCTTAAAAAACCTTTCATAGGAATAAATCATATGGAAGGGCATATCTTTGGAGCTATTCTTGAACATAAAGAGCTTTATCCCCCATTTATGGCTCTAGTAGTATCTGGAGGTCATACAGACCTAGTTCTAGTAAGAAGATACTTCTCTTATGAAGTAATAGGTTCAACAAGGGATGATGCGGCAGGAGAAGCTTTTGACAAGGTAGCAAGGCTATTAGATATAGGTTATCCTGGAGGTCCTGCTATAGAGAGATTTGCCAAATTAGGTAAGATAGATTATAATCTGCCTAGGGCTATTCCAGAAGGATATGATTTTAGTTTTAGCGGACTAAAAACTGCTGTAAGTAAACTACTAAGAGAGGATATTGACCTCCCATCTGTAGCCTATAGCTTCCAAGAGGCGGTAGTAGATGTTCTAGTAAACAAATCACTAAAAGCATGTGCTAATTATAATATAAGCAAGCTCGCAATCTCAGGCGGAGTAGCTGCCAACAAAAGGCTAAGGGAGAGATTTTTAGAAGAGGCTCTTAAGTATGATGTAAAGACTTATTTTCCTTCTATCTCAATGTGTACAGATAATGCCAGTATGATAGCCTGTGCCACATATTACAGATATTTAGCAGGATATAGAAGCGACTTTACTCTAAATGCGGAAAGCTATTGCAGTTATCCAAATGGATGAGTTGTGGAAAGAACTACTAGAGAAGGTCAAATTCTATAATTTGGGGACCCTTGAAGATGAGGTAAGTTTAAATATCCAACAAGCTCAAGAATACTATTTGGCTATAGAGAATACTACATCTTTAACGAACCCTTTGTTTCTCTTCTATTATATGGTAAGCTTAGCTAGAATTATCTTTATTTGTAAAAAGAAATCACCATTCAAAGAGGTTTTGCATGGCCTTACAACAAGAAAAGAAGGAACATCAGTTACCGTTAAGGCACATGGAACCTTCCCTACGCTTCATAACATTATTAGTGAACATAAGATTAAACCGGGGACTAAATTTTGTATAGAAGAACTTTTAGGTATGATACCTTGGATTTCGAATATAGAAAATCCTAAATTACCACCGATCTCTGCTAGTTATCTTCTATGCTTCCTCCTAAGTATGCTATCTAGATACGAACCAGTAGTGTGGAATAAAATACGAAGAGAGTATAGTATTGAATTCTTCCTTAGAAAAACCCCTCTATATTTTCTAGAAGAGGTAGTGAAACTTTTATAGGCTTGAAAAGTTTTGTAGAAGTAGTATACTTAAAACCATAAAACTAATGGAGGTGAATTTTTATGGCAAAAAGATTTGTAGTCTTTTTATTGGTGACCCTATTTGCAATAGGGGCGGTAGGTGGATGCCTAAACCAGACTCCGCCAAACCTTAGTGGAACCTGGAAGGGAAAACTGAGTAGAATTCTGAATCCAACTGTAAAAGATTTTGCAAATGTAACTATAAATCTAACTCAAGATCAGAACAATCAATTCTCAGGAGACGTATCTGTAACATATAACCCTGGTACTGGTAATGAAGTTATTTTACCTATTGCTACTATTGCTTCTAGTGAAAGTTCAACAGATGCCTGGATAGCTACAATAAAAGCTAATGGGGTCAATAATTCTGGAAGTGATATTGTTATATCTCGCGGGAATGTAAGTCTTAATATTCCTAGTGGGGCTACATTTACCTTTACATTCACAATAACTTACCTCTACGGTTGTAGAGGTGGAGATCTAACAGAATTATCGGGTGGATATACATTAACTGTACAAAATGATATAAATCCCATTGATAGCGGGAAGATCGACTTAACAAAACAATAATTATTATGACTCCCTCAGGACTTTCCCTTGGGGGAGTCTTTAGATCTTATGGAATTTATATGTGAAAAGATCAAAGTTACCTACGATCGAGAAGATTTTCTTATAAAGGGTTTTATTTGGAGAGATAAGGAATATAAAATCATAGAGATCATATCTACTTGGCAAGATTGGAAGTTTTCTAGCAGTCTATCTAGTAAACGCACATGGCTGCAGAGACATCATAGAAATTATTTTATCGTAAAGACAGACACTGCTGAGATATTTCAGATATATTTAGACAGAAAAGGAAATAAAAGAGAATGGATTCTGCTAAAGAAATTATAGAATTTATTTTTTTGCTATCTCATCAAATAATTCCTGCAAAAGTTCTAAATCTACCTCTGTCAACTTGGCTTTTCCAATAAGGTCTGGTCTACGCTCAAGGGTCTTTCTTAGTGCTTCTTTTCTTCTATAAAGCTCTATCTTACTGTGATTTCCACTCAATAAGACATCTGGAACTTTATACCCTCTAAAATCATAAGGTCTTGTATATTGGGGATAATCAAAAATGCCTTTAAAGAAGGATTCTTCTTTTACTACTTCGCTATCAATAACCTGTGGAAACATTCTAGATAAGGCATCTATAACTACCATTGCAGGAATCTCTCCACCGCTTAAAACATAATCCCCTATAGAAATCTCTAAATCAGCCAAATATAAAGCTACCCTCTCATCCACACCCTCATAGTGTCCACATATAAGAATTATATTTCTTTCTCTACTTAACATTTCTACTAAGGATTGGGTAAGAGGAATCCCCTGAGGGGAAAGGAGGATAGTTTTCCCTCCCCCTCTAATTTCCCTTATATACTCTACCGCCTTAAATATCGGTTCTGGCTTAAGAATCATACCCCTACCGCCACCATATGGATAATCATCCACTTTTTTGTGTCTATCCTCAGTAAAATCTCTAGGGTTGAATATGTTTACCACTATATGACCAAGCTGTTGGGCTCTCTTTACTATACTAAAATTGAGAGGGCCTATAAAAGCCTCAGGGAAAATAGAAATGACATCTATATAAAGAGACATCGCAAGAATTTACAGGGATTCCACTAATATCTGAACTTTAGTTTTTCCTAGTCTACGAGCTAAGGTGCTAGTAACAGCCCTTACTGCATTTATCGTCTTCCCCCCTTGTCCTAAAACCTTACCCATCTCATTATCGGGAACCCTTACTATAAACTTTACCTTCTTTCCACTAACCTCAGAGGATATATCGACCTTATCAACATTATCAACTAAAGACCTTATAAGAAACTTTACTGTAATATAAAGTTCGTCCATCTACCCTCCCTTATCCATTTAAATTACTAAGATCTAATCCTGCCTGAATGAGTAAACGTTTAACGGTATCGGTAGGTTGGGCTCCCTTTTTAATCCAATCCTTAGCCTTTTCCAAATCTATATTTATAACTGCAGGCTCTGGGATTGGATCATAAAATCCTAGAACATCTATAAATCTTCCATCTCTAGGACTATGAACGTCAGCAACAACAACCCTATAGCTTGGTCTACCACTTTTACCCATTCTTCTAAGCCTTATCTTTACCATAATCTACCTCCTAACAGTGGAAATCTTCCTTTCTTTTCTAGCTGAGAAAATTGCTTGATCATACCCTTAATCTGCTCATACTGTTTAAGGAGCTGGTTTATCTCCTGAACTGTAGTTCCGCTCCCTTTAGCTATTCTCTTTTTTCTACTAGCATTAATGATATGAGGATTCTCTCTTTCCTCTATAGTCATAGAACTTATAATCGCCTCAATTCTCTTAAGTCTTTTCTCATCTACAGATATAGGAACTTTAGCAGTTAGTTTAGAAAAACCAGGAATCAGACTCATTATCTGATCTAAAGGTCCCATATTCCTTATCTCTTTTAACTGATCCATAAAATCATTAAGTGTAAATTTTTCTAGAGATTTCTCAGCTCTCTCCTTTGATACTGCAGATTCAACCTTCTCTACTAAAGTCTTTATATCTCCCATTCCAAGGATTCTGCTAGCTATTCTATCGGGATAGAAAGGTTCTATAGCATCAAATTTCTCTCCTACCCCTATAAATACAATGGGAACTCCAGTAACAGCTCTCATAGAAAGGGCAGAGCCACCTCTAGCATCTCCATCCATCTTAGTAAGTATGATTCCTGTAAGTGGGACAACCTTAGCAAATGATTCTCCTATATTTACCGCATCTTGACCTGTCATAGCATCTACAACAAGAAATACTTCTTGAGGTTTAACTGATTCATAAGTCTTTCTTAACTCATCCATCAAGTCTTCATCTATATGAAGTCTACCTGAAGTATCAAGAATAACAGGCATATAGACCTTTTCCTTTGCAAACTTCACTGCATTTACAGCTATACTTATAGGATCTGTATTTTCCTTATACACTGGCACGTTTATACTATTTCCTATAACCTCTAACTGCTGTATAGCGGCTGGTCTTCTTGTATCACAGGCTACTAATAAAGGTCTCCCCTGTCTCTTTCTATAATAAACAGCTAACTTCCCAGCTGTGGTAGTCTTTCCAGAACCCTGAAGTCCTATCAACATAATAACAGATGGAAGACCCTTGTCTGTCTTCACTTCTCCACCAAGCATAGAAGTAAGTTCTTCGTATATAATCTTTAAAATCTGCTCACTAGGAGAAATACTCTTTAATACAGACTCTTGAAGAGCCTTCTCTTTAACCTTCTCTAAGAAATCCTTTACTACCTTGTAATTTACATCTGCCTCTAGTAGTGTTATTCTTATCTCTCTTAAAACTTCCTGTATATCTGCTTCGCTAAGCTTTCCACGTCTCTTAATTCTATCGAATATATTCTGTATCTTTTGTGTCAAAACTTCAAACATAACTAATTCATCTCCCAAAATAATGCGTCTACAAATTCTTTACTATTAAAACCTTGCATATCTTCAACCCCTTCCCCTACACCCACTAATACCACCGGTATCTTAAGCTCAGATGCTATACTTATTATAACTCCACCCTTTGCTGTTCCATCAAGTTTTGTAATTGCTATACCATCTATATTTAATGATTCATTAAACATCCTCGCCTGATTTATAGCATTCTGACCAGTTGTAGCATCTATAACAAGGAGGGTATAGAGCTGATAATCCTCTCTTTCCCTCTCTATTACTCTCTTCACTTTCTTCAATTCTTCCATAAGATTATACTTCGTATGAAGCCTACCTGCTGTATCTACAATTACTATATCAATACCTCTAGCCTTAGCAGATTTTAAACCATCAAAAGCAACCGCCCCAGGATCTGCACCCTCTCTATGCTTTATAACAGGTATACCTACCCTTTCACCCCAAATCTCTAACTGTTCTATAGCAGCTGCTCTAAATGTATCACCTGCTACAAATATAACGCTCTTACCTCTGTCTCTAAGGATTTTACCCAATTTACCTATGGTAGTAGTCTTACCACTACCATTTACCCCTATAACAAGTATTACCCATTTCCCTTGAAGAAATCTATCTATAACATTAAAAGATGGAGGAAGGAGGGAAGTTATACTATTCTTTAAAAGGATAGATAACCTTTCATCTGGAGACAACTTCCACTTAGTCTTAACTTCTTCTAGAAGCCTCTCCGTAGTCTTAGGCCCCACATCTGCACTTAGAAGAGCTATTTCTAGCTCTTCTAAGTGCTCTGCAGATACATTTGAGAAACTTCTCTTTATTAAAGCCCTAGTTTTTTCTAAGCCCTGTCTTAGTTTATCAAACCAGCCCATTTTACTTTATAGCCTGAATAGAGAACTTTATAGCGGTTCTCTCTTCTCCATCAACTTCTACTTTAGTAAAAGCAGGATACATAACCAAATTTATGCCATTAGGAGCTAGATAACCTCTAGCTATAGCAATTGCTTTTACCGCCTGATTTACAGCTCCTGCTCCAATAGATTGGAGTTCTACGCCTCCTCCATTTCTAATAACAGCAGCAATAGCACCAGCCACAGATTTAGGATTAGATTTTGCAGATACTTTTAGAACTTCCATTATTTATCCCCTCCTTCTCAAAATTATGTAGTTTACTTAAAGCTTCCTTAGCAGCATATTGTTCTGCTTCTTTTTTACTAAAACCGATACCTGTTCCTAGAGACCTTCCCTTAATTATAACTTCCGCTACAAACTTACGTGCATGCATAGGGCCTTCCTCTCCTATTAACCTGTAAATAGGTAATTCTCTATAAAGCGCCTGAACACTTTCCTGAAGCTTACTTTTATAATCCTCCTCTATTGAAACTCCAATACTAAAGACTTTTTCCAAAAATCTTCGGGCTTTATTAAGTCCTTCTCCTATAAATATAGCACCTACCAGGGCTTCTAGGGCATTACCAAGAATAGTATACCTTTCCCTCCCTCTATCTAAATCTTCCCCTCCCCCTACTCTTATATATTCCTTAATATCAAGTTTAATAGCAATATCTGCTAAATGTCTTCTGCTGATAAGTTTAGCCTTATACTTACTCATCTCCCCTTCTGATAATGGAGGATTAATCTTATAAAGACTTTCTGCAACAACTAAACCTACTACCGCATCCCCCAAAAACTCTAAACGCTCATTATTATTAACCTCATCAAAAGATCTGTGTGTAAAAGCTAAAGTTAAAAGATCTTCAGATATATTTATATCTAGTTCCTCTAGTAGTTCTATATATTTAGGCTTCATAGTATTTTTTAAGCGCTATAGATACGTTATGACCTCCAAAACCAAAAGAATTACTTAATGCCACTTTAATTTCTTTCTCTCGTTTTACATTTGGTACATAATCCAAATCACAGTCAGGATCGGGATACTCATAGTTAATAGTAGGGGGTATTATGCCTTCCTTAATAGTTAATGCGGTGGCTATAAGCTCTATACTTCCAGCTGCTCCTAAAGTATGTCCAATCATAGACTTGTTTGAACTTATAGGGATGTTATAAGCTAGATCTCCAAATAGTGTCTTTATAGCCTTTGTTTCTATAGCATCATTAAGGGGGGTAGAAGTTCCATGGGCATTAATATAGTCAACTTCTTCCTTATTTATCCCGCCATATATGAGGGCAAGTTCCATAGCTCGAGCTTGCAACCTACCTTCAGGCTCAGGAGCAGTTAAATGATAAGCATCGGAAGTACTACCAACCCCCGCTATCTCCGCATATATATCTGCGCCCCTAGACTTAGCACTCTCTAAAGTCTCTATGACAAGAATACCTGCTCCTTCTGCTATTACAAAGCCGTCCCTTTCAGCATCAAAAGGCCTACTCGCCTTTTCAGGTTCAATATTCCTAGTTGATAAAGCCTTCATATTGGCAAATCCAGCAATCGAAAGAGGAGTAATAGCAGAATCTGTTCCACCAGTTATAACTATATCGCATTCCCCAGCCTGAATAGACTTTACCGCCTCTCCTATAGCAGTAGCCCCTGTAGCACAGGCGGTATTAACAGAAAATGTAATCCCTGTAAATCCAAACATAATGGAGATATAGGCACTCGCCATATTTGCTATAAGCATAGGAATAAAGAAAGGACTTATCCTAGCTGGTCCTTTTTCTAAGAGCAAAGAGTGCTGTTGTTCTAAAATATGAATACCACCTATGCCAGAACCAACTATGACCCCTACACGTTCCTTATCGATCCTATCAGAATCTATCTTAGCATCCTTGATAGCTTCCATCCCAGCTATAACTGCAAACTGAGTAAAACGATCCATCTTTCTAGCTTCTTTCTTTCCAAGATAGACTTCGGGATCAAAATCCTTTACCTCTCCACCTATTTTAACGGGGAGATCCTTGGTATCTATATTAGATAGATACCCAATAGCACTCCTACCAGAGGTTAAGCCCTCCCAGAAGATCTCCTTACCTATTCCATAGGGGGTAACTAATCCTATACCTGTAATAACAATACGTTTCTTCATTCTCCAATCTTAGACTGAATATAGTTTACCGCATCAGCAACTGTTTTGATCTTTTCCGCATCTTCATCTGGTATCTCAATATCAAATCCATCTTCGAATGCCATAACTAACTCTACTAAGTCTAAGGAATCTGCTCCTAAGTCATCCGTAAAAGAGGAATCAGGAGTAATATCCTCCTCATCAATTCCTAACTGCTCTGCAATAATCTTCTTTACCTTATCAAGAACTGCCACAATAAGCACCTCCTACATTACTAATCCGCCATCTATATTTATTACTTGTCCAGTAATATAACTGGCATCTTCACTTACTAAAAATAACACTAACTTGGCTACTTCTTCTGCCTTACCAAATCTCCCAAGTGGAATTCTGCTTAAATACTCCTTTTTAACATCTTCGTCAAGTACTCTTGTCATCTCCGTATCTATATATCCAGGGGCTACCGCATTCACTGTTATATTCCACCTGCTCAATTCTCTAGCACATGCTTTAGTAAAACCTATAAGACCCGCCTTTGCAGCAGAATAATTACTCTGCCCAATATTTCCTATCTCACCAATAACTGAAGCTATATTTACTATTCTACCGTCTTTATTCTTAATCATATGCCTAGCTATAAGTCTGGTGCATATAAATGCCCCCTTAAGGTCTGTATCCAATACCTCATCCCAATCTTCCTCATCCATTTTAAGGAGAAGTTTATCTCTAGTTATACCTGCATTATTTATAAGGATATCTATTCTTCCCCACTTAGTCAAGACCCCCTTAACTACTTCCTCTATATCTTTCCATTTTGTTACATCAGCTTGGAAGATATCTCCCTCTCCTCCAAGATTCTCTATCTCTTTTAATGTTCCAAAAGCTTTCTCTTTATTGCTCTTATAAACTATAGCTACTCTTCTACCGCTATTTGCTAACTCTAAGCTTATAGCTCTTCCAATACCTCTAGAACCACCAGTTACTATAGCTACCTGTTTATCACTCATAAGTTTCTCTCCAACACATCTAAAGCATTTCCTAATATATTTAATTTACTAGTACACTGTTTTACAAGACCAGTAAGAACATTACTAGCTCCTATCTCTACTATATCAAGATCTCCAATATCTTCCAAGGTTTTAACGACATCTATCCACCTCACAGGACTATACATCTGAATTCTCAGGCAATCTCTTATTTCCTTTTCGTCTTCAATAATCTTTCCATTCACAGAAGATATAAATCCGATCTTAGGCTTACTTATCCTAAGATTCTCTATAAATTCACTATAGAATTTTTCACTATAATCCTTAAGAAAAGAAGAATGGAAAGGACCAGCTACATTCAAACGTACAACTCTTTTAGCACCCTTTTCTTTAAGCATATTCTCTACTATAGAAAGAGCTGGTTCCTTACCAGATATAACTATCTGCTTTGGGCTATTAAAGTTTACTGCCTCTACCTCAGTAAAATCATTTAAAATACTCATTAGCTCATCTTTATCCATACCTACTACTGCGACCATTCCTCCTCTAATTTCTCTACAGGCATCAGCCATGATTTTACCTCTAGCCTTTACTATACTTAACCCATCCTCAAAATATATTGCCCCACTAGCAGTTAGAGCAGAAAACTCTCCAAGACTGTGCCCTGCAACAAAATCTGCAGTAATAACTTTAGCTTCTAAGGTATAAAATAGAGAAAGAGAAAGAATATATGTAACTAACTGACTAATTTCAGTATCCTCTGGAGAAACACCTCTTAATAAAAGCCCCTCTATGTCTAAATTCACTAGATTAGAACCTCTCCTTATAATATCTCTAGCAGTAGACAGATTAAGGATATAATGAATATCGCTTTCTTTGATCTGAAAACCTTGACCAGGAAAGATAAAAGCCCTTTTCACCATTCCAACACACAAGCCCCCCAAGTAAGTCCTGCACCAAATCCAACCATAACAATTTTGCTACCTTCTTTTATCTTACCTAAAAGAAGAGCCTCATTAAGCGCTATACCTACAGAGGCAGAAGAAGTATTACCATACCTATCCAAATTAATGAAGACCTTATCCATAGGAAGATTTAATCTCTCAGCAGCCGATTCAATAATTCTTATATTAGCCTGGTGAGGGATAAATAAGTCTATATCTGAGGGGTGTAGTCCAGCTTTTTCAATTGCTTCTAAAGCAGTCTCACCCATAATCTTTACTGCGAATTTAAAAACTTCTCTACCATTCATCTTTATATAGTGAAGTCTCTGAGAGACGGTCTCGCAAGAAGCTGGAAGCCTTGAACCTCCAGCAGGTATTTCTAAAAGTTTCCCGCCACTGCCATCTGCTCCAAGAACAAAGGATTTAAATCCTCCTCTTTCTACTGGGCCTAAAACTACAGCGCTTGCTCCATCTCCAAAAAGTACACAGGTAGATCTATCCTGCCAGTCAGTAATCTTAGACAGAACTTCAGCTCCCACCACTAGGACATTATCATAAGTTCTATTAGCTACAAACTGTGCTCCAACACTTAATGCGTATATAAAGCCTGAACATCCAGCAGAAAGATCAAAACCAGGACATTTTGCGCCTAATTTGTCTTGTAGTATACAAGCAGTAGCAGGGAAAAACATATCTGGAGTTACGGTAGCTACTATTATAAGTTCAATATCTTCAGGAGCTAAATGAGCAGAAGCTAAAGCTATCTTTGCTGCCTCAAAAGAAATATCAGATGTAGCAACATCAGGGTCTGCTATATGCCTCTCTCTAATACCAGTACGAGTAAACACCCACTCATCTGAAGTATCAACTATTTTTTCTAAATCAGCATTGGTCAAAATTTTTGGTGGTACATAAGAACCAATACCTTTAATACCAACCATTCTAGCTGACATAAGAAATTACCCCTTCTTCTATTTCCTTGAGCAAATTAGATTCTATAGACTTTTTAGCCACTTTTATAGAATTAAATATAGCCTTGGCATTAGACCTTCCATGAGCAACTATACAGATTCCATTAACACCAAGTAATGGAGTTCCTCCATATTCTGAAAAGTCATATATAGAAAAGGCATTGTTTATAGCACTATCAACAAAAAACCTAGCAGAACGAGGAATAGGAGAATCCACTATAGAATCTCTTACTATCTTTCCAAAGGTATAAGCAAAACCCTCTGCAAATTTTAGTAACACATTACCAATAAAACCATCGCATACAATTACATCTGCCTTATCTTCAAATATATCATTTCCCTCAACATTACCCACAAAATTCTTTAACTTTTTTAATAAAGGATAAACAGACTTTGTAAGATTATTTCCCTTAGTTTCTTCTGCTCCTATATTGAGTAATCCTACCCTTGGATGCTTCACACCCAATATATTATGGGAATAACTAATACCCATAATAGCAAATTGATACAGATAATTCGGCTTACAGTCGACATTAGCTCCTGTATCTATAATAAAGATTGGATTCCTTAATGTTGGAATAGTTACACCAATAGAAGGTCTCTCTATCCCAGGTAAAGTCCCTAATATTAAGGATGAACAAGCAACAAATGCTCCAGTATTTCCAGCAGAGACCACAGCATCTACTTTACCAGCTTTAAGCATCTCTACTGCAACAACTAAAGAGGCTCTCTTTTTGGTCTTTATAGCCTGAGTAGGATGTTCATCCATCTCTATAGCTTCATCAGTATGCACTATTTCAAAAGGAATATTTCTATCACCAATAATTTCACGTATCTTTACTTCATCCCCCACTAGTACTAATTCAACACCTAGACTATCTCTAGCTATATAAGCTCCTTCTACTAATACCTGTGGGGCAAAATCCCCACCCATAGCATCTAAAGCTATTTTCATTTCTCTTCTTTAACCGTTATGACTTCTTCTCCATCATAATATCCACAAGAGGGACATACCCTATGAGGCAAAGTCCAATTGTGACACTGTGGACAGCGTATTAATGTTGGAGGTTCCAGTTTCCAGAGAGACCTCCTTCTGTGTGTCCTACATCTAGACATTTTCTTCTTCGGATTAGCCATACCTTATCTATCCCCTCCATATCTTTAGTATTCTATAGTTATATCTTCCAAACTACAGTTACAACTCTCTCTATTAAGATTCTTACCACATATAGGACAAAGGCCCTTACAGTCCTCTCTACATAAGGGTTTAATAGGGAGATTCATTATTATATTCTCCCTAACACTTTTAGAAATATCAACCATATTGTTTTCTATTGTATACTTAAAATCTTCTTCTGTCAATTTACCTATTATCCTAAAAGGCTCTTCTGTATAGACTTCTTCATAAGAAAAATCAAGTTCCTGAGGATAAACATCAAGACATCTGCTACATTCAAGTAAAACCTTAGTCTTAACCTTACAAGTAAGTAACAGTTTTCGATTCTCAATTCTCCTAAGCCTACCTTCTACTTCAGGTAGGATATCAAATGTGAGTCCTTCCATCGCTTCTAAGGTCTCAATATAGTGGAAAGAAGTAACATTAACCCTTCCCTCTAGCATCTCTTTAACATCTATATTCATAAACAAACACTCAACTAATTAGACGTGCAGTCTCTCTTGCAATAACCAATTCTTCATTAGTAGGAATAACCCATACCTTTACTTTAGAATCTGAGGTACTAATTTCCCTCTCCTGACCCTTAAAATTATTCCTTTGAGAGTCTATTTTAATACCAAGATAATCCATATTTTCACAGATCATCTCTCTTATTTCTGGCTCATTCTCTCCTATCCCTGCAGTAAATACTAATACATCTAGCCCATTCATAATAGCAGTGTATGCACCGATATATTTTTTAATCCTATAGCAGAACATCTCCATAGCTAATTTTGCATTCTGATTACCCTCTTCAGCAGCCTTCATAATATCTCTCATGTCATTACTGAACTCAGAGATACCTAAGAGACCACTCTCTTTATTAAGGATATCATCGACTTCTTCCGCAGTATAGTTAAGATTTCTCATAAGATAAAGAGGAATGGCTGGATCTAAATCCCCGCTTCTAGTTCCCATAATAAGCCCTTCTAAAGGAGTAAATCCCATACTAGTGTCTATAGACCTACCACCTTTAACTGCGCTAATGCTACAACCATTACCAAGATGACAGGTAATAATCTTCAACTCCTCTATTGGTCTTCCAACTAGTTTTGCAGCTCTGTTAGCTACATAGTAGTGGCTAGTCCCATGGAAGCCGTATCTCCTAATTCTATAATCTCTGTAAAATCTCATGGGTATTGCATATAAATAGGCATATTTAGGCATATTTGAGTGGAAAGATGTATCAAATATAGCGGTCTGAGGAACATTAGGGAGTACTTCCATGCTAGCTCTTATACCAGCAAGACCTGCAGGGTTATGAAGTGGAGCTAATTCATTATTCCTCTCTATCTCTGCTATAACATCATCATTTATAATGGTAGGTTCTTTAAACCTTTCTCCACCATGTACCACTCTATGTCCTACTGCTTTAATCTCTTCTATGGAACTTATTACAGGATTAACACCATTTAGTAATGTATCTATAACTACTTTAAAGGCTTCCGTATGATTATTAGCGAATACCTCTTTTTTTACCTTTTCGCCATTGAGCGAATAAGTAAGATAAGATGGAGGAGTCCCTATTCTTTCTACTATACCTTTCGCTATAACTTCCTCCTTTTCCATATCAAAAAGCTGATATTTGAGAGATGAGCTCCCACAATTTACTACTAGTATCTTCATAGTATTTTTAACCTCCTATAATTCAGCTGCTCTCACACACACAATAGCAATAGAATCTACTATATCTTCAACGCTACACCCTCTAGATAAGTCATTTGCTGGTTTAGCAGTTCCCTGAAGTACTGGACCTATAGCCTTAGCTTTAGCAAGCCTCTCTGTAAGCTTATAAGATATATTACCAGCATTAAGATCGGGGAATATAAGGACATTTGCCTTTCCAGCAACGGGACTACCAGGAGCTTTAAAATTACCAACAGCAGGGACTAGTGCTGCATCAGCCTGTATTTCTCCATCTATAATAAGATCAGGAGCCTTACTCTTAGCTATTCTGGTAGCTTCAACTACCTTATCAACTAACTCATGCTTAGCGCTTCCTTTAGTGGAAAAGGATAACATTGCTACTCTTGGTTCTTTCTCAACCAATAATCTAAATAGATGAGCACTAGATATAGCTATAGAGGCAAGTTCACTTGCATTTGGATTAGGGTTTACACCACAGTCTGCATAGAGGAAAACCCCATTCTCTCCATATGGACAATCGGGAACAACCATAAGAAATGCTCCTGAGGCTACATCTATACCTGGAGCTGTTTTTATAATCTGAAAGATAGGCCTCTCTGCATCTGCACTTGAGTGTATCGATCCTGCCACCCAACCATCAACTTTGTTTAATTTCAATAACATAGTGGAAAAGTAGAGAGGATTTCTAAGGACTTCGTAAGCCTTATCTAAAGTATCTATACCTTTAGTCTTTCTAAGTTCTACCAGTGTGCTAGCTAATAATTCCTTTTCAGGATATCTATTTGGATCTATAATCTCTATTCCCTCTAAGCTAACTTTAAGTTCCCTAGCTCTCTCCTTTAAAGCCGACTCTTCACCTATAAGTACTATTTTAGCTATGTTTTCTTTAGTAGCTATCTCAGCTGCCTTTAAAGTTCTCTCCTCAAAACTTTCTGGTAGAACAACCTTTTTATTTGCCTGTCTTGCCCTTTCTCTTATCCTTTGTATAATATCTACAGTTTCATTCATAAACTTTTCCTCCTTTTTATTTCCCCCAGTCTCTAGGATATCTAAAATCAATACCGATAGTTCTATCAGTCAACTTAGCAATAATAGGTAAAGAACGCTTAAACTGGTTCTTCTTTACCAGACTTACAATCTTGTTAATCTTAGAGACATCGTATCCTCTCTCTATTAAGACCAAAGGTGGAATTCTCCTTTCTATAAGGTTATACAATATATCATCCGCCTCCTCATAAGTTATACCTAATTCCCCTTCATCCGTCTGTCCAACCCACAAGTCAGCAGTAGGTGGTTTAGAGATGATTCTTTCTGGAATTCCTATCTCCTTTGCTAAAACCCTTACCTGAGTCTTATACAAGTCTCCTAAGGGATTTATAGCAGAAGCCATATCCCCATATATAGTTCCATAACCAAGTAATAGCTCTGTTTTGTTACTAGTTCCTAATACGAGGGCATTAAGCTCGTTAGACTTATCAAAAAGCACACACATTCTAACTCTGGCTATAAAATTCCCTCTTCTAACCCTATCTACATCGTCTATCTTAAAATAGCTATCAACTATTGGGGTTATATCTATCGTCTCTGCTTGAATACCTAATATTTTTACCATAAGCTGTGCATCGTCTAGACTTTCTCTACTAGTAGTTTTATAAGGTAATATAAAACCAAAAACATTCTCCTTACCTAAAGCACTTACTGCTAGTGTGGCAGATACACTAGAATCTAATCCGCCTGATAGCCCTATTATTACTCTATCTATATCAAATTTCTTGGTCTCGTCTCTTATAAATCTTACAAGTATATTCTTCGTAAAGATTGGATCAAAGGGAATACTAGTATTCATAAGAGATATCTCTCACTAACTTGAATGCTTTGTCAAAATTTAAAAAAGTACTATTGCCTCTAAACGTCTCTAAATCTAGTTCCAAGGTAATTACAGACTCTTCAAAATACGGACAAGAAGCTAAAACTTCTCCAGAAGGACTTATTACACAGGAACCTCCAAAGAAGTTAATACCGTCTTCAAAACCTACCCTGTTCATATAGACAACATAGAAAGAATAAAATCTTGCATAAGCAGTTAGAAGGCTCATTAAATCTACATAACTTTTAGAGATACCTGTCCCACTAGAAGAATAACCAACAGATACATTATTATCCATTACTATTAGTACTTTGATTCCAGATCTAATAAAAGGCAATATTACTAAAGGATTTAATATATCTTGCCCAATAACAATTCCTAACTTACCCCATCTAGAACTTATAAAATCTATCCTATTTCCACTTGCAAAATACTTAGGTCTTCCTATATATGAAGTTAGAAAGAGCTTACGCTGTATAGATTTAAGAGAAGAATCACTATAATAAAAAGCAGAATCATAAAGGTTTCCGTCTTCACCAAGTTCGACCAGCCCTATGACTATGTCTATATACTTAGATGCCTCCAGTATAGGTCTAAGAAGACTGCTGTCACTAGTTTGTGCTATATCTACAGTTAGATCCATTAGGTTAGAACCTGTAAGGCTTAACTCTGGGAAGATTAAAATTTGAGACTTTTCTTTTACTTCTTCAATAATCTCTATATGCCTTTCTATATTACATTTTAAATCTCCTAACTTAGGATATATCTGTGCTAAAGAGACTCCTAATTTCATCTTCGTCCAACCTTCTCTAAAAGCTTAGCTTCAACACACTCAGGGACTAAGCCTGAAACATTACCCCCTAATTTAGCCACTTCTTTTACCACACCAGAACTTAGATAAGAGTATTCATAGCTTGTCATCAAGAAAACTATCTCTACCTCGGGATTTAATCTCTTATTCATAAGAGCCATCTGGAACTCAGTCTCAAAATCAGACACTGCCCTTAAGCCTCTAACAATCACATCTGCATTTATCCTTGATACGTAATGAGCCAATAGACCATCAAAATTATCAACTTTTACATTAGGAATATTGTTAAGGCTTTTTTTTATTAAATCCATTCTTTCCTCTACCGTAAATAAAGGGGTCTTGGCTGGATTAACAAGAACAGCCACTATAAGTTCATCAAAGAGCTTCGACGCCCTTTTTATTATATCTATATGTCCATTTGTTATTGGGTCAAAGCTACCAGGATATACAGCTCTTTTCATTCAACCGTAATACTCTCCTATATATAATAACAACGATTCTCCATATCTCTTTTCTTTTACTATATTAAGAGACTCTCTATTAATATTACTTCTTATAGAAGTCTCCCATATTATAATACCACTATTTGCAAGTAACCCTTTACTCAAGATTTCCTTAATAATACTAGAACAATCAATACTATACGGAGGGTCTAAATAGATAATTTTATATACACCATCTGAAAATCTAACAAAATTCTCTACTGACATACAATATAGACTTGCCTTTTCAAAACAATCAAGTATATCTAGATTTTTCTTTATAACATCTATACATTTTCTATTCTTTTCAACAAAGATAACCTTTTTTGCCCCTCTACTTAAAGCTTCTATACCCACAGTTCCAAAACCTGCGTAAAGGTCTAGAAATGTAGAATCTTTCACCATATTCCCTAGAGAACTAAAGATAGCTTCACGAATGAAGCTCATAGTAGGTCTTACATTGATATTATTTGGAACGTGTAATTTTCTACCTTTAAACATCCCCCCAGTAATCACTATTTCCATTATCAACCTGTACTCAAAAACTCTAAAATACGAGAAGTTTCTACCTTCTCTTTTAATTTTCTATAAGAACTAAGATTAGGGTCTTTTTTTAAAAGATTTATTGCCTCTTCTCTTGCTAACTCTAATGTTCTAGCATCACGTATAATATTCCCCACCTTAAAATCTGGTATACCATGTTGTCTAGTGCCGTTTATTTCACCTGGACCCCTAAGTCTTAAGTCTGCTTCAGCTATCTCGAAACCATTCTGAGTTTTAGTCATTATCTTTATCCTCTCTCTAGCTTCTTCTGTAGTCAAATCACTTATAAGAATACAATAAGACTTTAAACTCCCTCTACCTACTCTACCTCTCAACTGATGTAGCTGAGAAAGTCCAAATCTTTCCGCATTTTCTATCACCATAATAGTTGCATTAGGTACATCTACTCCTACTTCTATTACCGTTGTAGAAACTAGTATATTGATATCCCCATTCCTAAATCTATTCATCACTTCCTCTTTTTCGCTAATACTCATTCTTCCATGAAGTAGGCCAACTTTAAATTCCGGAAACACCTCTTCTTGCATCTTCTTAGCTAAAGCTATGGCTGATTCTGCCTCTAACTTTTCGGATTCTTCTATAAGGGGACATACAATATAAGCCTGTTGTCCATTCTTAACAAGTTTTCTAACCATACTGTATACTTGAGCCCTCTGTTCACTAGAAGCCCAATATGTGGCAACAGGCAATCTGCCACTAGGAAGTTCATCTATAACTGAAATATCAAGGTCTCCATAGAGTGTAAGGGCCAAGGTCCTAGGAATAGGGGTAGCACTCATAACTAGAAAATGAGGCGAATTCCCCTTGCTTCTTAAAGCCATTCTCTGCATAACACCAAACCTGTGTTGCTCATCTATCACTATACCTACAAGATTCTTAAACTCTATCTCCTCCTGTATAAGGGCATGGGTTCCAACAATTACTAGTAATTCCCCAAGAGCTAATTTTTCCTTGATCTTTTGTCTTTCTTTCTCTTTTGTAGAACCAATAAGCAGAGCAGTTTCTAAACCCAAGTTGGCTAAGAGGGGTCCAATTCTATCATAGTGTTGTTGGGCAAGTATCTCAGTCGGAGCCATAATTGCACTCTGATAACCACTACTAGCTATCACGTATAGAAAATAAGCCGCTACAACAGTTTTCCCAGAACCAACATCACCTTGTAAGAGTCTTTGCATAGATTTTCCACTTGCTATATCCCTCTTAATGTCCTCAATTACCCTTTTCTGTGCATTTGTCAATTCAAAAGGAAGACTTCTAAAAAATTTTTCTTCGATCTCTCTAGGAACTTTTATTATAGGGGCATTTTCCTCCAATAAAGACATCCTACGTCTCAAGATAGCAAGCTGAAGCAAAAAGAATTCTTCAAAAGCTAATCTCTCTTTAGCTCTTTTAAGGGTATCTTCGCTATCTGGAAAATGTATCCCCCGCATAGCATCTTTTATATCTGGAAATCCATACTTATATAATATCTCCATTGGAATAAATTCTTCTAACTCTTCTAAATATCTATCAAGAGTATTCCAAATGATGTTTCTTACTATCTTCTGACTTAAACCTTCAGTAAGAGGGTAAACAGGTATTATCCTCCCTGTATGTATTGTTTCATCACTATCTGCTATTTCATAATCTGGGTTTTGTATCTCTACCCTTCCAAACCTTCTAATGATATTTCCATAGAGATAGAGTTTAGTTCCCCTTTTTAGTATATTTTTCAGATAAGTCTGATTAAACCATACTGCAATAGCCTCACCAGTACCATCTCTTACTCTTGCCTTAACTAACGTAAGGTTATTTCTTACTCTCTCCTCCTGAATATCTACCACATAACATAGAACAGTTTGATAAGTGTCTGATTCTAGAGAATTTATAGGCTTTAAGTTACTCCTATCCTCGTATCTCTTTGGGATAAAATAGAGCAAATCATTCAGTGTCTCTACACCAAGTTTTTTGAAAAGGAGAGCTCTTTTAGGACCTACTCCCTTAACGTACTGAATAGGAATATCTAAAGCCAACCAACTACACCTCTTCTGCTTTTAAGAGATGCCAACAACACTTACATTTATAGAAGAAACAGTAAGTCCTGTATATTTTTCTAAATCTGCCTTTATAGAAGTAGCTATAGCCTCGGCAAGTTCTGGGATACTTGTCCCATATTTCACTATAACATATACATTTACATCTACTTTATCCCCCGAAATATTAATCTCTACACCCTTAGAGGGAGACTCTACTCTCAAAAGGTTAGCTATCTCCTCGGTAAATGACTTAGAACTCATCCCTACAACTCCAGGGCATCTTAAAGTAGCATTTGTCACTATATTGGCTATAGCATTGGCAGAAATATTTATCTGCCCTAAAGGATTCTCTACTCTACTTTCCATCAATCATCCCCCTAAATATCATTATCTTTCATTATAACACAAAGCGATGAAATTACATCTTTTCAGGAGCGCTAACCCCTATTATATCTAACCCGTTCTTTATTACCTGTTGAGTAGCAAAAACGAGAGCCATACGAGCATACATTACAGATTCTTCTTCTTGTAAGATACGTAACGAATTATAGAAAGAATGAAAACTTTTAGCTAAAGATTCGAGATAAAAAGTAAGCCTGTGTGGGGCGCGATTATAAAATGCATTCCTTAGTATATCTGGAAAGTCTTCAAGAGTTATAATAAGTTCGATCTCCAACGGATCTTTAAGATAAGACAAATCACAGTTAAACATCTTTTCTGTCTCTATTTTCCGTACCTCAGCTTGTTTAAAAAGGCTACAGCATCTGGCAAAGGCATACTGAACATAGTATACAGGGTTGTTAGTAGATTGAGTCTTTGCCAAATCTATATCGAAATCCAACTGACTATTTGGGTCTCTCATAACAAAGAAATATCTAGCAGCATCTTTCCCCACCTCATCTAACAATTCCCTAAGTGTAACCATCTCCCCTGCTCTCTTAGACATTCTTACCGCAGAACCACCTCTAAAAAGATGAACTATTTGGTAGATTATCAGTTCAAGGGTATTAGGATCGTAACCTAATGCCTCTACACTAGCCTTCATTCTAGGAACATGACCATGATGATCAGCTCCCCATATATCAATTATGCGAGAAAATCCTCTCCTATATTTATCTAAATGATACGCTATATCAGCTAGAAAGTATGTAGAAGATCCGTCACTCTTTATAAGAACCCTATCTTTTTCATCACCAAATCTGGTGGAGGCAAACCATACAGCTCCATCTTTTTCATAAGTATACCCACCAGCTTTAAGTATCTCAAAAGCTTCTTTTAGAAGGCCTTTCTTATGCAGACTACTTTCCTTATACCAACAATCAAATCTTATTCCAAAATCTTCTAAGTCTTCTCTCTGCCACTCTAAAATCGTATCTTTAGCAAACTCTTTAAGCCTCTCTAGTCTTTCTTCTTGAGGAAGATTCCAGATATCATTACCAAATTTTTCAACGGCCAACTTAGCTATATCCTTTATATATTCTCCATGATATCCATCTTCTGGAAACTCAAAGGGCATTCCTAACAATTCTTTCATCCTAGCCTCAACAGAAAGGGCTAAGAGATTCATCTGAGTCCCCATATCATTCACATAGAACTCTCTTTCCACCTTGTACCCAAACCATTCAAACATGTTAGCTAAGACATCGCCTAAGGCACCACCTCTTCCATTACCCACATGAAGTGGTCCAGAAGGATTAGCACTTACAAATTCTATCTGTATTTTTTCCCCTTTTCCTTCATTTGACCTTCCATAGTTCTCTTTCTCTTTTATAATCTCTTTTATAACAAGATGAAATGCTTTTTCTTTCAAGAAAAAGTTTATAAAACCATTCTTTATCTCTACTTTATCTATAAGCTCCGATGGGTCAGTAAGGTTTCCCACTATATCTTTTGCTATTTCATAAGGAGATTTCTTAAGAATTTTAGAGAGATTGAAGGATACAGATGAAGCATAATGTCCAAACTCCGGACTTTGAGTCCTATCTACCAATACTTCTGTAAACTTTATATTAATCTTATTTAATGCATCTAAAATTCTATCTGCTAAATATCTCTTCAGTGTCATTTTATATATCTCCCCACATTCGTAACTATATTGATAGCATCTGTTAAGATCTTCTTATCTAAAAATTCTACACTATCAGTATACCAATGCCAATTCACAGGAAAACCTCTTTTATCAAGTGCAATAATAGTCCCAGCATTATAATCTCTAGCTAGAAATATAGTAGCATCAGTAGAAAGACCCAAATAAGGCCTAAAATTTACATCTATATCGCTAGTACAATTCTTTATAACATTTAACCAGTCTTTCTTTACCTTAAATATCTTCCACATACCTTCTTCTATAGCTATGGTAAGTCTTCCTATTCCT
This sequence comes from uncultured bacterium, assembly GCA_937958695.1. Classification (GTDB taxonomy): domain Bacteria; phylum DUMJ01; class DUMJ01; order DUMJ01; family DUMJ01; genus DUMJ01. Next base: position 47,488 of record CALGNK010000001.1, read on the forward strand.
AGATTATCAAGATTTAGGATAAAAGCATCTTTCAACTTTTCTCCATATTCTTTCTCCAATGCTTCAGCCCCGTAAGTACCAGATTCTTCCCCTCCAGTAAATACTACCCAAAAGGGAATATCTTCTTCTCTTAATATCTTAGCACTACATAAAGCGGTTATAACACCAGACCCATTATCATTTCCTCCGGGGCTAAATCCCATAAATAACTCCCTGTGTATATGAGCAGCTATAAGAAATAATAGATATAGAGAAGGAATCAAGCCAATATAAAACCAAAGTCTTAGGGGAAAGATAAGGTTAAGGAGCGTAAGAATTAGTACTGCTAAACTAGAACCTGTAGTAAGGAGCATTGAAGTCCTAGGAGAAGTAACATATTTGGGATGAAAAAATATAGACGTCCTAGCAGAGTCCATATGAGCCATTATGACTAGCCTTGGTTTATCAGAGTTTTTACCAATTACATTTGTAGATACCCTAGTTCTAAACAAATTTGTAATATTGTGAAACGTATCCAATTCTCTAAATTCTAAAAAGACAATAACTAGTGATAAGAAAAATGGAAGAAATCTATTAACAGGCATAAAAAATATGGAAAAAACTAAAAGTCCCCAGATTATTATATATGGATAGGAATAAGTTGGGACAACTTTAAAGTTTTGAACTTCAGTATCAAGGCCAAAAGACTTAAGCTTATCCTCTATCCATTTAGAAAACTCTTTCTCTTTATCCGAACCTGTTGGCCTTGGACCTATGTTCTTAAGTTTAAAAATTATCTCCTCTATTAACTCCATAACCTATTCCCACTCTATTGTAGCTGGCGGTTTTGAACTTATATCATACACAACTCTATTAACCTTGGGAACTTCATTTATTATTCGGTTAGATATAGTTTCTAAAAGAGAGTATGGCAGTCTAGCCCAATCTGCAGTCATTCCATCTTCACTTAAGATAGCCCTTACAGCCACCACATGACCAAATGTTCTTTTATCACCCATCACTCCTACACTCATCTCTGGTAAAAGGACACCAAAATACTGCCAAAGTTCTCTACTTAAACCAGCATTCTCTATCTCAGTAGAGATTATATAATCTGCCTTCCTGATAATTTCTAGCCTCTCTCTAGTAACCTCTCCTATAATTCTTATTGCTAATCCTGGTCCAGGAAAAGGCTGACGATAGACTATCTTCTCCGGAATACCAAGGGATAGCGCTACTTTTCTAACCTCATCCTTAAAAAGATATCTTAATGGCTCAACCAATTTTAATCTCATTTTCTCTGGAAGGCCACCAACGTTGTGATGGGTTTTTATCTTATGTGCCTTTTGAGAACTCGTTGCACTTTCTATCACGTCAGGATAAAGTGTCCCTTGAGCAAGAAAATCTATATCCCCAAGTTTTGTAGCTACCTCCTCAAATACACTCACAAACTCATGACCAATTATCCTACGCTTCTCTTCGGGATCTGTTATCCCTTTTAACCTTTCTAGAAATCTATCAGTGGCATCTATATATTCTACCCTCATATTGAAACTCTTCAGGGTATTCAATACCTGCTCGACTTCATTCTGTCTAAGGGTCCCCTGATTTACAAATATACAGATAAGATTATCTCCAATAGCTTTGTGGACAAGTACAGCGGTAGTAGTAGAATCTACTCCACCACTTAATGCGCATATAACTCTCCCATCTTTAACTATATCTCTTATATTTTCTATCGTCTCATTTATAAAATGCTCAGGGGTCCAATCTCCACTACAGGAACATACATTATAGAGAAAATTTTGTATAATCTTACTCCCATTTACAGTATGGACCACCTCAGGATGAAATTGGACAGCATAGAGATTCTTACCAATGTCTTCCATAGCAGCTACAGGAGTATTATCAGTAGCGGCAGTGACTTTAAAATTATCTGGCGGTTTTATTACCATATCGTTGTGGCTCATCCAAGCAATAAACTCTCTTTCTAGCCCCTTAAATAATAAAGAATCCTTCTCAATTTTCAAAAGGGTCTTACCAAATTCACCCTTTTCTCCTCTGACCACCTTACCTCCAAGCATGTATGCCATAAGTTGCATCCCATAGCAAATTCCCAATACAGGATATCTTCCACTAAAGATTAACGGGCTACACCTAGGAGCCCCCTCTTCATAGACACTAGAAGGACCACCAGAAAGAATGATCCCCTTAGGATTCATTTTCTCTATTTCTTCAAAAGAGATATCACATGGTAATATCTCGGAATAAACTTGATGTTCTCTTATCCTCCTAGCTATAAGATTTGTATACTGCGAACCAAAATCAAGAACAATTACTACTTCTCTCATCGTTTTATTACCTCAAATTTGGTATAAGGAATTAATACATCTGGAACTCTTATACTTCCATCTTTATTCTGATAATTTTCCATTATAGCAATAATCGTCCTACCAATAGCAAGAGCAGTTCCGTTTAAGATATGGACATAACGGACATTTCCATCTTCGTCCCTATACCTTATGTTTAGACGTCTAGCCTGAAAATCAGTACAATTACTGCAAGAGTGTGTTTCCCTGTATCTATTCTGTCCAGGCATCCATGCTTCTATATCGTATTTTTTACTAGCAGGGAATCCCAAATCACCTGCACATATGAGAACTACTCTATAAGGAATATTTAGTTTACTCATTATCTCTTCCTCGATAGAGAGTAAAAATTCATGCTCTTCCCAAGATTTATCAGGTAAAGTAAAGGATACCATTTCAAGCTTATCAAACTGGTGAACTCTTAGAATACCTCTTGTATCCTTCCCTGCAGCACCAGCTTCTCTTCTAAAACAGGATGAAAATGAAATAAACCTTTGAGGTAGATCTTCTACATTAAGTATTTCATCTTTAAACATAGGTACAACAGTATGCTCTGATGTCCCTGCTAATCTTAATTCATCAAGAGGTATTTTATACATCTGTTCTTCAAGCTCAGGAAGGTATCCAAGGCTATAGAGTATATCTTCCCTTACAAGCACAGGAGGAATCACAGGTATAAATCCTTTCTCTAAAAGGAGATCAGTCACAAACCTTATGAGCGCATATTCCAGTATAACCAATTCACGTTTGAGATAGTAAAATCTAGAACCGCTTACCTTTCCTGCTCTCTTTACGTCTATCAGATCTAACGTCTCTCCTAATTCTAAATGGTCTTTTGGTACAAAATCAAATTGTGGTATATCGCCAAAATACTTTATTGGTATATTACCACTCTCATCTTTCCCTTCAGGAACACTCTCATGAGGGATGTTAGGCAAGGTTAACATCAAATCATTAAGAGAATCCTCTACCCTTTTCAGTTCATTTTCAAGTTCTCTTAATCTAGGAACTACTTCTTTGATCTTACTAATAAGAGCCTCTCTATCTTTAGGATTCTTTTGTATCTCTTTAGAAGTTACATTTTGTAAATGTCTAAGATTATCTACTTCTTTAATAAGATCCTTCCTTTTCTGATTTAACTCTAATATCTCATCAATAGGTGGATTATCAATTCCTTTTTTCTTTAAAAGATTCTTTATCTCTTCAGGTTTAGCCTCAATAAGTCTTATATCTATCATAATAGAGCTCCTAATAACCCTCCTATCAAAAGTCCTGGTAATAGGTTTCCTACTTTTATCTTTCCTATACCTAAAAGATTAATACCTATTCCAATAATCATTAATCCTCCAACTATAGTTATACAATTTACAGAACTGTCAGGTAGAAGACTCCCAATCATAGAAGCTAGTATAGTCAATACTCCTTGATAGCCTAAGACAACTAATGCTGAAAATATAACACCTATACCCAGTGAAGCAGATAAGACTATAGAAGAAATACCATCCATTATAGACTTTGTAAGTAGTATATTATAGGTTCCTTTTATACCATCTTCTATAGCCCCAGTGATTGCCATAGGTCCTATACAGAAGAGTAGACTAGCTGCCATAAAACCCTGTGTAAAAGTACTCAAATTATTTGAAGTCTTTTTCTTGAGTGTATCTCCTAATCTTTCTAAAGAGGATTCTATATCTAACAATTCGCCTATTATACCACCAATAGCAAGGCTTATCAAAACAATTATAGATTCTTTTATATCTTTAGCACCAAATGCCATTTTTAAACCTACCGTTAGAGTAAATAATCCTACAGATTGTATAGCTATCCTCTGCAATCTCTCAGAAAATCTATTCCCTAAAAGTAAACCAATACTACTTCCAGCTATAACAGTAACAGTATTTACAATTGTCCCTAGAATAACACATCACCCTTTATTACTTTAAAACTGCTAATTCACCCTTTTCTTCTCTGCTCAGTATCTTATCTATATCCAATATAATAATCAATCTCTCGTCTAATTTCCCTACCCCTTCTATAAAATCTGCTCCGATAGTAGTAACTGGAGGTGGAGGTTCTATATTATCTTTCGGTATCCTTAAAACCTCAGTTACAGAATCTACTATTAAGCCAACAGTTTGTGAGGATATCTCTACTACTATTATCCTTGTATCTGGTGTAATCTCTTTTTCTTGAAGATTAAATCTCTCCTTTAGATCTATAACTGGTATTATCTTACCCCTAAGGTTTATAACACCTTTAACAAAAGATGGAGCCTTAGGGACAAAAGTTATATCCCTATACTGAATAATCTCTTGAACCTTATAGATATCTATCCCATAGTCTTCATTTAGTAGAGAAAATACTACTAACTGTCTTTCTTCTGCCATAAAATCCCTCCTACCAATTATTTTGCTCCTTTTAAGAATACTAAGGCAGATGCTCCTACTACACCTGCCTGTTCACCCAAGGTAGCCTTAGTTATCTTTACATCCCTTCCGCCTGGAAGGGCATAAGTATCTACTATCTTTCTTATTGGGTTGATCAAGAGATCTCCTAAATTAGAGACTCCTCCAGAAAGGAGTATAATATCGGGGTTGAATATATTTATAAAACTTACCATCGCATATCCAAGGAGTATCCCTATCTCTTCTATAGCTTCTAAAACTATTTTATCTCCGCTTTCAGCATATAGTTGAATCTCCTCAGGATTTTTTATAGATCTACCCTTCTCCTGAAGTCTTTTCATAAGAGCTGGGCCAGATGCGTATGCCTCGATACATCCTATACCACCACAGTTACATCTAATTCCATCATACTTTATACTCATATGACCTAACTCTGCACCAACGCCCTTAGCTCCTCTAAAGACCTTACCATTATAGACTATTCCAGAACCAATCCCGGTACCTATAGTAAGACATAAAAGACACTTAGCTCCTCTTCCACCACCAGCCCACCATTCACCCAGAGCAGCCACATTACCATCATTATCTACATACGTTGGAAGTTTAAATCTCTCCTCAATTATATCCTTTAGGGGTGTCCCTGCCCAATCTTTAAGGTTAGGTGTAGCGGTAACTATTGTGCCGGTATCAGGATCAACCTGTCCAGCTGTCCCTATACCAATACCCTCTATATCTTCGCTTAAGATCCCTTCTATAGCTTCATACAAATGGCTTAAAATCTTTTCTCTACCCTCTTTGCCTTCGCTAGGAACTCTTAAACTCTTTATTATATTCCCCTTCTCATCTATAACAGCAGAAAGAATTTTTGTCCCACCAATATCTACTCCGATCGCTTTAGACATAATCTATCCCTCTCTTAAAGATTTATAGATAGCATCTATAGTTTCTAAAACCAAAAGCGAATTCACCGCATCTATCCTAGTAGGGCTGTTATTAACTATACCATTACAGAAGTCTAGTATCATATTTTTAAAGCAGAGCCTTCTAAGATACAAAGGGTCATATGTAACAACTTTTGGAGAAATTGCATTATCCTTTATCCTCCATGCGTTAATACTATTCAATGCTAGACCACCAATTACAATAGTTCCTCTATCTCCAAATATACTCAAACTAGTCTCTAAATTTTGAGGATAGATAGAGAAACTTCCTTCAAAGGTACCTAAAGCCCCATTATAAAATCTCAAAACTGCAACTAAAGTATCTTCAGTTTCAATTGAATGAGTAAAGGTATCAGCCATAGCATAGGCAGAGCAAACCTCACCAAAAAATGAGATTAAAAGGTCTAGATAATGTATTGCCATATTATAGAGCATGCCACCATCATAGTCTTTACTTCCTCTCCAAGAGTTTTCAAAGTATTCCTGTGGCCTATACCAAAGCATATGAACACTTCCTAAAAAAAGCTTACCTAAAGCACCATTCTTTGCAGCCTCCTGAGCTAATTCTACAAGTGGATTATACCTCATCTGTACTACCATACCCAACTTTAAACCTAAGTTATCGGCAAGAAAACATAACTCTTTAGCCTCCCTTAGACTTAAAGCCAATGGCTTTTCTACAAGCACATTCACTTTCGAATTCAATGCATCCTTAGCAATCTCATAATGAGATGAATGTGGGGTAGAAATAGAAACAAAATCCAAATCTTCCTTCTCTAAAAGTTCTCTATAATCTGTATAGACCTTTCTAACTTTATATAAGGAAGCAAAATCTTCTGCTTTAGACAAATTACTATCACATACTGCTACTAACTCTAAATGAGGAACATCCGAAATAACTTCGCTATGCTTATGTGCATTCTGTCCGCATCCTATAATAGCAAATCTAACTTTTTCCATAGAAAGACTTTATAACCTCCACAACTTTTCTAACTTCTTCATCTTTCAATTCTGGCCACATAGGTAATGCCAAGACATCTTTAGAGGCTCTTTCTGCCTCTGGAAAATCTCCTAGTTTATAACCTAAGATATTATATACCTTCTGAAGATGTAACGGCAAGGGATAATACACTGTAGAGCCAATACCATTATCAGAGAGATATCTCTGCAGTTCATCTCTTCTTTCTGCCCTTATCACATACTGATGGAATGTATGGATATGCCCTTCCTTAATTCTTGGAGTTTTCACATAAGGCACATCTGAAAGTAAATTGTTATATAAACTAGCTATCTCCTGTCTTCTCTTTATATAACTATCTAAATATCTGAGCTTTACCCTCAATATAGCTGCCTGAATCTCATCTAATCTACTGTTGTATCCCAACTCCTCATGATAATATTTTTTCTTGCTTCCATGATTTCTTAACATCAATATCTTATCTTTTATCTTTTCATCACTAGTAACAATCATCCCACCATCTCCAAATGCCCCTAAGTTTTTGGTAGGGAAGAAACTAAAACATCCAGTGTCTCCAATGCTTCCAGCCTTTTTACCTCTATAAACTGCACCTATAGCCTGACAGGCGTCCTCTACCACAGAAAGATTATATTTCTCTTTAAGCTCTAAAATTTTATCCATATCACACATCTGTCCAAAGATATGAACCGGTAAAATAACTTTGGTATTTTTAGTTATCACTCTTTCTACCTTTTCTACATCTATGTTAAAAGTATCTGGCTCTATATCAACAAAAACCGGTTTTGCACCGAGATTAGAAATAACCTCGGCAGTAGCAAAGAATGTAAATGGAGTAGTTATAACTTCATCTCCAGGGCAAACTCCAAGGGCTCTCAAAGAAAGTAAAAGGGCATCAGTTCCTGAAGCAACCCCAATGGCATACTTAGTACCACAGTATACCGATAACTCTGATTCTAGGAGACTTACATTTTCTCCCAGTATAAATTGACCTTTTTCCATCACATCTTTTACTACTTGGTCTATCTCCAGCTTAAGATCCTGATACTGTCTCTTAAGGTCAAAACTAGGAATCTTCATCTTTTGCTAATTCCTCCTTAAGATTCTTCCAAAATTCTAAAAAGAATACTAAAAATATTCCCAGAAATAGAGAAGCTACTCCAGCGATAAGGACATTAAGCATAGTATTAGGTTTACTATGCTTTTCAGGTGGTACAGCATAGTCTAGTACTTGAATCTCTACTGACTCTCTTGCCTCACTTATCTTTGCCTGTTCATACTGAGTAGAAAGAGTAGTGTATATAGCCTCTTGCAACTTTACATCCCTAATAAGCCTAGAAAGTTGTAAACTCAGATCTGGAAGCTCGCTTAATTTCTTCTCATACTTTGAAATAAGCCCTGTTAAACCCTGATACTTAGCCTCTAAAGAGATTCTCTTAACACTTAGATCAAATAGTTCTGGGGTGGAAAGAGTCCCTAATGCATTAGACAATCTTTCTATCTCTTCCTTCATAACCTTCTTTATTTCAGTTATCTGTTGTTTTAACTCGACTACTTTAGGGTGGAGTTCTCCGTAGTCTTGTAGGAGAGTAGCTAGATTAACTTCACTTTCTATGAGTTTCTCTCTCCAAGTTTGAATCTTAGGGTCTGAACTTATAGTAGTTATTGTAAGAGGATCTTTACCTAGAATTTCAGCCTGGGACTTTAAGATACTCTGCAAGGTATTTATCTGAGAGTTTACAGTGTTTAACTCTATCTGAGTAGATTCCTTCTGAGCCTGTAGATTAGCCATATTATCTATCAAAGCCTTGGTCTCATCACTTACACTAATTAACTTATACTTCTCTTGGAAAGATTTAAGTTTAGATTCTGCCTCGTTTAAAAGTTTCTCCGTCTCTCTTAATCTTCTTTCTAAAAATAATTTTTCCCTCTGAGCAGAACTAAGCATAATTTTAGAAGTTATCTCCTTTAAAGCTGATATATACGCATTAGATATATCTGCAGCTAATTGAGGGCTCTTAGCCTCTGCAGTTATTTCTATGGTATTCTCCTTAGTATCACCTATCTTTATAGATTTTTGCAGTATAGATATAGCTTCTTGTAGGCTATTAGTATTATACTCTTTTTCTAGTCCTAGCTTTCTAACAACATACTCAGCAGCTGATCGGCTTTTAAGAATAGCAGTATAATTCGCTCCAACTCCTCCCGCTAGACCAGATATCCCACCTGTTATAGGGAGATACTGAAGAAGTTGAGTACTTATCCCAGTCCCTTTCTCACTAGGCAGAAGTACTACTGCTTTTGCAGAATATATCTTAGGAGTCATCTTACTAAAAGTATATGCTCCTACAACCGCTAACAGAAAGATCGTTATAATATACATTTTTCTCTTCATTAATACTTTTATAAGGTCAACTAAACTTATCTCTTCTTCCATAACTACCACCCAAATAGAGAACCAAAGGTGTCTTTTAGTATTCCAATGCTCATGAGAATCTGAACAAGGTCCTGCCAACCCTTAAAGAGAAGTTCAGGGACATATACTATATCATCCTCTCTAATCTCTATGTCTAGCTCACCTTTGCCTTTTTTAACAATCTCCTCATAATTAATTGTTATCATTTCGGGTTTATCTCCAGTTTGTCTAATAACGGTAACTTTCTTTAGATCCGACCTATCTTTTATACCGCCTGCAGCACTTATATATTCTGTAAGTCTTCTTCCCTCCACATACTCTATAGATCCAGGGTTATTAACCTGGCCTAATACATAAACAAGTCTTCTTAATTCTGGAATAAATACATTATCTCCATCCTTTAATAGTATATTATTTTTTTCGTCTCCTCTAAGTGCATAGTCAACATTAAATAGAATATCTTCCTTTTTGCCATTTATGACACGTTCAATCTTTGCCAAAGTCCTTGTAGATCGGGGAGTTAATCCACCAGCCCTTATGAGTAAGTCTCTTACTCTATCACCTTCTCTTATCTCGTATATACCAGGTTCTCTTACCTGTCCAAAGATTCTAACAGTATTTTCCATTGGAGGAACAAATATTATATCACCATCTATGAGGCGTAAACTTACTTCCTGGGTTATATCTCCTAAAACTAAAACTCTGTAAAGATCTATAACTGCTATTTCTTTACCGCCTCTAAAGACTTTTATATTTCTAGTGCTTGCAGTAGGTAATATACCACCAGCACGAGTTATTAATTCTGATATCCTTGCTCCCTCCCTAGCTTGACCTAGGATAGCCTCACCAGTCTGAGCTCCACTTACTTCTCCTGTAGTTAGAGTAATAGCTCCAGGGTTTCTAACTTGTCCTAAGACATAAACTCTATCGATTCTAGTTGGTATTTTAATTAAATCTTTATCCTTTAAAAGGATCTCGTTAGACTTAAGAAAATCTAATTCTATGATCTCTCCTGAGATCCTTTCAATAATCCCTCCTACTAGGCTTGCCTTAGGTGTTAGCCCTCCTGCCATCTCTATGATGTCTTTTAACCTATCCCCTCTTACTATCTCATACTCTCCTGGATTACGTACCTCCCCTAGTATCTTTACACTCTCTCTCATTACTGGTACGTATATTACATCTCCTGCTAATAGCTTTATCTCTTCTTCCTCTTTCTCCCCTCTTACTAGTACCTTGTATAGGTCTAGCTCTTTTATTATCCTATTTTCTCTTATTAGTTGTATCTTCCTCGTACTTGCCTGCGGTAGGACTCCTCCTGCCTTTGTTATAAGTTCTGATATCTTTACCCCTTCTAATACTTCGTTTGGTTGTAGCTGTTCCTTCTGGCTTACTACTGTGAATGGCCCTGGATTCCTTACCTGCCCTAGTACGTATATCTTGTCTACCTTTACTGGTATTGTTATCGTATCCCCTCTTAGTAGTTCTATGTTCGCTTCTATATTGTTCCCTATTAGTAATTCGTATAGGTTTACTTCTATTACCTCTCTCTTTGATTCTCTTAGCCTCTCTATCGTACCTCCTACTAGGCTTGCCTTAGGTGTTAGCCCTCCTGCCATCTCTATGATGTCTTTTAGCCTATCCCCTCTTACTATCTCATACTCTCCTGGATTACGTACCTCCCCTAGTATCTTTACACTCTCTCTCATTACTGGTACGTATATTACATCTCCTGCCTCAAGATATGGATTCTGGGAAATATCTCCTTTTTTGTAGAATTTATATAAATCTACAGTTAAGATTTTCTTTTTATTATCTTTTACTCTTGTTATTTGTATTTGTCTGTATGAACCATTGGGTAATATCCCACCTACTAAATTAATAGCTTCCTGAAGTCTAGCCAAAGCCTTCACAGTAACTGTTCCAGGGTTAGAAACTGCACCTGTTACAAAAACCTTAAAAGTTCTTGGTGATAAGAGGGCTAGAGAAATTTGGACATTTTTATAATACTTTGGAATCAATTCTCCTAATCTTTTCTTTAAAGATTTTATCGATAAACCAGAACAATAGACAGGACCTATCTCTGGGATAATAACGTTACCATCTGCAGTTATTACTAGCTCATAAGAAACATTTATAATCTTCCCTTTTATAGATAGAAGTAATTTATCTCCTGGACCAAGTACATAGTCTTCTGTTATAGGTTCTTCTAATGCTTCTACTTGGGAAGAGGTTATATTGGAAGGATTTAAAGCTTGAGAATTAACAATAAACACAGGAAAAATCAAAAATAACAAGAGATAAAAAATTAAAAACCTAGCCCTCATAGTATACACACTCCTCTATGATTAAAATCTCAATAATATTATCAACCAGAATATTTTCTTCTAATTTCAAACAATTCTGCTCTGAAGTCAGCTTTTTTTAATGGATTAATAACATTATCAATAAGTTTATTTATAAGAGGACTTATATCATCAACAGTTAGATTAGAAGCATCTCGCCCTATACTATTTAAAGATGACTTTAAAACACTATCAGTTTTGTCTCCTAAGTATTTCTGGCAAACAGTTTTTAAGTCTGATAGAATCTGAGCGGAATCAACCTTCTTAGATTCTTTTTTCCAAAAAAGAGGCACCAGTATCCCTCCTTTTCCTAAAATTAAGTTCCCCTATATATAAAGTATAATATGGCTGCTATCACTAGAATCCATAACCACCAATTTCTAGTAAAACCTATCCTTCCTCCCTCTCGATGATAAGCTTTCTTTAGTTCTTCAACTGCCATATCTATCCTACCAGTCACACGATAAAGGTGAGCAAGGTTATTTCTAGCACTAGAAAAATTCGGATCTATTTCAAGCGCCTTCTTATACCAAACTAGAGCTTCTTCGTATCTTCCAGCCTCAGTACATAGGTTACCTATATTACTATATGGAGGGGCAAACTTAGGATTTATCTCTATAGCTCTTATAAAACACTCCCTAGCTCTGTCAAGCTTACCATCATTAACAAATGCTACTCCTAGCTTGTTTATAGCATAATAATCTTCAGGATGAATAATAAGATACTGTTCTAATATCTTTATAGCTTCTAGAATTTCACCTTTATATAATTTCTCCTCAGCCTGCTTTACCTCTGGAGCCTTTTCCTCCATCCTCCTAGTCATTCCTAACTTTCAATTTTAAAAATTTACGCTTCCCTACCTGTAAGACTATGTCTGGCTTCAATTTAATCTTAACTTCTGGATCCTCTGCTATAGAGCCATCCACTTTAACTCCTCTCTGTCTTATAAGTCTTCTAGCTTCGCTCTTAGAAGATACCAAACCAGTATTAAGTAAAATATCTACTAATAAAACCTCTCCATTAAAATAAGAAGAATCTAAATAAAAAGCAGGAATCTCCTTTGGTAATTCTCTCTGAGAAAACACACGATTAAATTCATCTCTACATTCTATAGCCTTCTCTCTACTATAAAAAGTAGCAACAATCTCCATAGCAAGAATCTCTTTAACAATCTTAGGATTAAGCCCTTCTTGCATCTCTCTTTCCCATCGCTTTATTTCCATATCTGAAAAGTCGGTAAGTAGTGTAAGATACTTAATAATGAGATGATCTGGAATAGACATAAGCTTTCCATACATCTCTTGTGGTGGGTCTTCAAGTGCTACATAGTTACCATAACTTTTACTCATTTTTACTATCCCATCTATACCCTCTATTAGAGGCCAAGTGAATACTATCTGAGGTCTTTGTCCATATATTGGCTGTATCTCTCTACCTACTAACAGATTAAATGTCTGGTCTGTTCCTCCTGTCTCTATATCGGCATTTATAGCCACAGAATCATAAGCCTGAAAAAGAGGATATAAAAATTCATGAATACTAATAGGACGATTCTCGCTAAATCTCTTCTTAAAATCATCTCTTTCTAACATTCTAGCAACTGTATAATTACTAGTAAGCTTTATAATATCAATAGAAGAAAGTTTACCAAGCCATTCACTATTAAACCGAAGCTCTGTTTTCTCTCTATCCAATACTTTAAAGACCTGTTTGGCATAAGTTTCAGCATTAGCACCTACCTCTTCTTCGGTCAAGGGTTTTCTAGTTTCAGAACGCCCAGAAGGATCTCCTATCCTTGCAGTAAAATCTCCTATAACGAAGACTATAGTATGACCAAATTCCTGAAATTCCCTAAGTTTTCTTAAACCCACATAATGGCCCAAGTGTAAATCCGGAGCGGTAGGATCAACCCCCAACTTTACTCTAAGGGGCTTTTTTAATCTCTCAGATTCTTCCAACCTCTCATTCAACTCTTCAACCGATATTACCTGCACCGTATTTCTTAATAATCTTTCCAAGACATCTTTACACATTTAACTCTTTTAAAACCCCTGTAACCATATATATTACTCTTTCTCCTACATTAGTAGCATGGTCAGCAACTCTCTCTAAAAACCTTGCGACAAAGATAAGATACAGAGCTCTAACTACAGCCTTTGGGTCTTCCATCATATAAGTCAAGAGCTCTCTAAAGACTTGATTGTATAAGGCATCAACCAAATCGTCTCTTTCACACATCTTTTTGGCTAATTCAGTATCCTCACTTACAAATGACTTCAAGGCGTCATCCAACATAGATAGGGAAAGCTCACACATCCTTGGAATATCTATATAAGGTTTCAAAGGAGGCTGGTCTGCTAAAATCTTAACTATCTTGGCTATATCTACAGCGTGATCTGCTATACGTTCTAAATCAGTTATCGTTTTCAAAATTGTTCCTATAGTCCTTAGATCTCTAGCCATAGGCTGCTGTCTAGCTATAAGTTCCATACATTTCATTTCTATATCAAGGTCCATCTTATCTATAATATCATCACCAACTATAACTTCTTCAGCAAGATTTGTATCTCTATTTATAAGAGCCTTTATCGACTTATCGACAGCTTCTCTGGCTAGAGTCCCCATTCTTAAGAGATCTGCTCTTAAATTTCTTAGCTCTTCATCAAATATATGTCTAGGATTTACCATAACCAAACTTCTCCCTTATCCATATCTACCAGTTATATAACCTTCTGTCCTAGGGTCTTTCGGCATTGTAAATATCTCCGAAGTCCTTCCGTATTCTATAAGCATACCAGCCCTATTATCATCTGTCAAGAAAAATGCAGTAAAATCAGAAACCCTTGCTGCCTGTTGCATATTATGTGTCACTATTACTATAGTATACTCTTCCTTCAATTCTCTCATTAAGTCCTCTATCCTAAGGGTTGCTATAGGGTCAAGGGCAGAAGCAGGTTCGTCCATTAAAATTACCTCGGGTTGAACCGCAAGAGCCCTAGCTATACAAAGTCTTTGCTGTTGCCCTCCAGAAAGCTCTAAAGCGGATTTATGAAGCTTGTCCTTTACCTCGTCCCAGAGTGCTGCTCTCCTCAGACTTAACTCTACTATTTCCTCTATCTGCTCTCTATTCTTTATACCTTGGATACGAAGACCAAATGCAACATTTTCAAAAATAGACTTAGGAAAAGGGTTTGGCCTTTGAAAAACCATACCAACTTTTCTTCGCAAACTTACAAGGTCAACATCGTCATTATAAATATTCTGTCCATCTAATATAACTTCTCCTTCAGTCCTAACATTTGGTAGTAACTCATTCATCCTATTTAATGCCCTTAAAAATGTAGACTTTCCACAGCCTGATGGGCCTATAATAGCTGTTATACTCTTTTCTGGTATATCTAGTGTTATATCTTTTAAAGCTAGAAAATTTCCATAATAGATATTTAAGTTTTTTACCGAGATCTTAATATTATTCATCTATCCTATTCTCCCTCTTCTTATTTTGGACCTTATAAGAATAGCAACAATATTTAAAGAGAATGTAAGCATTAAAAGGACTAAAGTACTTCCATATTGTATAGGTTTAGTCAACTCTACATTAAAAGACTGAGTAGTCATTATGTATATGTGATATCCTAAATCCATAAACTGATCAAAAATAGAGGATGGAAGGTAGGGAAGATAATAAGCAACTCCAGTAAATAGTATGGGAGCAACTTCTCCCATCCCTCTACTTACACTTAATATTGCCCCAGTTAATATACCTGGTAATGCCTGAGGAAGAACAATCATCTTTATAACCTGCCATTTAGTAGCACCTAAGGCGAATCCGGCTTCCCTATAAGAGTTTGGCACAGCTTTTAAAGCCTCCTCCGTAGAAACCACAACTAGAGGAAGAGTAAGTAAGCCAACAGTCAAAGCGGCTGAAAGAAGTCCTGCTCCTAATCTTAGAAATAACACAAAGAATCCTAATCCAAAGAGTCCAAATACTATAGAGGGTATGCTAGCAAGATTATTTATAGCTAATCTTATCCACTTGGAAAATCTTTTTCCTCTCCCATACTCATTAAGATATACTGCGGTAAAAATTCCAACTGGAACGACAAATATCAACATTAGTAATGTCCTAAGAAGAGTCCCGTATAATGCTGGGAATATACCACCCTTAGTCATCCCCTCCCTAGGCGGTTGAGAGATAAATTCCCAGCTTATTACTCCTATCCCATTTTTAAAAATATCGAATATTATAAAAAAAAGTAAACCAACAACAATAACTACCGCTAAAGCGGTAATTGCTATATATATCCTCTCCCTAAATTTCATTTTTCTCCTCTAAGTCTTTTCTGGGTTCTTTCCAAAAGTATAGATGCAATATAATTAATAATAAAGGTAATAGAAAAAAGAAGGAGACCTAAGAAAAATAGAGTAGCGTAGTGAGCTCCACCAAAGGCTACTTCTCCCATTTCTGCAGCTATAGTAGCGGGGATGGTTCTTACAGAATCCAAAAAACTCCAGGTTATTTGGGCTGCATTTCCTGAAACCATTAAGACTATCATTGTCTCGCCCATTGCTCTAGCTAGACCCAGCATAATCCCTGCAAAGATTCCGCCTGATGCGGAAGGTAAAACAACTCTAACAGTAGTTTGCCATCTAGTAGCTCCTAGCGCTATACTAGCCTCCTTCAGTTCTCTAGGTACAGTATTCAACGCATCTTCGCATATAGTATAGGTAATTGGTATAACCGCAAAGGCAAGGGCAAAGCCAGCAGTCACAGCATTTAACCTTGAAGATGTATGGAATATATTTTGAACCCAAGAGGCTATAACCATAAGGGCAAAAAAACCTAAAACTACTGAGGGGATGGCAGAAAAGAGTTCTATTATGGGCTTTATTACCTCTCTCAATCTTCTAGGAGCAAACTCTGCAGTAAAGATAGCTGATCCTAAAGAAAGAGGTAAAGCTACCATAATAGCAACTAATGTAACCTTTAATGTTCCTATAATAAGAGGAATAAAAGAATATTTAGGTTCTAGACCAACTGGCTGCCAATCCCTAGTTGAAAAGAAAATTCTGAGATTTGCTTCTTTTTTGATTTCTGGATTGAAAAAGACAAGTAGAGATTCTTTTGCAATAAAGATGAATATCAATATTACACTTATAATAGCAATGCTTGCTAGCAAAGAAATCACTATATAAGCTATTCTTTCCTTTGCCTCCATATTATAATTTTACCTTATAGAAAATTACTGTGACAACGTCTCAACCATTAATTTTTTTAAGAAATTGTTAAGATTTTCCCTATAGCTTTCTAATAGATATAGAAAAGGCTCTAGCAGGGTTATCCACAAGAATATTCTTTATAATCTCTTCATTTAAACCTTCTTTTATAAGCCTTGGGATAAGAGACTCAGACATGTAAGTATATGGTCTAATCCTTGATTCTCCACCTCTAGGTTCTCCCACTGTATACCATCCAGCATCATGGGAGAGCAACAACTGTGAAATAAAACCTCTTTCAATTGTATCCATAATAAGCCTTACATGAAATTCTATCGGTTTACTTCCTATCGAATCATACTCTATCCAGCAACCTTCCTCTGCTAACTTAAATATTACATCTTTTTCTTCTATACTATCAGCATGAACTATTACAAGAGCAGTTGGAGAAACTCCATATTCCTTTACAGTATTAAGTACTTCTAAAGCACAAGTTCCCTCTCCAGTATGACAGGCTATTGTTAATCCTGTTTCTAAATGAGTAATAGCTGAAGCTACTATAAGTTTCTTATCTATCTCACTTAACGCAAAATGATCAACTCCAGTTTTTATAAAACCTGGCTTAATATTGGTACCATCTATCCCATTTCTCCATTCATCTATCCACAATTTTGCTATATCCTCTTCATTCAAATCGTATACAAATCTTGGTATAAATTTATCATCAGCAGCACCATAATAACCAGTGTTAGTTATTATATTTACACCGGATTCTTCCGAAAGTCTATACAAAATTTCAACATCACGTCCAATATACTTGGGGGTACAGTCGAAGAAGCTGTTAAAACCATAATTTTTTATCGATCTAAGAAAGGGAAATATAATCTTTATAACTTCTTCTTGACTATATTTATCCTTAGAAGTCTCTTCCGCTCCAGAAAAGTCACAGATGATATGTTCATGAACCAACGCCTTACCCAAAAAAGTTTCTTCTATCGGACCCATTACTGTCATAATCATAATAGAATCCTCCTAAAGTAGATTTAACTACGTTAGATTATATCACAGTATGATATAATAAACAAAAATTTTATGATTGGAGGAGATTATGAAACTTTTAAATTGCCAAAATGATAATGAAAAATTCATAGGGCTTTTATTTGAAGATAGAACGCTGAATCTAACGAAAGGGATACAGCTCTTTAGTAGTATATACGAAAAGGAAATAAACATACCAACCTTGATAGAAGAATTGTTGTGCATAGAAAATCTAGCACTATATCTAGAAAAGGTACTAATCTTTATCAAGCATCATAATCTTATAAATACCTTATCTATAGACTCATATAAAATACTGCCTCCGATAACTAGGCCATCCAAGATCATAGCATTAGGAAGAAACTATCTAGAGCATGCAAAGGAGACTGGATACAATGCCCCTAAAGAACCAATATTTTTTAGTAAGTCCGTATCTTCTATGATAGGGCATAATGAAAAGATAATATACCCAACCTGGCTTACAAGAGTAGACCCTGAAGTAGAATTGGGAGTTATTATTGGGAAAAAAGCAAAGGATGTTTCTGAAGAAACAGCTATGGACTATGTACTTGGATACACAATAATAAACGATGTAACTGCAAGGGATATGCAGACGGAAGATTTAAAGATCTCTAATCCATGGTTTAGATCTAAAAGCTTCGATACATTCTGCCCAATAGGACCCTATCTAGTCCTAAAAGAGCAAGTGAAAGATCCGCATAATCTAAATATAGAACTTAGAGTAAATGGAATTATACGTCAGAAGGATAATACCAAAAACCTTATATTTAAAATTCCATATATAATCTCTTATATAACACGACATATGACTCTTGAACCTGGTGATATAATAGCTACTGGAACACCTTCAGGAATTGCTCCTATAAAACCTGGAGATATAATCGAAGCAGAGATAGAAGGGATAGGAGTACTAAAAAATATAGTTGTAGAGAGTTAATAATAATTGATCTCACATAAGACTTTAACTTCTAGATTATTGCAATTTTTGTTAAAAAAATGTATAGTTATAAATTGTGTAGGAGATATTATAAAAGGATTACTCCTACACTAAATTTTAAAAGAAAGGGGTTGGGAACTTGAGATGAAAACTCTCGGGGTCCATATATTAGTAGAACTCTCTGGATGCCAGGCAAATTTTCTAGACAATATAGAGAAGATAAAAGAACTTATGATAAAGGCTGCTATTGCAGCTAATGCCCACATAAAAGAAGCAGTATTTCATAAGTTTAACCCTATAGGGGTAAGTGGGGTAGTGGTAATAGCGGAATCTCATATTTCTATACATACATGGCCTGAATGTGGCTATGCAGCTGTAGACATATATACTTGTGGAGAAAATACTGACCCATGGAAGGCTTGTGACATAATAGCAGATGGTTTAAAAGCTCAATCTGTCTATATAACCCAGATAGATAGAGGAATTCCAGCAGAAAATAATAGATTTGTACATACACTACACACCACTGAGGAGGTGAAAGGGTATGTCAAGAGCTCATAATTGGCAGTGGTTTCTAGAGCTAGTTGTACCTAATGAATACCATGTTCATGGTATAAAGAGAAGCTTAGTTGTAAGAGAAACTAAATATCAAGTAGCTGAGATTTTAGAAAGTTATCAATTTGGTAAAATGTTAGTTTTAGATGGAGAGAGTCAGTCTTCAGAAAGAGATGAATATATATATCATGAAGTCTTAGTTCATCCTGCTATGATCTTAGCTGACAACCCTAAAAATGTTTTACTCCTTGGTGGGGGAGAAGGAGCTACTCTAAGAGAGATACTTAGGCATCCGGTAGAGCGAGCAGTAATGGTAGACATAGATGAGGAGGTTATAGAATTGTGTAAAGAGTATCTTCCTAATCTAGCAGGAGGATCTTTTAACGACTCTAGAGCTGAGCTCGTTATTGGAGACGCAAGGGCTTATGTCGAAAACTCTAAAGAGAAGTTTGATGTTATAATTAGCGACCTTACAGAACCTTTAGAAGAAGGACCAGCCTCTATACTCTTTACTAAAGAATTTTACAATTCTATAAAAGAACACCTTAATGAGGATGGAGTATTTGTAACTCAAGCTCTAAGTGTCTCAATTATTAATAACAAAGCCCATACCGCTATCCATAATACTTTGAAACAGGTCTTTCCACTAGTTAGATCTTATCATGCTTATATACCGATGTATGATTCAGACTGGGGTTTTGTCATGGCGACATTTGGAAAAGATCCTGTAAAGTTGAGCGAGGAAGAAATCAACAGAAGATTAGAAAAGATAGGACTGAGTAATTTAAGGTATTATGATGGAGAGACACATAAATCTATCTTCAGTCTACCTAAAGACCTAAGAGATGCTATTGCCAACGAAACAACTATTATAGAGGATAATAAACCTTTTCTAATAACAAGGAGAGAGAAGTTTTTTGGAGCTTAGTAGTATAAAGTTAGCCATTTTAGATATAGACGGAGTAGTTATAAAAGGAAGGACGCCAATACCAGGAGCCACTAAAGGCATAAGATTACTAGAAGAGAATAATGTTAAGGTGATTTATCTAACAAATAACTCAACTAGACCTAGGAAAAGAATAGTAGGTTTATTGAAGGAGATAGGAATAAATGTCTCAGTATATGACGTATTTACTTCTAGTTATCTTACTGCACTTTATTTAGATAAAGAGGCAAATAAGAACGACAGGATTTTTATTATAGGAGAAGAGGGTATAGTTTATGAACTAGAAGAGATGGGGTTTCAAAATCTATTTTGGTCAAATTATGAACCCCCAATTGATTATGTTATAGTTGGGATGGATAAAAATTTCAATTTCCAAAAACTTACATATGCTCAACATGCTATTCTTTCCGGGGCTAAATTCATAGCAACTAATACAGATCCAACATTTCCCACTGAAAATGGATTAATTCCTGGTGGAGGAAGTATAGTTAAGGCGGTAGAAATAGCATCTAAGAAACAACCTATAATAATTGGTAAGCCGGAAATTGTTGGTCTGAGGCTTATATTGAATAAATTTAAAATCTCAGATCTAGAAAATGTAATCTTTATAGGTGATAGAATAGAGACAGACCTAATAGCAGGGAAAAGACTAGGATGTAAGACTGGGATAGTATTAAGTGGAGTAACAACTAAAGATGAGCTAGAAAAACTTGAAAATTCTCTCAAACCAGATTTCTATGGAGAGAATCTTTTAGATCTTTTGGGAGGGAAGAATTATGGTGATAGAATATAATGGACATGCCTGTTTTACAATAAAAACTTCTTTAGGTACTATAGTGACTGATCCTTTTGGTGAGGATATTCCCTATCCCATAAAAGAACTTTCTGCAGATATAATTACCGTCTCTCATGATCACTTTGATCATAATGCAATAAAAAGGGTTAAAGGTAACCCATACATAGTGAAAGATGTAGGGGAATATATACACCGGGGGATCAGGATAAAGGGAATTAAGGCGGCTCACGATAAAACTAAAGGGACCCAGAGAGGGCAAGTAAATATATTTAATATAGAAGCAGAAGGGATAAAATTGTGTCACCTAGGAGATTTAGGAGAAATACTTAGTGAAGGGCAACTAAAAGAGGTAGGTGATGTAGATATTCTATTTATTCCTGTTGGAGGATTCTATACTATAGAGCCAGATGAGGCTAAAGCTACAATTAAAAGTATAAATCCTAAAGTGGCTATACCAATGCACTATAAAACAGACTATATAAAAGGGTGGAGTATAAAACCAGTAGATGAATTTTTAAAAGATATCCCATATCCGCTTAGAAGGATAGAAAGTAATAAAGTAGAAATAAATAAAGAAACACTACCCAAGTCTATAGAGGTATATCTACTAAAGGTATGAAACTAATATTTATAACTGGTGGAGTAGTATCTTCTTTAGGTAAAGGGATAACTGCTGCTTCTATAGGAAGACTGTTAAAAGCTAGGGGTTTTAACGTCACTATACAAAAATTAGATCCGTATCTAAACGTTGACCCTGGAACTATGAATCCTTATCAACATGGAGAAGTATTTGTTACTGAAGATGGGGCAGAGACAGATTTAGATCTAGGACATTATGAAAGATTTACAGATTCTAATATGACCAAAGAAAACAATGTTACGGCTGGGACTATCTATTGGTCCGTCCTTAATAAAGAGAGAAAAGGTGAATTTCTTGGAGGAACTATTCAAGTAATACCCCATATCACAAACGAGATTAAAGAAAGAATACTTAATCTAGGAAGAAGAGGATATGATGTAGTTATAGTTGAAGTTGGTGGAACAGTAGGGGATATAGAAGGGCTTCCATTTTTAGAAGCTATAAGACAATTAAAAAAGGATATAGGAAAAGAAAATGTAATGTATATTCATGTTACCCTAGTCCCATACCTAAAGACATCTGGAGAAGTAAAGACAAAACCAACCCAGCATAGCGTAAAGGAACTAAGAAGTATAGGAATTCAACCAGATATGATAATCTGTAGAACAGATAGGGAATTATCTCAAGAGGTAAAAGATAAGATAGCATTATTCTGCGATGTAGATTCTAAAGCGGTTATAGATGCTCCTGATATGGACTGTATCTATGAAGTTCCATTACACTTTGAAAAGTCAATGGTAGGAAGTATTATAACTGAGATTTTAGGTATGGAGAATAGAACCCCGGAACTTCAAGAATGGAAAGAACTGGTATATAGAGCAAAAAATCTAGAGAAGAGTGTGACTATAGGATTTGTCGGCAAATATATAGGGCTAAAAGATGCATACCTTAGCGTTATCTCTGCATTGGAGCATAGCGGTATATGGGAGGGGACTAAGATAAATATAAAATGGATTGATGCAGAATTGGTAGAAAAAAATGGGACTGAACCATTAGAAGATGTAGATGGTATTCTTGTCCCTGGAGGATTTGGGCAGAGGGGAATAGAAGGTAAAATAAAGGCGATAAAATATGCAAGAGAAAATAAGGTACCATTTTTAGGACTGTGTCTAGGTTTACAATGCGCAGTAATAGAGTATGCTAGAAATGTATGTAATCTAGAAAAAGCTAATAGCACTGAATTTGATCCTCAGACTCCACATCCAGTTATAGATATATTGCCTGAACAAAAAGAGGTAAAAATGATGGGTGGCACAATGAGACTAGGGGGATATAGATGTGAACTTAAAGAAGGAACATTAGCCTTTAAACTTTACAATAAACATTATACAATAGAAAGACATCGACACAGATACGAGGTCAATAATAATTATAGAGAGATATTAGAAAGTAAAGGTCTTGTCTTTAGTGGTGTATACAAAGAAAGGGATCTTGTAGAAATAATAGAATTAAAGGATCATCCGTTCTTTATAGCTACACAATTCCATCCAGAGTTTACATCTAGACCAAATAGACCTCATCCACTCTTTTCTGGGTTCATAAGGGCAGCCTTAAAATGAAAGAATGGCAGAGGGATCTCCTCTGGTTCTTAGCAATACTTCTTCTTATCTGGTTTCTATACGAGACGAGAAGTATTCTTCTACTGTTTTTTATTACTGGCTCTATAGCTTACATTATAAATCCTACTATCACTAAATTTGCCCATAAATTAAGATTAAAAAGAGGGTTAGCAATAGGGATATTTTATATAATGATAATAAGTCCCATAATAACTACCCTTGTTCTAATACTACCCATCTTAGGAAACCAAATTATGTCTCTAGTAAGAGATATACCTAAATATTATGAAGTCTTGACAGATAGCTTAAAGTATCTTCAAGATACTATTCAGGGAAACCCAGAAATGCAAAAGCTGTTAGACTCATTCTTAAATTCTATTCGTCCTAAGATAGAGAATTATTTAGCAACTTTAGGTATAAAGGCCTTTAATTTTGTATTAACACTTACTAACTCTATCTTTACATTAATATTAGCTATAGTATTAAACTTCTATTTTCTAATAGATATGGAAAATATTGAAAAATGGTTTATGAGTATTTTACCAGAAAATATTAGAGATAAAACCATTAATGCACTAAAAGAGATAAATACAAGTTTTAAATCTTTTCTAAAAGCTCAAGCTATTCTCTGTCTATTTGTAGGAGTATTAGATGGACTTGGAGCTTGGATACTAGGCATTAACTATGCCCTTATTCTTGGAATTATAGCTGGATTTACAGAAATTATCCCTTACTTAGGTCCCTTTTTAGGAGCTATCCCTGCTATTGTGATAGCATTGACAATCTCTCCTTGGAAAGCTTTAGAAATTGCAATCTGGTATTTAATAGTTCAACAGATAGAAGCACACTTTATAGTCCCTAATGTTATGGGTAAAACTATGGGTTTACACCCTTTAACAGTTATATTCTCCCTTTTAGTTTTTGGTAAGCTCTTAGGTTTTTGGGGAATTATATTAGCAGTTCCCATAGCTGCTATCATAAAGATTATTCTCAAAATATATCTCATAGATCTATGGAAAAAAGGAGGAGTAGATGGATAGAGGGAATTTAAGGATAGAATGGGCAGAAAAACAAATGCCAGTCTTAGTTTCTTTAAGAGAAGATTTCGCTATAAATAAGCCTTTCGCTGGTATAAAGATAGGTATGTGTTTACATGTAACAGCAGAAACTGCAGTCTTAGCAAGGACACTCAGATACGGGGGAGCAGAGATAGCTCTATGTGGGTCTAATCCACTAAGTACTCAGGACGATGTAGCAGAAGCTCTTTCTAAAGAGAATACAGCCATGGTCTTCGCGAAGAGAGGGGTAGATACCGAAGAATATTACAGAAATATAGAGACTGTACTCTCTATAAAGCCACATATAATTATGGATGATGGGGGAGATCTAACCACTGTCCTACATAAGAGATGGGAAAAGTTTGGAGAAAATATTATAGGAGGAACAGAAGAGACTACCACTGGAGTAAACAGACTCTTAAGTCTAGAAAAAAATAACCAATTAAAAATTCCTATAATAGCAGTAAATAATGCTATGACTAAACATTTCTTTGACAATAGATATGGAACAGGACAGAGTACCATTGACGGTATATTAAGGGCTACTAATATATTACTTGCAGGAAAGATATTTGTTGTATGTGGATATGGACAGTGTGGGAGAGGTTTAGCTAGTAGAGCCAGAGGTATGGGAGCAAGAGTAATAGTAACAGAGGTAGATCACATAAAAGCATTAGAGGCAGTTATGGATGGATATGAGGTTATGCCGATAAGAGAAGCAGCAAGATATGGAGATATCTTCGTAACTGTTACAGGTAATATAAACGTAATAAGAAAGGAACATTTCTATCTTATGAAAGATGGAGCTATTTTGGGAAACTCTGGACATTTTGATGTAGAGATAGATATAAAAGGACTAGAAGAGATATCTATTTCTAGGAGAACAGTAAGGGAACAGCTAGAAGAATTTACCCTTTCGGATGGAAAGAGATTATATCTACTAGCTAAGGGAAGATTACTAAATCTAGCCTGTGCAGAGGGACATCCTTCAAGTGTTATGGATATGAGCTTTGCCAACCAAGCATTAGCTGTAGAATTTCTAGTTAGAGAAGGAAAAAATCTCCCACCTAAAGTATTGAATGTCCCGATAGAGATAGACAAAATGGTAGCTAAGAGAAAACTACTAACAATGGGAATAACAATAGATGAATTAACAGAGGAACAAAAGCAGTATTTAGAGAGTTGGGAGATAGGAACCTAAAATTAGATTTATTCTTTAGGGATAGTTTTTAAATAAAGATAAGTTCCAATAATTCTAACTGCTGTACCTATAAAGAATACTGATGGTAAACCTATAATATTAGAAAGTTGAGTCCCTATTATAGGACCAATTGTAAGACTCATATTTGAGATAATTCCATTTATAGCTAGATATTCTGCCTTTTTTTCAGCTGGCAAAAAGATTAAAAGAGCCATATACATAAAGATGGAAAATCCTGCGCTAAAAAATCCACCTAAAACAGAAAGAGAGATTATCTCTGATGGATTTTTAAGCATGACAAATATAAGAGGATAAAAAGCGATTCCTACATTACTCCAAAATAATGCATTTCTAACTCCAACCTTTCTTCCTATCTTGTTCCAAAATAAATATGAGAGCGCCATTGCTAAACCACTAGAAGTAGATGTGAGCCCTATAATAAAATTAGAAAAGCCTAGTTCTCTTACCATCCTAATACCAAAAAGAGGCATAGGGATATATAGTCCTAAGTAAAAAATAAACGTAGCAAACTGAAACATCTTAAACGACTGATCTTGTTTAAAGATATTAATTATATCTTTAAATTGGGTATATATTGAAGAGATAATCATTTTCCAGTCAATAAATCTAATCTTTTCCTTAGGAATTTTTCTTACTGGTTTTAAAAAGGTCATAAAATAGAGACTTACCATACTAGCAATAAAACCAATAAGCATAACTATTTGAAAATTCATCGGAAATCTAGTCTTATCTAACAGATAACCAACTAAAGTAGAAGTAGCTGTCTGTATAAACATCAAAAGCATATTTCTATTTGATAAAATAGTAGCTCTTAGATAGGAAGGAATTAAATCAATAAACATAACATTAAATGCAATGTTAGCTGAAGTAGCGGGAATGGCTAATAATGTAACAGTTAATAGTATAAAGAAAGGAGGATTAGGAAGGTAGGGAACAAATGCTAAGGGGATATAAAGAATTCTGGTAAATAAAAAGGTCCATTTGTTTATCTCTATCTTATTCTCCCAGCTGTTTACTAACTGAGAAGCTGGGTACATAAGAAGAACTGTAATAAGAGCCGGCAAAGAGGATATAAGGCCTATGAGTGTATTTGAAGCCCCTAATCTTATGGCAAAGATACCCAAATAAGTACCAATAGTACCATTTAAAATTCCGATAAATGCTATCTCGCCATAGAGTAGTAGTATATTCCTAAGGGTAACAGATTCCTTCCATCTTTTTCTTAATCTAACTATTTCTGTATGCACCCTTATATTTTATGAAAAGGGATAAAAAAGTCAATTATCTAGAGATTTTTCATATACAGTCTACAAAGACCCTTAAGGGTAAGATAAGGGTCTATAAGGTTTATACTGTTACAATATTTAGCTATCCTCTCAGACCAACCCCCAGTAGCTATAACAAAGGGTTCTATCTTCATCTCTTTTAATTCTAAAGAGACGAGATTGTCAACTAGCCCTACAAAGCCATATATTATTCCAGCTTGCATAGCAGTAACCGTGTTCTTACCAAGCACACTCTCTGGAGGATTAAATATATCTATGGGAGAAAGCCTTGCCGCTCTCTCCCATAGAGCAGAACTTGCTGTCCATATGCCGGGGGCTATTGCTACTCCAAGAAGTCTTCTATCCTTAACTCCAGTAACAGTAATAGCAGTTCCAAAGTCTACAACTATTCCAGATATTCTATAATCCTCTACAAGTGAAACTACATTGCATATTATATCTGAACCTACCTCTTTAGGATTCTCCACATCTATAATTAGTCCTGTCTTTATGCCAGGAGCTACAATAAAAGGCTTTAATCCAAAGAGATACTTTATAGCTCGCTCTAATTCCAAGGTTACTGGAGGAACGACTGAAGATAAAGCAACTCCTTCTACATCATCAGCCTTTAGGTTGTTATTATCTATAAGCCAAGAGAGGTTTAAGGCATATTCATAACTAGTTGCCTGTCTATTTGTAGAAAGTTCAAAGTGTCTTAATAACTTATATCCTTGAAAAAATCCAATATCAATATTAGTATTTCCAACATCAATAGCTATTATCATCCTTTAACTCTCCCTTCTAAAGTCATTACTAGAGGGGTACATATAATAACAGCTAATATTGCTTCAGGGATACCATGAAGTACTCCTATAGATACAGCGGTACCAACAGGAAAGATCTTAAATATCACAGCTAGGCCCAGTGTTCCAACAGTATTAGTTAAACTTCCCAAGAATGATGCTACAGCAAGGGAAACTATTTTGGGGTCGGAGCTTCTTATCCAAAAGATGATCACTAAAATGAGTAAAATAGATAAAAGAACAAACCAGAAACTAATACCTAGTTTATCGTAACTTAGCTTGAGAGTAATAATTAGAAGAAATACTGAGACGATTAGAGATATCCACCTTACAAAAGATTGTTCCTTTCTTTTAAGAATTCTAAATATTCCCCAATAAACCAGTGGAGGGACTACACCTATAAAAGGTCTAGCAGGGAATAAGACCCAGGGGGGCGCTATACTTAGGAAATAATATATAGCAGATAGGCCAAAAAGTGTACCTGCTATAGCCCCAAATTTGGGTCCTAGAAGCAGACCAGCTACTATAACCGGTATATGCATAATAGTCGCAGCACCAGCTGGTGTAGGAAGAGGAATATAACCAAGATAAGAAAAACCTAATAATAGTATAATGCCTCCAAACAACCCACCTAAAACAATCTCCCTATTAGATATACGCATAATAAACACCTCCGTTCCAGTCCGATATGGTACCGGACGAATTTTGTCTAAATTAAATTACTCTCCAGATGGTCTTGTCTCTTACAGTACAAGCCATCTTAAGCAATATAATATCACTAAATAATGAAACCTTCAAGAGTAGAGGGAGTCCCAAAAAGGTATATCTTATCACTAGGCTTTATAGTTTCTTCAGGACTCGGAGCTATTATGATGTTTCCATTTCTTCTTATACCTAACACTAAGATACCTTCACCAGTAAGGGTTAGCTCATGAATCTTTTTACCAATTAAATCTCGAGTAGGGACAATTTCAATAACTCTAGCCTCTGGGATAGCATCCATAAGATCCGTTATACCAGGGATTGCCATCTTTTGCGCAATCTTTCTTCCCATCTCCTTTTCTGGGCATACAATCCAATCTACACCAATCAATTTCAAGATCTCCATATGATTATCATTCAATCCTCTAGCAATTACATATCGTATCCCCAATTCTTTAACTATCATAGTAGCAATTATATTCTTCTCTAGATCTGAGAGACAAACTATAACAACATCGACATTGGTAACACCTGTCTCTTCTAATTCTTTCTCATTAGTTACATCTACAACTGCGGTATGCGTCGCTATATTCCTTACTCTTTCTATATTTTTCTCTTCAGGATCTATAGCTAGAACCTCATAACCTAAATCAATTAGAGTTTCAACTACCGAAGTACCAAATCTTCCAATTCCTATTACTGCGTATTGCGATGGCCTATTCAGATTATATTGCCAAGGGAATCTCATCCTATACTCACCTCACCATAAGGTAGTTCTATATGCGCTTTTCTTCTTAAAGGATATAAGAATGATAAACCAAAGACTACTAATCCAACTCTACCAAGATACATAACTAAAATTATCACTATCCTTCCTAAATAAGACAAATTAGGAGTTATCCCAGTAGATAAACCAACCGTACCAAAGGCAGAAACAACCTCAAAGAGAATATTTATTGGGGGAAAATTTTCTGTAAGTAAAAGTATAAAGCAACTTAGAAATATAAGACCTAGAGAAAGGAAAAACAAAGCCCAAGCCTTTCTGACAGAATCCCAGTATAATTTACGTCCAAGTATTTCGACATTCTCGTATCCCATAAGGGTAGCCCTTACCGCAAATAGAAGAACTGCAAATGTTACCGTTTTTATACCTCCACCAGTACCTCCTGGGGAGGCTCCAATAAACATAAGTAGTATAATAAATAGTAACGTATCAGGATGCATTCCTCCAATATTAATAGTGCTGAAGCCAGCAGTCCTAGGTGTTACACTCTGGAAATAAGAAGCAAGCAGTTTACTTTTCAAAGAGAGATTACCAATAGTATTTGGATTCTTCCATTCTAGAAGACCAATGACCACTGTGCCAGAAATTATAAGTACAACGGTCATTATTATAGCTACTTTAGAATGTAGAGTAAGTTTCTTCCACTTTAAAAAATTACTTCTGATATCATGTATAACTATAAAGCCTATACCTCCTAAAATAATCAAAGAAGTTATAGTAAAGACCAATAAAGAATTATCTACATATCCAGTAAAACTTTTAAAACCACCTAAAAGATCGAAGCCTGCATTACAAAAAGCAGAAATACTATGAAATATAGCAAATTTTACAGAAGTTATAACTGGATAATCTTTTATAAAAACTAAAAATAGAAGAATTGCTCCGATCCCCTCAAATAAGACTACAGTAAAAAATACTAATCTTGCTAACCTCATAACTCCTTTAATAGACCACGTGTTAAGAGCTTCATGCAAGATAATCCTTTCATGAAGAAAGACTTGCCTGCGAAGAAGCAAAGCTAAGAAACTCAAAAGGGTCATATAGCTTATACCACCTAATTGAATCAAAGCTAAAATAACTATCTGACCAAAAAGTGACCAATACGTCCCAGTATCAACAACTACTAAACCTGTAACACAGGTAGCGGAAGTTGCGGTAAAAAGGGCATCAATAGGATTAGTGAATCTTCCAGAGCGAGAAGAAATCGGTAAGGCGAGTAAAAAAGTTCCTATAAGAATTATAAAAAGAAAACTTAGAACTATAAAGCGCCAAGGATTATTATCTCTTTGCATAGCTAATGCTCCACAAATCTCTCTAAGACACTATGTCTACCATAGATATATATCTTATCATCCCTTAAGATCTTAGTGCTTCCAGTAAGTTCTGTTATAGTCTTATCTCCCCGTCTTATAGCAAAAATTCTTACACCATGTCTCTTGGGTAGGTCAATTTCTGCTAAAGATTTACCCACCATCCAGTCTAAAGGGTCTATCTCTATCATTTCTACATCTGGTGAAACCTCAATCCTCTCTAAGACAGTAGGATGAGTCAACCTATAGGCAATCCTAGCACCCATATCTTTCTCGGGGAATATAATTAAATTTACACCAATCTTTTCTAGTATCTTTTTGTGCAATTCATTTATTGCAGTAGCCAAGATGTACCTTACACCAAGCTTCTTGACTATAAGAGCGGTTAAGATACTCGACTGTAAATCTCTTCCAGTCGAGATACATACCGCATCCATATCCCCTACACCTGCCTCCCTCAAAGCAGTTTCATTAGTAGCGTCTAAAACTAAAGCCTGTGATATACTATCCTTTATACTTTCTATAACATCTTCATCACTATCTATAGCTAACACATTACAGCCTAGTTGTTGCAGATTTACAGCTAGGGAGAAACCAAATCTACCCAAACCTATAACTGCTACATTTTTAAATTTTTCTGACATACTACATCACCTAGAGATAGAATTATATCACTAGTCATTAGAAAATCAATATTGGATAGTTTCTATAGACTCCTACTTAGGATAAAATAGGATTACTCTCAAAAAATCTATCTTATGCAATAAGTTACAGTACTTATTCAGATAAAGCTTTCCCTTTAAGAATAACACTATCTTTTTCTCTCTTTAGACTATCAATACAAACCCTTAGGAAACTTCCTATTACTGGAATAGAGTCTACATCTGAGTAGACTCTAACATAGGATGACGTTAATCCAATTGCTGTATCACCAACATATCTTTCTACTAGTACCTCTATAGTTTTGCCTATAAGATGCTTAAGCCTGTCAGAAGCAACATTTAAACTCTTTTCTCTAAGTCTTTCTTCCCTATCTTTAATTATTCTCTTATCTATCTGCTTTAGAGAAAATGCCTCAGTCCCGGGTCTAGGGGAAAATGGAAAGATATGGACCTTGATAAATCCAACCTCTTCTATCAATGAGAGAGTATCTTTAAAATCGTTCTCTTCCTCAGTAGGGAAACCCACTATTATATCAGTTGTAAACTCTATATCATCTCTAACAGATCTAAATTCCTTTACTAGAGAGAGATACTCCTCTCTAGTATACTTTCTCTTCATGTCCCTTAAGACCTTATCACTTCCGCTTTGTGCAACCAAGTGTACATGTGGACATAAATTTGGAATCTCACCAAAAAGTTCTATGATTTCCTTATTTACCTCTTGCGGTTCTAGCGAGCTTAACCTAATCCTCTTTATAGTAGGTATCTCTTTATATATAAGCTTTACCAAATCTGGAAGTTTTATGCCATTATCTTCAAATCTCCCTATATGAATTCCAGTCAATACTATCTCTGGATATCCAAGTTCGGCTAAAGCTTTAATCTCATCTAGAATCTCTACGGTACTTCTTGATCGGACTAAACCTCTTACATATGGAACTATACAGTAAGAACAAAAATCATCACAACCGTCTTGAATCTTTACAAAAGCCCTTATTCTCTTACTCTTATCCTCGGGTAATACTTTAGGTTTTAAATCCGATAGGAATAGCTTAGGGATATTTTCTTTCTCCTTATTGCCTATCACTATAAGATCTCCAAGGCTTTTTATAGTCCTAGGATCTCTCTCTGCATAGCAACCAGTAACAACTATCTTTGCATTAGGATAGATTCTCTTTAGATGCCTAATAAGTGTTCGAGCCTTTCTTTCTGCTATATGAGTTACTGAACAGGTATTAACAATAATGACATCCGGAATATCTTTATCGTTGGCTTCCTTCATAGAATTGATAAGAGTTCGTCTTAAAACTTCTGAATCATACTGATTAGTCTTGCAACCAAACGTATATATGCGAAACTTCATATTAATCAAACCCCAAATTGAAGAAGAGAAAGGACAACAAATCCTGCTACTTCTGAGGTTAAAATTCTATCACCCAAAGAGAGAATATATCCACCTTTCTCCCTAACCACTTCAACCTCTTCATCTTCAAAACCTCCTTCAGGGCCTACAATACACAGTATATCTTTAGCATTGTTATTCCTAAGCCACTCCAGGTTTAATCTTTCCTGTGAATTTTCATAAAGGAGAAGAGGTTCATAAGTATTAAATTGTTCTAGAAGAATTGACAAATTAGGAACAGTCTTTATATCAGGTACTTTACTCATAGATACCTCTGCAGAGGCAGTAGCTACCTTCTTAAGTCTATCTAACCGCTTTTCTACTATACTTAAATCTCTTACAGATGACCTTTTAGAAACGAAGAAAACAAAACTTTCTACACCTAACTGAGTACTATAAGAAATAATAGCTTCTAGCTTTTTGGGTTTTAAAAGTGCCTGGGCATATATAACATTTATTGGAGGTAAAGGTGAATTTGCAGGTTCTACTTTTTCTAATAAAGCACTCGATTGTCCTCTATCCTTTAGTCTATATATGTAAGATCGTCCTTCTTTATCGCAGATTACTACTTCATCCCCTTGAGAAAGTCTCCTAACAGACATATGACGCAGAATCTCTCTATCAGAAATCCTAATAACATCAGAAACTTTTTCTAAAAAAATTCTAAACAGCGTCATAAGCAAATAAAAGCGCAGACCATCCTTCTTCTTCAAGTTTCTCTTTTAGAGAAAGGTTATAAGATAAAGCAAGGTCTTCAATATCTTTAGACTCATTCTCAGAAAATCCGCTTACAATAAGATATCCTCCAAAGTTCAAGGTTGAAGAAATCTTTTCAAAGAGAGGAATCATAAGTTGAGGGAGGAGATTACCCACAATTACATCTACCTTTTCTCCTTCATAATCGTTAAGTAGATCTCCTAATCTTAGATCTAATCTATCTGCTACTCCGCTTTTAAGACTATTCTCTCTTGCATCAGATATAGCTATTAAGTCATTATCTATACCAATAACTCTAGAGCAACCAAGTTTTAACATACATATAGCTAATATACCACTACCGGTACCTACATCTATACCTATCTTACCCTCTAAAGAAAGGGTTTCTAATAACTTTATACACATCCTTGTGGTAGGATGAAGTCCTGTTCCAAAAGCCATTCCAGGTTTTATAAATATCGGTATTAATCCTTCTGGAATATTATAATTAGCCTCATCTGGAATAACAAAAAACTTTCCAACTTGAAATGGCTCAAAGTCTTGATACTTCTGCCATTCAGATTCTTCTGATATATTAAAGCTAAATCTTAGTCCGGAAAGTATATACTCTCCCAAGGAAAGCTTTAGCTCCTCTAGTCTTTTATAAAAAAGAGCATCAAAAGGGAAATACCCTGTTATTCTTACAATGTTACTCGACGAATCTATTGCTACTCCAGAAGAATCAATATCCCATAACTTACTAGAGATTATATCTTCTAGATCCAAGTAAGGAAAAGCTTTTTTATTATAACTTATACTTACCTCTACCCAAAATTTAGACAATTAACCTCCAAACGCATCCTTTACTCTTTCAAAAAAGGATTTCCCACTCTTACCATTAACCTTCTTACCACGTAGATTAGCTATCTCTAACAGTAACTCTCTTTCTTTTTCACTCAGTTTTTGAGGTACTTCCACCTTAATCTTAACAATAAGGTCTCCTCTACCTTCATCATTAATAAAGGGTAGCCCTTTTCTTCTTAGTCTAAAGGTAGCTCCAAATTGAGTTCCAGGAGGAATATTCAACTTTTCTCCAACCCCTTCTAAAGTTGGGACTTCTATTTCTGTTCCTAAAATAGCATCAAATACATCTATAACTGCTTCATATTCTAAATCAGCTCCAAATCTGGTGAATATTGGATGAGATCTTACTTTTACAAAGACAAAGAGATCTCCAGCAGGACCTCCGTTAATACCTACATCTCCTTCTCCTTTCAATCTGAGCCTTGTCCCATCTTCTATCCCAGGCGGAACTTTCACTATAACTTTACGTTTTCTCGAGACAAAACCTTTACCATTACACTGATGACAAGGATGAGTAATTATTCTACCTGTTCCTCTACAAGTAGGGCAGGTCATAATATTTACCATCTGTCCAAAGGGGGTAGAACGCGAAGATCTTAGTTCCCCTGTTCCATTGCAGTAAGGACATTTTTCGGGTTGTGTTCCAGGTTCTAATCCACTTCCCTTACAGAGATCACAAAGTTCTCTTCTGTTTACCTCTACCTCTCTTTCAGTCCCTGTAAGAACCTCTTCTAAGGTAACAGTCAAACCCACAGATATATCTGAACCTCTTCTTGGTATTCTTTCCCTAGTTTGAGCCCTATCTTCTCCAAAGAAGTTCTTTACAAATTCACTGAAAGTAGAGTTTAAATCGCTAAATATATCAGAAAAGTTTGTAAATCCAGTAAAGTCAGAAGCATACTGCTGTCCCCCAAAAGAAGAGAAGTTTTCACCAACCGTTCCAAAACGGTCATACTGAGCCCTCTTTTGGGGGTCGCTTAAAACTTCATAAGCCTCATTTATCTCCTTAAACTTCTCATTGGCTTGAGGATCATTCTTATTTATATCAGGATGATACTGCTTAGCTAATCTCCTATACGCCTTCTTTATATCTTCAAGGGAGGCATCTCTAGGCACTCCCAATATCTCATAATAGTCCTTACTAGGCATAGTTATTGTACCTTATAATCAGTATCTATCGTTCCTCCTCCTGGATTTTGCTGCTGGCCATCAGAAGGATTAGAAGCAGAAGACTGTTGAGCACTAGCCTTAGCATAAAGCTCGGTAGATACTTTATATATAGCATCATTAAGTTTATTGGTCAGTTCCTTAATCTTATCTATACCAGACTTATCAGCAGACCTAACCTCTTCTATCGTCTTATTAAGGTTATCTATAAGATCCTGACTTACCTTACCAAACGCATCTTTAGCTAATTTTTCTGCAGTATAGATAAGTCCATCGAGTTGATTCCTTGCCTCCACTTCCTCTTTTCTACGCTTATCTTCTTCTGCATGAGCCTGAGCCTCTCTAATCATACGTTCAATCTCTTCTTTAGAAAGACCAGTTCCACCCTTCACTGTTATCCTCTGCTCTCTATTAGTAGCTAAATCTTTAGCAGATACATGGACTATACCATTAGCATCTATATCAAATGTAACTTGAATCTTTGGAACCCCTCTAGGAGCAGGTGGAATACCATCTAAAATGAACCTTCCTAAAGAGAGGTTATCTGCTGCCATAGGTCTTTCACCTTGCAATACATGTATCTCAACAGAAGTCTGATTATCAGTAGCTGTAGTAAATATTTCACTCTTTGAGACAGGAATAGTGGTATTACGTTCTATTATCTTGGTAAATATTCCTCCTAAAGTTTCTATTCCAAGAGAAAGTGGCGTTACATCGAGGAGTACTATATCTCTTATTTCTCCAGCAAGTACTGCTGCTTGTATAGCTGCACCTAAAGCCACACATTCATCAGGATTTATATCTTTCCTAGGCTCTTTACCAAATATCTCTTTTACTAATCTCTGAACAGCAGGCATTCTGGTAGAACCACCAACTAATAGTATCTTATCTATCTTAGAAGGATCAAGTTTAGCATCTGAGAGCGCTCTATATATTGGTTCTCTTGTCCTTTCTGTAAGATCTCTCGTCATAGCTTCAAACTGCGCCCTAGTAAGTGTAATACTCAAGTGTTTTGGACCGTGTTGAGTGGCAGTAATAAATGGTAGATTTATCTCTGTAGACATAAGGGTGGATAATTCTATCTTAGCCTTTTCAGCCGCTTCTTTAAGTCTCTGAAGAGCCATTCTGTCCTGACTTAAGTCAATTCCTTCTTTCTTCTTGAATTCCTCTATAAGATAGTCCATTATCCTCTGGTCATAGTCATCTCCACCAAGATGAGTATCCCCACTTGTAGCCTTTACCTCAAAGACACCCTCCCCTATCTCTAGAATAGATACATCAAACGTTCCACCACCTAAGTCATAAACTAATATAGTCTGAGAACCTTCTTTATCTAGTCCGTATGCTAAAGCAGAAGCAGTTGGCTCATTAATAATTCTCATAACATCGAGCCCTGCGATAATACCAGCTTCTTTTGTGGCCTGACGTTGTGCATCGTTAAAATATGCAGGGACGGTTATAACAGCTCTTTCTATCTTCTCCCCAAGGTAAGCCTCCGCATCCTCTTTCAGCTTCCTGAGTATCATAGCAGAGATTTCTTGAGGAGTATATTCTTTGTTATCTATTCTAATCTTATAATTAGTCCCCATATGACGCTTTATAGAGAGGATAGTTCTCTCAGGGTTAAGTATAGCCTGTCTTTTGGCTAATTGGCCTACCAATATCTGTCCATCCTGAGTAAAAGCTACTGCAGATGGTGTAAGTCTACCTCCTTCTGCGTTAGGGATTACAGTCGGCTTTCCACCTTCAACAAAAGCCACTACAGAGTTCGTAGTCCCCAAATCAATTCCAATAACCTTAGGCATATCTTACTCTCCCTCCTTTACCTTCTTAATAATCTTTACCATAGTAGGTCTTATA
This sequence comes from uncultured bacterium, assembly GCA_937958695.1. GTDB lineage: Bacteria > DUMJ01 > DUMJ01 > DUMJ01 > DUMJ01 > DUMJ01. Next base: position 84,423 of record CALGNK010000001.1, read on the forward strand.
ACCCTATCGTTAAGTAAATAACCTTTCCTTAACTCTTCAATTCTATCTTCTTTTATATCTTTACTCTCTTCAACTATTACAGCCTCATGATATTTGGGATCAAAAAGATTATCAACAACTTCTATAACCTTAACTCCTTGGTCAGAAAGCCAGTTTTGAAAGTTTTTCACTACCATCCCTAACCCTTCCTTAATGTTACTATCACTATTATCAGGGATCGAAGAAAATGCCCTTTCTATATCATCCAATATAGGAAGTAGGGTTTTTATAAGTTCAATTCTTATTATATCCTTAAGCTCTTCTATCTCCCTTACCATTCTTTTCCTATAATTATCAAAGTCTGCTGCAAGCCTTAAAAACTTATCCTCTAACTCCTTATACTGCTGTTTGACAAGTTCTATATCTTCTGCAGGTAAATTCTCCTTCTCTTCTGAGAGAAGTTCTTCTTCCATATATTCACCTCCAACGGATCGATAGCATATCAGATATGCAGTTCTTTATATAACTCAAAAGTGGTATTATATACTTATAGTTCATTCTTATAGGACCAACTACTCCCGCTGCACCTATAGGAAGATCCTTAGCAAAATACGGAACCACTATAAAAGTAAGATTCCCTTTTTCTCCAATACTAGTCCGTACATTACCAGAATTTATAGCGGCATTTACTTGTTCTATTACTAACTCCTCTTTATTTATTATACTTATAAGGCTCTTAAGAATCTCTGGGTCATTAAATTCAGGAATCTTATCTATATAATCTGTACCCTCTATATATGACTCTGCATAAGAGTACTCTTCTTTTAGTGAGTTAAAAATCTCCTTTATCAAAGACTCTTCCTCTGGTAGAAGGGTTAATACTTCTTTTATCTCTATTTTATCTATACTCTCCTTCTCTAACTTGGCTGATAATATATTAGAAAGTTTTTCTAAATTAAGAGGATTATATCTCGTATGCATAACCCTATGTTCTACATCGCCGGTCTCTGTCATATATATTAGTAAAACATTATAATCATCTATAGGTGTAAGCCAGAGTTTTTTAATAAATTTCCCAGATAAAATGGGACCATAAGAAAACGCTAAAAGTTTTGAAAGTTGCGCAATTAGCCAAGAGGTAGCTTTTATAATCTCTCTTACGTCTCTTGTCTCTGACTCCAAATTGGACAATACTTTTCTTATCCTCATTCTTTGTTGAGGAGAAAGTTTGCAGTCCATAAGAAGATTTTCTATATAATATTTGTATCCTTTAGGGCTAGGCACCCTTCCAGCAGAAGGATGAGGCTGGGTTATATAGCCCATCTCTTCTAAGACACCCATATCATTCCTAATAGTAGCAGAGCTTACAAAAGGACAATACTTTGATGCTACCACTTTTGAACTTATAGGCTCCCCTGTATCTATATACTCCTCCACAATAGCCTTTAATATTAATTCTTCACGCTCAGTAAGCATAGCTTTCATCATCTCCTGTTAGCACTCTATATGCTCAAGTGCTAACTTTACATAAAACAGTTTACCATTTACTTAAATCTTTGTCAAGAAAAGAAGATCTGACTAAACATTTTGCCAAAAAGCAAAAACATTCCCATAAAAATGAGGAATATACCACTTACATAAGAAATATAAGGAATTACTTTTCTTATCTTATTAGTATTCTTGAGAAATACGTCAATAAATAATGCTACCAAGAAGAATGGCAAGCCTATCCCAAGCGCATAGAAAAAAAGCAGTAATGTTCCCTTAGAGACCGATTCCTCTTTGGTGGCATATAAGAATATAGAAGACAGTATTGGTGTAACACATGGCGTCCATCCTAAGGCAAATACAAGACCTAGAAGAAATGCACCAATATATCCCCCTGTAGTCTTCAAGTTTATTCTTGCCTCCCTATATAAGAATGGAAGTTTGATAAAACCTAAAAAAGAAACTCCAAATATGATAAGTATTACTCCGCCCACCCTATTTAAGAGATCTCTATAGATAAAAAGCCAACTCCCTAAAAAAGATGCGGATGCTCCTAAAAGAGAAAAAAATAGAGAAAATCCAAAAATAAAAATTAGTACCTTGATCATTAAAGTTCTTCTAGAAGAAGACAATTCCTGAAAAGATACTCCACTTATATAAGAGAGATAGACAGGTACAAGGGGCAATATACAAGGAGAAAAGAAAGAGATTATTCCACCCCAAAATGCCAAAAGAAAAGATATATTCATAAAAGTTTCAACTCCTTATAACTTTTTCATAATTATACTCAGGATGCTAATTGGTGTCAAATATGATAAAATCTTATAAAACTATGGAAAACAAGGAGAATAGAGATGATAGGAGATTACAAAGAATTGCTAAAGTTACTATCTGCTATAATTCCTCTATTTTGGCTCTGCTATGCCCTTGTATCTAGAATCATAAAACCATATATAGCTTGCATTATATCCCTCTTTATAACGATTCTAGGAGCTGTTTCTCTTTGGAATACATCTACTGATATAATTTATTGGTGTATTATAGACGGCATTATCTCTTCCCTATACCCAATTATTTGGACCATCTTTGGAGCCCTTTTTACCTATAGACTTATCTGCGAAGTTGGAGCGATTGAGGGAATTAAAAGAAGTTTATCTAGCTTGTCAGACAGAAAGATAATACAGGCACTTATAATAGCCTTCTGTTTTGGAGCTCTCCTTGAAGGTATAGCGGGATTTGGAACATCAGTTATAGTTCCGTCTGCCATACTTTTATCTCTAGGGTTTACCCCTTACCAATCTGCCATAGTCTCTCTGTTATCAAATACTGTTCCGGTAGCCTATGCCGCTATAGGGGTACCAGTAGTAGCATTAGCAAGGATTACTAATCTACCCCTAAAAAACCTTAGTGGAGTGATAGGCTTACAACTCTTTCCAGTAACCTTAATTATTCCCTTCTTTATAAAGAAGTTCCTAAAAGAATCAGCCAATGTCTCTCTTCTTTTAGGTAGTGGAATTGTGTTTGCCATAACTCAAAGCCTTGTTAGTTGGTATGTTGGACCAGAACTTCCTGCAATTTTAGCTCCATTCTCTACAATAGGATTTTTGATTTTCTATTTAAAAGTAATAGAGAAAGAAGATACCAATAAAAAACTTTATAGAGAAGACCTAAGGTCTTGGATGCCGTACATATTAATTATATCACTTATACTCATAACTAGATTTAGCAAGGGTATAAATAAACTACTAACTTCGTATCCACTTTCATTCACATTAGCCCTGGAGATGATAGGTAAAACTATAAAGATAGATCCTCTCTATACACCTGGAACAATCATAATGCTTTCTGCCATTATAGGAGGACTACTAATGAAAGCTAAAACTAAAGATTATAAAAAAGCACTTTCTGGAGCATTAATACAGATTCTACCGACTATCTCAATCATTACATCTATGATGGCTATGGCTAATATTATGAGTTACGCAGGAATGACTAAACTTCTTGCCATTAAACTTATACAGGTATTTGGTAGCTTCTATCCTCTTGTATCTCCATTTCTTGGAGCAGTAGGGACATTCTTAGGGGGAAGCGATACTGCTTCAAATTTGCTCTTTGGGACTTTACAAACTGAGGCAGGTAAGAATGTGGGTGTCTCAGTAATATGGTTAGCAAGTGCCAACGCTAGTGGAGCAACTGGAGGAAAACTTATATCACTTCAGAATCTTACCTTGGCAGTTTCAGGGATAAATAAAAAAGGAGAAGAAGGAAACTTAATGAGACTTGTGTTTCCTTACACTCTCCTCTATCTAGTATTTATGGGTTTAACCATCTATATAGGAGCAAGAATCTTTATATATCACTAGCCTATTTATTAGGATTTAGATAGAAGGTATTTCCCATATATACAAGTTTTATTATGCTCCAACTTTTAGTTTTTTTATAATCTATCTTCAAGCTATACTCTTCTTTAGGTCCACAGTAGAAGTTAAATCTTTCGGGAATGCTTTCAAGGGCAAACTCTCCAACAAGATCTTTACCCCATGACTCTAAGGGAGCACTTATAATAATTTCTCCATCTATCTCAAACTGATTGGGATTATATATACAGACCTTACCATCTCTAAAAGAAACATCTAAAGGACTCATCTCTCCTAAGAAGAGAACATCCTTATAACTCTGTCCTTCATATTCCCATATAGATTCTACAATACCAGAAGCATCATCTTCACAAATAGCAACCTCATATCTAGCATAACTAGAAGGAGATAATTCAAATTCTACAATTCTCTTATCTAATACTATCCCTACCGATCTAAGATGGACCTTACCTGAAATTCTCTTGTCAATAAGGTCATTAGCTATATAGAGTGTTATCTTCTCTCCTTCTCTCCTTAATGATGCTATTAGGGGAAGATTTCCAATTGGTGAAGCTCCTCCATTATGCCTCCAGTATCTCACATATACAGGCTGATGGGGTTCAGCCTGTACATCATACTCTAAATATTTCAATGGATTCCTCTTTAAGGAAAGCTTATAGGTTTCTATTGAGAATGGGGGAAGATGAAATCTAATAACAGGTGCAATATCATTCTCCATAAGATCAGTCCTATTCACTTTTAAAATAGGAAAGCTAGAGTAAATATCGAAAGGTGTATCCTTACCACAAGGTTCATAGACTCTTATAATAACATTATTATAACTATCAACATCTCCAATTGGTCCTGCAAGAGGAGTCCCTTCTAATTTTAAAGTGGTAAGTATAATATTGCTATCTCCAAAATTTATAAAACTATATCTTTTTGGAAGCCTCCCACCATGGGAAGAAGTAACTATAGCGTCTAGATTAAAATTAAAATCCATAGCCTTTCTATAAGATTTTGCCTCGACCCAAGTACCTTTATGAGGATAAAGAGCATATAAAAATCTATGTGTTCCCTCTTCGGGAATAAAGTCAAAATCAAAATGCTTTCCAGACCAATTAGCCGTGTGCTGTAAAAGCATTACAATAGTTCCATCAGTTTCTACACTGTTACTTATATTGCCTTTATTCAACAAGGTTAACCCATAAGATAAAGCTTCCCTATGGGTTATAAATCCTTCTTCTTCTGAAAGCTCTATAACTCTATCCTCTAGGTCTCTATCTATCCTAGAAAGAATATCTATAAACCTAGATATATCCTTTACAGAAATGATAAGAACAGGGATATCATCTTCTACTAATAGTATTCCATACCCATTTTCTTCTAAAGCTTTCTGAAAATTTTTAACTACTTCCTTAGGTAAGTTAGAAAGTATCTTCTCGGTATAAATATTACTAGGGAATCCGATAGATATCCTAAACGTTGCAAATATATCCTCCTCAATTGGAGGTAAAGTGCTATCCTCACTCAAAAGCTTCTTTCTTCTTTCCTTATCATTATCATCATACATAATAGAAGCAGTTATACCTCTATTGGCTAAAGACTTTAATAGTATAGGGATATTAGCCTCTATTTCTTTATTATGAGGGATTATTATGTCCGTAAGGCCAATCGGTATGCTACTTGTTCCTACTCTTATAGTTATAGAGGGACCTAAGTCTGTCCATCTATACGTAGGATATATTCCACAGCCAGAATAGTTCCGCCACTGCCAACTTCTAAAATCTAAGTAACCTTTACTCTTTCTTCTTGTTATTGCTCCAAATCTATCCTCAAAGGTAGGAATCGCATTCTCAAGTTTAGTAGAAAAGGTAACAGCAAACATATCATCCCTTGAACTCTTTTTCTTGTAATCAATAATATCAGTAAGAAATTCTATCCTCTCTATACCTCTATATAGAGTTATCATCTGTTTAAATTTACATATATCACCTATTTCCCCTCTTACAATAAGTCGTTCATAAAGTTCGTTCTTTTCTCTCTCCACTTCTGCCGGAGATTCACCTGAACCTATTCTTTCACCTGTAGTAAAGACTTCCCATGAAGGTTCTTTCCTATTTGAATCCTCTTTAAGTATGAAAAGTTCATTCATTCCATCCCCCTCTTTTACAAGCTCCTCTCCTCTATAGATAAGGCTTTTAATTCTTCCACCCTTATTAGGGTCTACCTCTAACCTGTAGAATTCGTTTTCTATTACTGTACCTTTATCTTTTATTACCTTCTTCTCATCCGCACTTGGCAGGGCAAAGAATACCTTATAGCCTAATGGCGGAATATCATCGCTTCTAAAAATAACCTCTACACTATTTCCACTTTCTACTGCAAATGAGGGATAAATATTCCCTGAAGCATCTACTATCTTGTAAGTTCCAAGCGGAAGCTCTACTTTACATAAATCAGAACGTTTCCAGTTTAGGCTATTAAATACTACCACAGGAATCCCTTCTCCTTCTGTGTTCACAAGAGAAGAGAGAAACTTAAGAGAGTTATCTAATACAAAGCTAGACAATCTTAATGCCTCTCTATATCCTATCATAAGGTCAACGTAAGGTTTATCTCCGGAAGTTCCAGTTATAGCATCATGATGCTGGTTAAACAATAATTGTCTCCAAGCCTTATCTAAAGCTTTAGTAGGATATCTAGCTCCAAATAGAAAAGCTATTGTAGCAAACCTTTCAGCCTTTAATAACTTAATCTCCCCTAATCTATTTGCTATCTTTAACTCCACTCTAGAAAGAGAGGTCCCTATATGATAAAAAGCCATATCTCTAGAGGTGTATGGAATACTAAATCTTTTACCTTTAATCCTGTTTATAAGTTCTTCTATATATTTACTTGGAACTGAAAGAACAATAGGAATCCTTCCTGTTCTTAACTCTTTAGATCTCCCTGTAAGCCAGTCAGTTGGAGGATCGGAATCCCCTCCTATAAATCTTAAGTCTATATCCAATCCCATTCCTTCTATTTCTTCAAATCTCAAAGCTAGATCTTCATTTAATACATCCATATTCTGAAAATGCCCTCCATAATCCACCCTTCTATGAGGAAGAATACTTCCATCTAGGGACATATGATAGAAAACAGGAGGGAATCCTACTACACGCTTAGACCAAACACATCCTAAAAATCCACTCTTTTTAAGAATCTGAGACAACTGAATTGTATGTCCAAAGACATCTAAGGGTAGATAAACCTTTGGATCTGCTCCTAACTGAAGTTTATGAAAGGTCATACCGTAGAAGATATTTCTAATTAAGGCTTCATCTCCTATACTGTTTTCATTTGGTTCACTATAAGCTCCACCTAAATCTAGTCTTCTTCTAGATACTAGATATCTTATAAATGCCCTATCTTCTGGATACATATCCCAGTAAGGTTTTAGATAATCTAGTTCAGAAAGAAGAATGGTATATTCGTCATCTTTTCTACAACAATCTAGATAAGCCTTTACTAAGTCCAAAAAACCAAGTGGATGACGTGTCATCTTGGGGAGAACTTCTCCTCCTTCTTGATACATGTTCTGATCGGCTATCCATACAGGATCACAGTGAAAATGTGGAACAAGATAGATCTCTCTCATAATACCCTCCAGTCTTTATAACAATCTTAATAATTCCTTTAACCTCTTTCTCTCTGCATATTCTTTTAACTTTTCTTTTTCTATTATCTCTTCATCATAATAAGCCTGAACCGCCTGGTGCATTGCTATAGCTCCTGCTTTTGGCCCATCAGGATGTTTTAAGACATTAGACCCAGCCAAGAGAGCAACACCGTAACCAAATCTCTCGTCTTTATGTTCTTTAAGATTTATTCCAACATTAGTTACTCCAAGTCCACCGGCAGAAACAGGAATTGTATCTTTAATACCAGGAGTATCTTCCCTTAGAACCTTAACTAAATTATGAAGCAATCCATCGTCTAAAGATGCAACATGCATCTCCTTCATGCCAAAAACTCCGTGCTGAAAGAAATCTGCCCCACTATATCTTAATAGCTTTGCTATTACAGTATCGTCTATTCTTCTAGGCCCAGTAGAAAGACCTGATCTGCCTCCAGAGTGTGCATATAAGGGGACATTTATATCTTTATCTTCAGCCAAAATACTTAGCACCTCATACGTATGACCAAGTACTGCATTAAACATTAATGCAGTGGCACCCCACTCTATAGCTCTTTTAGCCACATCTTTAATCTTATCAGCTCTTGCAACTATATGTGGAGCATAAAGACATTTTCGTCCAGTCTCTTCTTCTGCCATTTTCAAAGCTTGAGAAACAAGCCTTACTTTCTCTTCCAAAGGACAATAATTAGGTCCAAGCATCTTTTCATCATCCTTTATAAACATCACACCACCAAGAGCTGATTGATAGCACTTCTCTGCTACTTCCTTAGGAGTTAACCCTGCACATGGCTTCATAATTGTTCCAATAATGGGTTCTCCATCTTTAAGATTTAAAAGCTTTCTAACACCATTTATGCCAAACTTTGGACCTGGAAACCTTTTCAAAAAGCTCTCTGGAAAGACAAAATCTAAAAGGGCTACTTGTTGATAATAGACAAACTCAAGTACAGGTCCTCCTACCGCAAGCATTATAAATTGGTATAGAGGATCTGCCTCTTGAGAGATATTAGATAAAGGCGTTCTCACATAGATTACTCCCTCATTCTCTCCATATCTTTCTATTCTATCCACATCTGCCTGAGAGCGGATGAATAGTTCTGTCGGTTCTCCTTTTCCAATCCAAGGACCGGTAGTTTCATCTCTAGCTATATCCTTAGCTACTTTTATTAAGTCTTTATCCGTTTTTATATAAAATTTAAGCTCTATAGACTCTTCATTACTAAATTTAGATCCAAGATATATTGTCTCTAAGATTTTTTTGTCCTTTAATTCATAAGGTATGTATTCCTCCATCTAGTCCTCCTTTTTTATTTTGCGAAATATTACTTAATATTTTACTACAAATTGCTAAGTATACAATAGTAAAGTATGCTATTCTTTGAATTACCTGACATAAAGATAAATAAATACTATTATTTTAGTAAGAAAAATAAATATACAAATTATTGATGAAAATTTTTGACAGTCAAATATGGGCCTGTTAAAATTTTAATCTAGATCTAATATTTTATAGGAGGTGTTACTAAAGTGATAGAATTTAAAGAGCTAAAAGATAAAATCAAGGGCATCGTAGTAGTTATGATAACTCCATTTAAAGAAAACTATGAATTAGATGAAGAAGGGCTAAGAAAACTTACAAGATTCCTTATAGATAGCGGAATTAAAGAGGGCAATGGAGTATTAGTTCCTGCTGGCAGTACCGGAGAATGTCCTATGCTTACGGATGAAGAAAGAAAAAGAATTTTTGAGATAGTAAAAGAGGAGGCTGGTAATAATGTTCCTGTAATTGGTGGATGCAATCATACAGATACAAGAACCGTCATAAAGTTGGTTCATTATGCTGAAGAGGCAAGGCTTGATGGAGTTATGATAAGTCCGCCATACTACTGGAAACCTTCAGAGAAGATACTTTTAAATCACTACAAAGCCATTGCTAAGGAGACAAATTTGGGCATTATGGTTTATAATAACTGGTTTGCCTCTCAGTTAGATATACCAATAGAGACAATGGTAAAACTCGTAGACGAAGTGCCAAATATAGTAGCCTTAAAAGATAACTCTCCATATATAAGTAAACTTGCTAAAATGATAGAAGTCTTAGGAGATAGAATATCCATAGTAAATGGAGCAGGAGAACCTCACGAACCTTACGCTAGCCTAATGGGAGCTCGTGGTTTTGTCACTGGAGAAGCATGTCTAATACCTAAAACCTGTTTAAGCATATATGAAGCTGAGATAAAAGGAGAGCATCAAACAGCAAAGATGATTCTGAAACAGGCAGGGCCACTCTTAGATTACATACTCGAAGCAGGGGATCATTTAGCAGATTATATAGTAAAAATAAAGGCAGGATTAAATATAGTAGGACTTCCTGGCGGAATCCCTAGACTCCCATTAAGCCCTGCCGACGAAGAAACAAAAGCTAAAATGAAGAAACTGCTTGAAGAATATCCTCTACCAGAACTATGGAAGAAATCATAAAGTTACCATATGGAGACGAAGAAAGAGAGTTTAACATAAAGGGATTAAAACTCTTAGGTGTATTAGAGCCTCAAAATTATCCAGAAATAATAGACCAGAAAAATGCTATTTATAGTGCTATCAGAGATCCAGAGTATGGAGCTTCTCTTATAGACATAGCTAATGGTAAACAATCTGCAGTAATTTTAGTTAGCGATAAGACAAGGAAAACACTAGCTAGAGAGATTATTCCTATCCTTTTGGAAGAACTTACTAAAGTAGACATACCTCTTTCTAATATTACAATAATTATTGCTATAGGGGCTCATCCTATGCTCACCAAAGAGGAGATTAAAGTCCTTCTGGGGAAAGACGTTACAGAAGCAGTAACTGTTATAAATCATAACTGTAGAGATGAATCTTCTTTAGTATATAGGGGTGTCTCTTCTAAAGGCACTCCTATATACTTAAATAAAAACTATCTAGAAGCAGAACTAAAAATATTAACAGGTGCAGTAAATTATCATGATTTCGCCGGTTTTAGTGGAGGAGCTAAATCTATACTTCCAGGGATATCAGGATTCTCTACCATAAGTCACAACCATCTAATGCTACTAAACCCATCTTTTGGTACAGGATATAATCAAATGGCTACTGCTGGAATACTCAAGGGTAATCCTGTTCATGAAGATATGGAAGAGATAGGAGAATTGGCAGGCATAGATTTCATCGTAAATACGGTATTCAATGCAGATGGAGGTCTTTCAAAGATAGTATCTGGTACTAACTGGAAACAGGCTCATCGTGCTGGATGCGAAGTTATAGAGAAAATATTTTCGGTAGAGATTAAAGAGAGAGCCGATATAGTTCTTGTAAGTGCGGGAGGACATCCGTTCGATATTAATTTCTATCAGGCGATGAAGTCTATAATCAACACAATGAAAATGGTAAAGGAAGATGGAATAATAGTGCTATTAGCCTCTTGCAAAGAAGGATTAGGAACAGAAAATCTGAAAGAATGGCTTAATATAGAATCTCCTACAAAGTTGGAAGAAGAACTAAGAAATAACTTTAATATGATAGGAAAGATAGCGTATGATATAAGAATCGGAATAGGAAAGAGGAAGGTCTTTATGATAACGGACCTTCCAAAGGATGAAGTAGAACTTCTAGGATTTAGGAAAATAGATAACTTAGAAGAGATAAAGGAACTACTTGATTCGAAAGATAGTCCTACACTATATATGGTTCCCTATGGAAATATTACTGTAGCTAAGTCTAGCTAGTCTTCTATAAATATTGGATTTGTAAAGGCTACCAACTCCTTTCCTTTCCAAAATTCAAGATAGACATAGCCTGAACGTTCTGGAACAAATTCTATCTCTCCTAACTTGGTATTCCTAATAGTATTAACCTCATTACCGTTATAGATAATTTTAACGTCCGATTCAGTAGAGATAGAATATTTTAGATCTGTAGGCTTTTTAGATACTGATATACTATCCCCTATATCTGCATTGCCAATCCTAAACCCAACCTCTGGTCCTTTACTTACATAAACTCGACCTTTTTTTACAGAATTTAAAACATTACTAAGTGTCAAATCTTCCACTAATACAAAGGTTGCTGGCACGTCTGGATAGATATCCTTTAGTGAATGGATATCAGTAGAACCTATACCAGTTATTCTATAACCTTGATTTAATAAGTTTCTCCATAATTTCAAAGCCTCTGTATTCTCATGCCTTCTCTGACTAAATGTTCCTGCCCATACCTCCAAGGCGTCAACGTATTTCCAATCTACATCAATGATACATCTACAGCCAGTGCAGACAGGGTCTCCTATAGTAAAGGGGTGCGCAACGCAGAAAAGGCCACCTTGAGAATGAACCAATTCAGATACCTCAATGATTCCTTTATCAGAATTTATATTATCCCATTCTATATACCTAGTTATACCAAAAGCAGTAAAGTGGCCCCAAAATGTAGTAAATTCTATTCCAGGAAATAGAGGAAACTTTTCTTCCCTAGCAGATTCCCACCCAGAGATCTTATTATGGTCAGTAAGAAATATAAAATCAAGACCTCTATCGATAGCATTTTGAACCAATTCTTCAACGGATAGGCTTCCATCACTATGCTTAGTATGGGAATGGAAATCTCCTTTAACCCAACCATTCTTTGGACTAAACTTAGTCCATACAGGACTGTAAGAACTAGCAAGTTCAGGTATGTTGATATTTTTCTCCTCCTCATTAAGCTCAATCTTAAACTCTAGATGACACTTATTAACAACTGCATGGGTCTCAATTACAAGTCTCCATATCCCAGGGTATATGGTTCCTGAAACACAGCCAAAGGAACTAATAGTTTCTCCTATCTTTATTGGAATTCCATTGGATATTCTATTATCACCTGTTCCTCTAAAATTCCCTAATGGATCGAAAAGCCTAAAGTTTATAAGGTTTCTTACAGGTATAAATTCTGCCATCACTTTTTCCAATACATCTTCTGGTAGTGTATCAATATCTAATGGCATATCACCTTGATTTAGATATATTCTTAAAGCAAGTTTAGCTAATTCTTTAGAGAACGTCTCATCAGCAGATTCAGGCTTATAGTTACCATTAATTATTATTTCTTTTATACCTTCTTTTACCTCAAATGTTATTGGAAAATGTTTCTTGGTATCCTTCTCAGTAAAATCAAAAACAAAATTATACTCGTATGGCATCAGTAATTCTCCTTTCTAGATATTTAGTTACTACTAGCTTTATATTTTAACACAAAGAGAGAAATTTATTTTAACTACCAGCTCCAAATCTAACTGTGCTAAAATTTAATCGAATAATCCTTATTAGCGAGGAGGAGCTTTTATGTCTAAAGTATATGTCTTATTTTGGTTTGACGTAGAAGATTTTATGACACCACAAAGTGATGATGCACTTAAAGGTATAATAGATATCTTCGACTCCCTCAAGATAAAAGGTACCTTTAAACTAGTAGGAGAGAAGGTTAGGATCTTAAAGAAGCGCAGAAGAGAAGATATAATTAACGCTCTAAAAAGACATGACATTGGTTATCATACAGACTTACATAGCATTCATCCAACACCTGTCGAGTATCTAAAAGACTTAGGTTGGGAAGAAGGAATAAAGGAATTTGAGCGTAGAGAAAGATTAGGATTCGAAGAAGTAGTTAATACTTTTGATATGACACCCTCCTGTTATGGACAACCTGGAGCTTCTTGGGCACCTCAGGTTTACCCAGTCCTTAAAGAGTGGGGAATTTCAATGTATCTTGATGAGGCAGAACATATTGGACTTAATGAAAAACCATTTTGGTATTGTGGGATGCTCAATATTATTAGACTTAGGCAAAATACAACAAGATATAATTTAGATTTAGGCTATGAGGGAGTCAAGATTGGCATAAACAATTTTGATTCCATAGTTAAAAGACTTTTAGATGAAGGTGGTGGAGTAATTAGTATATGGTATCACCCTTGTGAATTTGCTACCTATGAATTCTGGGATGCAGTTAATTTTAGTGGGGGTAGGAACCCAGAAAAGACTAACTGGATTCTTCCTAAAGTAAAGTCTTATCAAAAAATGAAAAGAGAGCTTGAATTTTTCTCTGAATATGTAAAACATATAGTCTCACATCCAGATATTCAAATTACAACAGCAAAAGAAATATACGACATATACTCTGATAAATCTAAGAATAAGATATTTTCTATGAATGACATTATATATCTAGCTGAAAGCATTAACTCCTCTATAAGATATTGCGAAGTTAACAATGTCGTTCTATCCCCCGCTGAAATTTTTTATTTAGTCCTCTCATTACTAGTAGATGTAGAAGAAGGCAAGTTGCCCAAAATATCTGAGAAAAAGTTTAATTTGCCTCCAATAATCTACGGTCCTACTAAGAGAGTTAATAGTGAATTATTATCATGTAATCAAAGAGACTTCCTCTCTGCCTGCAAGTGGACGGTAGAATTTATTAATAAAAATAGTCGTGTTCCAGATTCTATAAAAATAGAAGATAAGAATATAAGTCCAATAGACATCTTTGCTACAGCTAATACATTAATATCATCACTTAATAGATCTAAAAACAAATTAAGCCCAGAAGAAGCATTATCCAGTACTATTAAAATAAGAAAAGGAACTCTAATATTGGAAGATCAAGTCAAAGAAGAAGGGGTATGGAATTGGATCATACTTCCAAAAGACTTCAATGCCCCAAACATAATAGAACTTGCTAAGTTACAAACATGGACACTAAAACCAGCATACCCTAGCTATTGACATTTCGAAAATTTTATGATTAAATATTGAAAGGAGATAGAAAGTGAATAAATCTATTTTGAAAGAGAAAAGAAAGGAAAGAATAATGGAACTTATAAGAAAATTAGGGGTGGTTTCTATTGAAGATTTATCTAGAGAATTAGGATTATCCACAGTTACAATTCGAAAGGATATAAAAGAACTGGAAATGTCTGGGTTAGTAGATAGGCTATGGGGTGGAGTATCTATAAAGGAACCTTCTTCTATAGAACCCTCATTTTCTCAAAAATACACATTAAATATATTAGAAAAGAAGGCTATTGCTAGGGCTGCAATAAATCTTCTTAATCCAGAAGATATTATAGGGATAAGTGCAGGAACTACAGCTTATGAATTCGCAAGACTCCTATACCAATTTCCAAGCATTCATGTAGTTACTTATGGGCTTAACATAGCTTATATCTTAGCAAAAATGGGAATAAATGTTGTAGTACCAGGCGGATTTTTAAGAGAAAAATCTTTTGCACTGGTAGGAGAAGAGACGGTGTCTTTTTTAAAAAAGATCCATTTAGATAAGTGTTTTATGGGAGTAGACGGAATAGATATGGAAATTTTAACTGATGTTAATATGTCTGAAGCTGCTGTAAATAGAACCATGATAGAGAGAAGTAAAGAACTTATAGTAATAGCGGACCACACAAAATTAGGGCAGAGAAAGTTAACCCCTATAGCGCCGACAGAAAGAGTAAAAGTATTAATTACAGACAATAAGGCAGATAAGAGGCTTTTAGAAGCTTTTGAGAATAAAGGAATAAAAGTCATCGTAGGGGAGGTGAAAGATGAAGAGGATCTATAAATAAAAAACTTGGATAGTTAGTGAAAATAGCTTTTACAGATGAGGAGAACAGGAGGGGACAAATAAGATAATATTATACGAAAGAGGAGGGAAAATAATGAGTAAATTCTCAAAAACTTTTTATTTAAAATATGTTATGATGTTTTCCTTTATAGTAATTTGTATCTTTACTTTATATCCTTTGGCATTATCTAAGACAACTCTTACATTTATTTATTGGGTTGATCCGGCAGCTATGCCCATATGGAAACAAATAATAGAAGGATTTGAGAAAGAAAATCCAGATATAGACGTAAAGGATATACCTAATCCTGCAGACTACTGGACTAAAGTTCTTACCATGATTGCCGCTGGAGATCCTCCTGATATTATGATGATGGATTACATATATTTTCCATCTTGGGCTGTTGCTAAAAGGTTAGAATCATTGGATGCATTTATAAGAAAGGACAAGTTTGACTTAAAAGATTTTGTTCCAATTTCACTAAAATCTACTAGATATGAAGGCAAACAATATGGGATTCCTATGGATCTGAATAACCAAATAATGTTTTACAATAAGAATCTCTTTCAAGATGCTGGGCTTAAGGATATAGATTATACTTGGACTTGGAATACTTTCTTAGATGCATGTAAAAAATTAACCAAAACTGATAGTAGTGGCAAAGTAACCCAATATGGATATGTTACTGAACTCAATTGGGAGCATTTAAGCCCTTGGATATGGATGAATAAAGGAGATTGGTTTAATTCGACCCTTACTAAATGTACTGTTGATAATCCTAGGACAATTGAAGCTTTTACATTCATAGGAGATCTTATAAATAAATACAACTATATGCCTTCACCTACTCGGCAGACAGAAATGGGACTCCCAGGACCACTTCAAATCTTTAGTGCTGGAAAAAGTGGAATGTATTCCTCTGGATTTTGGCAAATTTCAACCTTAAGGACTATAAAAACTTTCAAATGGGATATAGGTCCGTTGCCATATAAAATATTAGAAAAAGGGAAACCGCTGAGAGCATCAACTTTAGGGGGAGTACAACTTTGTATACTTTCTACCTCTAAAAATAAAGAAGCTGCGTGGAAGTTTATAAAATACAGAACAAAACCAGAAGTACAGAAATTGGGAACAGGATTAGGTCTTTCTATGCCTGCCCTCTTATCTATAGTAAGGTCTAAGGAATTCTTTGATATGTATGCAGGAATAAATGTAAAATACTGCGTCGAGGCATTAGAGTATACAAGAATGTTTCCAACACACCCCTATTTTGAAAGGATAGATACAGAAGTTTGGCCTGTCTTTGATCAATTATGGTTAGGTAAAAAAACAGCAGTTGAGGTCTGCAAAGAATATACAGAAAAAGCAAATAAGATCATGGTTGATGCTAAACCTTTCAGGAGGTAAAAGTGAATCGGCGGACTCGTAGAGAAGTTATAGAATTTTATATTGCTATATCTCCCTGGTTAATAGGTTTTGCTATCTTTACAGTATATCCTTTAGCTTTCTCTTTTTATCTAAGTTTTCATGATTGGAATTTACTTGAGCCATGGAAATATATAGGTCCTTTGAATTACAAAAACATATTCTTGAAAGATCAACTCTTTAAGCAATCTTTAAAAGTGACGACTATATACACAGGAACAAGCGTTCCTTTAGGAGTCGTTACGGCACTTATATTAGCGTCTTTATTAAATAGGCCTACTATAAAAGGACTTTCTATATTTAGAACCATATTTTACTTACCATCAGTAATTTCTGGGGTAGCTGTAGCAATTCTATGGATGTGGATATTTAATCCAGAATTCGGAATAATAAATTATCTTTTAAA
>CALGNK010000002.1 GCA_937958695.1 uncultured bacterium
AACTTAGCGGGTCTACCGGTATGAGAATAATAGGGGGCTAAGACTTTGTAAGCATGATCCAAGTTAAGGTAGTATAATTTATCGATGAGCTCGGAGTATTCATTGATTCTATCTTTATAGGAATCATAGAGTGATTTTAGCATAATTATCGCCTCCTTCCTGGTTTTTAATACTAGGATAAGGGGGCGAGTTGATAAAAGCAAGTTTGGGCTGTGGGGGTGAAACGAGGTAAGGTTATCTTTAGGACTGAGACTACAAGAGGTTTTAGAGTTTCCGAAAATCTACTCTAATTTAGTAGGAGGAAGAAAAATGATTGATATACATACACATCTAGGAAGAGTATTAAGAGAGGATATCCCAGTAAAAGTGGAGGAATTGATTGAAAATATGGATAGATGGGGAGTTGAGAAGGCAGTAATTTTACCTTTAGATGCTACTCCTGAAGGAAATACTTTTTGGTTTACCACTGAACAGGTTTTAGAAGTTTATAAGAGGTATCCAGATAGAATAATACCCTTTTGTAATTTAGACCCAAGACAGATTAACAATTCTCCGAATACAGATTTTACTTGGATAATTCAAGAGTATAAAGATTTAGGGTGTAAAGGTGTTGGAGAGATAACTGCCAATCTATATATAGACGATCCTATGGTGTTAAATCTCTTTGCCCAGTGTGGAGAACTAGATATGCCAGTGTTATTTCATTTAGTAGACCGGATAGGGGCACCATATGGTCTTGTAGATGACATCTATCTACCCAGGTTAGAAAAAGCTCTAAAAGAATTACCTAAGACTATCTTCATAGGACATGCTATGTCTTTCTGGGCAGAGATAAGTGCAGATGTCTCTGAAGAGACTAGAGGAGGATATCCAAAGGGACCAATTACAAAGCCTGGTAGACTTCAGGAATTATTAAGAAAATACGATAATCTCTATGGAGACCTTTCTGCAGGAAGTGGTTTTAACGCTATCACTAGAGACCCTGAATATGGATATAAGTTCTTGGAAGAATTTCAAGATAAGCTTTTATTTGGAACGGATTTTTGTCATCATAACCAAGAAGTCCCTATTGTAGACTACATAAAGAATGCATTAAAAAAGGGGAGGATATCTCAGACCGCATATAAAAAGATAACCCGTCTAAATGCAGAAAAGTTGTTAGGATTAAGGTAAAACTTTCCAATTTTTAAATTTTATACAATTATCCCTTATAGATAGAATTAACTGAATTTTATAGATGGACTAATAAAAATAATTATGGTTGTAAAAGATAAGCTTGACATTTTATAAATAATTTATATAATTGAAATGGAATTTATAATCTTATAAGGGAGGCATAATATGAATTTTTACTATAACCTGAATATACATAATACTAGATCTGTCTACTACATAAAAAGCGGAGGTAAGAGACTAGGGTTAAGAGAGGAAGAGATAGAAGCAATAATTTCTCCTCAAGAGATAAGGATTTTTAGACTCTCCTGTAAAATTCTTGGCAAGACGTTAAATTTTCCTGGAATTATGTGTCTCCATAATGATGCTAGAGGACCTTATAAAGGTGGGATAAGGATATCCAATGACGTAGATATAGCCGAGACTGTAGAATTGGCAAGACTTATGACTCTAAAGACAGCCATTTCAGATATAGAATTTGGTGGTGGGAAAACAGGGATAACTGTTGACTGGAATTATTTGTATAAATTATACGATAGAAGGCCGATAGATATTCAGTTTGAAAAGATAGTGCGTTTAGATATAGTAGAGTACCTTGCCCAGATGTATAGAGATACATTTAAGAATCATATCTATGTTCCAGCTCCTGATTTAGGTACAGGACCAGAAGAGATGGCTTTTATATATAATGAAACGCTAGACCCTGCATCTGTTACAGGTAAGCCAGAAGGAGTTCACGGATGGCTTCCAGGTAGAAGAGAGAGTACAGGTTATGGATGTGCTTTTATTACTAAAAAGTTTTTACAGGAATGCCTAGATAGGGATGTTCAGGGGTCTACAATTGCTATACAGGGTTTTGGTAATGTAGGAAGCCATTTAGCTAAATATCTACATGAAGATGGAGCTAAGATTGTAGGCATCACCGATTTATACGGTGGGGTCTATAATGAGAATGGGATAGATATACCTGCCTTGATAGAGTACGCAAAGAAAAATGGTACAATCTTGGGCTTTGGCTCAAGTAATCTTACGAATGAAGAACTTTTCTCTCTATCGGTTGATGTTCTTATCCCTGCTGCTACCGGAAACGTAATAAATTCAGAGGTAGCTAAGAATATAAAAGCTAAAGGTATAGTGGAAGCAGCAAATAATCCAATCACATTAGATGGGATGCATGTAATAGAAGAGAGAGGAATTCCTGTTGTCCCAGATATTATAGCAAACTCTGGAGGAGTAATAGCATCTATGGAGGAGTACTCTAGATCTTTGAGCGCTTTAAAGGTGAAAAAAGAGGATGTCTTTTCTATAATCGAAGAGAAATTACAACAAGGATTTATGGACTCTTTAAAACTTAGTAAAGAGTTAAATATAAATATGTGTGAATCTGCAATCCAAATAGCGGTAGAAAGAGTATATATGGCTATGAAAAATAGAAGATATATATAATTTTGAAAGAGGAGGTGTTTTTCAGTGAAGCCTTTATTAAAGATTTTAGTGGTTTTGGGTTTGGTTATATCAATAGTGATGAGCAATCTTACTGTAGCTTTCTCTCAACAGAAGAATCCTTTAGGGCAGTATGCAACGATAAAGGATTATGAGAAAGCCACAGGGAAGAAGATTACCAAGTTTAGTGAAGCTCCAATGTTATCAGAGCTGGTAAAACAGGGGAAGCTTCCACCTGTAGAAAAGAGACTTCCTGAAGAGCCTGCGGTGGTAGAACCAATAGAGGAGATAGGTCAGTATGGAGGAACCTGGAGAAGGGGGTTGCTTGGTGTTGCAGATAGTATGGGATATAGATATTTAGTATATGATCCTATAGTTAGATGGAGTAGAGAAGGGATTAAGGTTATACCTAATTTAGCGAAATCTTGGAAGATTATTGACGAGGGGAGAACATATATTTTTTCTATTAGGAAAGGTGTTAAATGGTCTGACGGACAAACATTTACTGCTGATGACATAATATTTTGGTATGAAGATATAGTCCTTAATAAGGAACTTACGCCGGCATTTCCAGCTTGGCTTACAGTTGCTGGTGAACCGTGTAAGATAGAAAAAGTTGATACCTATACGGTAAAAATTTCTTTTAAAGAGCCATATCCTTTATTTTTAGAGTATCTTGCATTTCAGGGAGAAATTTTTGCTCCAGCACACTACCTTAAGCAATTTCATCCTAAATATACATCTAAAGATTCTGTTGATGCAGAAACAAAAAAGGCTGGTTTTCAATACTGGTATCAGTTCTTTGCTCAGAGGAATAATTATTTCTTGAATCCTGACCGTCCTGTTCTCTCAGCATGGAAAGTAACAAGAAGTTTCCCTAATGATCCGATGATAGCTGAAAGAAATCCTTACTATTGGAAAGTAGATACGGTAGGAAATCAGCTACCATACATAGATCGAATTACCTGTGCGCTATTATCAAATACAGAAATGGTCCTAATGAAGGCTTTAAGTGGTGAAATAGATATGCAATTTAGGCATCTTAGTCCGGCTAATTTTACTCTTCTTATGGAAAATAGAGAAAAAGGAAATTATAGAGTAATACCAGCAGTTTCTGTAGGAATAAGTGCTGCTATATACTTTAATATGAACTGTAAGGATCCTATTTTAAGAAAAATTTTTGAGGATAGAAGATTTAGAATCGCCCTATCTGTTGCTATTGATAGAGATACCATTAATCAGCTATGTTATTCTGGTTTACTCAAACCAATACAGGCTACTAGCACTTCTTATGATCCTATGTGGACTAAGGAGATAGGGGAGTCTTACATTAAATATGATCCGAATCAAGCTAATAAGTTATTAGATGCTATGGGGCTTAATAAAAGAGATAAGGATGGGTATCGATTAAGGCCAGATGGAAAAGTTTTAGAGTTAGTAATTGAAAATTATGATGCTCCAGATGTGTATGAGCTAGTTGCTTCTTTTTGGAATAAAGTAGGGATAAAAACAGCAGTTAAAACATTAGAAAGATCTCTTTGGACCACCAGAGTAACTGCTGGAGAACATCAGATAGCTGGATATGCCGTTGGAGGTCTTTTGTGGCAGATAGACCCATTATGGTATATTCCAGTATCCAGATATACTTATTGGGCTCCTCTGTATGGACTTTGGTATGAAAGCGGTGGTAAGTCTGGGGAAAAACCACCAAATGAGATATTTAGATTAATAGAGTTATATGAAAAATTTAAGATTACATTAAGCGAGAATAGGAGGATATTAATAGGTAGGGAAATATTGAGGATACATTCTAAAAATCTCTGGATGATAGGAATATTAGGGGAAATGAAAAGACCGACAGTAGTAAAGAATAATTTCCGCAATTTCCCTGCCTCATTATTTGATGATTATAGGATGCAGTGCGAAGGAAAGCTAAATCCAGAACAGTTCTTTATTAAAGAATCCAAGTAGCTTTTATATAAGGGGATGGCATTGCCATCCCCAAAAGTTTTAATTTTGGAGGTATACGAAGTGATAATGATGTATTATGATCCAGATTATAAAATTACTAGGGATCCTGCAGTAGTAAAATTTAAAGGTGAATATTTTCTTTACTACACAACTATGAAAGATAAAGAATATTTAATTGGAATAGCCAAGAGTAAAGACCTTATAAATTGGTATAAGATTGGGGAACTTGAAGCAACAGAAGAATTCGAAGGTAAAGGGATTTGTGCACCATTTGCTAGTATAGATAAAGATGAGAATATATTTCTTTTGTATCAGACTAATTATTTCTCTTTAGAGGAGAATATAGCCTATGCATTTTCTAGTGATGGGATAAACTTTATTAAACCAAAAGATATAAATCCAGTATTAAGAATTCAGAGTGGTTGGTCTTTACCTAGAGCTATAGATGCAGATTTATTAGAAGTGAAAGGGAAGAGATTTTTATATTTCGCTACAAGACTTAAAGATAATCCTAGTGAACAAGTGATTGGGGTAGCATTAGCAGATGATAAAGATTTATTTAAATTTACTGTTGTAGATAGACCTATCTTAAAGGGTGAATATGAATGGGAGAAGAATTTTGTTGAAGCGCCTAGTGTTTGTTATAAGAATGGGAGCTTCTTTATGTTTTATGGAGGGGGAACTAATCCTCAATATGTAGGATTAGCTGTCTCTAATGACGGATTAAATTGGAATAAATTATATAAAGACCCCTTCGTAAAGCCTAATAGGATTATAAAAGTAAATAATTTTGACTGGCACCAGAAAGATGCTACTCATCCATTCTTTTTTTCAGACGAAGATAAGGCTTATATCTTCTTTCACAGCGATTACGAACATAATGTGGATTGGCCAAGACCTTCTGCTATTACTTGGGTTGAAATAGTATGGAATAACAATGAATTAGGATTGGCATAATTATTATAGTATTATAAACAACACTTTTTGATAAATTATCAAATTTTTTATTTGATGCTTTATAATTCTCCAATAAGGTAGCGAAAGACTTAGATTTAAAGAGTATATACTTAGGTAGTGATTTCAGGTACAAGTGAGTGGATAAGTAAAATAAGGAACTAGGACCTAATCTTAACTGAATTATTGATTCAATTTGAAGCCAGAGTAATCTGCAGAAATTATCTCGATAATTTTAGCCTACTTTGCTATTCAGTGTCTAGAAATATTGGTATTATTTTAAAGGATAACTTTGTTCACATAGGGGTGATTTATGATGATCTCTGAGAGGTTTGATGTTGTTGTAATAGGCGGGGGAACAGCAGGCAGTGTTGCTGGAATTGCATCGGCAAGAGAAGGTGTAAAGACTTTAATTATAGAACAGTACGGATTTTTAGGGGGAAGCGCTACCGGGGCTCTTGTTACACCTCTTATGAAATGGAATGAAAGTGATTGTTCTATTGGAGGTATAAGTGATGAGATAAATAGGAGAATGGAATTATTGGGTTATCAGGAAGGTCCATTTTTTGACCCCGAGATGCTAAAGTACGTTCTAGAGGAGATGGCGGTAGAAAGTGGAGTAGATTTGCTCTACCATACCTATGTTAGAGATGTTATTATGGAAGGACAATCACTTAAAGGATTAATAGTTCAAAATAAGTCTGGTATTCAAGAGATATATGGTGATATCTTTATAGATGCTACTGGGGATGGGGACATAGCTGTAATGGCAGGAGCTCCATTTAAGCAAGGGAGAGAAGAAGATGGACTAAATCAGGCAATGTCATTAAGATTTGTAGTAGGACATATAGACTTAGTAAGATTTAGGATGTTTTTGAAGGATTTAGGCTATGAGGAGAAACAACTGTATCCATTTTTAGAAGGTTCGATGCTTTGGGGAAGACAGGATAAACTTGAACCTATATTCAGAAAGGCTGTAGAAGATGGAATACTTTTGGAAGAGGATGGAGATTATTTTCAATTCTTCTTTATACCAGGGAAACCTGATCAACTTTCGTTTAATTGTCCGAGGATTTCTGGAAGATATAGTACTGATATCAAAGATTTGACCTTTGCCCAAGTCTATGGGAAAAAGGCTATAATGAGACTCATTACCTTCTTTAGAAAGTACTTTCCAGGTTTTGAAGAAAGCTATATAGTTTCAACTGCTGTAATGGTTGGTGTAAGAGAATCAAGAAGGATAGTTGGAGAATATATATTAACATACGAGGACGTTATAGGAGGAAGAAAATTTCCAGATGGGGTAGCAAGAAATGCCTATCCAGTAGATATTCATAAACCTAAGCCAGATAGAATAAAGCCATCTACATTGCTTGTAGGAGTAAAGTCCGGAGATTACTATGAGATTCCTTATAGATGTCTCATACCTAAGAAGGTAGATAATCTTATTGTTACAGGAAGATGCATATCTGCAACCTTTGAGGCTCAGGCTTCTCTTAGGATACAAGTAATATGTAGAAAATTAGGAGAGGCAGCTGGTATAGCTGGTAGCTTGTGTGTAAAGGAAAAGAAATCTCCTAGAGAGATTAATGGAGAAAGTCTTAAGGAAAGGTTATTATGAGGTGAATAAATATGAAGATCTACATTTCGACTGATTTAGAAGGGGTTTGCTGCGTTGTTGGCGAAGCGGGTAAGCCTCTAATGCCTGGTAGTAAACAGTATGAATTTGCCAGGAAAGAACTCACCCAAGAGGTTAACAGTGCAATAGAGGGACTTAAAGAATGTGGAGTTGATGAGATAGTCGTTGATGATGGACATGATGGGGGAATAGAGATTCTAATCTATGAGGAATTACTTCCAGGGGTTAAGGTATTCCTTGGGAATCCTAGACCTAGGCGTTTCCCTGCTCTTGATAGTTCTTTTGATGGGATGATTTTTATAGGATATCACCCTATGGCTGGGGTAGAAAGCGGTATCCTATCACATAGTTATTCCTCTGTGGGAATCCAGAGAATGTGGCTCAACGGAATAGAGATAGGAGAGATAGGGCTAGATTCTAGTTTGGCAGGAGCCCTAGGTGTACCTGTTATATTTGTCTCAAGTTGTACAAAAGGTGTAGAGGAAGCCAAAAGACTTTTAGGAGATATAGAGACCGTTGCTGTAAAGGAAGGTTTTGGTAGAAACTGTGCACTTTCTCTACATCCAAAAGATGCTCAAAGGTTAATAAAGGAGGGGGTAAAAAGGGCAATATATCGTATAGATAAGTTTAAGCCTCTGAAAATCTCTCCTCCTTTTGAACTTAAGATTGAGTATAAACTTGAATCTCTGGCAGAAGGAGAAATTAGAAAGATAGGAGTAGAGAGAATCGACCCTAGGACTATTGTAAGGAGGTCAGATAATATATTTGATTTAATTAGTTAAATGTGGCATAATTATTGATGTAAAAGTATTCGAGGAGGTAGGTATGAAGATTGAACGTATTTTATGGTCAGTAATACTAGGTATAAGCTTGATTATTAGTGCTATTGTAGGATCTTATACTTTTTATAGGGTAAAGTCATTAGAGAATACCCTTAGTGTAACTGGCTCAGCTAGGGTAAAGGTAAAATCAGATATAGTAAAGTGGGTGGGAGAATTTAGTAGAAACATCCCAGAGGACTCTTTAAAGAAAGGTTATCAGCAGATGAATAGAGATTTAAATAAGGTCTTAGAGTTCTATAAGGAAAATGGGATTGATATTAAAGACCTAATAATATCTCCAGTATCTGTTGAGAAACCTTGGATATATAACCAGAATCTTCCAAGAGAATACATCCTAAGTCAGACTGTGGAGATTCAATCTAATGATATTGAAAAGATAACTCATTTGGCAAAGAATTTTCAGAGACTTCTAGATGAAGGAGTGTTATTCTCTACTCAATCTCTTGAATATTATTATTCCAAACTTCCAGAACTGAGGGTAACTTTACTTACAGAAGCTATGAGTGATGCTAGAGCTAGAGCTGAAAGGATTGCTCAAAGCACAGGGCAGAAAGTGGGGAGTTTGAAGTCTGCGAGTATGGGAGTAGTTCAGGTACTAGCACCAAATTCAACAGAAGTAAGTGATTATGGAACTTACGATACGTCTACTATCGATAAAGAAGTAATGGTGGCGGTTAGAGCAGTGTTTGTATTGGAGACGAAATAGAAAGATATTATAAAGGATTTTTAGAAAACTTAGGAGGTGTTCTAATTGGCGCATAAAGTTATTTCTCTAGAAAATCTTTTGATTAATCCATTTAATCTTATAGGAAAGGATTGGATGCTCATATCTAGTGGGGATATGAGCTCCTTTAATATGATGACTGCAGGTTGGGGCAGTTTAGGGATCTTATGGGGTAGAAAGGTTGCCTTCTGTTTTATAAGGCCAACTAGATATACATATAAATTTGCCAATGAAAATGAGTATTTTACACTCTCATTTTTCTCTGAAGAGTATAAAGAGGCGCTCAATATATGTGGAAGATATTCAGGGCGAGATGTTGACAAAGTTAAACTTAGTGGTTTAGTTCCTGTAGAAGATGAGGATTATAGGACAGTCTATTTTGATCAAGCAAGGCTAGTTTTTATCTGCAGAAAGATATATCATCAAGATATAAATCCAGAGAACTTTTTAGATGATAGTATACATAATAATTATCCAATGAAAGACTATCATAGGATGTTTGTTGGTGAGATTGTAAAAGCTTTGGAGAAGAGATGATACTGGGAATCTTTGGCTCGCCAGAGGTTATATGGAATCGGGGTGAATCCCTTAGGGATTATAATATCAACTCTGTATTTGTAAGCTATAAAAATCTTAGTAAAGACATAATAGATAGAATTCGTAAAGAAGGGGCAAGGGTCTATGCTGAGATAGGTATATTCGTTGGTAAAGATATTGTGGAAGAGTATTCAGATTTAGCCCCAATCGGTTTAGATGGAAAACCTTTAACTCCTATCAAGTGGTATATGGGTATAAATCCTGCTATAGATTGGTATAGAGAGAAGAAACTGAAAGATATTAGAGGGATTTTAGAAGAATTTGATATAGATGGACTATGGCTTGATTTTATAAGATACCCCTGCCATTGGGAGGTTTTAAGCCCAAAACTTGAACAATCTTCTTTTGATGAGGTATCACTAAGAAAGTTTGAAGAGTATATAGGTATCCCTGTGCCTGGAATAACAGCTCAAGACAAAGCTAGGTGGATATTAGATAACAGATTAGAAGAATGGACTAGATGGAAATGTGAACAGATTACATCTTTCTGTAGAGATACTAGAGAGATAGTAAAAGATATTAACCCCGATGTTATACTTGGTATCTTCTCTGTTCCTTGGAGAGAAGATCAGTTTGATGGAGCTATCTTTAAGATTATTGCGCAGGACTTTAAGGCTTTATCAAGTTACATAGATGTATTCTCTCCAATGGTTTACCATCTTATGTGTGGATTTACTGTAGATTGGATAAGGGATTATTCTCTCTATCTAAAAGATAAAACTAAAAAGATTGTAGTACCAATTGTACAGGCGGTAGATGAGCCCTCAAGGATAGATAATCTTGAAGATATTATAATGGTATCTCTAGATGGAGGTCTTGATGGAGTTATAGTTTTTACAGCTCAGGCTGTATTTGAGGATGAGACAAAGATAGAGGCACTTAGAAGATCTTTCTTAAGTATAAAAGGAGCAATATAGAATATATTTGGCTATAAAGCTTTGAACAGTTCATTTATAGGAAATGGTATTTTGTTTTTATGTCTTAGAAGAAATTCTCTGTTGTTTATATCTCTATACTGTACTAATGCCCTCTGAAGTCTTCGCTCTTCGTAGGTCTTTGCTACATAGATCTTCTCCTTTCTTAACGTATGATATTCGGTGTAAAAGGCACAGGAAGCTGGCGTAAGCGGAAGTGGTGTATAGTCTTGTATCTGCTCTAAGTAATGTCCTAACCCTTTTACATACATAGCAAGGTCCCATGCATCCTTTAAAGTGGCTCCTGGATGAGAAGATATAAAGTATGGAATAATATATATTTCTTTTCCTAGCTTTCTTATAACTCTTTTAAAAATAGAGGTGAATCTTTCATAGATTTCAAATCTAGGTTTTTTCATAATTTCAAGGATATGTTCTTTGATATGTTCGGGGGCAACAGATAGATGACCTCCTATATAACCCTCTCTAACTATCTCCTTTATATATTCCTCATCTTTTATTGCTAGGTCATATCTTATCCCAGAGGCGATAAATATATGTTTTACTCCAGGAATCTCTCTAATCATTTTTAGAAGTTTTAGTTGATATGAGTAGTCTATCTCCAAATTTTCACAGATCTCAGGGAATAAACATTCTTTATCCAAGCAGGACCCAGGAACTCCATAAATCTTACATCTCAATTTATACATATTGGCAGTTGGCCCACCTACATCACTAATAGTGCCTCTAAAGTCTTTTAGTTTGGTTATGTTATACACTTCTTTTAGTATAGATTCTTCACTCCTAGAAATTACCTGCCAACCTTGGTGAAGATTTAGAGAGCAGAATGTACAGCTACCAAAACATCCCCTATGAGAAGTGATAGAAGTCATTACCGTTTTTAATGCGGGAATCTCTTCTTTATAAAAGGGGTGTGATGCCCTTTGAAATGGCAATAAATATATAGAATCTAAGTCTTGAGAGGTATAAATAGGTGGTGGATTTTGAACTATATATCTTCTCCCATCCCTTTGAACCAGGATTTTTCTCTTTTTTATCCCCTCTAGAAGTAACATCTGAAAATCGAAATATCTATCCTTGTCTTGGGATACCTCATCAAACGATGGGAGCATTGTATAATATTTATCTCTGAAGAGTTCATTGAATTCTTTTTCGTTTACTACATAGACGATACCTGGAATTTGATATATCTCATACCAGGGCTTTCCTAAGGCAAGCTTCTTAGCGATCTCTACTATCTGTTTCTCACCCATACCATAGACGATTATCTTTGCCCTGGAATCTAATATGATAGAGTGTCTAACCTTATCATCCCAAAAATCGTAATGAGAGAATCTTCTTAGACTTGACTCAAGCCCTCCCAGTATGATTGGAACCTCTGGATAAATTTCGTGAACAATATTGGAATAGACTATCGTGGCTCTGTCTGGTCTTTTACCAGGTAATCCCCCCGGAGTATAGGCATCTTCTTTCCTTCTTCTCTTATTAGGAGTGTAATTTGCAACTAATGAATCGATACTTCCTGCGGTGATGCCAAAGAAGAGTCTAGGTCTTCCTAAAGCCTTAAAAGATTCTTTATCTTTCCAATTGGGCTGTGGGATAATTCCCACTCTAAATCCATAGCTTTCTAAAACCCTTCCAATTACTGCAGAGCCAAAGGACGGATGATCAACATAGGCATCACCTGTAATTATAACTATATCTAGCTCATCCCAACCCTTACTCTTAGCCTCCTCTAGAGTGATGGGTAAGAATTTAACCATAGTGTCTATAGATACTCCTCTATTTAAAATTATTAACTTTCATCTTTCCCCCTTATTTTAACACTAACGCTAGGAAACAATCTAATTTCTGGTAGATTATTTTGAGGAAGATCTGATCGATTGCAGCCTTAAGTTTTGTTTTTTGAATTATTGTGATAATATTATACTTATTAGTAGATAGGAATGCCTTTATGAACCCTCTTAAGTATAAAGAAGACTTGCATATATACAATGATATAAAAAAAGAGGTGCGCAGTATGCGAATAATTACTGCGCTTTTCTTTGCAGTGCCTTATATTTTGCTAGCAAAGGATAATAGATATTTCTATTTAACCCTTCTTTTTGGATTTATCTTTTTATTGGTTCAGGTATTAAAGGTTAAATCTCCGTGGATACCAGTAGTATTAACCTTATTGCTTAATGTTTCTATAGTAGCTACTACAGGTATTCAGAGAAGCCCATTTATGTTTTTATTTCTTCTTCCTGTTATAACCCATGGAATAGAAAGAGAGCTTAATTGGGCTTTAAGAGTAGCTTTTATAAATGTGGTATTTCTGGTTATCTTTGAGATATACTCTGCTATTACTGGAGATTTCTTTGGTGTAGGATACATAAGTAGTGTCATAGTTCTTATGTATTATTTATCAAAAATTATAGTGGAGGCTCAAGGATCTATACTTTCCTACGCTACAGATATGAAAGAGAAAGCTTATCTAGATCCTCTTACAGGTCTTTATAATAGGAGAGCTCTTGAGGAATATATCAATAGTATGATTCTTAATAAAGTTCCTTTTACTTTAGTAATGTGTGATCTGGATGAATTTAAAAGATATAACGATACCTATGGACATCAAGCAGGAGATATGATGCTTAAGAAGTTCGCAGATATTTTGAAGACTTCTATTAGGTCTTCAGATTTAAGTTTTAGATACGGAGGAGATGAATTTGTTATACTTCTACTAGGAGAACTGGAGAATTTAACTCCTTTATATGACAGGATAAAGAATAAACTAAAGGAACAGTCAAACGATATAGGCGTATCTTTTGGGGTAGCTATCTTTCCAAAAGATGGAAAATCTCTAGATAGAATAATTTCTATTGCTGATAACTCTTTGTATGAAAAGAAGAAGAGTTTGAACAATAGAAACATCAGTTCCTTTTAAAGAAAACTATTGCATCTCTTGACCTTACCTTGTATAATTAATCAGAATATAAACTTGGAGGGAAAAGATGGCAAAGAGAGTAGTTTTAGCCTATTCAGGAGGTCTTGATACTTCTGTTGCCATAAGGTGGATTCAAGAAAGATATAATGCAGAAGTTATTACTCTTACCCTAGATATGGGTCAGCCAATAGACCTTGAGGCTGTAAGAAAGAAAGCTCTAGATATTGGTGCAAAAGATGCGGTAGTTGTTGATGCTAAAGAGGTATTTGTAAACCACTATGTAAAAAGGGTAATAAAGGCAAATGCGCTCTATGAGGGTAAATACCCCCTTTCTACTTCAATAACTAGACCGTTAATAGCAAGAGAACTGGTAAAGACAGCTAGGATGTACGGAGCAGATGCGGTGGCACATGGTTGTACTGGTAAAGGGAATGACCAGGTAAGGATTGAGGTATCTGTAAGGGCTTTAGACCCAAATTTAGAGATCATAGCTCCTATAAGAGAGTGGGGATTTTCAAGAGAGGAAGAGATAGATTACGCTGAGAAACATGGCATTCCTGTTCCCGTTACTAAAAAGTCTCCTTACAGTATAGATGAAAACCTTTGGGGTAGGAGCATAGAATCTGGTATCTTAGAAGATTTGAAGGTAGAACCACCGGAGGATCCATTTGTTTGGACTAGATCTCCTATGTCTGCTCCGGATGAGCCTGAATATGTAGAGATAGGATTTGAAAGAGGCATACCTGTCTCTTTAAATGGGAAAGATCTTCCTCTAATAGAGATTATTACCGCCCTTAATTCTCTAGCTGGCCTTCATGGAGTTGGGAGAATAGATATGATAGAGGACCGTCTTGTTGGTATAAAGTCTAGGGAGGTTTACGAAGTTCCTGCTGCTACAGTTATAATATATGCCCATAGGGAATTGGAACATCTAGTAATGGAACGTAATCTCTTATTCTTAAAGAATAGTCTAGAGAATGAATATGCAAAGCTTATATATGATGGTTTATGGTTCTCTCATATGAGAGAAGCTCTTGAAGCCTTCTTTGACGTGACACAAGAAGTGGTAAATGGGACTATTAGGCTAAAGCTTTATAAGGGAAATATTATTGTATCTCAGAGAAGTTCTCCATTCTCTCTATACGAAAGATCTTTGGCTACTTATGAAAAGGGTGATATCTTTGACCAGAAAAAGGCAGAAGGTTTCATATATATATGGGGATTGCCTCTAAGCTCTTCAGCTAGAAAGCGAGGAAAGAAGCCTTGATAAATGTAGCTATATGGGGAGCAACTGGTTATACAGGGATAGAGTTGTTTAGAGTCCTTTTAAACCATCCAGAGGTAAAGATAAAGTATATATTTAGTCATACATACTCAGGAGAAAGTTTCAGCACTATATATCCCCATCTAGAAAGATTTGAGCCTATAGCTCTTACTAACGAAGAAGAGTATGAAAGGATTAAGGATAAAGATTTTGATGTAGCCTTCTTAGCTCTTCCTGCTGGTATTAGTGCTGAGAGAACCAACCTTTTAATTCACTCTGGGAAGCGAGTAATAGACATTGGTTCTGACTTTAGATTAAAGAATATATCAGATTATAAAAAGTGGTATGACTTTGAACATCGGTATCCAGAGCTTGTCAGTGAAGCAGTTTATGGAATCCCTGAGTTGAATAGAGAAAAGATAAGGAATGCTAAGATAGTTGCTAATCCCGGATGTTATCCAACAAGTTTTCTGTTAGGTATAGCTCCTATATTAAAGAACAAACTTCTTGAAGGGGATTGGCTATATGTGGATTCAAAATCAGGCACTTCTGGAGCTGGAAGAAAAGGTACTATAGATATGAGCTTCTCAGAGATATTTGAGAATGTCAAACCTTATAATGTAGGTAAGCATAGACATATACCAGAGATGGAGCAAGAGGCAAGCTTAATGGCTGGAAGAAATATTAAGGTTGCCTTTACACCACAGCTGATACCTATCTCTAGGGGAATACTGACTACAATATACGCACCTCTTAATGAAAGGATGAGTATAGAGAATCTCTACGAGACTTATAAAAACTTTTATAGAGATTCTTATTTTGTCCGTATAATGCCTATGGGACAGTTTCCCTCTACGAAAGGTGTGAGGGGTTCCAATTTCTGTGATATTGGTATCTCTGTTCAAGAGGGTGTTGCTATAATAACTTCTGCTATAGATAACCTTGTAAAGGGAGCTAGTGGACAGGCAGTTCAGAATATGAACATTATGTTTGGTTTAGAAGAAAATCTTGGACTTGATATAGCGCCTTTGTACCCATGAGTATAACATTCCCTAAAGGATTTTTCGCTAATGGAATACATTGTGGGATAAAGAAGGAGGGGTTAGATTTAGGTCTACTTATAAGTACCTGTGTAGCCAAAGCTAGTGGAATGTTCACTACAAATCAGGTAAAGTCTCCATCAGTAGTGATAACTTCTGAAAGACTAAAGTTAGGCATATTAAGGGGCATTATAGCAAATAGTGGATGTGCTAATGCATGTACAGGGAACCAAGGATTTTTAGATGCAGAGGCTATATTAGACGAGCTTGGAAGTCTTCTAAAGGAAGACTCTAAACTACTAGGTATAGCTTCTACTGGAGTTATAGGTAAAAGGCTTCCTGTGGATAAGATATTAGAAGGCTTACCTCTTCTTATAGATGGCTTAAGTAAAGAGGCTGGAACGCTCTTTGAACGGGCAATAATGACAACTGATAGGGTAGTAAAGGAGGTGCAAACCTCCTTTTTTTATAATGGAGTAACTGTAAGGATAGGCGCCTGCGCTAAGGGCTCAGGTATGATACATCCAAACCTGGCAACTCTACTATGCTTTATTACAACAGATATGGAGATAGATAAAGAACTACTCAAAATAGCCCTAAAGTCTGCAGTTGATGTTTCTCTAAATGCAATTACCATAGATAAAGATATGAGTACAAATGATAGTGTTATCGCCCTTGCAAATGGTAAGGCTGATAATATAGAGATAAAGGAGACAAGTGAAAAAGGATTTGTTCTATTCAGAGATGCTCTAAAAGAGATAATGATTGAGCTTGCTAAGAAGATAGCAAAGGACGGAGAAGGGGCTGAAAAGCTTATAGAGGTGGAGGTTATAGGAGCAGAAACTGAAGAACAGGCAATAAGAATGGCCAGAGCTGTAGTAGGAAGTAATCTTTTTAAATCAGCTATTTGGGGAAAAGAGATAAATTGGGGAAGAATAATGAGTTCACTAGGAGCTAATCCAGATCCGTTTGACCCTCAAAAGGTAAGTATATTCTTTGGGGATGTTAAGTTGGTAGAGAATGGTGTTGGTATTGACTTTGATGAGCATAGAGTAATTAAGATATTAGAAGGTAAGGAGGTGCCGATAAAGATAATCGTTGGAGAAGGGAAAGCCCGAGGAAGAGCTTGGGGATGTGACCTTACTCCAGATTATGTGTTCATAAACGGAAGTTATCTCTCATGAGTCTGGTAGTTAAGTTAGGCGGAAGTATTGCGGAAAATCCATCAGCTTTAGAAAAGGTAGTAAGAGGTATAAGAGATATTGCAAACGGTAATCCGTTTGTTCTTATCCATGGAGGGGGAAAACAGATAACAAGTCTTTTATCTGAACTAGGGATAGAAACTTATTTTGTTGAAGGGGAGAGATATACCGATAGAAGAACTATGGAAGTTGTAGAAATGGTACTAAGTGGACTAATAAATAAGCAGATTACAAGTGTCTTATGTCATATGGGTATAAAATCTATAGGGATAAGTGGAAGAGACTTGAGTCTTATAACTACAAGAAGAAAGATAGAACTTGGTTATGTGGGAGAGATAAAGTCTGTAAATGCGGAGCCTATAAAAAAACTCTTAGGGCTTGGCTTTACATTAGTCCTTTCACCTGTTTCTGAAACAGAGGATGGTCTCCCATGCAATGTAAATGCAGACTTTGTTGCCATAGAGGTAGGAAAAGCCCTTAAGGCAGATAAACTTTTTCTCTTTACTGATGTTGTAGGCATCTTAGACGGAAATAAGAATCTTATACCAAAGCTTGATATAGATTTGGCAAAGTCCCTTATAGAAAAGGGGATAATAAAAGAGGGTATGATACCCAAAGTAAAATCAGCTATATCTGCCATAGATGCAGGTGTAAGAGAGGTCTGGATAGGTAATAATCTTGCCCAAGGGACTATTATAAGAGGGAAAAGAGATGGACATTAAAGAAGAAAAGTTATATTTGGCACCACTTTATAATAGATTTCCTCTAAACGTTGTAAGGGGTGAGGGGGTCTATGTTTTTGATGAAAAAGGTAATAGATATCTAGATTTTGCTAGTGGTATTGCGGTAAATTCACTGGGCTATGCCCATCCTAAGATTATAGAAACAATTACTTTGCAGGCAAAAAATCTTCTCCATATATCTAACTTATACTATACAGAACCGCAGATAGAGTTAGCTAAAAATTTAGTGAGATTATCAGGGTTAGATAAGGTCTTTTTCTGTAATAGCGGGACAGAGGCGGTGGAGGCTAGTCTTAAGTTTGCAAGAAGATGGGGAAAGGAGAAGGGAAAGTATAAGTTTATATCTACCCTAAACTCTTTTCATGGAAGAACTATGGGAAGTCTTTCAGTAACTGGGCAAAGGAAATATCAAGAGCCATTTGAACCGCTTGTCGATGGCGTTACCTTTATTGAGTTCAATGATAGTAAAACATTAGAGGAAGAGCTTAAAAAAGGGGATTATTGTGCGGTTATTTTGGAGCCGATACAAGGTGAAGGGGGTATAAATCTAGCTAGGAGAGAATTTATAGAGACAGCTAGATACCTCTGTGATAAATATGACACACTACTTATATTCGACGAGGTTCAAACAGGTATTGGAAGAACAGGGAAAATTTTTGGTTTTCAGCATTTTGATATAACTCCGGACATATTAGCCCTTGCTAAAGGATTGGGGGGAGGTTTACCAATTGGTGCTACTGTAATAAATAATAAGGTAGCTGAGTCTCTCCATTATGGTGATCATGCCTCTACGTTTGGTGGAAACCCTCTAGTAACTAGTGTTGCTAATGTAGTATTAGAAGAGATAGAAAGACTTCTTCCTCATATAAATAGGGTTGGTAGATTTTTAAACGATCTATTGAAAGAGAAAATAACCCCTCTTGAAGATGTGTTAGATATAAGAGGAATTGGATTGATGTACGGAATTGATACAAAGAGTAATGCAAGGAGTATATGTGAGAGATGTATTGAAGAGAGCCTTCTTGTAATAACTTGTGGGAAAAATACGGTAAGGATAGTTCCTCCTCTTATAATAAACGAACAAGAGATAGAAGAGGGGGTATATATATTAGAAAGAGTCATTAAAGGAGGGATCTAATTAGTTGGGATTTCTTTTATTAGAAGATGGAACCTTATTAGAAGGGATATCTTTTGGGGCAGATGGAGAAGCTATAGGTGAAGTAGTATTCAATACCGCTATGGTTGGATATCCTGAATCTATTACTGATCCATCATATAGTGGGCAGATATTAGTATTCACATATCCATTAATAGGGAATTATGGAATACAGTTTGATGATAGGGAGTCAGATATCCCTTTACTAAGAGGGGTTGTAGTGAGGGAATATTGTAAGACTCCTAGTCATTGGGGTATAGATTTTGATATCGATAGCTTTTTAAAAAAATTTGGTATAGTTGGGCTTTCGGGGATAGATACGAGGGCTCTTACTAGAAAGCTCAGAATATTTGGAACACTTAGGGGTATAATTTCGTCCACAGATTTTTCTAAAGATAGAAGAGAAGAGCTTATGGAAAAGATTCTTAATTGGCATATAGAGGATTTTGACTTTGTAAGATCTTCCTGTGTAAAAGAACCTGTCTATTTTGGAGACGGAAGCGATAGGATTGTCCTTATAGATTGTGGTGTAAAGCAAGGTATAGTTAGGTCACTATTATCTCTTGGTTTTGAAGTAGTTATGGTTCCTGCCTGGTATACAAAAGAAGAGGTTCTAGAACTCGACCCTGTTGGTGTCTTAATCTCTAATGGACCAGGGGACCCAAAAAGATTATCCTACGTGGTTGAAACTGTTAGAGGTCTTATAGAAGAGGAAGTTCCCGTCTTTGGTATATGCTTAGGACATCAGATTATAGGTTTAGCTCTTGGCAGTGATACTTATAAGTTGAAGTTTGGTCATAGGGGAGCAAATCAGCCGGTAAAGGATACTATTACTGGAAAGGTCTATATAACTTCACAGAACCACAGCTATGTTGTAGATCCAAAAGGATTACCAGATGATATAAATGTAAGGTTTATTAACCTTAACGATAAAACGGTGGAAGGATTAAAATCTACTAAAAGACCAATAATGAGCGTTCAATTTCATCCTGAGGCTTCACCAGGGCCATTAGATACAAAATTCCTATTCGAAGAATTTGCAAAGGGGTGTATAAGAAAGTCCTATGCCACTTAAAAAGCATATAAAGAAAGTTTTAGTCATAGGTTCTGGTCCTATTGTTATAGGACAGGCTGCAGAGTTTGATTATGCTGGAACACAAGCATGTAGATCTCTAAGGGAAGAGGGGATTAGTGTAGTCCTTGTAAATAGTAATCCTGCCACAATAATGACCGATACCACAATGGCGGATAGGGTCTATATAGAACCTCTAGAAGTTGATGCTATTGAAAAGATTATTGCTAAGGAGAAACCTGATGGTCTTCTCCCTACGCTTGGAGGGCAGACAGGACTAAACCTTGCAGTAAAACTTTATGAAGCAGGTATTCTGGATAGATATGGAGTAGAACTTCTGGGGACACCCTTAACCGCTATAAAGAATGCAGAAGATAGGGAGTTGTTTAAAAATTTTATTTTAAGCATAGGTGAACCTGTCCCTGAAAGCGAAATAGTAAGAGACTTAGAGTCTGCTAGAGAATTTGCTAAAAAGGTTGGATTGCCACTTGTTGTAAGACCTGCCTACACACTTGGTGGAACAGGTGGCGGTTTTGTAGAAAGTTGGGAAGAATTAGAGGAGGTTGTCTCTATAGGTCTTAATGCTAGTATGGTAGGAGAAGTCCTACTTGAAAAAAGTGTAAGAGGATGGAAAGAGATAGAGTATGAAGTAATGAGAGATAGCAGTGGAACCTGCATAACCGTTTGCAATATGGAAAACTTTGACCCTATGGGGGTGCATACTGGAGATAGTATTGTAGTAGCTCCAAGTCAGACCTTGACAAATAAAGAATATCAACTTTTAAGAACCGCTTCTTTGAAGATAATAGATGGATTAAAGATTGAGGGAGGATGTAATATACAGTTTGCCCTAGATCCTAACAGTACAAAATACTATGTGATTGAGGTGAACCCTAGAGTAAGTAGGTCAAGTGCCTTGGCTTCTAAGGCTACGGGTTATCCAATTGCTAGGATAAGTGCCAAGATAGCGTTGGGACTTCTCTTAGAAGAGATAAAAAATCCTGTTACCGGTGAGACTGTCGCTGCCTTTGAACCTGCATTAGATTATGTAGTGGTAAAGATCCCTTGCTGGCCATTTGATAAGTTCCCAGTAAAGGATAGGAAACTTGGAACACAGATGCAGGCTACGGGAGAAGTTATGGCTCTTGGTAGGACATTTGAAGAGG
The DNA here is from genome assembly GCA_937958695.1 of uncultured bacterium. Classification (GTDB taxonomy): domain Bacteria; phylum DUMJ01; class DUMJ01; order DUMJ01; family DUMJ01; genus DUMJ01. The sequence goes on from CALGNK010000002.1 coordinate 20,848, forward strand.
CTCTATTAAAAGCGGTTAGATCTCTTGAGCATCGTAGGGAGGGCCTTATAAGACCTGAAATATCTCTACTGAGTGACAAAGAGATAGAAGAGAGACTTAAAAGAGGAGATGATGAAAGGTTATTCCTCTTAGCTGAGGCTTTAAGGAGGAACTGGAAGATAGATACAATATATGAGCTAACTCATATAGACAGATTCTTTTTGCACAAGATAAAGAATATCGTAGAAATTGAGAAAAGACTTAAAGAGGAGGATGGTTCCCTTTTACCTTTAGCTAAGAGGTTGGGTATGAGCGATGCCTATATTGCAGAGTGTAAAGGAGAAAGCTTTAATGAGATATCTAATAGAAGAGTAGAAAAGAAGATCTTCCCAGTTTATAAGATGGTAGATACATGTGCTGCCGAATTCTCAGCAGTTACGCCATACTATTACTCGACCTATGAGTCTGAAGATGAAGTTATAGATAAAGATAATAAAGAGAAGGTCTGTGTCATTGGTGCCGGACCTATAAGAATAGGTCAAGGTATAGAATTTGATTACTGTACTGTCCATGCGGTATTTGCATTAAAAGAGAAGGATTATACATCAATAATAATAAACAATAATCCGGAAACAGTGAGTACAGATTTTGATACAGCAGATAAGTTATACTTTGAACCTTTAAGGGCGGAGGATGTTATAAATGTATTAAGAAGAGAAAAGCCTAAGGGAGTAATAGTCCAACTTGGAGGTCAGACCGCTATAAATCTAGCTAAAAAGATAAAAGACGCTGGTTTTGAGATTCTTGGTAGCTCTGCAGATAGTATTGATATAGCAGAGGATAGAAATAGGTTTGATGCCCTTCTTGAGAGGTTAAATATCCCTAGACCTAAAGGGCATACCGCTCTTATATTAGATGAGGCTTTGGCTATTGCAGATGAGATTGGTTTTCCATTGTTAGTTAGGCCTTCCTATGTGCTTGGTGGAAGGGCTATGGAGATTCTCTACAGTAAAGAAGAATTTGTAAGCTTTGTAAAATATGTCTTGGGCATATCTCCAGATTATCCTATACTCATAGACCAGTACGTGGTAGGTAAAGAGGCGGAGATAGATGCTATCTGTGATGGTGAAGAGGTTTTTATACCTGGAATAATGGAACACATAGAGAGGGCTGGGGTTCACTCAGGTGATAGCACTGCGGTATACCCACCGTTTTCTCTATCACCAGATGTGCAGAGGACTATGTTAGAGTACGCCTATAAGATAGCAAAGGCATTAAATGTAAAAGGCTTTATCAATATACAATTTGCAATAGACAGAAATGATAAGGTCTATATAATAGAGGCTAATCCTAGGGCAAGCAGGACCGTTCCATTTATGAGTAAGGCAACTGGGATACCTCTTGTTCATATAGCAACTAGGATTATGTTGGGTGAAACCCTAAGAGAGTGTGGATTGAAAGAGGGTATTTTGAGAGATCCTCCTTATTACTCTGTAAAGGTTCCGGTATTTTCTTTTGGTAAACTTAGAGGTGTAGATCCTATAATGGGACCAGAGATGAAGTCTACAGGTGAAGTTATGGGAATAGATCCGGTTTTTGAAATGGCGTTGTTGAAGGGGCTTATCTCCGCTGGAATAAAGGTAGGAAAAACCTATGGGGCTATCCTTTCTTTAAATGAGAGATTTAGAAGCGAGGCTTTAAGTTCGATAGTAAGATTAAAGGCTTGCGGTTATTCATTCTATTCTACCGTTGGAACTTATGAGTGGTTGAAGTCAGAGGGGATAGAAACTCAAAAGATTTCTTCTTTAGAAGATGTAGAAGAACTATTTAGGGCTCGAAAGGTAGATCTAGTAGTTAATACCCCTACTAAAGGAAAAGACTCTAATAGATTTGGCTTTAAGTTAAGGAGGATGGCGGTTGAATGGCAGGTACCTATAATAACTGCTATAGACCTTTTGGATGCAATAAGTATGGCGGTTAGGGTCTATCCAGAGGGGATAGACTATGATGTATATGCTATAACTGATTACCACAAATTACTCCCTCCTATAGAGGATAGGATCATAAATCCTTGGAGGTAATATGTCCGCATTTTTATGGTCAGCAGATGAAGATCTTCCTGATATTGTAAAAAATTTTACGTATTCTATAGATGAAGATAAGGAATTGTTTTATTATGATATCCTTGGAGGAATAGCCCATACACTGACCTTATACAGAGGTGGCATAATAACTCAAGATGAGGCAAAAGCTATTATAGATGGATTGTATAAGTTAAAAGAAAAGAAAGATATAGATTTCTATAAGTATGAAGATGTTCATACCGCTGTTGAGATTGAGTTAACGAATCTTATAGGAGAACCTGCTAAAAAATTACATACCGCTAGAAGTAGAAACGACCAAGTAGCTCTTGATGAAAGACTTTATATAAGAGATAAATTAAGAGAATATTTGACTCTACTTAGAGAGATTATAAAGGCATTTGTTGATCTTGCTAGTATATCCTTAGACATAGTATTACCTGGATTTACTCATCTACAGCCAGCTCAGCCAGTGCTTATTTCTCACCATCTTTTGGCATATGTAGAGATGATGAAGAGAGATTTTTCTTGTTTCTACTCTATGTATCAAAGATTGAATAAATGTCCTCTAGGTTCTGGTGCATTAGCTGGGTTGGACTTTCCTTACGATAGGTTCTTTATTTCAGAAATTTTAAGATTTGATGGACCTACCAATAACAGCATGGATACTGTAAGCGATAGGGATTATCTATTGGAGTATGTGTTTAATATGCTCATTACTTCTATCCATATGAGTAAGTTTGGTGAAGAGATAGTTATCTGGAATAATCCTCTCTTTGGTTTTGTAAAGATAAGTCCCGGGTATACAACCGGAAGTAGTATGATGCCACAAAAAAGGAATCCAGATATAGCAGAATTGATAAGGGGTTCTGTAGGAGAGTATCTAGGATATCTAGATACTCTCGTTGTTATGGCAAAGGGTCTACCGCTTACATATAATAGAGATCTGCAGATAGATAAAAGGGTTATCTTTAGAGCATCTTACTCCTTTATTATTTTACTTAAAGTTTTTAAGGGATTATTAGAAAATATAGAATTTGATAGAGAAAAGATAAGAGAGAATCTCAAGGATGAGTTTCTGTTGGCAACAGATTTGGCAGACTTTTTAGTAAATAGAGGTATTCCGTTTCGTTCTGCTCATCATATAGTGAGAAATGTGGTGTTTTACTGCCAAGAGCAGAATAGATCTTTTAGTCAGTTAAGTAAGGATGAATGGAAGAGATTCCATGAAGAATTCTTAAATCTTTCGGAAGACTTCTTCTCTTTTGAAAATTCTGTGGCTAGGAGAGATACCTATGGGGGAACAAGTAAGAATCAGGTCGAGTATCAGATCCTTCTGAATAGAAAATGGCTAGAAGAGAGTCAAGCTCAGATAGAAAAGATAGCATCTATAAGTATAGAAGAGTTATTTTCAAGCATAAATTTATAGTATAATAAAAACATGATGGAAAAATTACTAACTATAGAAGAGATATTGAGTTTTGATAGAGAGACAACGAGAGATTTATATAGAGAGTTTGTAAACTCTGGATTTTCAAGGCTTTTATCTCTTTTAGATTTTGATAAGAATTTTGTAAAGGCACAGGGTCCATATGTCTGGGATGATAGAGGCAATAAGTATATAGACTTCCTAGGTGGCTATGGTGCTCTTAACCTTGGTCATAATCATCCAGATGTAATATCCGCTATAGAAAAGATAAAAGATAAGCCCAATATATTACAGGCTTCATTGAATAAACTTTCTGCTGGATTAGCCCATAATTTAGCAATGATATCTCCTAAAGGATTAAGACATGTGTTCTTCTGTAATAGTGGGGCAGAGGCGGTAGAATCTGCTCTTAAATTGGCAAGAATATCTACAGGTAGAAGGGTCTTTGTATACTGTTCGAACTCTTTTCATGGTAAAACCTTTGGGGCTTTATCAGTTACGGGAAGAGAAAAGTATCGTAAACCGTTTGAGCCTCTGATACAAGATGTAAGAGAGATCCCATTTGGAGATGTATCTGCTCTGGAGTCTGCATTAAAGTCTAGAGATGTTGCCGGTTTTATAGTAGAGCCTATTCAGGGTGAAGGTGGAATTATTGTTCCTCCCGATGGCTATCTTAGATCTGCAAGAGATATATGCAATAGATACGGAACACTACTTATAGTTGATGAGATACAAACTGGTTTTGGTAGGACAGGATATATGTTTGCCTGTCAAAAGGAAGATGTAACACCAGACATTATGTGTATGGCTAAGTCTTTAGGTGGAGGTATAATGCCGATAGGAGCCATTATTTCTACTAATGAAGTTTGGGATAAAGGCTATGGTGGTTTAGAGAGATGTCTACTCCATACTTCCACCTTTGGTGGAAACTCTTGGGCTATGTCTGCTGGTATAGCTACTATAGATGTGATAGTAAAGGAAAATCTTCCGGAACAGGCAAAGGAAAAGGGCGATTACTTCTTAAATAAATTATTAACTCTAAAAGAAAAACATAAGCTAATAAAAGATATTAGAGGTAGAGGACTTATGATTGGTCTAGAATTCTATCAGCCAGAAGGGGGAGTCTTAGATAAGATTACTGGTGGTGGAGTTAGTAAGATAACTAGTGAGTATTTGGGTTCTCTGGTAGCAGGAGAGCTTCTCAATAGATATAATATTATAACTGCCTATACCCTTAATAATCCCAATGTAATTAGACTAGAACCACCTCTTATAATATCTCAAGAGGACTTAGACAGATTTGTTGACGCTATGGATGACCTATTAAGGTCTCATCCAACGATTGCTAAGATTGCTTTAGCAAGTAGTAGAACTATCTTCGGTTCTATATTCAAAAGGTAGGTGTTCCCTACGAGGTCAGGGTTAGTAACTATTATTGGTAGACCAAATGTTGGAAAGTCTACACTCCTAAATGCCCTTATCGGAGAGAAGATAAGCATTGTTTCAGATAGACCACAAACTACTAGGAAGAATATACTCGGTGTCCTTACAAAAGACGATGTGCAAATAATGTTTCTAGATACACCTGGAATTCATAAACCAAAGGATAACCTCGGGGAACATATGGTAAAGAATGCCATATCAGCTTTAGAGGATGATGTGGATCTTGTTCTCTTTCTGATAGATGTTAAAGAGATCACAGACGAAGATGTTTATATAGATAGATATGTATTACCCAAATACAATACTAAAAAGATGTTAGTAATAAATAAGTGTGACTTAGTGAATATTGATCCTGTTGAAGCTGTAAGGGATAAGATAAATATTAACAACTATGATGAAGTTATTCCTATATCTGCTCTTTATGGTACGAATCTAGATAAATTGGAAGAGACCATAAAGAAGCATCTACCTGAAGGTCCGCAGTACTATCCTGAGGATACTAAGACTACAGAACCGATAGAGGATAGGATAAGAGAAATCATAAGGGAAAAGGCAATCTTACTTACCTATCAGGAGATACCTTACAGTATAGCGGTAGCCCTTGAAGAGTTCTATGAAAAAGAAAATATATTCTACATAAGGGCAATAATATTTGTAGAAAAAGATTCCCAAAAGGGTATCATCATAGGAAAGAATGGAAAAAAACTTAAAGATATAGGAATCTTAGCTAGAGAAGAGTTAGAGGCTCTCCTTGGTAAAAAGGTATATCTAGACCTTTGGGTAAAAGTGAAGGAGAAGTGGCGAAAGAAGGCTAGGTGGGTTGAAGAGTTAGTGTACAGTTAATCACTATGATATAATATCCTTATGAATTCCTATTATATTACTGGTATTATTCTTTCTCGTGAGAATATCGGAGAAAAGGATAGATTGATTGTTTTTCTTACAAGAGAGAAAGGAAAACTAAGGGCGGTAGCTAGAAGTTCTAGGAGGATATCTAGTAAAATGGCTGGAAGTTTAGAACCATTTAATTTTGTAAGATGTTGGATACATATTGGGAAGACCTTTGATATTATTAAAGGGGTTGAGCTTATAAGGACATTTCCAAATCTCATAAGGGATATAAATAGATATCTTTATGTAAGTAGAATAGTAGAATTTGTCCAATATATAGCTCAGGAAAATGATGAGAGTCCTGAGTTATTTAGACTTTTGCTTGGTACTATGAGCGCTATGAATGATTACGAAAATATTAACTCTATATATATATTCTTCTGGATCAATGTATTAACCTTAGCTGGATATAAGATGAGATTGGATAGATGTATCTGTGGGAAGGGGGATATCAAAGCCTTTAGCTCCTCTATGGGTGGGGTTTTGTGTAATGATTGCGTTGAGAAAGCTAATGATGTCATAAGCGTTTCTGGTTGTGCACTTACATTACTAAGAGAATATGCTCATATAAAATTGAGCGAGGCTATAAAAAGGGAGATCCCGCAATATTTGATCGAAGAGGTAGAGAATATAATATCAAACTTTAGAATCCACCATACAAATATAAGACTTAAGTCTGAAGAGGTGAATGTATGACATTTCAAGAGGTAATCTTAAATCTTCTAAATTTTTGGCAGGATCAAAATTGTATCATAACCCAGCCATACGATATGGAAGTTGGTGCTGGAACTATGAGTCCAGATACGTTCTTTAGAGCTTTGGGAAAAGAAAGCTGGAATGTTGCCTATGTGCAACCTAGCAGAAGACCAGCAGACGGCAGATTTGGCGAAAATCCAAATAGGCTAGGTAAATACTACCAGTTACAAGTTATACTAAAGCCTGCTCCTTTTAATGTCCAGGATGTCTATATAGAGAGTCTAAAAAGCTTAGGGATAGACCCGTTGCTACATGATATAAGGTTTGTTGAGGATAACTGGGAATCCCCAACCCTTGGCGCTTGGGGCTTAGGCTGGGAGGTCTGGCTTGATGGTATGGAGATTACTCAATTCACCTATTTCCAGCAGATGGGAGGTTTGCCGGTAGATGTAGTATCAGCAGAGATTACCTATGGGTTAGAGAGGATAGCTATGTATGTTCAGGGAAAGGATAACGTATTTGACTTACTTTGGAATAATGATATTACTTATGGAGATGTGAGATTTCAAGAAGAGGTTGAATTTTCAAAGTATGCACTTTTGAATGGGGATAATAAGACGCTTAGAGAATTTTTTGATGGCTGTGAGAGGGAAGCTAGAAGGTTACTTGAACTTAAGCTTGTCCTGCCAGCCTATGACCATACACTTAAGTGTTCACATATATTTAATCTCTTAGATGCCGGAGGAATGCTCTCTTATACAGAAAGGGTATCTTATATTGGTAGGGTAAGGGCATTGGCAAGAGAGTGTGCAAGATTATACTTAGAGATGAAAGGAGAGTTGGTATGAAGGATTTTCTTCTTGAGATAGGGACTGAAGAGCTTCCTGCTGGGATCTTTCCAGATATTATAAACCAGATAGAAGATAAGACTAAGAATCTTTTAGATAGATACCGTATAGACTATAAAGATATAGAGGTATTTGCAACTCCAAGGAGACTTGTGCTGTTTATTTATGAGTTGGGAGATATGCAGAGGGATGAGATAAAGAAGGTTAAGGGTCCTCCAAGGAATGTGTCGTTAGACAGCAGTGGAAATCCAACAAAGGCTTTACTTGGTTTTGTTGAAAGACAGGGATGTAGTATAGAAGATATAAATTTTGAGAGTACTCCTCAGGGAGAATATGCCTTTGCTTATATAAAAATAGGAGGAAAACCTGTTAAAGACCTAATGGGAGAATTTTCAAAAGAGCTTATAAGCTCTCTTGAATTCCAGAGAAATATGTATTGGGAAGATACAAGGTTTTTGTTCTCTAGACCTATAAGATGGTTATTATCTCTCTTAGATGATGAAGTAGTTTCATTTGAATTAGCAGGAATAAAGTCAGATAGATATACATATGGACATAGATTTTTAGCCCCAGGTCCATTTGAGGTAAAAAATGTAGGAGATTATAAAGATACTGTGAGATCCTCCTTTGTAATGTTTGACCATAAGGAAAGAAGAGACTATATATCAAAAGAGATAGAAAAGAAAGCTAAAGAGATAGAGGCAAAACCTATATTAAATGAGGAGCTTCTGAATGAGGTAACTTTCTTAGTAGAGCATCCATTTATAATCCTCGGGGAGTTTTCTAGCGAATTCCTCGAGATACCGAGGGAGATACTCACAACTGTTATGATACACCACCAGAGATATATCCCTTTAGAGAAGGATGGATCTTTATACAATGGATTCATTATAGTTAGCAATATAGGAGGCAGAGCGGAAGAGAATATAAAGAAAGGAAACGAAAGAGTTATATCTGCTAGGTTTAGTGATGCAAAGTTCTTCTATGAGAGAGATACGATGATACCTCTAAGGGATAGAGTAAAGGATTTAGAAAAGATAAGCCTACCAGGAGAGAAAGGGACATTAAAGGACAAAGTAGAGAAGATGAGGCTAGTTTTAGATTACTTAATAGAATCACTAAAACTTTATGATATTAAAGATGCACTTAATAATGCTCTTACTCTATGTGAGACAGATAGAACTACAGAGATGGTAAAAGAATTCCCTGAATTGCATGGTATTATGGGTGGTATATATGCAAGACTTCATGAGGAGGAATATATTTGGAAGAGTATATACTATCACGAGAGCGAAGATCCTCCAGTTTTTGGTGCTAGACTTTTGGCCATATCTGAAAAGACGTATGATATAATTTCTCACTTTAACGAGGGGTATATACCTTCTGGTTCTCAGGACCCTTATGGTCTAAGGAAATCTGCTTATGTATTGGTTTCTCTGATAGGAGATGGTAATATTGATATAGAACTTGGTCCTATTATGGATATACTTGAATGCAGAGACAAAGAAGAGGTATGGAACTTTCTATCTCAGAGGTTATACATTTACCTCTTAAATAGAGGAATAAAAAGAGATCTGGTTGAATCAGCCCTAGGGCTAGATACTACTTCAATAGCCAGAATTGTTAATACAGCAAACACATTGCAAAGTCTATCTGTTAGAGAGTCTTTTCCTCTATTTATAACCTCTGCGGTGAGATGCTATAGGATTACAAAAGATATGAAGGATTTACCAATTTGTAATCCCAGTCTCTTTGAAGTAGAGGATGAGAAGAATCTGTATAGATTTATAGAAGAATTTCCTAAAGATATAACTTTACTAGAAAAAAGATATGAGGCACTCTTACCATTGGTAGAGATGCTGGATAAGTTCTTCAAGAATGTATTTGTAATGGTAGATGATGAGAAAATAAGAAATAATAGACTTGCCTTACTAAAAGAGACTTATAAGCTATTCTCTCCTTTTGGAGATTTAACTAAGGTGGAAGAGAGATTATGAAGTTCTACATATGGACTATTGGATGCCAGATGAATGAGAAACAGAGTGAGGAATTATCTGCTCTATTAAAGAGACGTGGAGATATAGAGGTTGATTCCCCAGAACTTGCAGACCTTATAATCTTGAATACTTGCTCTGTTAGAAGGCGTTCCGAGATTCGTATTGAAGGGAGAATTGGGGAATTTAAGAGATTAAAAGAGAAGAATAATCCTATCATTGTAGTTGCTGGCTGTTATGCACAGGCTCATAGAGAAAAGATATTAGAGAGATTTCCATATGTAGATAAGGTTGTTGGGACCTTTGACTTTTTAAATATACCGGAACTCTTAAACGATAATAGAAGACTCTATACAGAAGAAAAGAAAACAGAATGGGAGATAATTTTGCCTGAGAAAGCAAGGATCTCCTCTTTCATAAGAATTATGGAGGGGTGCAATAACTTCTGTAGTTACTGTATTGTTCCATATGTTAGAGGAAGAGAGAGGAGTAAACCTAGCAAGCTCATCATAGAAGAGGCAAAGGGACTTGTAGCTAGAGGTGCAAGAGAGATAGTTCTACTTGGACAGAACGTAAATTCTTATGGTAAGGATATCCCTGGAGAGATAACATTTGCCCAACTCCTCTATAGGCTCAATGATATAGAAGGACTGGAAAGAATTAGATTTACCACATCTCATCCAAAAGACGTATCTGATGAACTTATAAAGGCTATGGCAGAACTTCCTAAAGTGTGTGAGCATTTACATCTTCCAGTGCAAGGTGGAAATGATAGGATACTTAGGCTTATGAATAGAAACTATACAAAAGATCAGTATAGAAGATTAATAGAAAAGGTCAGGACTGCAATACCCGATATAGCTTTGACTACAGATATAATAATTGGTTATCCAACTGAAACAGAGGAAGAGTTTGAAGAACTCTTAGAGTTTATAAAAGAGATAAGGTTCGACCAGGTTTATTCAGCGATTTTTTCTAAAAGGCCTATGGCTAAAGCTTCTGAACTTCCAGATTTACCGTATGAAGTAAAGCAGAAGAGATACGAGATATTTAATCAGGTTCAGAATGAGATATCAAGAGAATTAAATGAGAGACTTATAGGTACCATTCAAGAGGTTTTAATAGAAGAGGATAGAACGAAGTTCCCGAATCAGTCTAGAGGAAGAACTAGGACTAACAAGGTAGTCGTTATAGATGAGAAGATAAATCCTGGAACGATAATAAAAGTAAAGATAAAAGAGGCAAGTGAGTATACTCTAAAGGGTGAGAGGGTAGAATAGCCTCTTTTATATTATTATCTCCAGGGAGGCGTAGCAGACCTACGCACGTTAATCTCGTCTATAACAGCATTGCCTCTATGGGTGATTAAAAATAAGACTATTTCTGCTATCTCTTCTGGAGATATAAGTGTTTCTGGATCTATATCTGGCCTTGTTAATGCTACCATACTTGTTGCGACTCCACCTGGAGATATTACATGAACCCTAATTCCATCTTGGAAGACTTCCTGAGCCAATACCTTTGTAAAGCCCATGAGTGCGTGTTTGGAAGCGGTATATGCACCTTGATTTATGTAACCCTTTGTACCTACCACAGAAGAGATATTTATGACGGTAGCAATGTCAGATTTTTTAAGGTATGGAATGGCTTCTCTGGTTAATAAAAAAGGGGCACGGACATTTACTGCCATCATTGTATCCCACTCTTCTAGTGTTGTTTCAATAATAGGCTTTGCCAGGGCTATTCCTGCGTTGTTTATAAGTATATCCAATCTACCAAAATGACTTATTGTTTTCTTAACTATTATTGATGGTGTTGCTGGATCTTGAAGATCACCTGGGCAGATGAGAACATCTATTCCACAAGAACTTAGATCTTCTTTTAATATAGAGAGAGAATCTTCTGTCCTTGCATTTACTGCTAGATTTACTCCGTTTTGCCCTAGGAGTAAAGCTATTGCTCTACCTATTCCTCTGCTTGCTCCGGTAATTAAAGCCACTCTGCCTATTAAATTGACTTTCATTATTCCCTCCTCCTCGAATAATTGTATCATAATTTTTTAAATTTTTACTATATTGACAATACTTATTTTTGATACTATGCTTTATCCTAGATGATTGAAAAGAAAGGAGTGAAGGTATGATTGCACCTTTTAAAGAATTTAAAGTTGATGAACTACTAGTAAAGGTATATAACACTCGGGATGAAATGGGAAGAGCGTCTGCTTATGATGTCTCTTCAAAGATAAGAGAGCTTTTAAGGATAAAAGATGTGATAAATATTGTCTTTGCAGCTGCACCATCTCAGAATGAATTCTTAGCTTATCTAAATAGTGAAGACCTAGAGTGGAATAGGATAAATGCCTTTCATATGGATGAGTATATAGGATTACCTTCAGATGCCCCTCAGTTATTCGCTAACTTTCTTAGAGAAAGGCTATTTTCAAAGAAACCTTTCAAAAATGTATTCTACATAAATGGAAATGTGGAAAATCCTGAAGAGGAGTGCAAGAGGCTTACAAGGTTATTAGAAGAAAATCTTTTAGATATAACCTGTATGGGTATAGGAGAGAACGGTCATATAGCCTTTAATGACCCGCACGTGGCTGATTTTAATGACCCTAAAAAGGTAAAGATAGTAGATTTGGATGAAAGATGTAGGCAACAACAGGTTAATGATGGGTGCTTTAAGACCTTAGAAGAAGTCCCTAGATACGCTATAACGATGACCATTCCAACCCTAATCTCATCTCCATATATATTATGTATAGTTCCAGCAAAGCAGAAGGCGGAGGCTGTTAGGAATGCACTCTTGGGTCCTATAGATGAATCTTGCCCAGCGTCTATACTGAGAAGGCGTAAGAATGCAATTCTCTATCTGGACTTAGACTCAGCCTCAAAATTGGATATTTGACTAAATGTATCTTTAGATTTAGAATATTGTAGGAATGGAAAGCTACAAGAGACTTTTCTTAGCTAAGAATATTCTTTTTTTATTTAATTTCTTCCTTGGTTTTGGGGGGGGAACCCTAGGTTTTCTTATCTATTTATTCTCCAGGCTTTTTATAGTAAAAACATGGAGGTTCAAATTTGACATATTGCCAACACTTATAATCTTGTCCTTTTTTCTCTCTTCTATATTTTCTCTATACAGAAATTTCTCTCTAGGTAATTTTACTGTACTTCTTTTCCTCTATATCACTTATCTATTCTTGAGAAAGGAAGAACTTAATAGAGATGATACTGTAAGGATGTTAGATTACTTTATTCTTGGATCCGCTATGCTTGCATTTGGAAGTATTATCGGATATCTCTACAATGGAACCTATGCAGATACTCCTTTTCTTGGGAAGAACGGGATAGGAACTATTCTTGCTACCGCTATACCTATTATCCAGTTAAGCATTATATCTGAGTGTGAAGTCTATCATTATTTATTCTTTGTCCTTATAATATCTGGATTAATACTGAGTATGTCTCAGGGTGCTTGGGTAGGATTATGTATGGGTGAATTGTTCTTGTTAACCCTTGGCAATAAAAAGATTAGAAAGAGTATAACTATACTTGTATTATCCGCTCTTCTATCATTAACTATACTTTCTGTTCATTCTGCTATAACAGGTACTAATTTATTATTCTTCTTCTATACGCGATTAGACCCCTACAGCAGTTCCAAAATAGAGAGAGTATATATTTGGAAGGCTAGTATAAAAATGTTCTTAGACCATCCTATTTTGGGTATAGGAATTGGAACATTTCCTCTAATATACCCAAGTTATAAACTACCTCAGGCTTATGAAACTTCTATGTCATTTGCCCATAACCTTCCGTTAAATATTCTTGCAGAGACAGGTATTCTTGGATTCTTATCATTCTTTACTTTTATAGTAAGTTTGTATATAAGAGGCATAAGGCTCTATAGAAAGACTCAAGATGATCTTGTCTTAATACTTCTTTCATCTCTTACCGTTTATCTTGGGCATCAACTTTTTGATGGTACAATGTGGTCTCTACATATAGGGCTAATACTATGGTTTATAGGGGCGATTATATTGAATTTTTATGAGAGGGTGAGATAGTCTAAAAATTCTTTCAAGAGGAGGATGGAAAAATTGGTCTATGGCTCAAAAGATACTTTATATCCTCCCATTTATGAATCTGGGGGGAACGGAGGTTCATACTGTTGAACTGATAAAGGGTATCAGATCGGAATACGATGTATTAGTAGCAGGACCGGAAGGTGCAGGACTTTCTCTTCTAGAGGGAAATAAGATACCACATACAAAACTGCCAGGGCTTACTCCATTCAATGTGAGGCTATATAAGAATTTATTAACGAGCATAATGAGAGACTATAAACCAGATCTAGTTCATATACAGGGAAGATACGAGCCTGCCTTCTTTACCAAGAGGGCTTTCCCTTCTACTCCAGTTATTATTACCTGTCATGGTTATGGAAATTCTATAGCTCTATGGGATTATAAACTTACCGCTACAACAGGGAATAGATGGGCAGATAAGATTATTGCGGTATGTAATAATGACAAAGAAGTACTCGTCAAATTAGGTCTGGACCCTCGAAAGGTTACACTTATATACAATGGGGTATCTTCCATAGAAGATAGGAAATATTTACCCCAATTTGATGGGCTTAAGATTGGAACTATCGCTAGCCTTATAAAGAGAAAGGGGATTAACTATCTTATAGAAGCAGTAGAGTTAATCACTAAGAAATTCAGAGATGTGGGTCTCTTTATTATTGGAGAAGGAGAAGAGAGGAAAAGGTTAGAATCTTTAGTTGAGAAGCTTAAGATAAAAAGGCATATATTTTTCCTTGGAGGTCTTCCATTTGCTAGAAGCTACATAAATAACTTCGATATATTTGTTTTACCATCACTTTTTGAATCATTACCAGTATCAATTATAGAGGCTTATGCAGAGAAGAAGCCTGTTATTGCCTCAAAAGTAGGTGGTATTCCAGAATTGGTGATAGACGAAGAAACAGGAATCCTTGTCCCTCCTAAAGACAGTAAGGCGTTGGCTTCTGCTATTGAGAGACTTATAGAAGATGAACAGCTTAGGGAGAGGTTAGGAGAAAATGGTTATAATAGATTTATAAGAGAATTTACCTTTAAGGTTATGGTAGAAAAGACCAGAATGGTATATAAAGATATACTAAAATGAAGATACCGGTCATAGTTATTGGTGGTCCAACCGCAAGTGGAAAAACACAACTTGCAATAGAGTGGGCACTTAAGATTAATGGGGAGATAATTTCCTGTGATTCAAGGCAGATATATAAATATATGGATATAGGAACAGCTAAGCCTACCGCTGAAGAGAGAAACCGCGTTCCACATCATCTTATAGATATCATATATCCAGATGAGGTTATGTCTGCCGGAGAGTTCCAAAAACTTGCTAGAAAAAGTATTGAAGACGTATATAAAAGAGGTAAGATTCCTTTTCTTGTTGGAGGAACAGGTTTATACATTAGGGCGGTTATAAGGGATATAAATTTCCCTCCTAAGGTGGATGAAAAGATAAGAGAGATGTTAAAAGGAAGGATTAGACAAGAAGGGCTCCTTAGTTTATATGAGGAATTACAGGGTATAGACCCGAAAACTGCAGATAAGATAAACCCCAACGATGAGATAAGAATTACTAGGGCATTAGAAGTTTATTATGCTACCGGTAAACCTATTTCGTATTACAGAAGAGGCATAGATGTAGATTATCCAGGATATGATATAACATACTTTGTCTTAAACCCCTCAAGGGATTTACTATACAAGAGGATTGAAGAGAGGGTAGATAGGATGATACAATTAGGTCTTATAGATGAGACGAAGTATATACTTAGTTTAGGCTATAGTCCAGAGCTTCCTTCCTTGCAAACTTTAGGATATAGAGAGATAATAAAATATCTACAGGGGATATACAGTTTAGAATCCGCTGTAGAAGAGATAAAAAAAGAGACAAGACGCTATGCAAAAAGACAACTTACTTGGTTTAGGAACGAGATAAGAGTTAAGCTTATAAGTTATGAGGAGGTAGAAAATGCATTTTGTGAAATCTCACGGTATAGGAAATGACTTTGTTATAATAGAGGATGCAGAAGGACAAGATATTAGTGAATTAGCTAAACTTTTATGTGATAGACACTTTGGGGTAGGTTCTGATGGCTTGTTGGTATATGAGGAATCATCTATAGCTGACTTTAGAATGCGTATGTTCAATCCCGACGGTACAGAGGCTGAGATGTGTGGAAATGGGATACGTTGCATTACTCTTTACGCATATAAAAAGAGTCCTAAAAAGGTCTTTAAGGTAGAGACGAAGATAGGAGTTTTAGACTGTGAAGTAACATCGAATGATCCATTTAAGGTCAGAGTAAATATGGGACAACCTAGAGAGATAAGACCGCATTCTTTGATATTAGATAATAAAACATTTGACCTTACACTAGTCTCGATGGGGAATCCCCATGCGATAAATTTTGTAGAAGATGTGTATAGTATTCCTTTAAGGGATTTGGGGCCAAAGATAGAGAATCATCCTGATTTCCCTAATAGGACTAACGTTGAATTCGTCCAAATAATAGATAGAGCTCATGTTATTGTAAAGGTATGGGAGAGGGGGGCAGGAGAGACGCTTGCCTGTGGTAGTGGAGCCTGCGCAGTAGCGGTGGCGAGTATAGTGAATAATTATACGGATAATTTAGTAGAGGTTACCCTTCCGGGAGGCAAACTCAATATAGAATGGGATAAAGAGTTGGGAATCTTTATGGAGGGTCCAGCGGAAGAGGTATTTATTGGAGAGATGAATAAGGAATATCTAAATTCTAGATTATGGAGGTAAAGATGATAAAGAAGGCTAAAAGATTAGATAATATTCCACCTTATCTATTTGCGGAGATTGATAAAAAGAAGGAAGATGCTATAAAAAGAGGTGTAAAGGTTTTAAGTCTAGGTATAGGAGATCCAGACCTTCCAACTCCACAGCATATAGTCGATGCGCTGTACGAATCTGCCAAGATCGTAAGTAATCAGAAGTATCCACCATATGAAGGAACAAAGGAGTTTAGAAAAGCAGTAGCAGAATGGTATGAAAAGAGGTTTAATGTTACTCTAGACCCTGAAAAAGAGGTCTTAACACTTATAGGCTCAAAAGAGGGCATTGCTCATATATTCTTAGCGTTTGTTGATCCAGGGGATATTGCTCTTATACCAGACCCAGGATATCCAGTATATAAGGTTGCTACTATCTTAGCTGGTGGTATTCCTTATACATTTCCTTTAAAACCTGATACATATCTACCTGATTTCTCTAGTATTCCAGAAGATGTAGCACGTAAGGCAAGGATAATGTTCCTTAACTATCCTAACAATCCTACAGCAGCGGTAGCAGATCTATCCGTATTTGAAGAGGCTGTAGAATTTGCAAAAAAGTATGATATTATTCTTTGCCACGATAATGCCTATTCTGAGGTTACTTTTGATGGATATATTGCTCCGAGTATTCTTGAGGTTAAAGGGGCCAAGGACATATCGATAGAGTTTCACTCTTTATCTAAGACGTACAATATGACAGGCTGGAGGATTGGTTTTGCTGTTGGTAATAGAGATATTATTGATGGCCTTTCTATAGTAAAAACTAATGTTGATTCTGGTGTATTTATGGCAATACAATATGCAGGGACAGTTGCCCTTAGAGGTCCTCAAGATGTGATAGAGGAGAATAAAAGGGTTATAGCCAGAAGAAGGGATGTATTTGTAGATGGCTTAAAGAAACTTGGCTGGAATATAAAACCTCCAAAGGGAACATTCTATCTATGGGCACCAATCCCTAAGAATTTCAAAACCTCTATAGAATTTGCAAGTTTCTTACTCGAGAAGACAGGGATAGTTGTTCCTCCAGGGATAGGATACGGAGAAAATGGAGAAGGATATTTCCGTATAGCACTTACAGTTGAGGAGCCTGTATTGAGAGAAGCGCTAGAAAGGATGGAATCTGCAGGGATAAGAGGCGATTGATGAATCTAGAAGAGCTATTTAAAGAGGCGGAAGATGTTTGTAGCTCTAAGATAAGGGAGATACAAGATACAAAAAGGAAAAACGAGTTGAAAGTCCTTTCCGCTTTTAGGTCTGCAGGTATAGATGAATATGTAGTATCCTTTGTGGGAACAGGTTACGGATATAATGATAAAGGAAGGGAGGCTCTGGAAAGGGTGTTCTCCCTTTCTTTTTCTAGCGAGTCAGCAATAGTTATGCCCCAAATTATCTCTGGAACTCATGCCATATCTAGTGTCCTTTTTGCTCTTCTAAGACCGAAAGATAAAATAGTTTCTGTTACTGGACCAGTGTATGATACTTTGAGAAGGGTGATTAATTCTTTAGCTGAGTGGGGTATAGAATATTATGAGATACCCTTTGAATATAGAGAGGATATAGAGTATATAAAGTCTAAAATTAGCAAATCCCCTAAACTCATTTTTATACAGCGCTCCTGTGGATATGATTGGTCTAGAAGATCACTAACAATTAGTGAGATAGCAAGTATGATATCTAGTATAAGAGGTATATTTGAAGAAAGTATCTTCCTTGTTGATAACTGCTACGGTGAATTTGTGGAAGACAAAGAGCCTACTGAAATTGGGGCAGATGTTATAGTGGGTTCTCTGATAAAGGGAGTTGGGGGAAACCTTGCACCTACGGGGGCTTATATAGCAGGGAAGAGAGAAATGATAGAGAAGGTTGGAGCTTTTATTACCGCCCCAGGTCAGGGAAGAGACATAGGACCAACATTGGGTATCCAGAAAGCTATACTTCAAGGAATTCTCTTTGCCCCCCATTTTATAGGAGAGTCTCTAGAAGGACTAACCATAGCTAGTTATGTACTAGAAAAGCTAGGCTTTGAGGTATTACCTAAATGGGACGAACCTAGAGGAGACGGAGTTCAGAGAGTCATTCTGAAAGATGAAAAGAGACTTATAAAATTTTTGCAGGGCATACAGAGCTTCTGCCCGGTAAATTCTAGGTATATGCCTGAGCCTCAGGATCTTCCTGGTTATTCTGATCCTGTAATCTTAGCTGGTGGGGGGTTTGTCCAGGGTTCTACTGGTGAGTTTAGCGCTGATGGAATATTAAGATTCCCTTATGTTGCATTTATTCAAGGGGGATATTCTCGTAACCAGGTAATATCTGGTATAATTAGTGGCATAGAAAAAATATTTGAGGAGGTAAGATGAGAAGGTTCCTAAGTATATTAATAATAACCTTTTTGATTTTTGAATTATACCCATTAAATGCCTTTAGCCAACAGAAAAAGTTAAAGATTGGGGTTGTTGGAGTTTTTGTTGATGAGAAGGAAGATACATCACTGACTAGTGTGGTATCCCCAATATTTTCTACTAGCGACTTTTTTAGTTGGGAGAGGATTGGTAGAGATACTCCTACATCATTATATTGGGGCATTGCAAGTTTTGATGTAAGGTTCAAACATAACACTTCTAATGTAAGTGCCAGTGTTAAACTTTTAATAAAAGATGCTAAAACCAATACAGATATGTTTATCCTAGAGACCAATGCCTTAAGTTCTCCCTTTACTGGAACGGTATTAGATTGGAAACCGCTAGAGAAAGAGGCATTTATTAATGCCATAGCTACATTTTCTAAGAGACTGGATGAAATATGGAAGAGTAATACTGCCATAATATATGCAGAGGGAAATATCTTTGAGAGCGACCTTGGAAAGGATATGGGTATAGTAGAAGGGACTATAGTAAGTATATTTAGAGATAATAATCTTATAGCAAAAGGGAAAATAACAAGTCTAAGCCAGAAAACCTGTAGAGGAGATATTATATACAAGGCTGAGAGTGAATATCCACGTCTTGGGGATATTGTAAGGATTGCTTATATTCCACCGTCTCCAGAGGTCTCATTTATAAATCAGGCAACTCCAATTTTAAATGCAATTGCAGGGATAGCTATCTTAGCCGGTCTAGTAACCCTCTATAACATAGCCAAGGCAAATATGGCAACCTTGATAAGACTTAAGTTCCCTGAAAATAATGCAACTTATAAACCAGGAGATACTATAACATTTATGTGGTTTACTAATGATACTAGTATAAAGAGCTTTGCATTAGTGATCTCAGGAAGTATTTTTGTAACCAATAATAATTCTTACAACTATACCGCTCCTTCAGTTTCATCTGAAACTACCTATATCTGGAAAGTTATAGGCTACAGGGAGGATGGCACTTCTGTAGAAAGCGAAACTAGGACCTTTAAAGTAGTTCCATAGGATGAAGTTATCCCTTCTCTTAATTATTTTTTTTCTTCTTCCAGCTGTTGTATTTTCGGCTTCTCTTAAGGGAGATTTTGTGTATTTTTTCCCAACTACTTGGGAGATAAGAGGGGTGGGGAAAGCAGTATGGAAAGAGAGTGACATTTTAATTTCGGCTGATGTAATTATTGTAAACCTCCTTACTGGAAATGTTATAGCATTTGGAAATGTAAAGGTCATAAAAGCTGATAAAGAAAATCTCTATGATGTATTCTATACTAATAGATTGGACTTTAACTTATATGAGACTCAATCGCTACCCTATATAACTGCAAAAGAGATAGGAATAGACTGGCGGACAAAAACGATAACCTTTAAGGACTTAAGGGTATCTCAAGATATTGTTATTCCTGAATTTTCTATCCCTTTTGGCCCATACAGCTCTAGTATGAAGTTCTCAGTTGGGGAAGAAATTGTTTCTTTAGATACCAGTGCCCCTTATCTCTCTATAATGTTGCCATACAATGATGGGATATTTACAGAAATATTGACCAAATCTGGGATGGAATTATCCTATGAAAAGGAAGGTTACTATCTATTAGGTGTAAGGGCTTATATTGATAAAGGGATGTCAATTTTTGGTGAGTATAGCATATATTCTTCAGATAAATCTCTGAGATTTACAATCGGTTATAACGAAATACCATATTGTATATTGAGTAAGGAAATACGTAATGGAATCTGGAAATATACTGGGGAGGGGAGGGTCAAATGGGGAAATAAACCACAGATAACACTTTCATTGACAGTAGAACAGTGGGATAAGATGATGATAAAGGGAGAATTTGTGTTATATACTGAGGATGGTGCATTAGAATTTAATCCTTATATAGGTTATAGATTCGACTTATCTTACAATTTAAGTTTAAATATTTATCTTGCTAAGATAGGTTTAGATAGTTTACAATTGACATATAGACTACAACCGGCAGTTAATCTTAAGCTTGGATATGTGAACCCTAACAAATACATCCTAGGTGTTGAGTGGGGCTATAGGGGAATAGAATTGATAGATTATAATGGAACTGTTAGTCTTATCATAAGATAGGAGGTGCAATAATGCTTTCAGCATATCTTGATGGAAAAGGTGAACTTGTCCTTGGAGAAAGGGATATACCTAAAGTAAAGGATGATGAAGTACTTATTAGAGTCATAGCCTGTGGTATCTGTGGGACAGATGTCCATGTATTTAAGGGGATAAATAAAGGAAAGCCTAATATAATAAGAGGGCATGAGTTTGTTGGGGAGATCGTTGAAGTTGGAAGTAGTGTAAAAGATTTAAAGGTTAAAGACATAGTAATTGTAGACCCCAATATACCATGTATGAATTGCTATCAATGTAGAAATGGTAGGATACATCTTTGTAAGAATTTAACAGCTATAGGGGTAGATTTAGATGGTGGTTTTGCAGAATACTGTGTCTTACCCTCTAGACAGGCATATAAGCTTCCAAGTAATATAGAGCCAATAATAGGTGCTTTAGCAGAGCCTCTAGCTTGTGCTCTCCACGGAATAGATAGGGTGGATATAAAAGAAGGAGAAGATATTCTTATAATTGGAGGAGGAGCATTAGGGCTTATAATTACGCAATTAGTTGTAAATGGAGGTGCAGGGAAGGTATTTGTCAGTGAGCCATATAAAGAAAAAAGAGACCTGGCATTTGGATTTGGAGCAAGTAGAGTTATAGATCCCACTAGCGAAGACCTTCTAGACGTGATTAAAGATGAAACAGACGGTAAAGGTGTAGATGTAGTCATAGAAGCTGTTGGCTCTGGAAAGACGATACTACAGGCTATTAGTGCAGTAGGTGATGGAGGTAGGGTCCTCTTCTTTGGGGTTGCTCCAGAGGATGTAAAGATAGATATTTCACCCTTTGAGATTTATAGAAGAGAACTTACTCTTTTAGGTTCTTTTGTAAACCCATTTACAATGGATAGAGCTGTATCTTTAATATCTAGTAGAAGGATAAACCTTTATCCACTTATAAGTGATATTATACCTTTACAGGATATCAATAGAGGTGTAGATATTGCCAGTACAGGGAGGTCAATAAGGGTTCTAGTAAGACCCTAAAGTTTTCTGATGTGTTGACAACCATACTAAGAATCTTAATAGCCAGAAAATTAAGACCTTTTGTCTTTGAAAGAAGAAAAGATGTATCTTTAATCTATAAGTCTTCTGATATAGGTATATACGTTCATATTCCTTTTTGTCGTAGGATTTGTCCCTTTTGTCCTTATTATAAAGTCCTATATGAAAAGGAATTAGCAGAAAGGTTTAAAAATGCCCTTATTAGTGAGATAGATATTGTAAGTAATCGTTATAGGGATAAAACTATAGATTCTGTCTATTTTGGAGGAGGAACTCCTGCATTATTAATAAATTATCTTCCAGAAATAACTTCTAAGTTAAGATCTAATTTTAATATAAAGGGAAACTTTGCTATTGAACTTCATCCCTTAGACCTTACAAGAGAGAATCTAGAAAATCTAAGGCAGATAGGCTTTGATATGGTAAGTATAGGAATCCAATCCTTCTCTAAGAGGTGTCTTGAAGCATTAGATAGGAAAGAAGATGTGCAGATTGTAAAAGAAAACCTATCTCTTATAAAGAGTTTTAATTTTAAAACGTTGGATATAGATTTAATCTTTGGTATCCCAGGGCAAACCTTAGAATCTTTAGAGGAAGATTTTAAAACAGCAGTAGAATTTGGAGCTAGTCAGATATCAACATATCCTTTTATAGATTTTACATTCTTGAAAAATCGGGAAAGACCTCTTGGGAGAAAAGAGAAGCGGATAATGCTTGGACAGCTAACTAAGATTGCGGATAGTGTAGGTTTTGAAAGGACATCCATATGGACATTTGCTAAAAAGGGTTCTCAGAGATACTCTTCAGTTACTAGGGATAATTTTATAGGTTTTGGTCCTTCTTCTTCATCTCTTGCAGACAATGCTTTTAAGATAAACACATTTTCCTTAGAGGAGTATATTGACAGTTTAGAAGAAAGAAGGTTACCTTATAGTTTAGTCTTAGAATTTGACCTTATCACAAGAGCTTCTTATTGGCTCTTTTGGAACTCATACAATATGGATATAAACAGAGATTCTTTCTATAAGATCTTTGGGATAGATTTAGAGGATGTATTTTACTGGCAACTAAAACTGGGGAAATCTCTAAGATTAATAATAGAGTACGAAAAAGGTTATAGATTAACAGAGAAAGGAGCTTATTATTTCCATCTAATTGAACAAGAATATACCCATAGATATATAGACAGAGTTTGGAGTTTGCAAAGGGCAGAATCCTCTCCAGAGAAGATTATAATCTAGCCCTCTTTAATACGAGCCATATTCCTAGAATTGTTATCCCCATAACTAAAAGATTAAGATAAAACTCAAAAGGGAATCTCTTCTGGAGGAGAAAATATACAAGGGTAATGATCTCCAATATAAGACCCCAGAATAAAACCAATAAGATAGGTCTATCCTTTTCCATATTTAAATAATACTACATCTGTAAATACACTTTGGAATTTTTATCTTTCGTAGGCGCCGATATCAAACCCTTTACCCCTTGGCCTTTGAATCCCGTCTAAGTCATCTTTAGGAGCGTTTATTGAACTCCCATTATCAATAGCAGGACTTCCTATCTTTAGATGATAATCCCCTACATTCCCAAAAGCCGGATTAACGAAGAGAGGATCACCATATAAATTCCCAACTCCTAGAGAAGCTATATTATTAGCATAGTATGTTTTATCTCCATGTACAAGAATAAATTCGCTATTAGGAGTATAGAAAAGGTTATGCTCAGCAATCAAATTTGTTTTAGGGCTAATAAATATTGGAGAGTTTTCTCCTATCCCTCTAAATATAATATTACGTAAGGTTAGATTTATATTTATATCTGGATAATCGTACTGTGCATGCATTAAGTAATTGCGTCCTACAAAGTCATCTACAGTTACATTTATAATTTTAAAACTGGCATTATTAGTTTCTGTAGATATAACTATTGGTGACCAAGGTGTCTCTGAAATGTCCCCATCGCCACGCCCATAGATTAATGTATTCTCCACCCTACTGTTATTACCCCAAAGCTTAATTCCATCACAGGAATTATTGGCAACTATACAATGATGAATATATGTATTCTCCGCTTTAGAGTCGAGCCCATCACCTCTATTATGTTCTGCTATTGTATATGCTATTTCTATAGGTCCAATAGACGTTTCTATCCCAAAGCCATCAGGTCTATCGTATGGCCCTGGACCAGAAGTACCCTGATAGTAATGTCCATTATATGATAGATGGCATTTAAGTATTAATACATTCCTCCAGCCACCCTGTTCTCCCAACGGTCCTCCTATTGAACCAAACCCACAGTGAGTAATTTGAGAATTGACAATTTGAAGCCCATTTACATCCTTTATATTTATACCAAATTCATCTATATGATGTATGTATATATCCTTAATAATTACATTACTAATTGGGCTTTCAAGCGCTTCTATCCCATCTCTAAATGGAGAACCGTTATAACTAGTTATTTCAAGATTTTCAATCTTGATATAACTTTTACCTGAAATATCTATAGCAGTTAATAGATTATCTCTACCTACTAGTAAAGGTCTATTACCATCTTCTCCCTTTATAGTGATCCAGCTGTTAGAATTACCTGAATATTGAGGGATTATTATATCGTCATCATATTGACTTAGTATATATTTCCCTCCTAGTATGATTAAAGTGTCACCAGGTTTAACCTGTCTTGAGCCATACCCTGGAGTGGCCCAGGGTTTGTCTAAAGTCCCAGGGTTACTGTTATTCCCTTTTGGAGACACATAGTAAATTTTACCAGTGGCAGAGGCTGAAGGTACTTCTCTGATACACTCAGAACAACCTATTTGAATAATAACAAATAAGATGAGTAATAGAAATTTAATCTTCCTCATAACTCCACCTCCTAATTTTCTATCAATATTATAAGCTATTTTGAATAATAAAACAATTGACCGACAATGCCACCAGTTTTCCGAACTATTTATACTTGACAAAATGAGCTTACTTTTGATATATTTAAAATCGAGGAGGGTTTAGTGCGTAGCTCTTTTCCAGAAAAAATAATTATATCTGGAGGTGCTTCGATGAGTAAAGTTTTATCTATTCTTTTAGTTTGCTTAATGATATTGGGAGTTTCCTTCTCCACAGTATCTGCACAGATAAGTATACCTAGGGAAGATACTGTCTATTGCATTGGAGCTATTTGGGGCCCACCTACAACTTGGAATCCCTATGCTCCTCAAGCTACTTGGGGTACTGATCCTTTTCTTTTTATGCCACTATTCTATTACAGTAATGCTAAAGATGCCTGGCTTCCTGGCGTAGGAGAAACTTATAAGGTTGTGAATAAAACTACCCTTCAGGTGAAGATTAGGGATTTAGCTAAGTGGAGTGATGGAAAGCCTATCACCGCTGAAGATGTGGAGTTTACATTTAATACTACAAAGAAATTCGGCTTTGGTCCTGGAGCAGGATGGTATGACTATATAGCTAGTGTCAAAGCGATAAGCGATAAGGTTGTGGAATTCAAGATAAGAACAGATAAACCCAACTATTTCTCATTTATGGGTTATTCTTTAGGGACAAGGGTTATGCCAAAACATGTCTATGAGGACTTAGAGAAGAAAGGGCAGAACATTAGAGATTGGGCAAATAATGACCCCGCAAAACAGGTAGTCTCCGGACCTTATAAATTATTCTTCCAAGATCCTAACAATGTTATATACGAAAGATTGGATAACTGGTGGGGTAAGGATGTATTTGGTTTACCTAAGCCTAAGTATATAGCGCATATAGTCTATAAGGATAATGCTAGTGCAAATCTTGCCTTTGAAAAAGGAGATGCAGATTGGGCAGGGACATTTATTCCTGAGGTGTATGCATTATGGGAAAAGAAAGGATTGCCTATTAGGACATGGTTTAAATCTAAGCCATACTATATGCCGGACGGTATAGGTTTCTTGTATATAAGCTACCAGAATCCAATCCTTAAAGACCCTAATATTAGAAAGGCTATAGCTTATGCTATTCCTTATGCTGATATGCTTGAAAAGGCATACTTTAATTATGGCTCTCAGGCTCATCCTTCTATGGTTATTGACCTATTTGATGTCTATAAGCAGTGGATAGATTATACCTGGGCGAGAACTACATGGAAGTCCGAAGATGGGAGAATTAAAACAAACCTTGATACTGCAAATAAGATTTTAGATACCGCAGGATACAAGAGAGGTAGAGATGGAATAAGGGTTACTAAAGACGGAAAACGTCTTGGGCCTTACACTATATCTGTTCCATACGGTTGGACTGACTGGATGATGATGTGCGAGATGATTGCTAAGAACCTTCAGACTATTGGAATAGATGTAAAAACAGAATTCCCAGATTATAGTGTATGGGCAGATAGGATGACAAAGGGAACATTTGATTTTATTATCTCTTGGAGTGCTGGACCTGGTTATGATCATCCATGGAATGTCTATAGATTTGTCCTAGATCATAGATTGTCAAAACCTTTTGGAGAGGAGACTTGGGCTGGAGACTGGGTAAGATATAACAATCCAGAAGTTGCTACTATACTTGATAAGGTAGCATCAACATTAAGCCCAGTAGAGAAGAAGTCCCTATATTCTAGGCTTCAGAGGATAGTTTATAGGGATTTACCGGCAATTCCAGTCTTTTATGCAGCCCACTGGTATACATTTAATGAGACTAGATGGGTTGGATGGCCCAGAGAGGAAAATCCTTGGTGGTATCCTCCATCGCCTTGGTCAGCTAACAATTTCCCAGTCCTCTTTGGTATAGCAAAGAAAGGAGAAACGCCAAAGGTTCCAACTTGGCTTGCAACTAGAGATAAGGGAGGATATCTGATTCCAACCTCACAGATTTGGAATGACTTTATGAGAGCTAAATAGTAAGGAGGTGTGGTATGAAGAGCTACGCACTTAAACCCTTCCTCAAATATATTAGTAGAAAATTTATCTTCTTGCTAGTTACCTATTTTATTGCTATTACAATAGTCTTTATCCTTCCAAGAGCGATTCCAGGGAATCCACTTTCTACTCTTCTAAGACAGATATTTCAGCAGGGCCAGGCAAATCCAGAACTAATCAGGAGTGTTCATAAGACACTTATGGAAGAATTCGGTTTGGGAAAGCCTTGGTATGAGCAGTATATAGATTTTGTAACCCGGGCATTTAGAGGAGATTTTGGGACATCTATATCTTCTTATCCCAAGAAAACTCTAGAGTTGATAATACCTGTAATGCCTTGGACACTAATGCTCCTTATCCCATCTATTATTACCGCATGGATTATTGGAAATACATTGGGAGCTATTGCAGGTTACAAAAGAGGGTCTTTTACTGATAGATTTACTTTGAACTTTTCTCTTATAGTTTCGCAGATACCATACTATTGGCTTGGAATGCTTCTCATCTTTACTCTTTCTGTAAAGTTACATATATTCCCCGGACAGGGTGGATACTCTCAAGGTACAATCCCAACATTTACTCTCAAGTTTATTTTGGATATGCTTTATCATTATATACTTCCATTTCTATCGATCGTCATCTCTGCCTTAGGTGGATGGGCTATAGGGACGAGGGTATTAGTAATATACGAGCTGGATGCGGATTATGTAAATTTTGGAGAATTACTTGGTCTAAAGGAGAAGACGGTATTTAGATATATATTTAGAAATTCCATACTTCCCCAAGTTACTGGATTGGCTCTAAGCTTAGGCGGAGCTTTAGGGGGAGCTCTAATAACTGAGATTATTTTTAATTATCCAGGAACAGGATATTTACTCTTTAGGGCTTTGAGTACATTGGATTATCCTTTAATTCAAGGGATATTTATCATACTTATAGGTTCTATTTATCTAGCAAATTTCTTTGTTGATTTTCTTTATGCACTTATAGACCCAAGAATTAGACTAGGGCAAAGTGAGGGGAGCTAACTATGTGGCTTGCAATGTTTAAACCTCTGTTTAAGAGTAAAAAATTTTTGATTTCTATTTTAATATTTATATTTATAGTTCTTCTAGGATTAGTTGGTCCTATACTTTATCCTGTTGACCCTACAAGTTATGCTGGGCCATTCGAAAGGCCTCCATCTAGAGAATTTCCACTAGGAACTGATACCTATGGTGGAGATCTATTAGCTAAGGTTCTAAATGGGACGAAGACTTCTCTATATATTGGATTTCTCACTGCTGTAATCTCAATGAGTATAGGAATTATAATAGGACCTATATCTGCTATAAAGGGAGGAGTTGTTGACGAGATTCTGATGTCTTTTACCAATATCGTTTTGACTATTCCCAATATCCTTCTTGCTATACTGATAGCAACGTATCTTAAAGTGAGAAGTGCAGAGGTGATAGCATTTTTACTTGGAGCCTTAGGTTGGCCCTGGTTTGCAAGAGCGGTAAGATCTCAGCTTTTAAGTTTAATAAATAGAGAATATGTTAAGCTATCTAGAATGGCAGGCTATAATGACTTAAGGCTTGCCTTTGAGGATTTAATCCCAGGGATAGCTACCTATGCCTTTATGTCCTTTATACTCTTTATAAATGGTGGTATTCTAGGAGAGGCAGGATTGAGCCTAATAGGATTAGGTCCTACAAAAGGTGTTTCACTCGGATTAGTCCTGCAGTGGGCGGTATTGATGGAAGCAGTAAGGAGGGGTATATGGTGGTGGTTTGTCCCTCCAGGAGTAATTATAGTAGCTCTAACATCTTCGCTTTTAATGATAACTACAGCAATGGATGAAGTCTTCAATCCTAGATTAAGGGAGAAATAAGATGAATAGGCCAGTACTTCAGATAGAAAATGCTAGAGCGTATTATATTGTAGAGAATAACTATGTAAGAGCTATAGATGATATCTCTATTGTTATAAGAGAAGGTGAGGTAGTAGGGATTGTTGGAGAGAGCGGGTCTGGGAAAACTACCCTTTCCAATGTTATGCTTATGAATATTAAAAGACCTTTAAGTCTTATAGATGGTAAAGTAAAACTATATTCTAATGGAAATGTTATTGAATTAAATAAATTATCAAGAGAAGAGTTGCAAAAGAATATATGGGGAAAGGAAACATCTATAATACCACAGTCTGCTATGAATGCGCTTATGCCTACAAAGAAGATAAAGGATTCTATATTAGATGTTATGAAGACACATTTTGAGGAGATTCATGAAAAGGAGATAATTGAGAAAGTTCAAGCTAGGTTTGAAGAGGTAGGAATTTCAAAGGATGTTATTTTTCGATATCCCTTTGAACTCTCTGGAGGTATGAAACAAAGGGCGGTTATAGCTATAGCAACATTACTAAATCCGAGATTTCTTATAGCAGATGAACCAACTTCCGCTCTAGATGTATCTACCCAAAAGATGGTTTTAAAGACGATACAAGATTTGAGAGAAAAAGAAATAGTAAAAAGTATTGCCTTTATTACTCATGATATAGCTACCGTAAGACAGATAGCGGAGACATTGGTGGTAATGTATGCTGGTAAGATTGTAGAGATAAGTTCTATAGAAGATATTATTAAAGAGCCATTACATCCTTATACTAGGGGCTTACTCTTCTCTGTAGTAACCCCAGAACCAGAGGTTAAGAAAAGGGGCATATATTATATACCAGGGACTCCTCCTAATTTGATGTATCCACCTCCTGGATGTAGGTTTCATCCGAGATGCGAGTATAAACTAGATATCTGTGATAAAGAAGAACCAAAGCTAAAAGATGTAAATGGTAGAAAGGTTGCATGTTTTTTGTATTAAGGAGAGAGTGCTATGCCAATATTAACGGTCAATAATCTAACTAAGATATATGAGTCTGGAATGATAATAAGGAGATATATAGAGGCGGTCAAAAATGTCTCTTTTTCGATTGAGGAAGGTGAGATCGTTTCTCTTGTTGGAGAGAGTGGGTCTGGAAAAACAACTACCGCCAATATAATCTTGAGATTCCTTAAGCCTACGAGCGGTGAGGTTTTAGTAGATGGAAAAGATATATGGAAGGATATAAATACTTTTGAGGATCTAAAAGAATATAGAAGAAAAGTTCATGCAGTTTTCCAGGATCCGTTTTCAAGTTATAATTCCTTTTATCCAGTTGATAGAGTCCTTTATCAAGCCTTAGAACTTTTAGATAAGAATCCAAGAACCCAAGAATCAAAGAGTCTAATGGAGGATGCTTTAATAAGAGTTGGATTAGAGCCCAAGCATATCCTTGGTAAATATCCGCATCAGCTTTCTGGTGGAGAGAAACAAAGGTTAATGATAGCTAGGTGTTGGCTTATTAAACCTAAGCTTATTATAGCAGATGAACCTGTCTCGATGATAGATGCCTCAACTAGAGGGGGAATTATAAAACTCTTTGAGAAGTTAAAAGAGGAAGAAAATACTTCTATCCTCTTTATAACTCACGATATGGGGCTTGCCTATTACATTTCTGATAAGATTCTTATAATGTATTTAGGAGAGATTGTAGAGCAGGGGACACCCGATGAAATTATTTCCAGCCCTAGGCATGAATACACAAAGAATCTTATAGGAAGTATACCTACTCTATATAGAAAATGGGAATAGGATAACGTTTGGACCTTGTAATAGCTCAGTTAAAATCAATAAAGGGATAAGCTCTGCCTCTAATAATATATTCTTATTCCTCTGTTTAGGTATTATTAATCATCTTGATGAGAGTTTTAAAATCTCATTAAGGTATAATGTCAATTATTGTCAGATCGGAGTAAAATGTAAAAAATTTTTGTTATATTGTTATTATTTCTCCAGCAAAATAAAATTGAGGAGGTCATAATATGAAAAAGGATCTAAGTAAAGAGTTCCTGTGTATAATAGTGGCAGGACAGGATTCTTACGAGTTAGAGAAATATTAGAGGCTATGTAGGGATTGAGATGGTTTCTGAAGAAACTATAAGAAGACTAGAAAAAATTGCATTAAAAATGAGATTGGATATACTCGAGATGGTGGGGGTAGGAAAAGCGGGGCATTTAGGTGGTTCTAGTTCCTGTGCAGATATTGTAGCTACTCTTTATTTTTACAAGATGAGAATCGACCCTGATAACCCAAAGTCGGAGAATAGGGATAGATTTCTTTTAAGTAAAGGGCATGGGGCTTTGGCACAGTATTCAGCATTAGTTGAATTAGGATACATACCCAGAGAGGAAATGAAAAAAACAAAGACACTTGAAGGTATACTTCAGGGACATCCTGATATGAAGAAGACTCCTGGTATTGAAGCTAATACGGGTTCTTTAGGGCAGGGCCTATCAATAGCTGTAGGAATGGCTCTTGGATTAAGGTTAGACAAAAAAGATAGTAAGGTCTATGTAATTGTTGGAGATGGGGAGCTTGCAGAAGGACAGATATGGGAGACTATTATGTGTGCAAGCTATTATAAGCTCGATAATCTTGTAGCTATAGTTGATAACAATAGGCTACAGGCAACTGGACCTATAGAAGAAAGGTTAAACATATTTCCAATAGCTCCAAAATGGGAGGCCTTTGGTTGGTATGTAAGAGAGATCGATGGACATAATATAAAAGAGATAGTAGAGACTCTTGACGAGTTAGATAATATTTATGGAAAACCAAAGGTTATTATAGCTAAGACAATAAAAGGAAAGGGATTTTCATTTGCCGAGAATAATCCTGCATTTCATAATATCCAGTTAACAGAAGAACAATACCTACAGGCTAAAAGAGAATTAGAAGAACAGATGGCGAGGTGGAGCTAATGGTAGCAGAGAATCTTAGAGAAGCATATGGAAAAACATTAGTAGAATTAGGAGCTATATATAAGGATATAGTAGTATTGGATGCAGACCTTAGTAAATCTACAAGAACTGTACTATTTCAAGAGGCCTACCCTGAAAGATTCTTTGAAATGAGTATTGCCGAACAGAACATGGTAAGTGTAGCAGCGGGGCTGGCTCTAGTTGGTAAAATTCCCTTTGTCCATTCATTTGCGGTATTTGCAACAGGTAGAACTTATGACCAAATAAGACAGTCTGTATGTATAGCAGGACTCAATGTCAAGATATGCGGATCAAGCTGTGGTTTATCCGACTTTGGTGATGGTGCAACTCATCAGTCGATAGAAGATGTTGCATTAATGAGGGTTCTTCCTAATATGGTGGTGTTGGTACCTGCTGATGCTAATGAAACAAAAAAGATGGTAAGGGCCATGGTAAAACACTATGGACCGATGTATATAAGGATAAATAGAAATGATCTACCTGTATATACAAGCGAAGATGGCGAATATGAAATAGGTAAGCTTTATCAGCTGAAAGATGGAGAAGATATTACCATATTTGCAAACGGAGTAATGGTCTCTAAAGCTATGAATGCGAGCGAAGTTTTAGAAAGAAAGGGTATATATACAAGAGTGGTAAATGTAAGTACAGTTAAGCCCTTGGAAAAGGAAGAGTTACTAAAGTATATAAAGGGAGTAAAAGGGATAATAGTAGCAGAAGAGCATAGTATTATAGGAGGACTTGGAAGTACTATAGTAGAACAACTTAGTGATGTAAAACATCCTCCAGTTAAGTTTATAGGGATAAGAGATAAATTTGGTACCTCTGCTAGCAACTATGAAGAATTATTGGCGCATTATGGGTTGACCTCTGAGAGTATAGTAGATACTGCTATTAATCTATTAGATGGAGGATGATATGCGATTTGGCTGTTGCGGGAATATGGTTGCAGTAGAGCCAGATAAGACATATCATATTCTAGTGACTTTTATAATGATGCATATAAGTCATTAAAACTTCTTAAAAAATACTTTGGCTAATAGATTTTATAAACTCTTCTGCTTGATAGCCAAAGTTATCTTCTTTACTACAGTTATACTTACTTTCTAACACTTCCCCTATTCTATGGCATTCCTCTTTAGCTAGAGATGTGTTTAATTTTCTAGGCTTCTCTCCTACTATCCTTAAGAAGTTTAACCTGTATATTTTCTCTAATACAGTTTCTGGTAACTTAATGCCCTTTACAATATCTGGCCTTGCTAAGAAATTTTTATCTGTACGCCCAACAGAAAATTCTTTATCTGTTTCTAAAAAGTCCTTCATAAACTTTATCCTGTTAGTTATAAGTTCTTTTGCTATACCATTTTTCGTTACAGCAGTATCATCGCCAAATACTATCCTATCCTGATACTTTATAAAAAATTCTCTAGTCTTTTCAGGATATGCAGAAAAGTTGTAATACATCTCAGAACCTGGAGTAATATCTAAGTTAACATTAGGGAAATTCTGGAGCAAATTTTCAGCTCTTTCTAAGTTGGCTGATAGAAAGTAAAAATGAGCAAACACAATCTTTAACTTAGGAAATCTTTCTAATATGTTTTCTACCCTCCTATAAAGCTCTTCTTTTGTTGGGTATGATCCATCTGTATAATCCCATCCTCTTTCTTTAGCTACAGATGGAATCCTATCCTCATCCCAAAACTCCTCTGGATCTGCTACATGCCAGAAAATAGGCATCTGTAATGATTCTATGTTGGCAAAGAAGGAATTATAAACAGGACTGTCTATAGGGAATGGCATTCTTTTAGCATAATTTGGCTTTGTTTCTAAGATTTTAATTCCATCAAACCCTATCTCTTTCAGCTTGATAACCTGTTCTCCAAGGATCTTTCCTATGTCTTTATCTGTTTTTCCTTCTATAACTGAATAGTCAAGTCCTCCAGAGATATAAACTTCGTTAGGATACATAGCTTTGAAGCATATAGCTTGGGGATTACTATTTACCCTATCTAATCTTGCTGGACTAACTATATTTAATCTTGTAATTTCAAGCCCTTCGAAAAACCTTTTGGTCTCATCTATAAGAGGTATATATTCGAAATGAACGTGGGCATTGATAATCTTATTCATTGTAATTAACCCTCCTCATAATCGTTTCTTCTTTAGTGCATCTTCTAATGCCATAATGGCATACTCAGTTGCTTTTATTCCATCTTCTCCACTTGCAAGTTCATCTACCAACTTTCCCTCTTTTATGCTCCTAATAATATCGTTATACATAGTAATAAATGGTTTTTCCTCTTCCTCTGACTTTTCTACTATTGTCTCGTTTGGCCCATAATACTTAAATTCTACCTCTCTAGGAGCTGGGCCCATCTGATAACTTATTATTCCTTTTTCACATTCTATATCTATCCTTAAAAGATATGTTCCATCTTTACTGTTGTGAGTATAAACCCAGCTTGCATCTATAACAACAAGTGTTCCTGATTTTAATCTGCATAGTGCTACTGCATGGTCTGGGTTTTCATATCCTTCCATAAAGATGCCATCTGCGGTAATGGTATCAAATTCGTCTTCAGAAAGCCATCTGACTAAATCGAAATAGTGAACACCACAGTCTACAATTGGTCCCATACCTTCTTTCATTAGTCTTTCATATCTATCTTTACCTGCCCATCTCCCTCCAGCCCAGTTATATATAAATCTCATCATCATAGGACGCCCCAACTCTTGTGATCTTATTATATTCTTTATCCTTCTCATATAGGGCTTCGCCCTATTCTCGAAATTGACAGCAAAAATCTTTCCAGCAGATTTCATAGCATTTACCATCTGCCAGCCCTTTTCTGCATTCTCTGCTAATGGCTTTTCACAGAAAACATTAATACCTTTTTTAGCGCATTCCATAACCACTTCATAGTGTGCATTTAAAGATGTAGAGACAGTAACTAAGTCTAACTCTACAGAGTCCAGCATATCTCTGTAATCTGTGAATAGCCCTTTTACCCCAAATCTTTCTCCGTATTCTTTTAACCTCATCTCATTAATATCGGAAAGGGCTATAAGCTCTAGCTCTTTAATACTTTTTATTGCTGGAAGATGCCCATATCCGGCTACAGTACCACAACCAACAAGCCCTACTTTCAAGATTCTCTCTCCTTTCTAATAAAGTTTGTACCTGGAAGAGATTCTATAACAATATTGAGGATATTGTCAATTTATATAGTGTTAAGAAGATTTTAGTGATATAATATTCACAAAAATTATGGAGGTGGAATTATGTCATACCCCTATAAGATCTTTATTTTAGTTGCCTTAGTAGTATTTCTAATCCCTGCTTCGGCCTTAGCCAGAGAAAGGTTTAGAGTAAATGTTAGGGCAGACTTAGAAGATGAGAATGTAGGAGCAGAGTTTGAGTATAATCTTAGTTACAGACTTTGTGTTTATGGAGGAATTACTCTTAGTATAGGAACTATTGATAGGGGAAGGATATCAGCTGGTTTTAAGTATTATCTTTGGGAACCGGATGAGAAACTGTACTTTAAGATACGTGGTATAACCAATTTTGAAGACTCAACTATTACAAGGTTTAAAGTAGATATAGGTATAGGTTATACTACATATCTTAATCATACAAGAAGTTCTATAGAATTGGGAGTTTTAATAGGTACTTATAACAATGCACTAAATATTGAGCCATCGTTTGGGGTATTGGTATCAGTAAGTAGATAAGGCTAACCAGAGCGATTTAATAGGTTTTGATAGACCTCTTTAGTTTTTATAATCATACCTTCTAAGGTGAATCTTTCTCTATATCTTCTATATCCTTCTTCTTTTAAGTATTCTATTAACTTCTTATCACTTAATAGTTTCTCTATAGCCTGAGCAAGCGCTAAGGAATCTTGAGGAGGTACTAGAAGTCCGGCTTTACCATTTTCTATAATTTCTGGAATGCCTCCTACATTTGTAGCTATAACCGGAACTTTCTGAGATATCGCCTCTAAAATTGATATTGGTAATGCTTCAATAAGCGAAGGTAAAACAAATATATGAAAGTTACTAAAATAGAGTTTTGCATTAGGAAGAGCTCCTAAGAAAAAGACTCTATCCTCTATATTTAGTCTCTTAGTTAATTCTTCTAAAATATTTCTCTCTTCACCATCTCCTATTATTACAAGATTTACTTCCCTATGTTTATTATACAAATAGCTGAAAGCTTCTATAAGATATCTGACCCCCTTAGATTTAGTAAGTCTTACTGCTGTTCCTATAATAACTCCTTCTATATTTATTGGAAGTTCTCTTCTCTCTTTACTCTCAGATACCCCATTGTAGATAAGTGTGATCTTATCTACAGGTAATCCAGCTTTGATAAGCTTTTCTCTATCATAGTTTGAGACTGCTATAACACTATCTCCCCATTTCCTATTTATAAGAGTAGCTATCTTATAGTCGATGAATGGAAGAAAAGTGTTATATCCATGACAGGTAAATATTACTGGTATACTAGAAGCTACGCTTTTAGATATATAGACTAGTTCATGCGCTCCATGAACATGGATTATACTAGGACTGAATTCTTCTATTATGTATTTCAATTCCCTTTTGTAATTTTTAGTATTTGTGAATGTAAGCGGTATAATTTCTCTATATGTAATATTACCTTCTTTTAGAAGGGTAATGCCTTTCCCGTACGGTGCAACAACCAATATTTTATACTCATCCTTAAAAGATTTGACTAGTTCTATCACATGGACTTCTGTCCCTGCAATCTCAAAGTAAGGCAAAAGATATAAAATCTTATGTTTCATAGATTAATTTAAGAGCCTCTCTGTCTCTTCCTAATAAATATAATAGTAACAAGGGTAATTAAGACCGCTATCAATAACACTATGAGATAACTTAATAGTGGTTGCCTAGCAAATATGGTGAATAATGCCCTCTTTTCTCTTATAAGGATACTTGAGACAATCTCTCCTAAGCCAGTTATAACACTGACTTGTCCATAGATTTTATTTCGGGTATCCGAATTCCCTACAATTCTCTTTAATCTAGATAATGTATCTTGGTCTTTATAGATGACTGAATACATAGCCTTGTCTTTATTCCAAGGAGAAGAATTTGCTTGTAAGAGTGCCTTAATGATAAATCCATCGAGAGAAAATCCTAAGTCTTTTTTTATAGAGAATCCAATCTCTTGGGGGACTACCCATAGTATATCAGAGATTCTCTTTAGCCTTTTGTCCTCCATATCTCCTATAAATATCACATTCTTATCTTTTAGATAATCTTCATCTATCTTTTCCCCTAAGAATGTCTTCCATCTAAATATCTTTCCCAGCGTCTGTCCTAAGGTGGCAGATAAGGTAACAGACAGTGAAAGCTCTTCTTCAGATGGGCTTTCGGGGAGCCATAGAACGATCTCTCTATCAGTCTTGAAACTCCAGATGTCTCTAAGGTCGGGATAAAATCCTCGCCATTCTTTTACTAGATATATGAAAGAATCTCCTTCAATCTTAGTCCAAGCTATTTCATCATACCTCTTATTACAGTCCACCTCTATCAGATTATGATATGTTTTTATCTCTACAAACCATTCTCTCTTATCAAGCTCTTCTTTTGGAAATGGAATTCTTAAAACTCCTCTTTCAGCATTCCCTGCATCCAATCTTTCACTCTTTACCGGAATCCCATTTATGTAAACAGTTATCGAAGATTTTTTGGTTTCTAAAACCTTGGAGTGGCTAAATTGAAGCTCTATAAATGAACCGTTTCCTATCCCTTCAAAACCTGCCGGTAACCTTAGGAGAAAAGACGCGTTCTGATGAAATACACCTGAAAGAACTATATTTTTGTAGCCAAGGTCTTTTAGCCTTATCAAGCCTTCTTTTCCTATCTCTTCTCCCTCTTTAGCTGGGATTGAAGTTACAATTATTGGATTCTTCTCCGTAATAGATGTCTGCAATGGATCATTAATATAAGAAACAGCCTTTGATAAACCTTCTCTTTTGCCTGATATATATAATTGTACTCTATCTTTTGAGGAAAGAAGATATATTAGTCCATCACTTTCTTTTAGATTTTTAAATGCACTGTCTGAAGATAGTACATTCCATCTTGATAACTCTCCTACAAGAATCTGTGACTCTTTACTATATCTATAGGGATCTTCTGTAGAAACCTTTAGATAGAGATTCTTGTATCTTTCTCTAATACCTAAACCATTTGCTACCTCTAACATAGCTTCTAACTCTTCTGGGGAAAAGTTTTTAGGGAGATAAAATGTAAAATTGATCGGCTCTTTATCAAGATAATCCAAAAATGGATAGGGATAATCAGAAAT
The DNA here is from genome assembly GCA_937958695.1 of uncultured bacterium. Lineage (GTDB taxonomy): Bacteria > DUMJ01 > DUMJ01 > DUMJ01 > DUMJ01 > DUMJ01. The sequence goes on from CALGNK010000002.1 coordinate 58,760, forward strand.
TTTATAAATTTTATTTTCTAGAATCTCTAGGTGTAGAAACGAATCTTTATGTATTAGCACCCAGTTGGCATCGTTATCTATATCCTTACATAGACCTTCTACACTCCTATGTCTAGTAATTATAGAGATCTCATTGAACCCTTTCTTAATTAATCCTTTAGGGATACTTATTCTCCAGTATACAGGTCTCTTTTCTTTCTGACTTATGCTTTTACTGCTTAAAGGCCTCCCATTGATTGATGCAGTTATAAAAGATTCTCTATCTATAATGGTGGGAGAAAACGAGTATCTGATTTCTAAGAAATTATTATCCCCAGGTTGAATTCCCGACTTTATCTCAAACCAAAAGACCGCTTTGCCAATGGGTAGATTTAAAAGCCTATCGTCTTTAAATAACTGTATATTGTAACCTCTAGTTTCTAAAGAACAGTAAGAAACATTGGGAATTAGGTGAAATATAAAGATAAACATTAACAAAAGAATTCTTCTTTTCATTACGAAACACTCCTTTCCGTTTTATACCATCTTAATGCTTTACCTGTAATCTTTTCTCTAATAGAGAAATATATCGCTCTTATAACAACTATAAGCCAAAGCTGGCAGTATGTAAAATACATTAAACATATCAATAAAAGGTTTTCTAAATTACCTTCGCCTCTTTCAAAACTTAGAGATATAAATGTCTCTGTGATATAAAGGGCATAAGCTAAGAACCATATGAGAAATAGTGGGCCTCCAATGTTTAGTTTTATTATGCGTAGTAAGCCCAGAATAAATATTACATCTGACACAACTATACCAGAAAAAGCCAGTAGATATATATAGGCGAAATAGAGTATATCAAACATAATCTTTTTATCTCTTAACGAGAAGAAATTTTTAAGATATGTAAATATTACTGCAAGATTCCCCCTTGCCCATCTTGTCCTTTGCTTGAACCAAACCTTAAGTTTTTCTGGTTCTTGTTCCCATGTTACTGCGTATGGTATCCAGAGTATCCTATAGCCAGATTGGTATATCCTTATTGTAAGTTCTGTATCCTCTGTAAGGCTCTTAGTTTTCCAGCCGCCAATCTTGTTCAGAAGCTCCTTTCTTATGATAAAATTAGTACCTGGTATTGTAGCAAGACCCCACAAGTAATTTCTAGCTGCCTGGACAAGCCACTGAAAACTCAGGGTCTCTATATTTATAAAACGAGTAAGTATACTTCTATCCCTATTCCTAGTCCTAAACTTTCCTACTACTGCCCCAAGGTTGGGATTATTGATTATAAATCTTACAAGATTTAATATTGCTCTCCTTTCAGGGGTATTATCAGCATCATAGACTACTATGTAATCCCCACTAGCTAACTTTAATCCCTGATTCAGTGCGTTAGCCTTGCCTTTAGCACCTAAGGGTGGTTGTATCTCTAATATCATAAGGTTTTTGTACTTTTTAGCCCTCTCTCTTAAAATTTCTCCTGTTCTATCTGTAGAACTATCATTGATAACGATGACCTCTAATTTATCTTTAGGGTAAATAGATCTCATTATTGCATCTACAGTATTACCAATCACCTTTTCCTCATTGTGAGCTGGGATTAATACTGTTATCTTTGGATATTCTGAGAGTTCCTCTGAGGTTATCTCAAATTTTTGTGTCTCTAAAAAGTATCTATACCCAAAGAACGTTAAAAAGATATGATACAGTAGAATAAACCAGACGATTGCCATAGATATAACAAAGGCATAGTCCCAGAATGTTAATATATTCATACTTTATCACCCATCTCGTATAGTTTTCTCTTATTTCTTATCAGATAGAAAATAATTATGGCAAAGATACTGATTGTAATTATTAATATGGTTCTCAGATAATTAATGAACGTCTTAAAGACTTTTTGCAAAAATGTCTCCTCCAGAGGAGGAATACTACTATTGATTACCTTTTCCCCATCGATATTTACAATTTTCATATATTTGCTTTCTACTTTGAAAGGTTCTTTTCTTAGTTCTAAGAAGTTGTACCCTAACGCACGCATCTCACCTATCAATTCTCTTAGTTTATCTGTTGTAGCGTAAGATGGAACCGTAATACCTATAATAGCATCTCTTAAAATTCTAAATTCCCTTGCCCTTTTCAATAGATAGTTATATTGTGTAGGATCATTAGGATTATATCCATTCATATTTATCGGATATGCTATAGCTTTTGGGGAGCTGATGCTTAAAAGCCCCTCGTATAGGAGAAGATTGAAAATTTTACTTGCCTTTTCGTAAGTTTCAAGTGAAGTATCGGGCAACTTAAACGCTATGGGAAATATCTCTAATCTCCCTAATATTAGTAAGTCCTCTTCTATTATACTATTAATGTCTCTCTTATTAGGATAATTCCCCAATATAATAGCTCCGTTATGTTCTTCTACAAGTTTTAATACCTCTATAAGGTCCATATTTTCTCCCAAGTAGTAAGTATTCCCAGAATGATTTACTTTAGGGTATATTATAAGATTAATAGAGACATCTTCACAGCAGTAAGATATTAATAATTCTCTAAGTTTTTCAGCAGAGGTTAAAGGGGTTACCTCATCTAGCAAGAGTAAAATTTTTCTATCATTTTTGTGATTCTCATTAAGTATATCATGGAGAAGATCGAAGAATACCAAAAATGAGTTATCCCTAAAGTCTAATCTTCCAAAATACCAAAGATTCTCCTTTTCCCAGACAAAGGGGGTCTTTTCAGTATAATTATCTAAAAGGGCAAGATCTTTCCTATCTCTAGGATAGGCAATATAGACTGGAGATTCTAGTTCAAAGCTTATCGATTCTCCTTTATAGAAGATAGACATATATCCAGTTTTATAACCATAATATTCAAGATCTTTCCAGTTAGCATAGTAAGCATACTGTTCTATATTTCCTTCTATCCATATAAGCCTTTTAGCTTTAGAGATATTTCTTAACAAATCTACAGTAAATCTTCTATCTTGTAGCCCAAGATAGAAGACATAGTCGTAAGAAGAAACATTACTAGGGAGATCTTCTATATAGCTACTATCTATAGATACATTAAAGTGTCTTAGGTACCTTTTTAGCAATTCTAACATAGGATAATTTTCACCTAATCTTGTCTTACCCTCATACAATATAAGAATACGTTTACTTTCTTTAGAGTAAAGGATTTTGGGAAATATAAAGTTTAATAAAGTTAAGATAATAAGACTTATTAGTAAGATCTTACCCAACATCATATCTACTAGTATCTTTTGCCCTCTCCCAAAGGACTAATGCATCTTCTCCCTGTTGATATTCTGCCTCTCCTACTTTTAGTCTTATAGAGATCGACCTCTTACGACCCTTAACCTCTACAACAATTCTATCTAAGAGATTATGGAGTTTTTCTTTTACGATCTTAGCTGAATCTAGATTTATACCAGGTAATATTATGCCTATAGTTGCCTCATCTATTAGCCCCTTTATATCAACGACCCTTGTATTAGTCATTATCGTTTGTGCTATGGTTTTTACTATCTCTCTATAGCCATCCTCTCCATAGACACCCCTTAACTCACTTGCGTCAGAAACATTTACATATAGAACAGATAATTTCTCTTTAAACCTGTTAGCCCTACCTACTTCTTCTTCCAATCTCTGAAAAAAGCCCTGAGTATTTAAGAAACCTGTCAACTCGTCTAGAAGTATTAATCTTTCCGCTATTCTATACTTTTCTATGTTACTTAGGAGATTACTTACCTCTCTTTCTAATCTTCCAGAAAGATAAGCTCCAAAGGGCATAGCAAAAAGCCAAAGTACATATTCAATTCTAAATTCTGTTATAGTACCCAATACTAAGACAGAGTATAGTAGATAGGATCCATATACAAATATAATGATAAGAGAAGTAATTAAGCCGGGGATTAGACCTAAGTTATAACCTATTACCATATTTATTACTAATGCCCCAGCTAGTATGTAGTTTATGAAGTTTACATTTTGACTTGTACCAAAGACTAGAATAAATATACAGAGCCAGAAAATCATTAATAGATCAAAGATCACAACATCTAGTCTTAGATTTATACTTGTCTTCATACATATCCTCCCTCGAATAACGATTATTTTTTAATTATATACCATAATTTCCCATTTTAGCTAGTAGTATTAAGGTCTCAAATTGGTCAAATACATAGAGGTCTTTAGATTTGTAGTCTCCAAGCTTAGTAATATTTATTTTACTCAGAAAGATATCTGATTCTCCTCTTTTATTCAAATTTAAAAGGAGTAGTGATAGAGTTGCATATACTCCATAAGACTCATCTGTTGTAGCAGATTTGCCATTCCAGTAATAAGAAGTATAGATTTTACCATCTTCTCTCATCTTTGTATTTATAAAGTTAATAAACCGCTTGATAAGATTATAATCGCCGATATTTATGCCTATATAAGCCTGCTCAATCATATTTACCTTTGAAGGTGTATGATATGTGGATGATGGAATATCATAGTAATCTGGGAAGAAGATCTCGGAAAATTTTAGAGATTCTTCTAAGATCTTCTTGGAACTCTCATAGAAAACTTTGAATTTAGGTATATACTGAGATAATTTTGAAATCATCTCCAGATTTAGATAGAACAGTGGAACTCTCTTATTAGCCTTTTCTGTCCTCCCATCAAAGTAGTCAATAAGATATTTGTCATAGCTATTGAATTTTATTATATTTTCCCCGATATAGATCCCATCTCTTAAAAATCTTTCCTCTTTAAAAGTCTCATAGGCTTTTATCAAGGAGTATGAGATCCTTAAAGAGTCTAATAATGATGTAGCATCGTCTGGCAAGAGTGTCCTTCTATTTATCCTCCAGAATAAATAACCCCTAGGGGATAGAAAGTATCTCTTTGTTACCTTCCAAGTAGTATCGAAAAGAATAAGGTTATTGGTATTTACTGCATATTCCATCAATTGTCCCATAGATTCTAGGAGAGAATACTCTATAGGCATATCATTTTGAATTTTAGAAGCGATTAATCCTCTTCTATCCATAAATCTTTCTTTGATATGATTTAATATACCTCTTTCTAAATCTCTAGAGTTGGATATAGTCTCTTCTATAGCCTTTTGTATCCTGTAACCTAAAAGATAATCTCTAACAAGAGAGAAAGAAAAAATAGATGCCAATATTAACAATATCGTAATAATCGTGTAACTCAACTTCTTAATAGTCACTTATACTATTTATTGCCAGGTTCAGCTAACCTACCCATAAAAAGTATACTTCCAGAACGATTATCCCTTATAAAAAAGATAAATGGTCTATCAGCGAGAAATACAATAGGCATAACAGCCATCTTAGTTCCCATTATGACCGCAGTAGCAGCTGCTGCCTCTGTTCCTTCCTCGTTTACTTCAACAAAAGATTGATGGATAACGCTATTTATATATAGATCTGGTTTTGGTGTCATTCCGGAGAAATCAGCCTTTATCATATCGAACGCATCAACCATACCTAGTCTTTTTAGGATATCATTAAGGATGTACCTTTTTTCTATCTTGAATCTTGGGATATAGACTTCAACCTCTCTTTCTGATAGTGATGATAACCAAGTCTTTAGTTTTTTCGTTGAGAGAATCTTTTCTATCTTAGAGAGCATAATATTAATTTTAGGTAGAACAATAATCATAGATAAATCCTTTCCAGCATATAGTATCTCTAAGACTTGAACCTCATTGTCCTCTCCATAGTTAAATCTTCCTTTTTGATACATCATTGGCATATCCAATTTGACATTCTCAGATACATAGAAAGGCATATTTTTAGTATTTTTAGGATCAAACTGTAATTCCCATTTGCCTTTAAAATATATAGCATTTGTTAGGATAAGTCTAGTTAAGTCGTCGATATCATCACGCTTAATGAGATCCTTGATCTTACTATTAGTCTTATCTTCTACCCATTTATTTATTATCTGCCTAGTCTCTTCCCTAGCTGTTACATTTGTATAATCTACCTCTTTAAATCCAGCATCATAATATTTATTTGTAAGATCTATAAATTCTCTCAAGAACCTATAATCTTTTTGACCCCACAATGCATTAGCTATAGATAACTGATAATCTTTTGTGTTAGATTGTAATAATCTCGAAAGCTCATTAAATGCCTTGTGTAATCGCTCTTGAGGTAGAGTAAATCGTAAAACCCTAGCCATCTGCTTAGCTGTTTCTCCCTTTGCCCCGGCATAAGTCATAGCTAAAGCGGATGAGATACTATACGGAGAAAAGAATATATTCCCCTTTTCTAGAGATAACCTCTTATAAAGCTCTAATGCAAAGTTATTATTACCAGATACAAGGGTATTTATATCTTTAATAGCTAAAGCATTACTTAGAATAGATAACTGGCCCAAGAAGGTAACTAGTAAAAAAAGAGCTATAAATAGATACATACTCCTCATAATTATCACTCTCCATTTTTAGTGTTAAAACTAAGATCAGTATCTTTTGCTCTTAAGTTATAGCATATTTATATACTACAGTAAATACTCATGAGCTAATATTAGAAATACACTAGATGTCCAAGTATAAGCCCTATCTCGGAGACCTTCTCCTGTTAAGGCATCGTAGTTTTCAGCAAATCCACTTATAGAACATAAATTAGCAAACCTTATAGCTATATCCTTTGCCAAAGCCTCTTGGCCAGCCTCTTTTAATCCATCTACTATTAACATTGTAGAGGGAGCCCAGATAGGCCCACGCCAATATCCATCTGACTC
>CALGNK010000003.1 GCA_937958695.1 uncultured bacterium
TTGTATTCCTCTTTTGGAATTCGTTCTTGGAACATTACCCATTCTCCCCTACCGGGTATACTATAAACTCCCCAGTGTATAAACATCCCAAACTTTGCATTTCTCCACCATGCCATTCTATCCATAAAATTTCCCTCCTCATTACTTTGTAAATTTAATATACTTAAAGCTAAAATAAGAATTATAATAAACCTTAGCGACCTAATCTTTACAGTTATGCATATTCCTCCGTAAGTCTGCTTGCCATCTCAGCCCATTCCCATAATCTCTTTGGCCCATAATTTACTGTACTTATGTCCTTCATTATAATCTCTACAATGCATCCCTTTTCTTTTGTTCTCTTTAGCACATACTCTAGCTCATTCCTTGCTTTTTCCATACTCCAGACAGCCTCAGCTAAAACTGCAGGATTTGGCTTGTATGAAAATACATAATCCTTCCCTACCGTTTCTACCGCAGTATCTACATCTATCCTATAATTCATAGAAACCTTCCTTAAATTTGGAATGTTTCTCCTTAACATATCCATCTTCTTATGTAGTGGTTCACAACAACCATAGTAGACTAATCCAAATCTATCTAACCATCTCTTTTCATGCTTAACTGCAAACTCTTCATGCATCTCTGGAGAAACTGCTACAAAAATCTGAGCGGTAGCACACCCCCATAAATCTATAGCCCTTACATTTTCAGGATTAAATCCTGGCTTCGGTAACTCATCTGTATATCCGTATCCACCAGAACCCACTCTAAATGGTCCATTATTTAATGAGAGTAAACCTAAAGATTCATACTGATTGAGCCTATAAAGATGAGCATCTACAAGTCTAGATATTACCTTATGAACAAATTCTGGCCTCTCTATTAGATCAATCATAAGCTCTTCTACTCCCCACCAGGTAACAAGTTGATCCCAAGGAGCAAACCAGAATCCTGGCATTCCTATTTTCTCTACTGGTAAGATTCCATCAAATATCTCACAGATAAGTTGATAATTTCTCTCAGTAGCCTCTGCATCGTATGTAACAGTTGGGAATTTTATCTTTTCTATATCCTCTTCCTCTTTTATTTGTGGATGAAAATGCCTAGAGACTATAGGGTTGCTAGAGTCAACACTTATAATGTCTGACTCTTCCTCTATTCCAAAACCCGAATCATAAATAACCTTAGGGCAGTAGATCTTAGGCTCTATTACCATATCTGCTCTTAGATGTTTCCACTGATATATGATCTGCCTAAGATGCTGTTCTATCTTCCTACAGAATTCATCTTCGCATTGTAAGGTCAACTCATCATCAACATTCATCTCATGCCAAGGTATTTCATTAATCAACACCATCGGCTTAGTAGACTCTAGTTTATTAAGCTTCTTCCACATCTCAGCCTTTTCCTTTTGTATGGGTAAGGACCCAATATCTGCTAACTGAGAAGCCAGTCCTCTAAGTATAAACTTATCTTTCTTATTTATCTCCATCCTTCTTAACCTCCACCAAAATTATAATTGTCTATCCTCTAAGCTCTTCACTAGTGATTCTTATCACATATGCTACGGACTCTTGAATCTCTTCTGGGAAAATGACACTAAGTTTTTTGTCTTCTCCGTACCTAAAATTTAAATTCTGATTTGTTCCTAACATCTGAATAATAACACTTTCTCCAATTTCAATATCCTCTAGAGTAACACTTCTACTTTCTAAAGAGCCAAACACTATCACATATAGATTATTGTCTCTGTTTGTAAAGTATACTTTATTACCTTCAAAGCTCCTACTCTCTGACCTTATCCAGGGTTTAGTAGAATATATAGCTTCACCATTAATATTTAACCAATTTCCAAGTTGTTTTAATCGTTGAAGTTGTAATTCAGGGATTGTTCCATCCGCTTTGGGTCCTATATTCAGAAGTAGATTACCTCCATTTGCTACCGTCTTTACCAAAAGTTCTATCAGTCCTTCTTCTGAAATTATATGTTCAGGACCTTCATTGGCATTATATCCAAAAGAAAACCCTATACCTCTAGTCATTTCCCATTTTCCCTGTATTGGAGAAATACTAAGTTGATACTCCTTAGTAGAAAAATCTTTCCAAATCCCATCCCAACGGTCGTTTACAACACCCTCAGGAACTGTATTATAGTAATGAGCAAAGACATACTTTAGGTCTTCTCTTCCCTTCTCTGGCCAGCCTATATCACCCCAAAGCACTGAAGGTTTATATCTATCGATAAGCTCCATCAATTGATTATAAGCATAATCAGCATAAGTATATGTATGGGGTCTTACATACAGAAGATCTTCAAGAGAGGTTATTGGCTGATCTGTATATCTCCAGTCTAAAGCTCCTGAATAGTACAACCCCATCTTTATACCCTGCGAACGAACAGCATTAGTCAATTCTCCTACGATGTCTCTTTTAGGACCTCTATTATAAGAATTATAATCAGTATATCTACTAGGCCATAGGCAGAATCCGTCGTGATGTTTTGCTGTTAAGACTACATATCTAGCACCAACTTCTCGAAATATCTTCGCCCATTCGTTGGGATCCCACCTTTCAGCTTTCCAAATGTAAGAAAAAAGTTCATAATCAAAATATTCTCCATATCTTCTCTTATGATATTCCCAAGTATCACCAGATCTAAGTCTAATAGAATTTAGATACCATTCTGCATAAGGATTCATATAAAACCATTTAGCCCAATCAATACTACCTAATTCACCAGACGGAGGTGCGTAAGCAGGGACAGAATATAAACCCCAATGGATAAAGATTCCAAATTTTGCATCATCGTACCACTGTGGAAGTTGATGAGTCTTTATCGATTCCCAGGTGGGGTAATATTTATTTTTAGAAGACTTATCTATATTTTCCATGAAATCCTCCCTATACCACTAAAGGTTGAATATCAGGTATGCCATCTATTTCTAATGCTATAACACTATCTAATTCATCCTTTGGCTCTGATGGCAAATCTATTATTAACCTATACTCATTTCTAGATAACTCATAATACTGAACAAAATTCAACTGAACCTGAGGACCATCTGAAAGAAAATAAGCTCTTTTTACATTATTCTTAAGTCCATGAAAAACTAACCTATCTTCCTTAGGCCAATCAAAGATATGAAGATAAAGTCTTCCAGGTTTTGCGGTAACTCCACCCCATGGTAGGACATAAGGAAGAGGGGGAACAGGCATTGTGCCATATATAGATTCTCCGTTTATCCTCATCCATCTACCTATAGAATGGAGGATATCTACACTTGGCTGGGGTATTACACCCTCCGCATCAGGTCCAACATTCAATAAGTAGTTTCCTCCTTTACTATTTATATCGACAAGTAATTTCAGAATTGTTTTAGGAGATTTCCAATTATTATCATTCTTCTTGTATCCCCAAGTATCATTCATCGTAGCTGGAGTTTCCCAATCTGTAGGATAAGGCATAGCTGGTATTCTATTATCTGGCATCTCCCTATAATCTCCTAGATTATGTCCAACTCGACCATTAATTATACATTCAGGTTGTAATTGTCTTACCAAGTCAACAAACTCCTGAGCATGTTCTTTAGAAATATTCATTGGTGTATCGAACCATATAAGACCTATAGGTCCATACTGAGTCAGTAGCTCCTTTACCTGTGGTATAGCCTTTTCTCTCATATATCTAGAAAAATCCTTCTTACTTTCATCGTAATCCCAATCATTCCCTACACCATCAGGATGATGCCAATCTTGAACATGAGAATAATAAAAACAAAACTTAATTCCAGCTTCTTCGCAGGCTTTAGCTAGGTCCTTCATAGGATCTCTTCTAAACGGAGTAGCATCTACTATATCATAGGTAGAACAAGGAGAATTATACATTGCAAAACCATCATGATGTTTAGCAGTAATAACTAAATACTTCATTCCAGCATCCTTAGCAAGTTGAACCCATTCCTCGGCATTAAATTTTGTTGGATTAAATTGCTCTGCTAATTTCTCATATTCCTTTACCGGAATTCTAGCCCGCTTCATAATCCATTCACCAATACCAGGAATCTCTTTTCCATTCCATATACCTGCAGGTATACTATAAACTCCCCAATGTATAAACATACCAAACTTTGCAGTTCTCCACCACGCCATTCTTCTATCTTTATCGGACATTAAAAACCATCTCCCTTCTTAGATTTAAACCAAAGGAAAATATATCTTAAACGTAAATTTCCATTCCTTTAAGAGCTAAATTCTCAGCTAGATGACAACTAACATAATGTTCAGAACTGATGGATCTTAGGGAAGGTTGCTCTTCCTTACATATATCCTTTGCATATCTACATCTAACATGAAAGACACATCCAGTAGGTAAATTGGCTGGATCAGGAGGATCCCCAGTCAATATAGACCTTCCTTTACGTCTTCCAGATACTGTCCTAGGGACTGCACTTAAAAGAGCCTCTGTATATGGATGTAACGGATGTGTTAGGAGCTCATCTCTAGGAGCTACCTCTACCAATCTTCCAGCGTACATAACAGCTATTCTATCTGCCATATATCGCACTACACTAATATCATGACTAATAAATAGATAAGTTATAGCAAATTGTTCTTGAAGGTCTTTGAGTAGGTTCAGAATTTGAGCCTGTATAGAAACATCCAGTGCCGATACAGGCTCATCGCATACTATAAACTTAGGTTTTAGAATTAAAGCCCTAGCAATACAAATACGCTGTCTTTGCCCACCACTAAAACTATGTGGATACCTCCTTATATCTTCTTTCCTCAAGCCAACCTGTTGAAGTGTCTCCACAACTTGATCTACCAATTCATGCTTACTAGAGACCAGGCCATTGATTAGCAAAGGATCTCCAACATTCTCTAAAACAGTCATACGCTCATTTAAAGATGAAAATGGGTCTTGAAATATGATCTGCATGTTTCTTCGGAATTTTCTTAATTCTTCGCCTTCTAATTCTGTAAGATTTACTATCTTATCTCCATCCTTAAACAATATCTGTCCATCGGTAGGGTCATATAGTCTTATCATAGTTCTCCCCAAGGTACTTTTACCAGAACCGCTCTCACCTACTAATCCTAGGGTTTCCCTCTCTTCTATCTCCAGTGTAACATCATCTACTGCCCTCACATAACCAACCAACTTACGCAGAAAACCTCTCTGTATAGGAAAGTACTTTTTTAGATTTTTTACAGATATAAGAAAGTTAGAAGTATTTTTATCTAATATCTCCATCTCTATACCTCCACCTTTTGATATATTAAACAGCGTACTTTATGCCCATTCCCAACATCTATAAGGTCTGGAGAAGTAACATTACAGATACCTCTTATAGCATTTTCACACCTAGGATGAAATGAGCAACCTTCCGGTATTTGATAAGAACTAGGGACATTTCCATAGATAGGAACTAACCGCTCCAATTTCCCCTCCACTTTAGGAATAGATCTAAACAAGGCAACGGTATAAGGATGAAGCGGATGACTGAAAATTTCTTCCTTTTTCCCAAATTCTACTATCTTACCAAGATACATAACCGCTATATCATCTGCTATCTCAGAAACAACAGCTAAATTATGGGTTATGAATATAATAGCAAGTTTCATATCTTCTTGTAGCTCCTGTAGCAAATCTAGAATCTGAGCTTGGACAGTCACATCTACAGCAGTTGTAGGCTCATCGGCTATAAGTAATCTAGGATAACAAGAAAGAGCCATAGCTATCATAGCACGTTGTCTCATCCCACCACTAAGCTGGAACGGATATGTATCAATCGTCCTCTCTGGTCTAGGAATTCCCACTCTTCTCAAAAATTCAATCGCTCTTTCTCTTGCCTCTTTCTTATCTATATTTTCATGAGTAAGAATAGCTTCTATTATCTGATCTCCTATAGTATACATAGGAGAAAAAGCTGTCATAGGCTCCTGGAAGACCATACCAATCTCTTTTCCTCTAATATCCCTCATCTCCTTACCCTTCGGATCTAACTTAGTTATCTCTACAATTTCTAGCTCATTATTTTTAAGTCTATAAAGTTTAATACTACCGTCTACAATCTTCCCAGGTGGTGACTGAATAAGTCTCATTATGGTATGAACAGTAACAGACTTGCCACATCCACTTTCTCCTATAATCCCCAAGGTTTTACCTCTATCTACACTAAAATCTACCCCATCAACAGCCTTAACTATTCCTATATCAAGATAAAAATATGTCTTCAAATTACTTACTTCTATGACTCTCTCGGTTAACTCTAGATTCATACCATTTTCTCCTTAAAACGAGATAGAATAAGGGTCTACTGCATCACGTAGCCCATCGCCTATGAAATTAAACATTAACACTGTTATTACAACAAAAAGACCTGGGAAAAGTTGCCAAGGTCTTTGAGCTAGGATAGTAAGGTCAGGGACATCACGAAGCAATACACCCCAACTGATAGCAGGAGGCTGAAGACCTAATCCTAAAAAGCTTAAAGATGTCTCGCCTAAAATCATACCAGGAATCGCTAGTGTAATATTTACAATAAGGTAACTAAAGAAATTTGGAAACATATATTTAATAATGATACGACTTTCTTTGGCTCCAGCAGCTCTAGCTGCTAAAACAAACTCTTCTTCTCTAAGAGATAGAAATCTACCACGAACAACTCTAGCTAAGCCTGTCCAGCCAATGGTAGCAAGGACTAAGGTAATAGCAAAATAAACCTTGGTAATTGGCCAATTCTTTGGGATAGCGGCTGCAAGGGTCATCCAAAGAGGTATTGTTGGAATAGAACTTAGGACTTCGATTATTCTCTGGATTATCTCATCTGTAGTACCACCAAAATATCCAGAAATGCCTCCTAACAAACACCCAAGGATAAAACTTATAGCTATACCACCAAAACCTATAAATAGAGAGATTCTTCCACCATAAACTGTCCTAGAAAACAAATCACGTCCTAATCGATCAGTTCCAAAAAGTAATATATAGGCTCCCTCATCAACCCCAAAAAGCTTAACATTCATTGGTATAAATCCTAAAAGTTTATAGGGCTCGCTCTTAACTAGAAAACGAACATAGAACTTCTGGCTCTTATCCTCAACAAATACTACCCTATAGGTATAAGGGTCAACCTTTCTAGTCAATCTATATACAAATGGACGGCTTAATCCTTCTTCTCTAGTATAAAAATATATACGAGTTGGAGGTGCATCTTCATAACCAACTAACCTAAGAGTAGGATCATAAGGAACTATGAAATCTGCAAATATAGCGAAAAAATAGAGTAATCCTAAGATTATCATACCTAAAACTGCCAACTTATGCTTCTTAAATCTCCACCAAATCAGTTTTCCCTGCGAAGCATATAATAACTCTTCTGCCCTGTTAGCTTTCGCCATAAATTAGCCTCCTTCCCTCGCTCCGTATCTTACTCTTGGGTCTAGCCAGGCAAGTAGTAAATCTGAAATAAACATCCCTATAACAGTTAGAGTGCCAAGTATAAGAACTATTGAACCAGCTAAGTACATATCTTGGGCCAAGCTAGCTGTAAGTAGCAAAGGACCTATAGTTTGCAAATTAAGGACGATACCCACTACACTTTCACCTGAAACTAAAGCAGGTAATAACCAACCAATAGTACTTATTGTAGGGCTCACTGCTACTCTTAATGGATATTTAATAAGCACTTTATATTCTGGAAGTCCTTTAGCCCTAGCAGTAGTAACATAAAGTTTTCTAATCTCATCTAGCATCATAGCTCTTATAACACGTACTAAACCCGCTGTTCCAGCCATACCTACTACTATTACAGGGAGCCATATGTTTCTCAACATATCTATTAATTTAGCAAGAGACCAGGGCTGATTTTGAAATTCCAATGAAAATATCCCTATAACAGCATGACCAGTAAATTTGTATAAGAACCAAATAGCTGTTAAAGCCAAAAGAAATCCTGGCATAGAAATTCCCAAGAAACTAAGAAAAGTAAAGATGTGGTCAAAAGGAGAATATTGATGAGTTGCAGAATAGATTCCAACAGGAAAGGCTACTATCCAAGTAAAAAGGAGACTTAATAAAGAAATAGTCAATGTTGCAGATAATCGTTCCTTTATAAGCTCTATAACTGGTCTATTCCATGAAAATGAAGTTCCAAAATTACCATTTAAAATAATATTTTTTATCCACATAAAATATTGGACATATATTGGACGATCTAGGCCATACTGACGGGTAAGAGTTTCTATTATAGTTTGATTGATCTCTACTCCAGAAGCTTGCAACCGCATAATATAGGTAGTCAAAAAATCTCCAGGTGGTAATTGAATAACAACAAAGGCTATTACCGAAATTAAGAAAAGTTCAGGGATAATAATCATTAATCGACGGATAATATAATTTAGCATCTCTCCATTCTTCCTCCTAATAAAGTTTAAGAGGTACCTCCTTTAAAGGAGGTACCTCATTTTTTATTACTTAAAGAATACCTGCTCTGCTGCAAACTGAGCTGCTGAGGCTCTTCCCTTTTTAGGCCAATTACCAAGATTAAATGGAACAATCATCGGATTAACTGCCTGCCCTACAAGAGGAAACATTGGGACAAGTTCTCTTATACGCTTAGCAAATTTCTTTTCCCATAACTCTGCTCTCTGAGTAGCAGCATTAATAGTTGCTTGTTCTTCACCTAGCTTATAAAGCTCTTCTATCCACTCTGGTGGTCTTTCTCCCTCTTTTCCACCAGTTGCATACCAGAGATTCCAGAGAGGACTGCCCCAACCTACACGCGTAAATGGTCTAAAATCGGAGTGTAGATAAGGCCAATTAACATCATCAAGCCAATCTATAGTAGCTTTAATCTGATTGGCATTGTGCATTTCGCCCAATAAAGTAGTTGTTACCTGCTTCATCGTGGCTTTGATACCAACTTTTTGGATATACTCAACCAAAAGCTGGACGCATCTCTCCCAGTATCCTCCTTGTGGAGCATAAACTATAGGAAATTCAAAGGTCTTTCCATCTGGACCTAAACGCCAACCATCAGGATCACGTTTACTCATTCCCATCTCATCTAAGAGTTTATTAGCTTTTTGAAGATTAAATTCTGGATCAAACCAACGAGAATTCTTAGCCATTCCTAGATAGAGGATATCAGCTAATTGCTTACGATCTATCGCATAACTGATTGCCCTTCTAAATCTAACATCATTAGTAACCTTACGCCATACCGGATCAGCATTTCCATAGTTAATGAAAAGAGCTATGGGAGCATTATGAGACATTAAATTAAGATCTATTCTTGCACCTATCTTTTGTTCGTTTTCTCGATATAAAGCTACCTTATCCCAGTCTATCATATCTCTGTTAAAGTTAACCTTTCCACTCAAGATAGTCATTGGTAGATTGGCTGGATCAGTAACTATAATAGACTCATATCTGTCTACATAAGGCAATTGGTTACCTGCAGTATCAACCTTATAGTAATATGGATTACGCTCAAAAGCCATAATACCAGTTGGAGAATCTACTCTAACCCAAGGTCCTAATGTTGGGAATCCTATGGCTCTTCTCTCACAAACAGCCCACCAAGGAACATCTTTAAGTTGGAAGAGTCTCCACCATTCCTGATCTGAGTATCCATACTCCTTCAAAAGAGGCCTTATTTTCTCTATAGGGGTATACTTT
This sequence comes from uncultured bacterium, assembly GCA_937958695.1. Taxonomy (GTDB): domain Bacteria; phylum DUMJ01; class DUMJ01; order DUMJ01; family DUMJ01; genus DUMJ01. The sequence continues at coordinate 9,668 of CALGNK010000003.1, forward strand.
ATATGAAACTGCTTTAAATAATGACTTGGTTTCAATAACATATGATAGCCACCCCATAGGGCGCCCAAACCAATCACTCTAAGAAATCGTCCATATGGCTTGTCAAATTCTATCCTAAATGTATACTTATCAATAATCTTAAGCTTCATCGGAGTGCCACCGGGAGCACCTTGACTTCTATAATCTGCTGGGAATATGGGAGTTATCTCTTTGTTAAGAAGCACATCTTGATAAGCAAATCTTACATCTTCGGTGGTTACAGGAGTTCCATCAGACCATTTTAAGCCTCTGCGTATTCGCAGTGTAAAAATCTTATTATCCGGACTTACTCTAAACTCTGCTGCAACATTCCCCATAAGCGGTTTAGTATAATGTGCTGGAGTAAAAAGCCAATTCTCCATGCAGGCATCACGCAAGTTCCAGTCAAGATTAGGATTTAAACATACTGAACGTAGTACTCCTCCATATTTTCCCACTTCCCAGTCAGGAAGATCATCTTTATGCACTAACATCCCTGGGCCAATTACTAGTGGTTCTTCTGGTAATCTTTGTTCAACTGGAGGAAGCTTTCCTGCTTTTACTAACTCTGCCAACATTGGTGCTTCGTTATATTTCTTTTGGGAGAATGAAATCGGCACACTCCCTAGAATTAAACCTAATACCAAACTCAAAACCACTACACTCAACACTAACTTCCTTAACATTCTTCTTTACCTCCTCCTTTTAAAAATTTTTCTAAAACTTTCAGCTTACTCTACCAACCTCAATCTACTTATCCCCCTTAAGAACTTTTAAATCTACTAAACCTAGCTTTCTCTATTCCACCACCTCCTTTACCAACTTCTCACCAGCTGACTTCCTTATTATTAGCTCGGGTTGGAGGATTACCTTCCTCCTCTCTCTTACCCTGTCCTTATCTTCTATCCTTCTTATTAATAGCTCTGCTGCTATTACCCCCATCGAGTATGCAGGTTGTGTTACTACTGTAAAAAATGGATAAACCTGTGATAGGCTCTCTATATCATCAAATGATACTAATGCTATGTCTTCAGGTACATTTAATCCACTATCCCTTATAGCCATCATTGCCCCTACAGCTATGAAGTTATTTCCACCAAATATTGCAGTCGGCGGATTATCTAAACTCAGTAAATCTTTGGTAACCTTATATCCATCTTCCCTTGAATATCTAGCAAATCTTATTAACTCTTCATCTATCGTAACCCCTGCCTCTATTAATGCCCTCTTATATCCTTCTACCCTATCTTCAGCCGTTGAGATATTTTTACTCCCTACTATTATCCCTATTCTTCTATGCCCTAAATCTAACAGATGCTTTGTAAGTAGGTATGCTCCGTATACACTGTCTCCCTTTACTATGTCTAGGTCTTCTAATCCATCTACTTCTCTATCTATAAGAACTATAGGGATATTCCTTAAAAGTATAGACTTAAGAGGCCCTCTCCTTCCACTTGCTGATGCTAGTATCACCCCATCTACTCGCTTCCTAGCTAGTAACTCTAAATATAAGACCTCTTTATCTGGATCCTCATCTGTGTTACAAAATATTACACTGAATTGACTTTTCATAGCTGTATCCTCTACCCCTCTTGCTAATGTGGTAAAGAAAGGATTTGTTATATCTGTTATAACTAATCCTATGGTCCTTGTCTTCTGAAGGACAAAGCTTCTAGCTAGGGAATTTGGAACATAACCAAGTTCTTCTATAGCCTTGAGAACCCTTTCTCTTGTCTCAGGTTTTACATCCTTCTTGCCATTTATCACCCTAGAAACAGTCATAGCTGAAACTCCAGCCTTTTTAGCTACATCATATATGGTTGGCATTCTCTTCCCTCTCATTCTATACGTTACTAGTAACAATATAGCAAAAAATTTTTATATGTCAAGAGTAATCTGTAATCAAAATTATTCCTTTCTAAAGACTTCTAAACCCCTGCTCCGTAATCAAATTAGACCTCCTAGTAAAGTGCTGACAAAACTTTTAGGCATTGCTAAGAATATTAGGCACCAGAAGAACCAGCTTTTTGAAAAATTTTCCCGGCCTATATAGAAATTGTTTAAAATACGTGGTTCTCCTGGTATTTGTGGTACTATATAGGTCATCTATAGGTAAATAAAGTGATTACAGGTCAGTTTTAAAATCTGCTTCACTAAATATAGTATAGAGTGTTATAATAGCTTTTAGTGATCTTTTATATTGTTATATGAGGAGGGTTGTTTATGCTTAAAGGAATTTCTCCTTTAATATCACCAGAATTACTTAAAATTTTATGCGAAATGGGTCACGGAGATGAAATTCTCTTAGCAGATGCCAATTACCCTTCAGAATCGTGTGGACCAAAGGTGGTAAGGGCAGATGGACTAGATATTCCATCCCTCTTAGAGGCAATTTTAAAACTCTTTCCTCTAGATACCTACGTAGAAGAAAATGTGATCTTTATGTCTCCAGATAAAGAAAAACCTCCAATATGGGAAAGGTATGAAGAGATTCTTAAAGCTTCTGGAGAGGATGTAAGAATAGGTACACTACCAAGATTCGATTTCTACGATAGGGCTAGAAAGGCTTATGCAATAGTAGCTACAGGAGAGAAAGCTCTCTATGCTAACATAATACTAAAAAAAGGAGTAATAAGTGAATGAAGGTATTAGGGATAGTAGGTAGTCCTCACAAAGATGGAATGACAGCTAGTCTAGTAAAGCGAGCTTTGGATGGGGCAAGAGAAAAGGGTGCAGAAACTGAATTGATGTATCTTATAGATGAGAACCTAAGATATTGCGAAGGATGTGGTGGAGGATGTTTTCGAACGTATAAATGTATCTAGGATGAAGATGCTACATCAAGGAGTCAAAGGGTAGATTCCTGCGATGCTTTAATCTTTGGAGTACCTGTATATTGCTGGCAGATAAATGGACTATCTAGTCTATTCATAGATAAACAGAGATTCAGTACTGGATCAATTATTGGACCTTCATCAAATACTAGATCAGCATTAGGAATTACTGTAGCAGGAGGCAGTGGAACTGGGTGCATATTAGCACTTCAGACTCTATATAAATATTTCTTCAATTGGAGTTTTAGAGGTATAGATCCGCTACCTGTTACTAGATTTAACTATAATAAGGCATTAGAACTAGCAAAAATTTATGGAGGGCATCTCGTTCAGGTAGCAAGAGAAAAGAAACCTTTCTCTAGTTTTGGGGAGGCAATAGCATATTTTGAAACATTAGAATACATGAATTATACGCCTATAGATGAGTTATATTTTATAGTTAAGAGTATTCTGGAAAACATAGATGAGGAGATAGCTAATGAATTAAAAGAGGAATTAACTTTAGCTGAAAAGGATTTAAATGCCGGAAATAGGCTTAATGGAGCCATCCATTTAGATAATGCTTACAGGATAGGAGTTAGACTCTGGAATATGAGTAAAGATAAATCCTAAGGAGGTGTGCAAGTATGGAAGGTTTTAACAACCTCTTATTAGCATTATGGGGGATACATCTATATTTTCCTGCAAAAACAAGATCTATATCTGCTGAAAATCCAACTGGAGAAGTAAGTGGAGGGGCAAAAGAGATCCCAGATCAAAATAATCCAGCCTCAAATCTAGGTAGGGGATGGAAGGTTAGACCTTGCATAACACTACCTGCGGGCTCTAATACAGTATTGGCAGATATAGAAGGTCCGGCAATCATAAACCATATATGGCTTACTGTAACAGAAAGGGCTTATAGGAATTGTATCTTAAGGTTCTACTGGGATAATGAGGTATCCCCATCGATAGAGGTTCCTCTAGGGGACTTCTTTGCCAATGGACATGGGTTAAGATATAACGTAAATTCTGTCCCCATAGCGGTGAATCCATCAGGAGGGTTCAATTCTTATTGGCCTATGCCATTTAGAAAACATTGTAAGATAACTATCGAAAATCAATTCTGGGAAGACATTCGTGGTTTCTACTATCAAATTACGTATTCCCTTACTGAGGTTCCCGATAGTGCACTCTATTTCCACGCACAGTGGAGAAGGTCTATGACCACTAGAGAAAAGCCTGAGCATGTCATACTAGAAGGAGTAAAGGGTAAAGGACATTATGTAGGAACATTTTTAGCCTGGACACAGTTGTCTGACGGTTGGTGGGGAGAAGGTGAGATAAAATTCTATATAGATGGTGATACAGAATATCCAACGATATGTGGAACTGGAACAGAGGACTACTTTGGAGGAGCCTGGGGCTTTGGGAATGAAACATTTTCTGCTCCATTCTCAGGGTATCCTTTATACCGTAAAGAGCCAGGGACGGTTCCAAAGCATGGACTATACAGGTGGCATATACTAGATCCAATCAGGTTTGAAAAAGACCTAAGAGTTACTATTCAGGCTTTAGGCTGGTGGCCTAATGGAAAGTTCCAACCTTTAACAGATGATATAGCCTCGGTTGCCTATTGGTATCAGACTGAGCCACATCAAGAATTTCCGAAACTACCATCTATAGAGGAACGTTGGTCTAGATAGAAAACCTGCTAGGGGGAGTATCCCCCCTAGCCTCTTTAAATGGGTTTCCTTTTCCGTTAAACCAACCCCTTTCAATCCAATACTTTTTATCCATAGAAAGCTCTGTTTCAACTTTTTTCATAATCATCCTTCTTATGTAAAACATTAGCAGAATATAAAGATACGGATAGTGTATTTTACCTGATATTACTTCTCGGTAAAACTTATTAGCTTTCCTTTTGATCTTTGCAACAATTTTTTCTTTTTTCTCTGCTCTCATAATATCCCAATCTTCTCCAAATGTTGCAAAACTAAACGAATATACCCGATTTACTCCCCAAAATTTTAGACTAGTCGATATAGTTTTAATAGCCTCCTTTGCTCCTGCTCCAACTGTAGAAGCAATAATAAAAGCCTTCTTTCGGAACATTTCAGGTCTAGGACGATGAACTATAAATAAAAAAGCAAAGTGGTCTAAGAACGACTTCATACAACCACTAGTCTGAAGGACATATACAGGGGTGGTAAATATAAATGCATCTGCTAACAACATTTGTTCTAAAATAGGCTTTGTATACTTATAATCTGGGCATTTATCTTCTCCATTTATAAAGCAGGAAGCGCACCCACGGCAAAAGTTCGGCATATCCTTAGGAAGAAAATACTCAATAAATTCTACTCTGCCAAGTTTACTTATTTCATCTTTAAAAACTTGAGTAGCTTTATAAGAGTTTCCTCTTCGAGGACTTCCATATACAATTACTATCTTCATATGATACCTACTTTCTAAGATTAAACAAATCTTTCAAGTCACTATATATTATTTCTGCTATATCTGGATCCTTAAAGAATGCAGTTCCAATCTGAACAGCACTTGCCCCAAGGTTTAGATATTCTAACACATCAGAAGTAGAAAATACTCCTCCTGATGCCATTATAGGTACTTTAACTTTATCTACTATCTCCTTTAAAAGTCTTACATATATAGGCTTTATTACAGGCCCTGAGAGTCCTCCATTAATAGATTGGTAGGCTGGAAATGTATTGAAAAGTGTCAAGCCATCTGCCCCACCATCTATCGCCGGTTTTATATATAACAAAGGATCATCTTTAGGGGCTAACTTCACAAAGATTATTTTGTTATAAACATTCCTCAAAGCACTTGTTGCTTCAAAGATACTCTTAGGGTTATTAGACCAATTTTCACCTTTAACATTTGGACATGAAAGATTCAGTTCTATCCCTACTATATAATCTAATCTGTCTATAATCTCTCCAAGTTTCGATATCTCATCTAAAGTACTACCAGTTATACTAGCCATTACAGGAATATTCAAAGACCTATAGAAAGGCTCTAATCTTAGCCACTCATAGACACCTTCATTCTCAAGCCCTATAGAATTTATAAGACCACCTATAGTCTCTTCTATTCTAGGGGGAGAATTTCCCCTTTTAGGATTTAGAGTTACAGTCTTTGGGATAAATAATCCTAAACCTCTAGTAGAAAATATCTCAAAGAATTCCTTCCCCCATCCGAGTGGTCCTGATGCTGTCACTAGAGGTGTTCTTAGCTCTATACCACATAGACTCCAACTCATTAGAAAATCTCCTTCAAATTAAATACTGGGCCGTCTTTACATACTCTCTTGTACTCTCCATACTTATTTTCTATAACACATCCTCTACAGGCTCCAAAGCCACAGGCTATTTTAGACTCTAAGGATATCTCGGTTGGAATATCTATCCTTATATTTTTTAGCATCTCTATAGGGCCACAGGCATATACTCTGTCATAGTTTGTATCTATATACTCTGTAACTAATCCCTTCTTACCAAGAGAACCATCTTCTGTTACAACTTCTATATCTCCTATACTTGCATATCTTGAAAGTAGCTCTTTACCCCAGAAGTTCCCTGTCTGGGCTCCAAGCAAGAACTTGACATCTCCTCTTAGTCTTTTACCCAAGTAATATAATGGGGCCATACCACTTCCGCCACCTATAAGGAGAAATCTCCCCTGAGAGATGGAAAAGCCATTTCCTAACGGTCCAAAGATATTTAAACTGTATCCAATTCTTCTTTCTGAAAGCCACTTAGTACCCCTACCAACCACCCTATAGAGAAAGCTTAATCTATCTTCATCCACATCAAATATGCTAAAAGCCCTTCTAAGGATGACATCTTCTCTATCTATTCTTATAAGAAAAAACTGACCTGGTTCTATGGATATACTTTCTCCTATAGATACAGTAACGAGAAATAATTCACCAACAGGTATATTCTCTATAATCTCACCGTTATATATCTTTGGCATAGACCACTCTTCCGTTTACCATTGTCAAAATAGGAAAACCATACAGTTCATACCCATCATATGGAGAATTTTTACCCTTAGATACAAAGTTACTCACATCTACTATCTCTTTGCGGTTAGGGTCAAATATTACAATATCTGCACTCTTTCCAACAACCAAATCTCCACTATCTAAACCCAATAATCTAGCAGGGTTGTAAGAGAGTTTCTTTACCATCTCAAGAGTAGAGATATGTCCTGCCTTAACCAAAAATGTATAACATAATGGCAACATTATCTCTACACTAGAAATTCCAAATGGATCATTGAGAAGGTCTAAACCCAAAGTTTTTCTTGGCGCATGGTCACTAGCAATAACATCTATAGACTCATCTATCAATCCTTCAATTAGTGCAAATCTATCTACTTCTTTTCTAAGCGGAGGATTAACCTTAAGTCCTATTCTTCTCTCTAGTAGTAATTCATCAGTTAATATAAAATGATGTGGAGAAACCTCGCAGGTAACATTTACTCCGGAGGATTTTGCACGTCTTATAATATCTAAGGAATCCTTAAGGGAGATATGAGCTATATGGATCCTAGCCCCTATATCTCTAGCGATGAGAACATCTCTAGCTACCGCTAATACTTCTGCTAGTGGAGGTATGCCAGGAAGGCCAAGTTTTAGAGATGCTATCCCTTCGTTTACTACGCCATCTAACGAAACTCTCTTATCCTCGCAGTGAGATATTGGCAGTAATCCATACATATTGGCTGTCTCTAGGACAGACTTCATAACTAGCGAATCCTCTACCCAATTCCCATCATCTGAGACCGCTACAATTCCTTCATACTTCATTCTATCATAAGGAGCGATAATCTTACCTTCTCTTCCTACAGTCATAGCACCAATCGGATAGACCTTCACTTTACCGTATTTCTCTGCGGAAAGCATTACATATCTTACTATAGTAGGACTATCAATACAGGGATTAGTATTTGGCATACAGCAAGCGGTAGTTACACCGCCTTTGGCACATGCCATAGTTCCGGTATATATCCCTTCTTCTGCTCCATCCGGGTCTCTGAGATGAACATGCATGTCTACTATGCCAGGAATTACGTAACATCCATCTGCATCTATAACCTCTAATCCTTCGGTAGGTATATTACCTTCTATCTGGGTTATAATTCCATCCTCAATAAGGATATCTCTTTTACCAACAAAATTCTCCCCTGGGATAACAACCTTTCCATTTTTGATAACGGTCCTATTCATCTTCCTCCTAATCTCCTTATCTCCTGATCTATAATATGGTCTATATCATTGGTTGCATAGAAGATCTTAGTATAAATCTTCTCGAAAAGCTCTTTATATAAAGGAGCCAGATTTTTGTCTGGTTCTACCGTCATCTTCACTTTGTATGTCCTATCTACAACCTCATCCTCATTTTTAAATAGACCAGCACCCAGGGCACCCAAAAAGGCTGCTCCCATAGCAGTTCCTTCTGTAACTTGAGGAACTTCTATTACCTTATCTATAACGGTAGCCTTTATCTTTAACCAGGTTAAGTTCTTGGTTCCTCCACCTATACCTATAACCTTTTCTACAGTCCCAAACTCTCCTAGGGTATTAAATGCTAACCTAGCTTCAAAAGAAAGTCCTTCTAAGACGCTTCTAGCAAAGTCAGCAGGGGTATGCTCCCTTTTTAATCCTAAAAAAACTCCTCTTGCCTGAGGGTCTCTTTTCGGAACACTACTACCTAAGAAGTGCGGAACACAGAAAAGACCATTACTACCAACAGGAGATTGTTCAGCCAAAGAAGAGAGGGCATCAAACAGATTCTTACCCTTATCTACATCGTTTAATGAACTCATAAGTTTAGCTGTCCATTCTATAAGTCCCCCAGAAAAAGGTATCGCTACATGTATATAATACTTTCCTTTAGCAACGTGTGCACCTACAGTTATATCCGATCTCTCCTTTACCTCAAGATGTAACGGAGGAGTCTCTGTACTTAGCTGAAAACTCTCAGCTGTTCCCATAGAATCAAGGCCAATACCTTTACGGAAACATCCATTTATAAAAGCCCCACATACATGGTCATGTCCACCCACAACTACCACAGTATCTGGTCTTACTCCAAGTTCTTCAGGATTTCTTACTTTACCCAGTAATGTTCCGCTAGGGACAGGCTTAGGGAGTATATCAATTGGAATCTCTGCCTTTTCTAATATGGTCTTTGACCACTGTAATGTCTTCAGATCAAAAGCCATTATTCTTGAAGCCTGCGAATAATCTGTAGCTATCTCACCAGAGAGCATATATGTTATAAAATCAGATACGGGAAGCCACATTTTAGCTTTTTCATACACATCTCTTTTATACTGTTTCATCCAAAGTATCTTGTTTATACCGTAAATAGGTTGTACCCTTAAACCAGTAATGCTATATATGGTCTGAGGGTCTATCCTTTGTAAAAGCCAATCCAGCTGTTCTACGGTCCTTTCATCATACCAAGCTATAGCCGGGAAGAGAATCCTTCCATTTTCATCTATAGGGACCATAGATTCCGCTACACTAGTAGCAGATATGCTAGCAACATTACCATTTACCTCGGCAGAAACCTTTCTTATTGAGTCTTTAATAATATCCCATATCTTATCTGGAATAAAATAATGATGTTTCCCTTCTATTAATACAGGCGTAGGATTAGAAACAGAAGAAACAATATTACCATCTAAATCAAACAGTATTACCTTTATGTTGGTGGTTCCAGCATCAATACCAATACAATATTCCACCAAACTCACCTCCTCTAATTTTATGGTAAAGTCTCTATTATAAACTCATGATTGGTATAGACACATATGTCGGCAGCTATCGAGAGAGCCTCCCTCAAGATCTCTTCGCAAGATAGATCCGTATGTTTCAGTAGGGCTCTTGCTGCAGCCAACGCATAGTTACCACCTGAACCTATAGCTATGATACCATCATCAGGTTCTATCACATCTCCTGTACCAGAGATAAGAAGCAAGTTATTTATATCGGCAACTACAAGTAATGCATCTAATCTCCTTAAAGCCCTATCTAACCTCCATTCCTTGGCTAGTTCTACCGCTGCCCTAGCGAGGTTTCCTCCATACTCATTTAACTTTCCTTCAAACCTATCTAGAAGAGCTATACCATCCGCAGCAGAACCGGCAAAACCAACCAATACCTTACCGTCTCTTATCTTTCTCACCTTTCTAGCCCTTTTCTTAATAATAGTCTGTCCAGCAGTAACCTGTCCATCTCCCCCCATAGCAACAGTATTACCTTTCTTTATCGCTAATATAGTTGTATGTCTCATAGTCTTACCACACTCCTTTTACCCTAGACCCCCTCTCATCCTTCTCAACCTCAATCCTATAAGGAAATCTACTTGCAAGTTCCTTATTGTGAGTTATTATTCCAATCATAATGCCAGAATTTTCCAATTCTGCTAGAGCAGATACCACATTGTCTAAGCCTGTATCATCCAAAGCACCAAAACCTTCATCTATAAAAAGACAATCAACAGAACGCTTTCCCCTAATCTCTTCTGCTATAGCTATAGCCAGTGATATAGAGGCTAAGAAGCTCTCTCCTCCAGAAAGCGAATAGGTCTTACGTCTCTGGTCTGGATACCAATTATCATTTATAACTATATCGGCCGATTCATCTGAAGCAAGAGAAAATGTATATCTACCCTGTGTAAGAGAACTTAACTGAACAGAAGCCCTATCTATAATACTTTCCATAACTTCTCTCATAAGGAACTCAGGAAACTTATTTTCACTTAAAGCATCATCAATTATACTATAATAACTTAAACTCTTTTCTAATTCCCTCTTTTTTGCAGATAAATCCTCTACTAGAAAAAGATTCTCTTTAGCAATCTTGACTTGATTTTCTAAAGACCCAATCTCCCTAGTTACCAAAGCTATCTTCTCTTCTAACTCTTTCAGAGAGTTTAGCTTTGAGTTATATAGGTCTTTTATCAGATCTAACTCCTCTAGTTTATCAGGGTCCCTTCCCAATTTTATAATAGCCTCACGGAGCCTCGATATCTCATCTTTAATAAGATTCTGCTTCGCTGTAAATTCATTAAATTCCTTTCTTATTCTCTCTATATATAACCTATCAACCTTAATCTTATTAAGCTCATCTAAAGAGAGACCTATAGATTGGCACCGAGACTCAATTTCTTTTCTTCTAGCATCTATCTCTTCCTTTAAAAGGATTAGTTTATCTCTTAATTCTGCAATCTCTAAATCTATCTTTTCTATTCTAGACCTACCTGTTTCTATCGAAGTCTTGCTTGTCAAGATAATCTTATTAGCGGAATCTAAAAGCTTTTGGTACTTATTCTTTAACTCTTGAGATTCTCTTAAAAAGTTACGAGTTAAGAAATCTTCCCATTTTATATTAGTCTTAGAAATTGCATCTAACATTAATCTTTCTTGCCTTTCTAATTCTAGAGACTCTTTCTCTAACTGGGTCCTAAGAGAGTTAATAGCAGTAACTTCTTTATCAAAAATAGCTCTCTTTTCATTAACCTTTGTAACCTTAATTGTCCTTTCTTTCTCTGCATTATTTATTAAACTTTCCAATTCTTCTTTTTCTTTCTCAATTTCAGAACTTATAAATACATAATCAATAACATAACCCCTACCAAAGTGCTTCTCTAAGATATTGCGAATATGTACTTCTATTTTGTCTATCTCTCCTTCAAGATTTCTTATAGAATCGCTTATAAGTCTTAATTCTTCATCTATCTGCTTCGATCTTGACTCTAGACCCGAAAACCTTCTAAAGAATTCCTGCCAGATCTTCTTTTTTTCTTGATAAAGAGATAATAACTCATCTAGCTCCCTCTTATCTTTGACCTTCTGAGGCAGCTCCTTTATAGTATTACCGCATATTGGGCAGGTATCACCTACAGATAAAGAATTGATTATTCTCTGTAGATGAGAATCCTCTATAAATCTTTCTAAACTATTCAGCTCATCAGTTAGCATATTGAGGGTATTCTCTATAGACCCTAGCTCTAGTTCTAAATCTTTTCTTTCCCCTTCTAACTTTATCTTCTTTTCTCTATATTCAGTTAATCCTTCTCTTTTGTTATTTAAGAGCTTTATCTCTTCTGCTATATTACTAAGCTCTTCCCAAACCTTAGACCTTTCCTCTAGCTTATCTTTTAATAATTTTATCTTTTTATCACAAGCTTCAACCTCAGAGAGGATCTCCTTTATCTCTCTATCTAGCAAAAGTAACTCTTCCTCCCTGACTTTTATCTCCTCCCAAGCCTTAGTTATTCTTTTTTTATCAAATTCCAATGCTCTAATAGACTCAGCCAAAGGAGTAAGCTCTAATAAGGCTTCGGCATACTTAATATGTTCTAGATACTCCTCAACCTTCTTTTCTTCCACTTCTATAGTTTTACTCCAATTCTCTATATTTCTCTCTATCTCTAATCTTTCCTTTTTTAGAGATTCTACTCTGGACTTCTTGTCCGAAAGATCTTTAATACTATTTGAAAGAGGAATCGCATCAATCTGAATCTGATATATAATCTCTAATCTATCCGTCTTTTCCTTCTCTTTCCTCAGCCATTCTAATCTAGAAATAACATCTTGATAGTTCTTCTTAGCAGAGATTAGATTAGAAAAGAAGCTTATTGTATCCCTTAAGGACTCAACCTCTTTAGAAATCTCCTGTCTATCTTTATCTAGATGTTTAAGTACATCCTCCTTTTCTCTTAAATCTTTTTCTAAAGCCCTTATGTATTCCTTGTTGTAAGATTTTAATTCTCCTTCCAATCTACTCGAGATAAATTGAATCTCTTTAGAGATATCTTTACACCTCTGGTTTGCAAGTCTCTTTACCTCTTTATAAACATCTAAGCCAAGAAGTTTTTGTAAGACCTGTCTTCTTTCTGAAAAAGCCTCACTGCTAGGAGGTTTAAGAAATCTATCTATCTGATTTTGAGGGAGAATCACTGTCCTAGTAAATGTCTCATAATCCATGCCTAAAAGACTCTCTATTAGGGCATTTACCTCCCTATTTCTCTTGACACCAAGAGGTATAGTCTTATCATCCACAATCTCATAGATATTTGCCTGTTGCGACTTTCCTCTAACTAGTTCTCTTTTTACTAGAAATATCCTATCTCCAACCCTAAAACTAAGGGATAGAGAAAGCCTATTTGAATTATGATTTATGATATCTTCTTCTGCACTTATCCTTCTTCCAGCATATCTAGGAATCTTACCATAAAGGGCATAGACTATTCCATCTAAAATAGACGACTTTCCAGCCCCATTAGGGCCTGATATACAGAATACATTAGCTTTAGTAAAGTCTACAGACTGAGGACTACTGTAAGATAGGAATCCTGCTAGCTCAATGCCCAGAATCCTCATTTAAAACTGCCTCTCTGTAGAGATCTTCAAAAATCTTAACAACCTCTTCATCTACATTACCCTCCTTAAGGAGTAAATATTGAGAAAATAGCTTTGATGGCTCTAGGGTAAGGTCAATCTGAGATTTATCTCTCCTTGGATTCTGATTATATACCGTTTCAACTTCTACACAATTAGGGATAAGTTGCTTTACCTTGCTTATAGGATTGTTTTCTAAGGTGTCCATATGTATCCTAGCCTTTATATATCCGTCAAAATCTCTGACCATAATTGCATTTGAATCTAACTGAGAAAATTTAAACTCTAGCTCCATAAGTTCTTTACAAGGTACTTCTATCCTCTCTACATTAACAATTCTATCTGGCTTTGCATCTATAATATTTACACATTTCTTATCATCAGCTTCACTAAAATCTATCCTTATAATGGAACCACAGTAATAAGCTGGAACAGGGCTACTTGGGATGTTCTGTGGTTTATGTGCATGTCCTAAAGCTACATAGTGGGCTCTATTTGGAAACCAAGAAGGTGGAATAGCGAAGTTAGAAGAGAATGAGAGTTTAACTGCACTTCCCAATAAAGCACCTTCAACAAATATGTGTGCTAACAAGACATTAATTGAATTTGGCATAAATCTCTGATTAATCCTTTCTAGATACCTATGAATGAACTCCCCTAACTTTTCTTTCCTGCTAGAGTCATCCCCAATATGAAGAAAGTCTCTCTCCCAGAAATATGGAAAAGAACCTACACACAAAATCTCCCCTCTTCTTGTTCTAAAGGATTTTGTCCCCAATTCAGTTAAAAAATGGACGTTAGAAGAGGAGGAAAAGATTCCTAAACTTACCTCTAACTCTTTCCAATCGTGATTTCCGGAAACAATTATAACATTTCTATCCTTTTCTCCCAGCCTCTGCAATATCTCTGAGGTCCTACGAAGGTCATCACCCTTTGGCATCTTATGTTCAAATAGATCTCCTGCTATAAGAACAACATCTATATCCTCTTTTTCTACAACATCGACTATAAATTCTATAGACCTAAAGACCTCTTCAGTTCTATCTATGCCCCATCTACTTATACCTATATGCCAATCTCCAGTATGCAGTATCCTCATTTCTCTTAAGAAAGGGTGGCTTAGTAGCCACCCTTAGTTAAAGAATTATAACCTTACCTCTTTTCCTGTTCTAGCAGACTCATAGATAGCATCTATTATCTGCATATCTATGACTCCCTCTTCTCCTTTGGGCATGGGCTCTGTACCTTCTTGGATACATTTAACAAAGTGCTTTATCTCCTCTACATATAAGTTGACCTTTTCAATCCTAGGGATAATCTCTACATACTTACCAGCCATCTCAGTAAAGACCTTTGGAGGCATCATTTCTGCTCCACCCTTATCGCCTAGCAGGGTACAGTAAGATGTATCCTTTTCTATGTTACTTGCCCAGCTCATCTCTACAAAAATAGTAGCCCCATTCTCAAGTCCTACAATGGCACACCCTAAGTCCTCTACGTCAAACTTTCCTCCCGGCTCAGGAATACCCCATCCACCTCTTCTCTTATCAAAAGGACCAAACTTAGCATATGTATAACCCTTTACAGAAACAGGCTTAGGATGGTCCATAAACCACATAGCTAAATCCAAGAAGTGAGGAGCAAGGTCAATAAGTGGTCCTCCACCAGATTTATCCTTATTAGTAAACCAACTGCCCATCCCAGGTATTCCAGAAAGTCTTAGGATTCCAACCTTGGCATAGTATATATTACCTAGATAACCTTGTCTTATAAATTCTTTTATGGTCTTTGCCTCGTCAGAAAACCTCCAACAGAGAGCTACCATTAGAGTTTTCTTTGTAGCTTTAGCAGTATCAACCATCTTCTGTGCCTCTTGAGCATTTATAGCCATCGGTTTTTCGCACAAGACATTTACTCCAGCATTAAGAGCATCTACGGTCATAGGTGAATGTAGATAGTTAGGTGTACATATACTTACAGCTGTAAGATCTTCTTTTTCTAGCATCTCTTTGTAATCGGTATAGTATCTAGGAATACCAAACATCTCTGATGCCTGTCTGGCTCTTTCTTCTACTATATCCGCTACAGCAACTACCTTTACATCTGGTATCGCCTGATAGGCTTGTAGATGAACTTTTCCTATGCTTCCTGCTCCTATTACTCCTACTTTTATCTCTTTCATAGTCTCCCTCCTATAATTCTGCCCAGGCTTCTATAAGAGTCCTTTTAGCATTAGCTATTACTGCCTTTGGATTCTCCCATGGCAACGGTTTTACCTCAAAACTTACTATTGGTTTATCATTATCTTCGAAAAATCCAACATCAAAAAGTGCCTTCAAAAAATCTCTCACCTCTTTTACTCCATTTTCTCCACCCTTTATACCAAATCTGGGATGCTGGTCTCCATACCCTAGGAGAGATTTATCTTTTATAATACAGTTACCTAGATGAACATGGGTTACATAACCAGCGGTAGTATATACTGCATCTCTTATAGATTCATAATACTGTGGAAAATGACTTAGGTCTATAAGAAGTCCAAAGTTATCTTTACGTTCTCTCCTCACTCTTTGAGCTATCTCTCTAGCAACTATAGAAGGACCAACTAGACTATTCTTCTCTACATCAAAATCAAATACTTCTAGCTCTATCCTTAGATTTCCATGCAACTTAGCATAATCGCAAAGTTCACATATAGATTTAACTAGAGCCTCTTTAGCCTGCTCTCTCTTTTCTGAACCAGGATCCTTTCCAGCTAGAAAACCTACCCCAACTGCACCCATATATTCAGCCTCTTCTATTGCCTTCTTTACCTCCTCTACAGCTCTAAGTCTAGCAGTTTCATCCAAACTAGATATATCTAGGTTCTGGGTTAGAAGTCTAGGCTGAGCACCATAAGCTATAGTCATTCCACTTGTCTCAAGAAGCTTCTTAGCTTCTTCCCTTATCTTTTCATCCTTGATCCAGGAAATCTCTACAGCAGAGAAAAATTCATCACTTACTATCTCCTCTAGTGTTTCTAATATAGGACCCTCGCCACGCATAGTCTGAGGGAAAGCCATAAAATGTATTAGCCCTGGTTTAAAATACCTTTGAAATAGTTCCATTCTAAATCAACACCTCCTGTGTATTTTAATAGTATGATACCCTTCCTTCAAGAAGGTCTATAGCATACTGAGCAGGGTTTGCCAAATCGCTTTTAGGATATTTATCTACCAATTTCTGATATTCCTTTACAGCCTTCTCTTTTTCTCCCATATGCTCGTAACACTGGGCTACATCAAACTGAGCATCGTCTGCCCACTCACTCTTTGGGTTCCTCTCTATAAATTTGGTTAATTCCTCTATAGCCTTCTCTAATTCTCCATCTACAAATAGCTGTCTAATCTTTTCATACTCTATCTGCTCTGGAGACTTCTTTTCCTCTTTACTCTCCTCCTTAGAAGTAGACTCTGTAGCAGACTTGGTATTAGATTGAACAGTCTGAGTTGTCTCTCCCTTCATAGGACCCAAAGATTGTTGATTGGGAGGATTTTTTATCTGGGTGATCCATAATACAAGGGCTATTACCAAGAGGATAGCCACAGTAACTATAAATCTAGTCGTCCTACCTGACACAATACACACCTCCTATCCTTTAGATACAACTGTAAGTTCTGGGATACATATATAAGGGGAATAAAGGCTTCCTTCTATCCATTCCCTCTCCTTACTTAAACCAGCAATATTACTTAAAGCATTGTACGCATTACCTGCCAACATAGAATCTTTAACCCTTCCTACTATTTCTCCCTTTTTACACAAGAATCCTAGGTGTATGTTTACAGAAAATTCTCCACTAAGAATATTGCCCTGTCCCACCCCCATCATTTGGTCAACTATTAATACTTCATCAAATGAGGATAGGATCTCATTAATACTACTCTCTCCAGGGCTTATTATAATATTGGTAAGTCCCGGGGAAGGTTGTCCCAAACCACCTCTAAATCCATGGCCATTTGGCTCTTTACCTAATAAGGATGCGGTATGTAAATCGAAATAGAACTCTCCAACAATCCCTGAGTCTACTAGAGGCAAAACCTTTGTAGGGGTTCCTTCATCATCAAAAGAGGTCATAGATAGCCCTTCAGGATTATTAGGATCATCTACAAGTGTGAATTTTTCATCAAAAACCTTTTTCCCTACCTTATCCTGGAGAGGTGAGGCTCCCATAAGCAATATCCTTCCGCTTAATGCAGACATAAGGGGAAGGAGTAAGACATAAACAGCCTTAGGAGTAAATACTACCGGAAGTCGAGATTTAGATGGCTTTACTATATTCTTGCTAGACTCTAAAGCATAGATTATCTTAGAGATTAATCTATCTATATCCAATCTATCTAGTCTCTTTACAGCAGTCTCTTCATACACATCTAACATATCTGTTCCTTTTATCCTATTCACATGAACTCCGACTGTAAGCGAGACTTTCTTTCTAAGACAGTCTATGCGCTTAGTATTTACTATCAAAGACTCTCCGTGATTTTTACCTATCTCTACATTACATATAACATCAGGATAGGAACTAAGGATATTATCTACTATGCCCTTCCCTAATTTAGTTAAGTCTTCAATTGATATGTTTTCTATAGCACTATCATAAGCATCTTCCTTTATAGCTGTATCTGAGGGTAACTGCATCTTAGTCTCTATATTAGCAGTGGCTTTAGCCTTCTCTAAAAGCCAATCAGGCTCATAAATACCATATTGACTTGCATAGCCTATTTTATTATCTATAAGTACCCTAAGCCCTATTCCAGAGCTTTCACTAGACTCTATAGATTTTAGCCTATTTGCCTCAAAGGTAACTATTGTAGAGGTACCTCTTCTAACGAATATATCCCCCTCTATAGATTCCATTCTAAGCCTTTCAATTAGCTCTTCCATAACTATCTTCCCCCTATAACCACATTTCTTATCCTAATATGAGGACTCCCAGTGGAAACAGGAAGAGGGGATTGGCCTCCTTTCCCACATCCACCTCCTTGGCTAAACTTTAAATCATTACCAATTCCTTCTATGTTTTGCAGTGTAACAAATACATTACCAGTTAATACAACGTCTCTTACCATATCTCCTATCTTCCCATTTTCAATAATATATCCTTCCTGAGCACTGAATGTAAACATCTCCATAGAGGTTTGTCCACCATAAGCCCCAACAGCATATATACCATATTTTATATCAGATATAAGTTCTTCAAAGGAATAATTCTCCGGCTCTATGTAAGTATTACTCATCCTTACTATAGGCTGGAATCTATAATTTATAGCCCTAGCGTTACCTGTTATTCTCTCTCCCATCTTCTTTGCGGTCTCCCTAGAGTGAAGTCTTCCAACCAGAACTCCATCCTTTATAAGATATGTCTTTCCCGCTAAGACTCCCTCGTCATCATACTTATAAGAACCTCTTAGCCCTTGATAGGTAGGGTCATCAACAACATTAAGAAAATCTGGTCCAAATTTCTTGCCTATAACCATAAGCTCTTTGAGTCTTTCATTTTCATATACATGATCCGCCTCACTGAGATGACCAAATGCCTCATGGATAAATACCCCTGCAAGTCTTTGATCTAAGACTACCGTATACTCTCCACCCTTAACCACTGGGGCTGAGAGCAGTTTAACTGCCATCTCTGCAGTATGAAGAGCTTCATTATGAAGGTCTTCTATAATCTGGAAACCACCTATGCCTCCGGTAGAAAAATGATACTGCTCAACCAGGTCACCCTCTTTGGCAATTGCAACTAAAACCCCGGCTATATCTCCCCTTTCTTGAACTATATCTACACCTTCAGTGTTAAAAAAATATCTCTTAGTGAAACGATCATTGTATCTAACTTGAGTACTCTGAATCTTAGGATTAAAGGAAAGCATAATATTGTTATATTCACTTAAAAGCCTCTTCTTCTCTTCGAGAGGAACCCCCCTAAAATCTTTTTCCATAGGAATTACAACTCTATCTACAACTGGACCTGAGTATTCAATATCTAGGTCTTCACCTAGAATAAGGTTACTCGCCCTATAAGCTTGATCAAAGTAGTCTCTTATACTCTTAGGATTAATCTCATTAAAAGATACAAATCCCCACCCATACCTACCAAGAATTCTGATATTTCCTCCCTTAGACTTAGATACAGAAAGCTCTTCTAGGTCTTTTCCCCTAAAACTTATACTCGTTATTTCAGACTCTTCTACCCTTAGCTCTCCGTATCTGACATCCTTTTCTTTAGACAGTTTAAGAAATATCTCCTTTATTTCCTCCAACTTAGTCCTCCTTTATTAGGCTTACTATACTAATAAGTTTATCATAGCCCTTTTAAATAGGCTACGGTGACCCCCCATCCCCCTTCATAATATTCTCCAAGTCTAAAAGATTCTACCATCGGATGATTTTTAAGAAAACCTGCAACTGCCTTTCTTAAAACACCTTCCCCTTTACCGTGTATTATATAAACAGGAGAAATTCCTGCTAATACCGCATCGTCTATATACCTTTCTAACTTTTCTAGTGCCTCTTCTACTGTAAGCTGTCTTATAGAAAGTCTATTTGAGATATTCTGAGCTTTACTTCTTTTTATCTTTACTATGTTATCAATAGAAAATTCTTTATGAGTAGTCTTAGAAGAATAAAGTTCGTCTTTAGAAACATCTATTTTAGCCTTGCCCACAAGGACGGTAACCTTATCACCATTAATATCAACTATATCACCACTTTGTCCTAGAGATGGGATAAAAACCGTCATTCCTATCTCTGGTCTTTCTATCCTATCCCCCTGTATTTCTAACTCTTCTTGGGCTGGTTCTAGTTCTCTTAGTTCGTCCTTTATTGAGACTATCTCTTTTTTGTTAGATACAGATTTCGCCTTTTCATAAAGTTCATCGAGACGAATCTTAGTTCTAACTACTAACTCTCTTGCCTCTTCTTTTGCCCTCCTTATTATACTCTTCTGCTGGAGAGAGATATCTTCTAGTAACTTCTCATATCTATTCTTTAACTCTTCATAATTATACCTTTCCCTTCTAGCCCTCTCCAGTTCTATCCTAAGATCCTTTTCCAACTGGTCTATCTGACTTAAAAGCTTATTAATTGTCAACTCATTACCAGAGAGAAAACTCTTAGCCCTATCTATAATATACTCATCTAAACCTAACTTTCTTGCTATGACAAACGCATTACTTACTCCGGGTCTACCTATACGGAGTCTATAGGTGGGAAGGAATGTATCTGG
The DNA here is from genome assembly GCA_937958695.1 of uncultured bacterium. GTDB lineage: Bacteria > DUMJ01 > DUMJ01 > DUMJ01 > DUMJ01 > DUMJ01. The sequence goes on from CALGNK010000003.1 coordinate 30,212, forward strand.
ATCAAACTCCATAGCTCCATTTATAACCCTTTCGGTATTGCTAGCCCATACCTTCAGTTCATCATAGTGGCTTGCAACTATCACCTTTGCTCCTCTATCTCTTAAAACCTCTAAAATACTTATCGCTAACGCAGAACCTTCTCTTGGACTAGTACCAGTAATCGGTTCATCTATAAGAACTATAGTATCCTTATCTGCATATCTTATAAAAGGTATTATATGAGTAAGATGGGCAGAGAAACTACTGAGGTCCTGAATAATATTCTGCTCATCCCCTATCTCTACGAATACATCCTTAAAAATGCCCATCTCTGCAAAGCTTACTGGAAGATGTAGCCCTGATTGAGCCATCATAATAAATAGACCTATGGTCTTTAATGTAACTGTTTTCCCACCAGTATTAGGACCACTTATTACCAGTATATCAAATTTATCTCCAATCTCTACATCTATAGGGACAGCTCTCTTACCCAAAATAGGATGTCTAGCAGACTTAAATCTCACTAATGGTTTATCTATCCAAACAGGAGCTGTACAATCCCAATTTAGAGATAATCTTGCCTTGGCAAAAGCGAAATCTATTCTTGCTATAGTATCTCTTGCTATAAGAAGCTCTTCACTGTAAGAAGCCACCTTAGCTGAAAGCTCCCTTAAGATTCTCTGTATCTCATACTCTTCCTCTTTCTTCAACTCTTGAAGATTATTATTCATATCTATCACGTCATAGGGCTCGATAAAGAGTGTATTACCACTCTGCGATACATCATGGACAATACCTTTAATTGTCTTTTTATACGAAGACTTTATAGGGATAACATACCTACTATTCCTTATCGTTATGTAACTTTCCTGAACCATGTCCTTCCAATCTTTAGTCATATGACTCTCAAGATATGACCTGATGGATTCTTCTAGCCTTAATATTCCTCTTCTTATAGCTATAAGTTTTGAAGAAGCGTTAGGTCTTATATTTCCATCATCATCTATAACCCTTCTAATATCATCTTCTAACTGAGACAGATTTGGAAGTTTATCTGATATCTCTCTAAAGAAGGGACTTACTTTTATATATTTCTTTACTGCAGGTAATCTAGAGATAAAATTACATATATGCATTAATTCTAATGGTTCTAATATAATACCCAATCTCACCTTAGAGAGTATTGGAGATATATCTATCAATCCCAAAAGACTAGGAGGTGGTTCATAAGACATAAGTTTTTTTGCCTCTTCTGTCTCTGTAGAGATAGTAATAATCTCTTCTCTTATAGAAGAAGGCCTTAGGCTAAGAGCCATCTCCTTTCCCATAGGAGTTTCTGCTAATTCTCCTAATCTTTCTAACACAAAATCAAATTCGCATAGCTTTAGACTTCTCTCATTCATAATAATTATTGTATCATATTATTGGTAAACTTAGATTTTCAAGGAGAGTAGAACTATGGTGGAGACATTAATATTAAACTTTAATCCTGCACTGGATAGAACCGCAATAGTAGAGAGGTATAACCCTTATGGGATAAATAAGGCAAAAAGGTTGATAGTTTTACCAGGGGGTAAGGGGGCTAATGTGGGAAGGTCATTAAAAAACTTAGGATATAGAGACTTTGTCTGCTCTGGAATTCTAGGAGGGGCTATAGGTAGGATTATAAAGGAACTCTTAGATAAAGATGGTATAACAAACGACTATTTCTGGATAAACGATGAGACAAGAATAGCGTATGCTACCTATGAAGAGGCAAGTGGTGTAGGGATGATTACAAATGAAGAAGGCCCAAAAGTTACAGAAAAAGAGATTAATAGATGTATGGACTTTATAAAGGAGAAATACTCTAGCGATATAAAAAGGGTAGTACTTTCTGGAGGAGCCCCTCCGAGTATTCCTCCGGAAAAGATAAAAGACTTAATTTACATCTTTAAAACTAAAGGGAAGGAGGTCTTTATTGATACCAGTGGAGGAATACTAAAACAATGTGCAAGTCTTGGTCCTTTCTGTATAAAGGTAAATGAAAATGAGTTAAGTGATGCATTCAAAGTAGATATAGAAGACGTAAAAGTATTAAAAGAATTCTACTCTTATCTATCTAAGCTTGGAACCAGTTGGCTCTTTGTTACAAGAGGAGAAAAAGGTGCTATATTGATAGCTAAAGATAGATTAATTGTTGGAAGGAGTAAAAATATATACTCCCATTATGCTATCGGTTCTGGTGATGCCTTTTTCGGAGGAATTATATATGGCCGGGTACTTAATCTAGACCTAATAGAGATATTAAAACTAGGTATAGCCTGTGGTACTGCAAATACACTTGAGTTTGGAGCCTGTGTCTTTAGAAAGGATGAAGTAGAAAGAGTTAAAGAGGAAATAGAAATAGAAGAATTACCACTCTAATCGGATACCTTTGTTAGAATAGAAGCTAAGTCTTGCTTTAATCTTGCTATTTCCTCCTTTAGTATTTTTACCTCTTCCTCTAATCTCTCTATCATTTCATACTCTATATCAGGGACATCTCCATGGGCTAACTGTTCCGCTGGTGTAAGTTTATGGCCATTTCTTCTAACTATCTTTCCAGGAACTCCTACCACAGTAAAGTTAGGAGGTATAGATTTTAAGACTACAGAACCAGCACCTATCTTCACATTATCACCTATAGTAATTGGACCCAGTATCTTTGCCCCTGCACCAACTACTATGTTATTACCTAATGTAGGATGCCTCTTGCCTTTATGTTTTCCAGTTCCTCCTAAAGTAACTCCTTGATAGAGTAAAACATCATCTCCAATCTCCGTTGTCTCTCCTATTACTACCCCCATCCCATGGTCTATAAAGAATCCCTTACCTATCTTAGCAGCAGGGTGTATCTCTATGCCCGTCAATCTTCTAACTATAAAAGAGATGCATATAGCTATAGACCTAAGGCCTCTCTGCCAAAACCAATGGGCTATTCTATGTCCTAAGATAGCATGAAACCCAGGATAAAAGAGTATAACCTGTAAAGCATTTCTAGCTGCAGGATCTTTCTCAAAAACAGCCATAAAATCAGCCTTTAGTGTCTCAAACATAACGTCCTCCATCTAAATATTACTATTATAATAATTATTATATAGTTTAGCATACCCAAAAGTAAATAGAAAGACGTATATTGTGGTATAATGGATTTTAAGAAGACTATCGCTGGAGAAATAATATGGAAGTTATCGATACTGAGTTAAAAGAGAAGGTAACCACATTTATAGATTTAGGGCTAAGAGGATATAGAGAAGTTGAGAAAATACAAGAAGATATAGTAGAGGGGGTAATAAAAGGTATATTATCCGAACATATCATCCTAGTAGAACATCCCTCAGTAGTTACATTGGGCAAAAGCACAAAAGAAGAGGAGGTTTTTATAGAGGACCCTAGAAAGATAAAAGAAAGAGGGATAGAAATATACAAAACTAAAAGAGGGGGGAGCATTACTCTACATGAGCCGGGGCAATTGGTAGTTTATCCCATAATAAGGATAGAAAATAGAGATGTACATAAATATGTCAGAAAACTGGAAGAGGTAGTAATAGAGCTCCTAGACATATATAATATAAAGGCGGTAAGAAAAGAGAAGTATACTGGAGTATGGATAGATGAAAAAAGGAAGATATGCTCTATAGGGGTTGCAGTCAAAAAATGGGTAACCTACCATGGTTTGGCGTTAAACGTAAATAATAAGCTAGAAGACTTCAAACTATTTCGTCCCTGTGGATTAGAAGGAGTGGAGATGGTTTCTATAGAAAAGATTTTAGGGTTTAAAATTGATATGAACGAACTAAAAGAGAAATTCATTCATATATTTAGTGTTATATTTAATAGGAGATTAATTAAATATGGCGAAACCTATTTGGCTTAGAAAGAGGATAAGTATAGAGAACATCAATGCAATAAGGGTTGAACATATATTAAAAGATGGAGCGCTACATACTGTATGTGAGTCTGCCCTCTGCCCTAATATATCGGAATGCTTTAACCAAGGAACAGCAACCTTTCTGATACTCGGAGATATATGTACTAGAAATTGCAGATTCTGTGCTATAAAAAAGGGTAGGCCAAATCAGGTAGACCCTGAAGAGCCCAAGAAGGTAGCCAAAGCGGTAGAACTTTTAGGACTGAAATATGTAGTTATTACATCAGTCACTAGGGATGATTTACCAAAAGGAGGTGCGGATAAGTTTAGAGAGACTATATTAGAGATAAGAAAGAATAATAGGGAGACAAAGATTGAGGTTTTGATACCTGATTTTAAGGGGGATAGAGATGCTTTAGAAGAGGTATTATCCGCTTTCCCAGATGTTCTAAATCACAATATAGAAACAGTTCCTTCTCTTTATCCTATTGTAAGGCCTATGGCAGACTTCGGAAGGTCACTAAATATCCTCTATTGGACTAAAGAGTACAATTCTAGTATAATTACAAAGTCTGGAATTATGGTAGGATTAGGAGAAACAGAGAAGGAGTTATATAGTGTATTTAAAATGCTAACAGATGTTGGTTGCGATATTATTACAATAGGACAGTATCTACAACCAACTAAAGAACATTTACCAGTAAAGGAGTATATATCTCCTGAAAGATTCAAAGAGATAGAAGAATTAGCATATAAGGCCGGATTTAAATATGTAGTATCTGGACCTTTTGTAAGGAGCTCTTATTTTGCCCACAAAGGTTATGAAAAAATATCGGAGGTGAAAAATAAATGAAAAGATTTTTAGGTTTACTGCTTTCAGTAATTATTAGTATTTCTATTCTAAGTATTGGCTATGCTCAAACCTCAAAACCATTAATCCAGGTAAGTGTAAAGGTCATAGTAACAGACCCCTTAAAGTATGACCTTGGTAAAACCATTCCAGAGGTAGATGTAGACAAGCTTAATCTTACCCCGGAACAAAGGGATAAGTTAACAAAACTTAGAGAGAAGTTGCAAGAAAATGAAATAAAATATCAGAGGCAATTTGCCAATATCTGGAATAAGACACTAAAGCCTGCTGTTCAAAAGTCTGACCAAAATACCATAAAAAAGGCTAAGGAGGAGCTACTACATACACTTAAAGAGCTACAAAAAGCCAGGATAAATTACTATTTTGAGATGCAAAAGATCTTGACCCAGGAACAGCTGAAACACTTCCCTATACTTTTTACTAAGGAACAGGTAGAAAAATTTGAAAAGATTAGAGAAGACTATGATGAGGGAAGACTTAACTTAGATATAGCTAGGATGATAGAGGCTTATAAGGTGCAGGAACTTAGAAAAGGTAATGCTTCTACGAAAGAGATAAATACAAGGGTAGCCCTCATAGTAGCTATAGACAACAAAAAGAAAGATGATCTAATAAATTATAGAGTTGCATTAAGAGAAGTCCTCACGAAAGAACAGAGAGAGGTTTTATTTGCGGAGAAAAAGTAGCTATGGATAAATTAGATATCCTCCTAAAAGATCTTACTGAAACCCCAGGTATAAGTAGCTTTGAAGATAGGATAAGGGAAAGGTTGAGGTATTATTTCTCTCCTCTTGGAGAGATAATTACAGATAGATTAGGTAGCATCCTTTGTGAAAAAAGGGGAGAGTGTAGTTATCCAAGAATTATGATTGCTAGTCATATGGATGAGATAGGATTCATTGTAAAGTACATAACCGATGAAGGATTCATCAAGTTTGCCCCTATAGGAGGCTGGTGGAGCCAAGTTTTACCATCTCAGAGAGTAATAGTATATTCCAAAAAAGGAGAGTTCCTAGGAGTAGTAGGGTCAAAACCGCCACATCTACTTCCACCTGAAGAGAGGGAAAAGACGGTAAAACTTGAAGATCTCTTTATAGATATAGGGGCAAAAAGCAAGGAAGAAGTAGAAGGTGAGTTTGGAATAAAGCCAGGTTCGCCTATAGTTCCCTGGTCTCCATATCAGGTCATAGGTAAAGACGGTAAATTTTTAATGGGTAAGGCTTGGGATGACAGGATTGGTTGCGCAGTAATGATAAGGACCTTAGAGAATCTAAAAGGAGAGAAGCATCCAAACACCGTTATAGGGGTTGGAACTGTTCAAGAAGAGGTTGGTTTAAGAGGTGCCGAGACAAGTGTAAAATTAGCTAAACCTGATGTTGCCTTTGTTTTAGAGTCTGGTATAGCAGGAGATACGCCTAACGTGAAGAAAGAGGAATCTGACATCAAACTCGGTAAGGGTCCATCCATTGGTATGATGGATAGTAGTATGCTACCAAATAGAAAACTGGTAGAGTTTGTAGAAGAGACCGCTAATGAATTGGGAATCCCATATCAGTATGAGTTTATGCTTAGGGGAGGAGAGGACGGAGGAAGAATACATCTATACAATTCTGGAGTTCCTACTGTAACAATAAATGTACCTGCTAGATATATCCATAGCCATACCGGGATAATCCATAGGGATGATTTTGAAAATGCGGTAAAGCTATTAACCGCCCTAATTAAAAGACTAGATGCAGAGAGGGTATCGAAGCTAATATGAGTGTACGAGTCAGATTTGCCCCTAGTCCTACCGGACATCTACACATAGGGACAGCAAGAACCGCATTATTTAACTGGTTATTTGCAAGAAAAGAAAAAGGAACTTTTATATTGAGGATAGAGGATACCGATCTAGAGAGGTCAAAGAAAGAGTTTGAAGTTTCTATCTTAGATGATTTAAGATGGCTTGGCTTAGATTGGGATGAATTCTATAGACAGAGTGATAGACTCAGTATCTACAGAGAGATAGCAGAAAAGCTACTTTCAGAAGGTAAGGCTTATGAATGTTTCTGTACTAAAGAAGAGTTAGAAAAACTAAGGGGCAAAGGGTACGATAGGCGATGCTTAAAACTCTCTGAAGCAGAAAAGGAAACATTAAGGAAAGAGAGAAAACCTGCTATAAGGTTGTACGTTCCAAAGGATGGGGAGACGAGATTTAACGACTATCTTCATGGAGAGTTATGTTTTCAGAATAATGTCATAGATGACTTCGTTATACTAAAGTCAGATGGAACCCCTACCTACAACTTTAGCGTGGTAGTTGATGATATAGATATGAGGATAACTCATATAATAAGGGGCGAAGATCATATTTCTAATACTCCAAAACAGATACATATATATAATGCTCTAGGCATTGAAACGCCCATATTTATACATATACCGATGATTTTAGGACAGGATAAGGCTAAGCTAAGTAAGAGACATGGAGCCACTTCAATAGGAGAGTATCGTAGTATGGGTTATCTATCCGAAGCTATGGTAAATTTCTTAGCGCTTATGGGGGCTTCTTACAATGATAAACAGGTCCTATCTTTAGAAGAACTTGTAGAAATATTTTCACTAGAGAATCTGAGTAAAAATCCAGCTATATTTGATATAAAAAAGTTAGACTTCCTCTCCCAAGAGCATATAAGAAGAAAGTCTATAGAAGCGCTTACCCAATTAACCATTCAGTTTCTAAAAGAGAAAAGATTAGAGCATTGGACCATAGATAAATCCTACCTAACTAGGGTACTCAGCATTCTTCAGACCCGCATTAAAACCCTAAAAGATGTCATTATTATGGGAGATTATTTCTTTACAGAAGAATTCTCAAGAGATGTAGAAATACCAATAGAAGAGAAGAAAAGGCTTAACTATATTCTACCAGAACTAGTAGACGCCCTAAACAAGGTAGATGATTGGAATGCTACTAATCTAGAAAATAAAACAAGAACGTTTATAGCAGAAAAAATGCTAGACTCAAGATGGTTCTTACAATCATTAAGGATTATAATCTCTGGCAAAAAGGTCACCCCAAGTCTCTTTGAGACGTTAGAAGTCTTAGGGAAAGAAAAGACGATTGATAGAATTAAGAAGGGGATGGATTAATCCGTCCCCTTCTTAACAAAGATCTCGTAATTTCCTCCAGGAAGCTCTATTAAATTTCTAAAAGGTGTCTCCTTTTTATTTATAACTAAAGTCGGATTAGGTATATCCAAGGCAGATAAAATTAGTCTAATTTTCATTTCCTTCGGAGAACATAAGCTTATTAGTATCGAGTCTCTACCTTTTTCCCACCTTACACTGATATCTCCCTTTAAAGTTGGAATTATCCCTTCAGCCCAATCAAGACCAATTAGATGCGGTTTTATATCTACTTTCCTAAAACCAGGCTCGGCAGGTCTAATTCCCAATATAGAAGCTACAGATTCATATATAGGAACCGCCGACCAGCCGTGACATTCACTTCTAGGATTCTCAAAGGTCTCTGGAAACGTGGTAATATTCATATCTAACAGCTCTTTCCAACGATTGAGTAGAACAGGTCCATATTTATTATAGAGATTAGTCTTATCTAGAGCTCTAAAAAGGAAATATGAATGAGCAATAGATACTTCACTAATACTCTTATCTTCAATAGCTTTTTCAATAATAAACTTAGCCCTATCGCCCTTTACTAATTCATTTAGTACTGCCCAAATCTGACAATGCTGGCTAAACTGTCTGGTACTTATCCCGTCTTTGAATAGACCAATTTCCTCATCCAAACAGTACCACTTTATTGCCTTATCAATCCTCATACTCCTCGTTTTATATTCCTTAAAAAGATTCCTCGAGTTTATAAATAGCATAAGATTACTAGCAATCTTAAGGGTATAACTATAGATAAGACTATAGATAGTAGCAATATCAGAATTAAAAACAGGAGGAATCCCCCAATTCCATCCTTCAACCCAATCAACATAAGGCCAATAGCCTATCTTACCTATAAGATTTTCTCTAGTTAGATGCCTCTCAAACCAGTTCAAGATGCTATCAATAGTTGGTCTATATCTTCTTATCAATTCTGTTTCACCAGAGTATAGCACATAATCTCTCAACATAAGTATCCAGTAGAGAGAAAAAATAGGAATTACCTGAGGAGCCACAGAAGGATATCTACTCTGTAAAAGTCCTGTTGGAAGTAAGGAGCTATGAAAATCGTAGAGGGCTTTTTTAGCTAGTCTATAATCTTTTGAAATTTGATACATATAGAGAGATTCTAACATTGAGTCCATTATATACTGCATTTGTTCATAGTACGGACAATCCTCATACGTCTCATGAATACTCTTCTTAAGAGTCCTTATAGAAACTTCCCATACTTTGTTTAACTTTTCATCAGAACAGTTAAATCTTCCGTCTACACTGAGAGGATAGCCTATCTCTCTAAACCAGATTCTATCAATAATAACAGGAGAAGAAGAAACGTCTATATCAACCTTAATAAATCTAAATGTCCTAAACCAAAATGGTTCATAATAATCTTCCTTTCCTGAGGGATAAAAAGTATCTGTATCTCCTAAAATAACACCGTTAATGTCATCTCTAACTCCTTTTCTTAAGGTTCCATTGGAGTCTTTATGCAAGAAACATTCCCCATATGTAAACTTAATAACACTTCCATATCCATCTCTTACTTTGATACAGGGAAACCCAGTGGTAAGTTCACCGGCATCTAGCAAAAAAGAGTAAGATTTATTTGGCTCTAGAGTAACACTTGGAGTAAAAGATTCTGGTATTACTCTTACAAAGTCCTTGTCCTCCTGATACAACATTGGTATATCTCTTTCAACTAGGGACCAATTAGGTAAGAGTTCATTTAGTTTTATCTCCGGATTAAACGCTAAGTCTTTATCTTTTGAAATTATCTTAGCATTTTCCCAAGTTGTGTCATTAAAATCTACCAAATGCCAATTGTAAGGTATAAGCTCTCCTTTTACCACCTCCACCTCACCAACTAGAGGCATATGTTTAGATGGTATAAAGGCTATGCTTCTATCCCTATAGACTCGCCAAGATTCGTCAGTAATAATTTTTTCTATTAGATTTCCATCTCTGTCTAATAAGTCTCCCTCTAAGATAAAACCCGCAGTAGCAGTTCTAAATACAGAACCAGGACCACCTCTATGATAGATCCAAGGTTCCGCAATGTAGTAATGGATTACTAATGAAGAAATAACATTCCATCCTTTCTTTAGGAGCCTATTATCTATCTCGATTGTATCAAAATAATATCTCCATCTATCCCCTTTCTCCGGACCAAAACCTATAGGACATCCATTTAGGTATAGTTTATACCTACTATCAGCTGTAACCTTTATAAGGAATCTATAGTTAGCATCCTCTAGATAAAATCTCTTTCTAAAATAGCATAGAACATTTTTATTAGAATTACTCTGAGGGATCTCTTCATCCCATATCCATCTTGCCTCAAGCATCTCTCCTATTCTCCTTTTAAAATTTTTATAAACACATAGTTTATAAATTATTTTATCAAAATTCCCCAAGTGCTGTTGACAATAAGATAAGAAAAGAGATAAACTATTAGTAGAAATTAATTAAAAAATCCCTCTAAGAAAGGGGAGATAATTATGATAAAAGGGATGATATTAGGGGCAGGAGAGGGAACAAGGCTAAGACCTCTTACTTCAAACCATCCAAAGCCAATGGTGCCTGTTTTAAATAGACCTATCATGGAACATATCATAAGGCTATTAAAAAAGCACAATATAACAGAGCTTTGGTGTAATCTCTATTATCTTCCTGATGAGATACAGAACTACTTTGGAGACGGGTCCAGTTTAGGCGTTCATATCTCCTTTAAGCTAGAAGAAAAACTGCCTGGAACTGCTGGAGGAGTAAAAAATTTAGAGGAATATTTTGATGATACCTTTATAGTTATAAGTGGGGATGCTATTACAGATATAGACTTAACCTCTGCTATAAATTTTCATAAAGAGAAAGGTGCCATAGCGACAATAATACTAGCCCATGTAGAAAATCCTCTAGAGTTTGGAGTAGTTATTACCGATGAAGAAGGACGTATAGAGAAGTTCTTAGAGAAGCCTGGATGGAGCGAAGTTTTTAGTGATACGGTTAATACCGGTATATACATCTTGGAACCAAAGGTCTTTGATTTTATCCCTCAAGGAAAGGATTTTGACTTTAGTAAGGACCTATTTCCTCTATTATTAGAAGATAGACAACCCTTATATGGGTTTATAGCTCATGGATATTGGTGTGATGTAGGGAACGTAGAAAGTTATATGAAGGTTCACTATGATGCCTTATCAGGAAAGGTAAAACTTGATATCCCTGGACAAGAGATAGCACCAGGGGTATGGGTAGGAAAAGGAGTAAGTATATCATCTAACGCAATTATAAAGGGACCGGTATTAATAGGTGATAACGTTCAGATAAAAGATACAGCAAGAATAATGGAATTTTCTGTTATAGGCGACAATACACTAATAGATACTAATGCCTTATTGCTTAGAAGTATAGTATGGGCTAACTCTTACATAGGAGAATCATCTACTATTACTAACGCAATAATAGGTAAGAAAGTCATTATAAAGGGTAGAGTTAGAGTTGGGGAGAATGCGGTAGTATCTGATGAGTGTTTTGTGGATGAAGGAACCCTTATAAAGCCTGGAGTAAAGGTATGGCCCTCAAAGAGTATAGAAAAGGGGACGGTGCTCTCTTCAAGTCTTGTTTGGGGAACCGGATGGAGAAAACTATACTTTTCTAATGGGACTATATTTGGCTTAGCTAATGTAGAGATAAATCCTGAATTCGCAGCCAAATTAGGGACTGCCTTTGGAGGCATATTAGAAAAAGGGTCGGAGGTAGTTTCTAGTAGGGATGCGAATAGGTCTTCTAGAATGATAAAAAGGGCTATAGTATCTGGTATTGCAAGTGCAGGTGTCAACGTAGTAGACCTACAGACAACACCTCCACCGGTAGCTCATTATTTTGCTAGAACAGAAGGACTCTCAGGAGGGGTTCAAGTTTCCACATCTCCATTTGACCCTAGAAGTGTGGACATAAAGTTCTTTGATAGTTTAGGGATAACTATTAATAGAGATACAGAGCGAAAAATAGAAACACTATTTGTAAGGGAAGATGCAAGAAGAACGTATCTATACGACATTGGAGAGATAAGATATGCGCCTAGGGCTATTGAGTCTTATATAGCGGGATTCTTATCAAAGATAAATATAGATGCAATAAAAAGTGTTGGGAAAAAGGTGGTAATAGACTATAGTTTTGGAACAACCAGTATGGTACTTCCATCAATACTTGGAAGGTTGGGATGCGAAGTCGTATCAATAAATGCATTTATAGATGAAAGGAAGTTAGCAAAAACACGGGAGGAGTTTCAGTTCAGTATAAATCAATTATCTCAGATAGTTACAACACTAAGAGCAGATCTAGGTATACTGATAGATAGTCAGGGGGAAAAGATATTTGTCTTAGATGAAAAGGGTTCTTTAATCTCAGATGAAGACTTAGCTTATATCCTTGCATTTTTAGCAATCAGAACTCAAGCTAAAAAAGACGTAGCATTTCCCATCTATATGCCAAGGGTCTTTGAAGAGGGGCTAAAACATTATGGTGGGAATATTGTATGGACCAAATCTTCTGATAGAGCTATAATGGAGGCTTCAACTAGAGATCATATAGTATTTGCTGGTGATGGAAGAGGAGGAGCCATATTTCCACAATTTCAGTTTACCTATGACGGAATGTTTGGATTTGTCAAACTACTAGAGTTTCTTGCCAAAGAAAACATACCACTCTCACAGTTAAGGGATTTGGTTCCTCCATACTCACTTGTAAAATCTAAAGTTAACTGCCCTTGGGAACATAAAGGAAGAGTAATGAGAGAATTATTGGAGAAAAAATATACTAACGAGGTAGATTATACCGAAGGAATAAGGGTCCTAACAGACGATGGATGGTTTCTAGTTCTCTCAGACCCAAATCGTCCTGAGTTTCACATATACGCAGAAGGAAAGGCTATAAGGCAGGCTGAAAGATTAGCGCAAGAAGCGGTAGAGATGGTAAATAGCGTAATACCTAAAGAATAATATTAAACTAACTTAACCGTCTTTATGGGGGTGTATACAGGCCCTGTAGAAAATAGTTGACTTTGCATTAATGTAATAGAATCTACAATAAATGAGTATGGACCAAATTCTTTACCCTTAGGAAGCTTCTTTAAACTCTTTTTTACTCTCCCCAAAGTGATATGTGGGGAAAATAGTTTATCTGCAGGCTGAAATCCCTCTCGCAATAGAGAGCCTTCTATCGCATAGGCGACATTCTTTAAGGTCTCGCTTCCTTCTCCTATGCCAACCCATAATACATGAGGGAAGCTTCCTATACCCTTTAATTCTACCTTAAATGGAGAGAACTTATTCCCTACATCATCCAAAATCTCTTCCAACTTTGAAATTTTATCTTCCTCTACCTCTCCTATAAACCTAATGGTTATGTGGAAATTCTCCTTCTCAACCCATTTTACATCAGAGATGCTACATTTCAAAGAATTGACAAGCTTATATAACTCTTCTCTTATATCCTCCGGTAATTCAACTGCTATAAAGACTCTCATATAGATCTCCTCAACATATCTAAAGCCCATTGAACAGCCAAGAATCTAATCCTAGATCTGTCTCCTTCTAGTTGAAAATCCCTACAGATAGCATTATTATCCTTTACTATCCCAATACAAATGTACCCAATAGGTCTATCGGTATCTCCAGCGGTTGGCCCTGCATTTCCAGTGATACCTATACCTATATCTGCAGAGAGCTTTTCCTTGGCTATTCTAGCAAGACTTTCAGCCATTTCTAAACTTACTTCACCTGCATCAAATATATAAGGAGGGATACCTAGAGTCCTTTTAGCCCAATGAGAGTAAGGAACAAACCCGCCTTTAAAAACTTTGGAACTACCAGGAATACTAGTTATTCTTTCTGACAATAAACCTCCCGTACATGATTCTGCGATAGCCAATGTAAGAGAGTTCTCCACTAGTTTTTTTACTACAACTTCTACTAAAGTTTCATCTCTATCGGTAAATATATAATCCCCTAATCTTTCTTTTACTCTTTCAAAAAGTTCCCTTGCATTTTCTCCTTTTATGAAAAGCTTTATCTCTAAAGGCTCTCCTATAAGAATATCAACGCTTGATTGATTTTCTTTTATAATATCCAAGATCTTAGATTCAACCATAGATTCTCCAAGTCCAAAGACTCTTAATGTAAAGTAAGGTATATTCTGTAGATAGAGAACTTCTAACCTTTTTTTAATAGTATTTTCCCAGATATCCCTAGCCTCTCTAGGAACTCCAGGTAGAACAACTATATCCTTTCCATTATGTTTAATCCAGAATCCAGGGGCAACCCCCACATTGTTTCTTAAAACTTCTCCTCCTTTAGGGATAAATGCCTCCTTAGTCGAACCTGGACCTAATGGCCTATTCCTCATAGAGAAATAGTATTTGACATTTTCAAAAGCCTCCTCAGAGAATACTAATGGTAGACCAGTAAAGAGAGATACTGCTTCTCTAGTCAGGTCATCATGTGTGGGACCTAAACCTCCAGTAATCAATATAAAGTTTGCTTCTTTTGTTGCAAATCTTAGACTGTCTACAATATCAGCTATACTATCTCCAACGTTGAGCATACCCTTTACTTTTATACCAAGTTTAACAAGGTCTTGGGCTATAAATACCGCATTGGTATTTACTGTAGCTCCTCTTAAAAGCTCATTCCCTACTCCTATAATATAGGCTTCCATAGTACTAATCCCTCCAGATTCTTCCCCAAAAATCGTATCCTTCTACTTTTTCTATAGTAATTTCTACAAACTTACCTAGTATATCTTCTTTACTCTTTATAAAGACTCTAGAATCAATCTCAGGGGCATCCATATATGTCCTTCCTATAAATATACTACAATCATCTATAGTTCTATCAAGTTTATTTTCAACTAAAACTCTAAATCTTTTCCCTATAAGACTCCTATGAAAATCTAATGTAATTTTCTCTTGCAAAACTTGAGCTTTTTTCATCCTAAATCTCTTAACTCTTTCTGGTATAGGGTCTCCAAGTTCATAAGCAGGTGTCCCCTCTTCTTGTGAATAGGCAAAGAATCCTACCCTATGTATTCTTGTTCTATCAAGAAATTCCAGAAGATTTTCAAAAGCATTTTGTGTTTCAGTAGGGTATCCTATAATAAAAGAACTCCTTATAATTACATCTGGAATTTCCCTAACCAGTCTTATGGCCTTCTCTGCAACTTCTCTATTTGGTCTGCCCATACTTGTAAGAACAGAGTTATCGATATGCTGTAGAGGTATATCAACATACTTTACAATCTTATCTAGATTACATATGGCGGTTACTAAGTTTTCATCAACTCTACTTGGATATAGATACATTAGCCTTATCCAAAAATCTCCACTCATATGGTTTAAATCCTTCAAAAGGTCAACAAGATTATAATCCTTATACTTATAACTAGTTAAATCTTGAGCCACTAAGACAATTTCTTTACTTCCTTTAGCCAAAGCTCCTTCTGCTTCCCTAAGAATCTCTTCCGGATCTCTCACTTGCAAATTACCCCTTATCAAAGGTATGGCGCAATATCTGCATCTATTGTTACATCCATCAGCAATCTTGAGATAGTATACTAAAGAGGGTTTCTCTACCTTAAATTTTAAGAGGTCATTCAAATTACCATCTTTCATAAATCTATTCCCATTTAAAACTCTATTAACAATATCAGGGAATTCTCTTATATTACCAAGACCTATAACCGCATCTACCTCTGGGAATTCATCAAAAAGCTCTTCTAAATATCTCTGTGCTAAACAACCGGTAATAATAAATCTTACTCCGGTCTTCTTTTTTCGATCTATAAATCTTAATATATAATTTATAGCCTCTTCCTTAGCAGTTTTAATAAAACCACAGGTATTTAGAATAATAATATCAGCCTTATTTATGTCTTCTACAACATCAAAACTAGATTCCTTTAATACTGTAGCTATACCAGAGGAATCAACTTCATTCTTGAAACAGCCTAAAGTATGTATATAGACCTTCATTCTGGCAAAAATTCTCTTTCTAGCACCTCACCCTTCTTACCTAAAATGCCTAAATCTTTCCCATTCACTGTAATACTAATACCACCTGCATTACCAGTTCTAACGATTATTTTTTCTTTTCCTTTCCAAGAATAGAAATCTCCATTATTTAAGAATCCCTCGAATACCTTATTCCCATCTACTATAACCCTAAGCCAAGAATAGTCTAAGCCCTTTATCTCTACGGATACCTCTCTCTTCTCTGGTATCACCTGAGCTGGGGTCTCCTTAATAGTAACCTTTTCTTCTTTAGGTTTGGGTTCTTCTGAGACCAGTTTTTCAAGAGGCTGAAGTTCTTCTTTAGTAGGTTTTTCTATCTGTTGCGATATTTCTACCCTATTACGTGTCTCCCGCCTTACAATAAAACCTAAAGGTCCCTGGCGAAAGGCTATAAGGAATATAAATACAATAATGATAACTATTATAATAATAAGAAGGAATAGAGGCTTTAGCTTTCTAATATCCCTTTTTTCCTCTTCTTCTAAATTGCCAGCTAATCTTAATTCCTCATCTAGAATGGTGGATAGTTTATTGTAATCAAGATTAAGTAGAGATGCGTATATCTTTAAAAAACCACGAATATATACAGGCTCTTGTAACTCCTTATAATCACCGTTTTCCAAAGCCAATATCGTACTTTTCTTCAATTTAGTAGCCTTAGCAGCTTCTTCTATGCTAAGGTTAAGACTTTCCCTTCTTTCTCTCAGTATTTCTCCTAATTTTCTCTCACTCACTTTTCAAAAGGTATTCCATCGTAAGCTGGAGCCACTGCCCTCCCCACTACTCCTACTAATACACACATAGTAACTATATAAGGTATCATCTGAATAAACTGAGTAGGTATACCAAAACCTTCTAATCTCATTCTGAAGGCTTCGGCTAGACCAAAAAGAAAACAGGCAGAGAAAGAGCCTAAAGGAGTCCATCTACCAAATATCATTCCTGCTAAAGCTATAAAACCCCTCCCGGTAGTCATACCTTCAACAAAGACCCTAGCATGTTCTAGACTTAAGAAAGCTCCACCTAATCCCCCAAGGACTCCACTTATAAGCACTCCGCTATATCTCATTTTTATAACATCTACACCGAGGCTATCGGCTGCATAAGGATTTTCTCCACAGGCCCTAAGCCTTAATCCATATCTAGTCTTAAAAATAACTATCTGACTTATTATAATTACAGCAAACATTATAACTATAAGAGGAGAGATCTGCCAGTTTGTACCGGGAAAACGCCACTGAACCATTCCCTCTATATGTGGAGAAGAACCAGCTGCTTTAAAGATTAATCTAGACAGGAAAGTGGTAAGTCCTGTAGCCATTATATTTAGCGCAGTTCCACTTATTATCTGGTTTATTCTAAATGTTATAGAAACTACTGCATGTATAAGGGCAATCAAAAAGCCAAACGACATAGCAGTCAAGAGCCCAATCCAAGGATTATTAGTAAAATAAGTCCCTACAACTGCCCCAAATGCACCTACTAACATTATACCCTCTAAAGCTATATTTACTACTCCACCACGTTCGCTAAACACACCACCCAACGAGGCGAAGGTTAATGGAACCGACATCCTTAATGCTGAAATCAAAAGTTCCAGTGATAAGATTCCACTAATCATTCGCTTTCCCTCTCTAATCTCTGTAGTAGTCTGAATATAAACTCGTTTCCGATAGCTACAAAGATAATGATTATCGCCTGAATCACACGGATAAGTTCTCTAGGGGTATTTGTAAAGACATCCATAGCTAGAGCACCTCTATCCAATACGCCAAAGAGTATACTGGCAAATACTATCCCTATAGGGCTACTCTTTCCAAGAAGAGCTACCGCTATCCCGGTAAAACCAGTTCCTCGAGAAAATCCATCCAAAAATCTATATCTATAACCCATAACATCATTTACACCAGCAAGTCCTCCCAAGGCTCCACTGAGAAACATAACAAGTATCATAATATAACTGGGATTTATACCACCATATCTACTTGCCTTAGGATTCAACCCTACTGCTTTTATCTCATATCCCCATTTTGTTCTTTCTAGAAGATACCAAATCATTATACAGAATACAATCGCTATGAAAAATGTATAATTTAGAGGAACACTAGGAGAAAGATTTATGCCAAGTTTGTTGAATAGTGGATATACCCTAGGTATGATAGAACCACTAAATAATTCTTTCGTCTGTGGTATAGGATTTATCTGTCCTGGTTCCTTGAAAGGATTATTCACTAGATAATTGGTAAGAGCCATCGCTATAAAATTTAACATTATGGTAATTATAACCTCGTGGGCTCCAAAGCGTGCTTTAAGATAACCAGCAATTACTCCCCATAAGCCACCAAAAATCATAGCAAATATCAATCCCATAGGAATTCCAATTATAGGATGTACATTAAAGGTTATACCAAACCATGCGCAGGCAAAAGCCCCTATATATAACTGCCCCTCAACACCTATATTGAAAAGACCTCCTTTAAAGGCTAAGGCAACTGCTAGCCCGCTAAATATAAGTGGGGTAGCATTAAAGAGTACATAACCCCAACCGTTTATACTAGTTACAGAGTTTATGAGTAATATCTTATATACGTAGAAAGGATTTTCTCCAAGGATATACATAACTATAGCGCCTACAGAAAATGCTAACAAAACAGCCAAAAAAGGAGCTAATATATTTATTAAAATTCGTCTTATCATATCAGTCTTTCCTTGCCCCTGTCATATATAATCCTAATGTTGCTTCATCCACTTCTTTTGGAGAAATTATCCCTACTATCTCACCATTATATATAACTGCTATCCTATCGCTTAGAGTCATTATTTCATCCAGGTCGGAAGAGTATAAAAGTACTGACATACCTTTTTTTCTTGCAGACAAAAGTAGATTATGAACCATCTCTGTAGCCCCTATATCCAACCCTCTAGTTGGCTGAGAGGCTATAAGTACTTCTGGTTCAGAGTAAAACTCTCTTCCAAGGATAACCTTCTGTTGATTCCCGCCAGAGAGAAATCTAACATTCTTATCTACAGAGGATGTTCTTATATCATAGGCTTTCACTATATTACTCGCAGTTTCCTTTATTACAGGAAGGTTTAATTTTCCTCCTACCGAGTAAGGTTCTTTATAGTGTCTCCCAAGTATAATATTTTCTGCTACCGTAAAATCCAAAATAAGTCCAGTTGTTTGCCTATCCTCCGGGATAAAACCTATCCCTATCTCTCTCAAACTCCTAGGGTCTAGATGTTGAACCTCCCTACCTTTATAAAAGATTTTACCCTTTTCAGGTTTTAATAAACCGGTTATTATTTCTAAAAGTTCTTTCTGGCCATTACCCTCTATTCCAGCTAATCCTAATATTTCCTTTTTATAGAGGGTTAGATTGATATTCTTTAATCTTGGAGGTAAACTTATACCTTCAAGTCTTAAGACCTCATCACCACGTTCATAAGCTTCAATCTGCGGAGATTCCAAAGTTTTACCTATCATAAGACGAGCCAAAGTCTCCTCATCAGCTTCCTTTCCTTCTAACTCACCAACCACCTTGCCTCTCCTCATTACTGTTATCCTATCAGAAATTCTAAGGACCTCTTTAAGCTTATGGGAGATAAATATAATTGTCTTTCCCTGTCTTTTAAGATTTTCCAAGATCTCAAAGAGTTCTTCTATCTCCTGAGGTATAAGGAGTGCTGTAGGTTCATCCAAAATTAAAATCTCTGCGCCTCGATATAAAAGTTTTATCAACTCTACTTTCTGGAGTATCCCTACCGAGAGGTCTTCTACTTTTTCTTCAAGTGGGACAGATAATCCATAAGAATCCATTAATTTTTTTAATTCTAAGCATATAGAATCTTTATCTAAGACACCTCTTTTTATCACTTCTTTACCTAGTATTATATTTTCCCAAACAGTAAAAGGAGGAACGAGCATAAAGTGCTGGTGAACCATCCCTATCCCTAAGCTAATAGCAACAGAAGGGTTAGAGATTTCAACCTTCTTCCCCTTATAAAATATCTCGCCCCTGTCGGGGCGGATAAGACCATAAATAATGTTCATTAAAGTAGTCTTGCCCGCCCCGTTCTCTCCAATGATAGAATGTATTTCACCCTGCCGAATCTTTATCTCTACATTATCATTTGCCAAAACTCCAGGGAAATGCTTTGTTATACCCCTAGTTTCAAGTATATATTCTGCCATTTTACCTAGATGATGGAACGACTATCCTACCCGCAATAATGTCTAATCTCAGTTGAGCTACCTTCTTTCTAACAGAATCTGGTATAAGCTTTGCGTTATACTTATCGTAGGCAACCCCTACTCCATCTTCCTTAAGGCCATACACCTTCACACCACCCGTAAACTTACCCTTTACCAGATCTTCTACAGTCTTATATATAGCAACATCTACCTTCTTTAACATGCTAGTCAAGACATAACCTGGAGCTATCCAATTTTGATTCGAATCCACCCCAATAGCAAACTTTTTCATCTCCTTAGCAGCCTCTATAACACCCTCTCCAGAGGCACCTGAGGCGTGATAGACTATATCAGCACCTTGCTTAAACTGAGACATCGCTAACTCTTTACCTTTTACGGGGTCCTTAAAAGCCTCACCGGTAACACCAATATAGTTTACCAAAACTTCCGCCTTTGGATTTACATACTTTACTCCAGCCCTGTATCCGACCTCGAATTTATGGATCAATGCCATATCCATTCCACCAACAAATCCAACCTTATTTGTCTTAGTCATAAGGCCAGCAATAGCTCCAACCAAGAAGGAACCCTCATGCTCTTGGAATACCAGAGAACGGACATTAGGTAAACCCTCTATTACGCCATCTACTATAGCAAATTTAGTATTTGGAAATTCCTTCGCCACCTTAGTAAGGGCATCTGTAAATAAGAAACCAACTCCTACTACCAGGTCATAACCCTGTTCAGCCAAAAGTCTAAGTAACTCTTCTCTATTAGCTCCACCCTCGCCTGGTTCTACATCTTTACCTTCTACTCCTAATCTCTTTATCGCTTCTTGTAGTCCCCTATATGCTGCATCGTTAAAGCTTTTATCACCCCTTCCACCCACATCATACACTATCCCTACCTTTATTTTAGCGGTATAGCCAAAAGTGCTAAAAGAAAACAGTAAACTTAAAACCAAAATCCCAATCAAAAACTTCTTCATAACTGATCCCTCCTATCAAAAATTTTCATTGTTATCATTTCTAATCCCTTCTAACAACTCTTACTCTCCCATCCTCTCCCCTTTCAACATAACCTTCAGCTTCAAGAAGGTCTATAATCCTAGCAGCTCTACCATAGCCTATCCTAAATGTCCTCTGTAAGAGACTAGTAGATATAGTTCCTCTCTGCTTGAGTATCCTTTTGGCTTCTTCTAAATATTCGTCGTCACTATCACTACCACCTCCCCCTCCTAAGATCATATCCTCTTCTTCCAGTTCCTCATGAGTAACTACATAATTGGGAATCCCTTGAGCCTTCCAAAAATTTAAAACCCTTTCTATTTCATCATCTGAGACATATGCCCCCTGAACCCTTATAGGCTTCATAGCCCATATAGGAGAATATAACATATCTCCCTTTCCTAAAAGTTTCTCTGCTCCACCAATATCAAGTATAACACGAGAGTCTGCCTGAGAAGATACCGCAAATGCTATCCTAGATGGGAAGTTAGCCTTTATTAAACCAGTTATAACATCTACAGATGGTCTTTGGGTAGCTATTATAAGATGTATCCCAGTGGCTCTTGCCATCTGAGCAAGTCTACATATAAGCTTTTCTATCTCCTTCGGAGCCACCATCATAAGGTCAGCTAACTCATCCACTATAACGACGATATAATAAAGTGGAGAATCTTTATATTTCTGATTATAGCCCTGTATATTCCTTACCCCTTCTTTTCTAAAGATTTCATACCTATTATCCATTTCTCTAGTTAACCTTCGGAGTAATTTTACAGATAACTCCGGTTCTGTAATGATTGGTGCCCAAAGATGAGGAAGGTCCTCATACTGGGTAAGCTCTACCCGTTTGGGATCTACCATAGTTATTCTTAATATTGATGGATCTGACTTATAGAGGAGACTCATTATAAGAGCATTTAGACAGACACTCTTTCCAGATCCGGTAGTTCCACCTATCAATAGATGAGGCATCTCTTCTAGACTATCAGCAATGATATTTCCGGCTATATCCTTTCCTATACCCAAAGTAAGACGAGATTTATTATTAACAAACTCTTCACTTTCTATTATCTCTCTTATTGTAACTAGAGTTATCTTTTTGTTAGGAACCTCTATTCCCAAAAGAGATTTGCCTGGTATAGGAGATTCTATTCTTATCTGAGGAGCAGCTAAAGCCAAAGCAATATCATTAGATAACTTTGTAATAGAGCTAACCTTTACTCCTGTAGCAAGAGAGAGTTCATATCTAGTTACTGTGGGGCCAACTACCGCATTTACAACCTTTGCTGAAACACCAAAGCTTTCCAAAGTTGCCTCTAAGAGTTCCGCATTATGCCCTATATCCTCATTCTTCTGTCTCTTTGGGGGCTCATTTAGAAGCGAAAATGGAGGCATCTTAAAGGAAGTGTTAGGAGTATCTATGGCAACAGATCCTGGCTTTCTCTCACCTTTCTTAGATTTAGAATCCTTCCCCCTTACCTGTTTTTTCTCATCTATATCAAATCTAGGTATATTTATCTCCTTTTTGACTTTTGAAGATACAGTCTTTCTCTGTAAGATGTTAAGCTTTTTTACTATAAGAAATACTACAGGTAAAACAACAAGTAGGACAAATGGGATATCTGAACGAACTATCCCCTTTAGATAGAAACCTAAATCTCCAGCAATATTAAACAGCACAGCTAATGGAAAAGACCAGAGCAAAAACCAATACAATCTTGGGATAAGTAGAAACAAACATAAAACAAAACCCCAATATCCTAGATATTTAAATGGATAAGATAAAAGGGGAGGGTTCCAAAAAAGGCCTAACAATAAAATAATAAATAAAAGGATGGAGAAGGTTATCCTAGAAGATGCCACACCTTTCGATTTTCTCTTTTTTCTCATACCTCTACCAAAACAGGAATAATCACAGGTCTTCTCCTAGTTTTTTCGTAGATAAATCTACCAACTACATCTCTTATTATATCATTAGATACAACTGGAGTATTTGATGTAACTAGAGCTCGAAAAGTCTCGCGCTTCAATTCTTCTATAAATATATCCTCATCTTTATATACAACACCCCTAGCAACCACCTCAGGTATTCCCAAGATCTCTTCCTTCTCTTTGTCTACCGTTACTACCATAACTACTATACCATCTTGGGCTAATTTCTGTCTATCTCTTAAGACCATTCCACCCTCTCCCAACTCAAGCCCATCCACCATTATCATGCCAGATTGGACATGACCTACCACTTCTACCGTATCTCTCCTTATCTCTAAAATATCTCCATTTCTTAATCTAAATATGTGGTCTTCTGGCAAACCTAGAGAGGCAATAAGCTTAGAGTGGGCAACCTGATGTCTCATCTCTCCATGGATTGGAACAAAATATTCTGGTTTTAATAAACTATACATAAGTTTTAGCTCCTCTACACTACCATGTCCAGATACATGAACACCAGGGGTGGTGGTATAGATTACCTCTGCCCCTTTAGAAAAGAGAGCATTTATAGTTCTGGCAACCATCTTCTCATTACCAGGAACAGGAGTGGCTGCAATTACAACGGTATCTCCAGCTTCTATAGCTATTGACTTATATTCCTGAAATGCAAGGCGTGTTAAAGCGGACATAGGTTCACCTTGTGAACCACTAGTAAGTATAATAAGTTTATTCTTTTTAAAATTAGACAAGGACTGATCTTTTATCAATGTGTTTGGTGGAATATCCAAATATCCAAGTTTACTAGCAGTATTAACAGTCCCATTCATACTTTTACCTATCACTGCAACAAACCTATTATATTTATATGCGATGTTAAATACCTGCTGAATACGATGTATGTTACTCGCAAAGGTGGTAACAAAAACTCTACCCAGAGATTCTTTCACTATGGAGTCTAAAGTATCTCCAACTACCCTTTCAGATGGGGTATAACCAGGTCTCTCAGCGTTAGTAGAATCCGAAAGTAAAAGCTTTACTCCCTTCTCTCCTAAGGAAGAAAGCGTAAAAAAATCCGTCTTTTTACCATCTACAGGTGTATGATCGAACTTAAAGTCTCCGCTATGGACTACAACTCCAACAGGAGAATGAATCGCTATCCCAACATTACCAGGAACACTATGATTCACATTAAAGAAATCAAAGGATAAAGGACCAATTCCTATCCTAGATCTTTCCTGTATCTCTACCAACTTTACATTATTACTCAATCCAAAATCTTTCAATCTAGCAGTTACCATACCAAGGGTAAGTCTAGTCCCAATTATCGGTGCACTAACAGTCTTTAGGAGATACGGAAGAGAACCAACATGGTCTTCATGACAATGGGTAAGGATTATACCTTTGACTTTGCTCTTATTTGCCTCTATATAAGAGATATCAGGGATTACATAATCAACTCCAGGCATTTCATCCGTAGGAAACATAAGTCCACTATCAATAACAACTAACACCCCATCATACTCTACCACCAACATATTTTTCCCTATTTCCCCTAACCCTCCTAGGGGAATAATCCTTAATCTATCAGACATAAAAGTTATATAAGGCTTAACTGCTTCAAAGCTTCTCTTATTACATTGATCTCCTTTTCCCCAGCCCTTACCAGAGGTAATCTAGGAGGTCCTACATCAAAACCAATTAGTTTCATAGCTTCTTTTAGAGGGATAGGATTAGTTGTAACAAAAAGGGCTTTAAAGATAGGGAAAAGTCTCTTATTTATCTGAATCGCCTTATTAACATCTCCAGAAACAAAACTCTCCATCATCTCTTTTATCTCTCTGCCAACTATATGGCTAGCTACACTTATAACACCATACCCTCCTACGCTAAGAAGGGGCATAGTAAAAGAATCATCTCCGCTGTATATAACAAAATCATCCCTATTTAAACCCCTCAATATCTCCACCGCTTGATCTGTACTCTGGCTAGCTTCTTTTATAGCAACTATATTCTTTACCTCATTAGCAAGTCTAACAACTGTTATAGGGAGTATATTTACTCCAGTCCTAGAAGGTATATTATAAAGAATAACCGGCAACTTAGTGGCTTGAGCTATAGCCTTAAAGTGTTCGTATAAGCCGTCCTGAGGTGGTTTGTTATAGTAAGGAGCAACCAAAAGTATCCCATCTACACCAATCTCCTCGGCAGATTTTGTAAGCTCTATACTTTCTTTAGTGTTATAATTACCAGTTCCTGCTATTACACTAGCTTTACCTTTTACTGTCTCCTTTACCGCCTTAAATAATTCTAATTTTTCCTCGTGGGCAAGTGTTGGAGATTCTCCTGTTGTCCCAGCAACCAATATACCATCAGAACCCTCGGCAATTAACTTTTCTGCTAATTCACAGGCTCTCTTAACATCTAAAGAATAGTCCTCTTTAAAAGGGGTAACCATTGCTGTAATAAGTCTACCAAACATAAACATAATTTATATCACCAACCCTCCTGGAAATAATAATTTATCTAAACCATAAACTAGACCTTTAATCTTGTCTATATTCCTTAAGGCATAGATAACTCCAGGCATAAACGACTCTCTAGAGATAGAATCATGCCTTATAGATAAGGTCTGCCCTAAGGAACCAAATATAATTTCCTGATGCGCTACCAAACCAGGTAATCTTACACTGTGTATATTTATACCTTCAACTGTCTTTCCCCTAGCTTCAGAAGAATATACTGCTGGAGTAAATTTTTTCTTTTCTGAGATAGCCTTAGCAGTAGCTATAGACGTTCCTGAGGGAGAATCTAACTTGCCATCGTGGTGCAATTCTATAATCTCAACATTATCCATAAATGGAGCTATCAGCTCTGCACATTTAATCATCAAGACAGCGCCTATAGCAAAATTTGGAGCTATAAGAACTCTTCCATTATTTTCCTCTATAAAATTCTTTAATTCAGCTAAATCTTCCTGAGTAAAACCTGTTGTCCCAACTATTACAGGCACATTATTCTTGACCCCTATCTTTATATTCTCAATAGCAGGTTCTCTTTTTGTAAAATCAACTATGGCAGAAGGTTCTTTCTCTCTTATAACAGCTTCTAGATTATCCTTTATAACAACACCCAAAATATTATCACCTACACCTCTTACATCTATACCCCCAACCACCTCCATATCATTCTCTTTAGAGACAGCTTTTATCACTTCTTGTCCCATTCTGCCATAAGCACCACACACTATCACTTTAATCATAATTTTTACCTCCTACCAGTATGGCCAAAGCCTCCATTATTTCTTTCTGTAGTAGAAAGATTTTCAACTTCTAATATCTCTGCGTGAACAATTGGAGCTATGACCAACTGAGCAATTCTATCTCCAATATTTACTCTAAATGGCTCATTGCCAAGATTCATAAGAATAACCTTTACTTCACCTCTATAGTCACTATCTATAGTTCCGGGACTGTTTAAAACAAAAACTCCGTAATTTTTGGCAAGTCCACTTCTAGACCTAATCTGCCCTTCATATCCTTGAGGAATCTCAACCGCTATACCAGTAGATACTATCTCCCATCTCCCTGGAGGAATTATCTTCTCCTCAGCTGAATAAAGATCCAAGCCTGAAGAACCTCCGGTCATATAAGTAGGAATAAAACCGTTAGAGTTTAGCTTTTTAAGTAAGACTTTAACACTCTCCATAATCTCTCCCCTATCTTTCTACCATCTCTTCCTAAAACCGCTATACCAAGTTCATTATTAAACAGTCTGCAAGATACTTCCTTTATATCCTTTGAAGTAATCTCTTGAATCTTAGCAAGCATCTCTTCTATAGGAATAACCCTTCCGTAAGAATAAAATGACTTGGCTAGATACTCCATCCTACCAAATGTTCCTTCTGTTCCTAATATCAAACCAGATGAAAGATGAGCTTTAGCCCTTTCCAACTCATCATCAGTTATAGCCTCATTACAGAGAGCTTTATACTCATCTAAGATGATCCTTAGGACCTCTTCATTTGAATCACTTCCAGTTCCAACATAGGAAGCAAAAGCCCCTGTATCTTTAAACGTGAGAAGATAAGAATATAGAGAATAGGCTAGTCCTCTCTCTTCTCTTATCTTTTGAAAGAGCCTTGCCCCCATACTGTTAGACAGTATTACGGTCAAAGCGCTTGCTGGATAAAGATACGGTTCACTATAAGATATCCCTGGGCCCACAAGGACTATATGGGTAACCTCTGTATCATCATCCTCACAGACAAGTTCAGGATCCACATCTGGAGGAGAAAAAGACTTATTAGTATTTGATTTTCTCTTAGTTAAAGGATATTGAGAAATGACATTTTCAACATCTCTCTCATCAATATCTCCAGCTATTGTTATAAGAAGGTTATCGGAAGTATAGTTCTCCATCCAGAAAGACCTAAGTCTATCTGGATTAGCTTCTATCAAATCCTCTATCCTACCAAGAGGAGAATATGTCAACGGATGATCCCCCCATATGGCCTTAAGCCCCATATCATGAACTCTCTGTTCAGGGTTATCCATATATGACTTATACTCTTCAATCACTATCCTCTTCTCTTTTTCTACATCCTTCTCTCTAAATGCTGGATAACTCAACATTTGTGCTAATAAGTCAATAGCTGCCAAAGCATACTTCTTTAAAACCTTTACATAGAAACAGGTATTATCACGTTCGGTAAAAGCATTAGCCTCTGTACCTAACTTATCGAATTCCAAGGCCAACGATTTAGCATCTTTTTCTTCAGTTCCCTGAAATATCAAATGCTCTATAAGATGAGAATAACCTTTCTCGCCACTTCTTTCTGTGCGAGAACCAGTAAAATACCAAAACCCTATACTAACTGACTTAGCCCCTTGGACTCTGTCTAGCAGGATTACTTTCGACGTTGATCGATAACCCTCCTAGGCTCTTCCTTTTCTATTTGAACTAATCCTTTTCTAGTAAGATTTATTCTTCCTAGATTATCTATTTCATAGACTTTAACTAAGACTGTGTCTCCAGGTTTAAAAATCTTGTTTATAGGACCTCTTAACTTCTCCATCTGAGAAACATGCAGCAAGCCTTCTTTACCTGGAAGTATCTCTACAAAAATTCCATAATCCGCAACCCTAGTGACTTTCCCTTCGTATATCTGTCCTTTTTCTACTTCCCTAGCTATTTCTTCTATCTTACTCTTAGCGATCTTTCCAGAGACTTCATCCTGAGAATAGATATATATCTTTCCATCCTGTTCTATATCTATCTTTACATCGGTCTCTTCTATTATCTTCTTTATGACTTTTCCTCCAGGACCTATAATATCTCCTATCTTATCAGGAGAAACGGTAAGGGCAAATATCCTTGGAGCATATGGGGAAAGATTAGCTCTTGGAGCTGGAATTGTTTGTAGAATCTTATCTATTATGATCTCTCTAGCCTCTTTAGCTTGATACAGAGCCTTCTCAAGAATGTATATAGGAATACCATTGAATCTCTTTGTATCAAGCTGAACAGCAGTGATACCCCTCTTACTACCAGCTATCTTAAAGTCCATCTCTCCATAGGCATCCTCTAAACCTTGTATATCGGTAAGGGTAACCCACTCTTCATCACTCCTAGAGACAAGTCCGATAGCTATACCAGCTACAGGGGCTTTTATAGGAACTCCTGCATCCATAAGAGCCAGAGTACTTCCACAAGTACTTGCCATAGATGTAGACCCATTAGATTCTAGAACATCAGATACTACTCTAATGGTATACGGGAATACCTCCTCGCTAGGAATAACTGGAACCAGGGCTTTTTCTGCCAATGCTCCATGTCCAATCTCTCTTCTTCCAGGACCTCTAAGGGGTCTTATCTCTCCTACAGAGTATGGGGGAAAATTGTAATGATGCATATACCTTTTACTCTCTTCTATACCAAGGTCATCTATTATCTGCTCTTCTCCTTTAGAACCAAGAGTTACTACTGTTAATACCTGAGTCTCTCCTCTAGTGAATACTGCACTACCATGAGTTCTAGGAAGTAAACCTACCTCGCAAGAGATAGGTCTTAATTGATTAAAAGCCCTACCATCTGCCCTTGTCCGTTCATCTAGAACAATACGCTCTAGTATCTCCCTCTCCATAGCTTTAAAGACCATCTTGACCATAACAGGATTAGATTCAAGCTTTTCTCTTAAGATTTCCCCTTCTTCTCCCATCTCTAAAAGAGCATTCTCTATAAGCTCAGAAGGTTCTTTAGACATTCTGGCTTCTCTTTCTTTTTTAGCCCTTATCCTTAGGATCTCATTAATCCTATCATAAGTTGTTCTTCTTATAAACTCCTCTATCTCTGGGTCTGGCTGGATAATTGTATAACTGTTAAATGGAATTATTTCCTCTTTTGCCATCTGAATAAATTCTTCCTGAAGATAGATATTCTCTCTGATATAGTCCATTGCTCTATGTAAAGCCTCTATGTACTTATCTTCAGATATCTCATTGGCCTGTGTCTCTATCATGACGATATTCTCTTTCGTTCCAACTACTAATAGGTCTAAATCACTCTTTTCTAGCTGGGAAGAGAAAGGATTGAAAATAAACTCTCCATCTAGTAGTCCAACCTTAACTGCTCCGATTGGTCCATTAAATGGGGCTCCTGTAAGACAAAGGGCAGTAGATGCTCCCCACAAACCTAAAAGCTCTGGGGTATTCTCTTGGTCAGCAGACAGAGTAGTTACAATAATCTGAACGCCATGGAAAAATCCCTCAGGAAAAAGAGGTCTTATAGGCCTATCTACTATTCTAGCATTTAAGATGGCCCTTTCAGATGGCCTACCTTCTCTCTTTATAAATCCACCCGGGATTTTACCAGCAGCATATAATCTATCTTCAAAATCTACTGTTAAGGGCAGAAAATCGGCATCCTTTTCTGGCTCATCAGATATAACCACAGTGACCAGTACAACGCTATCTCCATACCTTACAAGAACTGAAGATGTAGCCTGCTTAGCCAATCTTCCTGTTTCTAATATTAATTTCCTTCCTAAAAAATCCTTCTCTAATTTTACCATAGTCTTTATGCCCTAAGTCCCAGCTCCCTTACAAGCTCTCGATATTTATCTGTATCCTTCCTTCGAAGATACTCTAAGAGTCTTCTCCTATGCCCTACCATCATAAGAAGACCACGCCTCGAATGGAAGTCTTTCTTATGAACTTTTAGATGTTCAGTCAATCTATTAATCCTTTCTGATAGTAGAGCTATCTGTACTTCTATAGACCCCGTATCTCTATCGTGTAGCTGGTATTTACTAATAACTTCCATCTTTTCCTCTTTACTAAGACTCAAATCTATATTCACCTCCGTATTCGGTAATCTTTTTATTTTTTATTCTAACATAAAAATATCTAATATACAATTAACCGATTGTACTAGCCTGTAATCAATGTATTTACCTATCAATTAACTTAAATAGTACCAATGTTCCTAGCAACTCTTGCAGGTCTTAAAAATTTCCAAAGTGAGCGGTCAAAATGATTAAAGCTCAGACCAATTGTAAAACCACATTTACACAGTATTGACTGAAAGTATTAAAATATTTATTATGGCAAAGGTTATATTAAAGAAGAGAGAACACCTAGATATATTAAGGGGGTTCCCCTGGATATACAATAATGAGATAGCAAAAATAGAAGGTGACTTTTCTCCAGGAGACATAGTCGATATATATGATATAAAAAATACCTTCTTAGGTAGAGGCTACATAAATCCAAAATCAAAGATCACTGTAAGGGTCCTAACTAGAAGGGATGAAGCGATAGATAGAGACTTCTTCTTTAAGAGGATAGTCCAAGCATGGGAGTATAGAAAGAAAATCGTAGATACAACTTCCTGCAGGGTAGTATTTGGAGAGGCAGATATGATTCCTGGATTAATTGTAGATAAATTCGAAGATATACTTGTAATCCAGACCCTTGCATTAGGAATAGATAGATTTAAAGATATTATCGTCGATATATTAGATGAGATTCTCCAACCAAGAGGAATATATGAAAGAAATGATGTTCCAGTCAGAGAGGTAGAGGGACTTCCACAAAAAAAAGGTTTCCTAAAGGGAATATTCGACACAAAGGTCGAGATAAAAGAGAATGGTCTAAGTATAATTGTAGATGTAGAAAATGGACAGAAGACAGGATACTTTTTAGATCAGAGAGAAAATAGAAATGCATTGAAGGGCATTGTAGAAGGGGCTGAAGTACTTGATGCATTCTGCTATACAGGTTCTTTTGCCCTACACTCTGCAAAATTTGGGGCTAGTAAGATTATTGCTGTAGATTCATCTTCTAGTGCATTAGAACTTGCCAGAAAAAATGCAGAACTCAATGGGTTCTCAGAGAAGATAGAGTTTATAGAAGAAGATGTATTTGACATTTTGGTAGAATTCTATAAGAGTGGAAGGACATTTGATGTTATTATACTAGACCCTCCAGCCTTTGCTAAATCCCAAAGACATATTGAAGGTGCTATTAGAGGCTACAAAGAGATAAACCTAAGGGCTATAAAGATGATACGGGATGGAGGATTTTTGGTTACTTGCTCCTGCTCTCAGCATATCACTCCGGCAATCTTTCAAGAGATAATAAACTCTGCTATGATAGACGCAAATAAGATGCTTAGACTTGTAGAATTTAGGACCCAAGCTAAGGACCATCCTATACTTCTATCCTATCCAGAATCCTTGTATCTTAAGTGTGGTATATATCAGGTTCTAAGAAAAAGCTAGAATAGTTATAACTTTATTGTAAAGAGTACTACTATTGCAGAAACGAGCATCAATATAGCGGTAGAGATAAATATACTACCTATACCCCAGGCAGAACCTATAAGTCCTCCAATAAAAGGACCACCAAACATCCCTATCCCGTATATTGCTTGAAAAAATCCCATAGCAGTAGCCCTCTTCTCTATTGGAACCTCTAATATGCTTAAGCCCATAAGAACAGGATAATTCACACCTCTAGAGATGCCACCTAGACATTGTAAAAGACTAAGCAAAAAGAAATTTTTCGTAAACGGAACAAAAAGCGAGGAAACCATAGCAAAGATAAAACCAAAGAAGAGAAGTGATCTTTTTGAGAATCTAGCAAAAAAGGTCCCACTATTTAGTAGCGAAGCAATAGCTGCCGGGATGGAAGAAAGGAAGGTCAATATCCCTAAAGAGCTCTTAGAAAATCCTATATTAGTAGCATAAACCGGCAAAAACCCGTAAGTAGTGACAAAAGAAAAATACTGAACCAAGATGGCTAAAACAGATGATATTAATAAAAGAGGTGTACTTCCAACCTTTATTAACTCTGTCAAGGAGAGATTATTAGATTTCTGAGAAATATCTTCTTTTATCAATAGTGCCGGCATTAAACCTAAAAGCGCTACTATACCTGCAAGATAAAAAGGAGCTATCCAACCGATACTCTGAGCTATAAATCCTCCAAGTAATGTAG
The DNA here is from genome assembly GCA_937958695.1 of uncultured bacterium. Taxonomy (GTDB): domain Bacteria; phylum DUMJ01; class DUMJ01; order DUMJ01; family DUMJ01; genus DUMJ01. Next base: position 62,816 of record CALGNK010000003.1, read on the forward strand.
CTACCAGTTGACCTGATTGGGTAAAGAAGTTTAAGAGGCTTAATGAGGATATAACCTTTGAAGGATCAAAATAGCTGGAGAAAAGGGTAGTAAATGCCACCCAAGTGGTAGCAGAAACACCACTTAATCCCCTAAAGATCAAAAGTCCCAAAGAGGATTTGGTTAATGCCAGGCCAAAACCACTAAGTACTGAAAAGATAAAGCCCAATATTATAAATGGTTTTCTCTTTTGAATTCTATCAGACCATATCCCAAGCGGAACTCTCAATAAGAACTGTGTAAACCCATAAGAACCCACAATAAGTCCTATCATCTTTAAAGAGCTCCCTAAAAATTCTGCATATGGAGAAAGTATAGGGGTATAAACATAAAGAGAAAACCAGAAGAAAAAAGTAGAGATGAAAAAGTATAACAACTTATCTTTCAACTTTAGCTCTCTTTCCTGGCGGAGGGGGAGGGATTCGAACCCCCGGGCCTCATCGGCCAGCGATTTTCAAGACCGCCGCAATAAACCACTCTGCCACCCCTCCGTTAGCAGGTAAGATGCAAGGCGCATACAACCTTACTTTTATCACTAGTTTGATTATATATCTCTACTGCCCTACCAGTCAACTCTGCTATAAGTTGAATATTATTCTCTCTTAGATACTTCTCTACCTCTGGTAAGACTCTTAGCATACCATAAGCTCCGGTCCCAACTATAAGGACTTTAGGCTTAGTTTCAACTATTTCTATTATATCTGATATATGTAATTCGTGTCCCTCTTCTCTCCACCAGTCATTCTCTACCCTATCTGGAAAGACAATCACATCAGAAAAATATGAAATACCATCTATAACAACCTTACCAAACTCATAATGTTCTATATTCATCTTAAATTCCTACTCCAACTTCCTCTTTCTAAGAATTCCCTTCCCACAGAGGGATTAACTATGCAAGATATAGGAATTCTTCTCCTTAAATATCCATGGCACATTATATTACACTGTTTACAAGCATCTATAAGCTCAAATCTTCCATCCTGAATCTTTTTGGGAAGAAATGGATCGGTCAATAAAGACCTTCCTATAGCAACAAAATCTGCATAACCTTCTCCTAGCTTACTATCAGCCAGATCAGGAACATACATCTTTCCCACCATAATGACTGGTACATCTACCTGCTTTTTAACTTCTCTAGCTAAAGCACCATAATCATGGGAACCCGGAGCAGTACTAGGGGATATATCAAGTATGTCTAAGCCTTCTCTTTTGAGTTCCTTGCCAAATAAAATAGTATCCTCCAATGAATATCCACCATCCCTCCACTCTACTGGAGTATGGCGATAGAGTATCAAGAATCTATCGTTTGCTATAGACCTTAGTCCTCTGATAACATCCAAAGCAAATCTCATCCTTCTATAAACATCCCCACCATACTCATCATTACGTCTATTAAATATAGGAGAAAAGAATTGATTCATCATAAAGCCGTGTGCCCCATGAGGTTCTACTCCATCAAAGCCAGCTTCTAGACAAACCTTACTAGCATATACAAAATCTTCTATAAGTGACTTTATTTCATCTATGGGGATATCTGTAACATCTCTACGAGGCTGAGGATTACTCCTTATAGTCAGCTGGACAAAGGCATTCGCTCCACCTTTGTGGATATTATCCGCTAGGAGCTTTAATCTATCCTGAAAATTTTTATTACGAAATAGATGCGTAGGGGTTCCCTCTATTATTATACTTCCAACTCCTCCTAGAGCTCTCTTTGCATAGTAGGCTATAGATTTATCTGTGATTATCCCAAAGTTGGTAGCCATAGGTGGCATTACTATTCTATTTTTAAAGTATACACTTTTAATAGAAATAGGTGAAAAGAGATGTTTATAACTCATTTAATCACCTCATATCCTAATCTTTTCAATCTCCTCTTCATCTAGAGATACCGACTCAAATATATAACTTTCTCCAGAACTTCTTAAAACCTTTACCCTAATAGGCGTATCCTTTGGAGCATCACTATATCTAATCAATACCCTAATAGCAGTCTCTATAAGCTCACCTTCTACTATTATACCAGTAGGACCAGGATAATCAATAGTAAAGAACATATATCTCCATATCTTAGAATTTCTTAGAAGTTTATTCTCTCTCTCGTTACGTCCTATTAAAAACCAGCTACCGTCAATATAAAAATGTCTTCCAATTCTTAGTAATTCAAACTCTTCTCTTGTAGGTCTTCCTTTTATACCTATGAGAAACTTCAGTCTTTTGGAAAACTGAATATCTGTAAGCAGACATCCCCCCGCTGGTGTTTTATATTCTTCTATACCAAAAAGTCTTGCCAATTCAAACTGCCTACTTCTTTTTCTTCCAGATATATCATAAAGCCATTCTCTCTTTATCCAACCCATCTCTTCAGGAATAGTTGGAGGTAATAAGGCTCCAGAAAGAGGCCTTACTACTAATCCCTCTGCCCCGGCAGACCTTTCAACCTCTTTTAAAGCCCACTTATTCTGAGACATTGGTCTTTCTCCTAAGACTTCTCCGGTTATTATAAATTTGGCGTTATACTCATCTAATAAATCTTTAGCCTTCCTAATCATAAGGGCATGACAGTCTATACAGGGATTCATATTCTTTCCGTATCCGTGTGGAGGAGAAAGGAGTACACTAATGAATTCCTCCGTTATATCGATACTTATCACTGGAACTCCTAAGATCTTGCTACCATAATCTATATCCGGAGAATAAAAAGGAGTAACGAAACTTATCGGTATAACCTCAATTCCATTGGACATCATTATCTTTATAGCTAAGAGGCTGTCAAGTCCACCTGAGTATAGTGCTAGAGCTCTCATTCTTCAAGTAACTTTCTATAGGATTCAAGCATATTTACAAATTTGGCTTTAAACTCCTTGTACACAGCCTTAAGCTTTTCTATCTCCATCTCTATCTGAGCCTTTTCTTCTTCTGCTTTTCTTATAATCTCCCTAGCAGAATTCTGCGCAGAATTTATTATAGACCTTCTTTCCTCTTCTGTAGTCTTTCTCAATTCGTTCATCGCCTGTTGAGTAGAGAGTAATGTCTCTTTAAGAAGAGTCTCTATATTCCTATAGTACTCCAATTGTCCTTCTAAATCCTTCAACCTTTCTTCAAGAGTTTTATTTTCTTCTATAAGAATAGCCCATTCATCCGCCAGTTGAGAAAGATACTCCTTTACTTCATCTATATCATACCCACGAAATCTCCTAGAGAACTCCTTATTTTGTATATCTAGAGGAGTTCTATACATAAAACTATCTCCTACTCCCAGGCTTTACTATTGGTAGATTATCCTTACAGAGTGGACACTCCTCTGGAGTATAGGTTGACAACGATACATAAACTAGAGAGCTAACAGGTATCCCATCCACCTCACTGATATTACCTCTATTTACTATGCTAGAGATACCTACAACATTTCCCCTCCAAGATAAGACTAAGTCCTTCAATTCTCTCACTGTTCCTGCAGTGGTAATAACGTCTTCTACTATAAGTACGTTTTCACCCTCGCTAATAGTAAAGCCTCTTCTAAAGGTCAAAATACCTGATTCCCTTTCAGCAAAGATACTTCTAACCCCTAAAGCCCTAGCGGTCTCATAGGCAATAGTGATACCTCCTATAGCTGGTCCAACAACTAAGTTTATATCTTTATCACTAAAAAGTTCTGCAATCTTACTGGCAAGAAAAGCATTATCCTCCGGATACTGAGATACCAGTGCACACTGTACATAGGTATCACTATGAAGCCCAGAAGAGAGTAAAAAGTGTCCTTTCATTATCGCTTTTCTTTTATAAAGTAATTCTAGTGCCTCATTCACAGTAGGTTGCCTCCTATCAAGATTAATATTACTCTAAATGATTATAACACATCTGAAGTTCGGATATCTGAATCCAGATAAAAAATACCCCCTGGATGAGACCAACTATAAAACTATACAAAGATTCTTAAAAACATGCTTACTAGGTATAACAATGGCATACGAAGTACTTAGGTGATGATAATTTTGTATTTTTAGGTAGATTTTGCAGGGTTATGGGTCTTATATGGGGTAAAAATTTATAGAAATTTTTGATGTAAGATGCCCTGGTAGGGTATTTTCATATACCCGGTGTGAGCATAGAGACATAGGATGTCCGAATTTTATCTAAGGACTCTTGACATTTTTCCCTTGGGGATTATAATTCTATATAGAATTTTGGTTTTTTTGGAGGAACTATGGGAATTACAGAGAGAAGGATAGAGTTTATAAAGGCACTAAGTGAGTTGAACAAGAGATATAATAAGCCTGTACATTATTCTCTAGTAGCAGAAACCTTAGGTGTAAGTAAATGGACTGCTTATGATTTACTCACTGCACTTAAGGATGAAGGTTATGTAGAATGCGTCTATAATCTTAATGAAAAAGGAGGTAGAAGCACATTAGCATTTAGAGTTACACCTAAAGGGGAACGTTTAGTCTCTGTAGAAGAAAGAAAAGAAAATCTGAATAAAATAGTAGAAGAAGTAAAAAATAGACTTAGTGTTTTTAATAGATTGTCTCTAAATGAAATCCTCCAAGTTGATCTAAACGACACCTATACAATTAAGTCTCCACTCTTAAGAGCTCTCAATATAAGCGCTATACTCTTTATTATAAGTCAAAAGCTATCTATAAATTGGGATAATGTATCTTCAAGCTATAAGACACTCTCAGCAAGTATAGACCCTCAAAGTGGTCTATTGGGTCTGACTGCACTCTTTATAGGTATTATTGTAGCTAAGGCAGGTTTAAGCAAATACAGCAATATTATAAACCCTAAAATCAATGCTCTATTAAATAGGTATAAGGAGATCCTTAATGAGTTATCAGGTAAAGAAAAGGAGATCCTTTTTGATATTACCAAAGAGATATATGGAGGGAAAATTTTAATAGGAGAGGAGGAATAGGCTTATGGCATTTTTTGATTTTGCTAAACGTTATGTTGGGGGATTGGTTATAGAAGAGGGATTAAACTATCTGGCCAAGAACCCAGAAAAAAATATAGAAAAACTCATTAACTTAGCAAGAAGATTTGCAAAGGCAGAATGGCATCAGAAACAGCTAGAACATGTAGCAAATCTGTTACTCAATGATACTCCACAGAGGGAGTTCGCTATAAGACTATTAAAGAATACCCATCCAAACGTTAGGACAAAGATGTTTGTAGACTTCTTTGTCAATGCTGTATTTTTAGGAGTCCCCAGACAAATAGAGATGAGCGAAAAACTTGGCGTTCATATCCCTTGGTTTATACTTATAGATCCAACAACTAGCTGTAATCTCAGATGTATCGGATGTTGGGCAGGTGAATACCAGCAACACTTCAGCTTGGGTAAAGACCTCATGGATAGGATAATAAAAGAGGCAAAAGAGTTAGGCATCTACTTTATAACGGTATCCGGCGGAGAACCTTTTCTTAGCAAAGAATTTTTAGAAGTGGTAGAGAAGCATGATGACGTCTTATTCCATGTCTATACTAATGGAACACTTATAGACGAGAAGATGGCAAAGAAGATTGTAGAACTTGGAAACATTGCACCTGCTATAAGTATAGAAGGCTTTGAAAAGGAGACAGATGAAAGACGAGGTAAAGGCGTCTATACTAAGGTAATGCGTGCAATGGATCTGCTAAGAGAGAATGGAGCAATATTTGGATTCTCTATCACTGCAACACGTAAAAACATAGATGTTATCACAAGCGATGAATTTATAGACCATCTTATCGATAAAGGTGTTGCCTTTGGATGGGTATTTATGTATGTCCCCATAGGAAGAGATCCTGACTTTAGTCTCATGCTTACCCCCGAAGAAAGAGCTAAAGTAAGGAGTGCGGTGCATCATTGGAGAAATGATAAGCCTGTATTTGTTGCAGACTTCTGGAATGATGGTCCATATACTGGTGGATGTATAGCAGGTGGCAGAAACTACTTCCATATAAATGGTAAGGGTGACGTAGAACCATGTGCTTTTGTACACTTTTCAGTAGATAATATAAGGGAGAAAAGTCTAATTGAGGTGCTAAAGTCTCCATTCTTTGCCGAATATCAGAAGAGGATACCATTTAGCGAAAACTTATTAAGACCTTGCCCTATAGTTGATAATCCTTGGGCTCTAAGGGAGATAGTAACTAAAGTAGGGGCTAAATCTACAGATGGAGGCTCTGAAGGATTACTTACACCAGAAATGGCAGAAAAACTTGATGACTATGCTAATAGGTGGAAAAACGTATCAGATAAGATATGGGAAGAGAATTACATAAAGAAAGAAGAAAAGGTGAGATAGTATGGAACGGGCGAAGGAATCTGAAAAGGGATTTAGACACGGAAACTGGGGCCCTAAGTATATAATGAGAGGGCCCCGTATTGAGTGGGGAGTACTTAAACTCATTCCTGGAAAAGAATTAGGGGCGCATTATCATAAAGAAGTTGAAGAGACATTTTATGTAATCTCAGGTAAGGCTCAAATGATAGTAGACGGGGAAAGGTTTGAAATCACAACAGGAGATGCTATAAGAGTCGAAGCTCCTGAGGAACACAATATCGTAAATCCATCAGAAGACTTCCTCGCTATATTTATTAAGTCTCCATATCTTCCTGAAGATAAATATACTAAGTGATACCACTAGCGCCCCTACCCCTTAATTAGTAGTTTTCTATTTTTGAACACTAACGGAATTCCTAGTAGTATTATTGAATAATATGTTACAATCCTATATATTGTGATCCCTAATAGGAGAGATTTAGGAGAAAAGGCACTAGCCTTAAAAAATGTATAGAAGACAGCCTCTATGCCACCGCTAGCGCCTGGGGTAGGTATATAAGAGGCTAGAGAAGAGAGTAATATTTGTATGCTAAAAAACGACAAAAAGTTTATTTTTAGTCCTGTAAGGCCTACTATAGGTAAGAAAAGGAGATAGGAGTAGATTAGTATCAACACAAGCATCAAAGAAAAGTCTGTAAATATTATCTTTTTATTCTTCCATAATTCGTAGAAACTCAACTTTAGATTATCTATCCACATATATGCCCTTTCTTCCCATCTTCCTACGAAGTTTTCTAGCTTCTTTATCTTTTTAAGTTTTACTATAATATACTTAAACAGATCTGGCTTTGCCATAGCTAGCCAGGTAAGAAACGTTGATAAAAGACTACTCGCAAAACCCAATATCAACATTGTCTTACCAATATTCCACTGTGGTAGATGAGGAAGGACAAATATAAGCGCATATATATCGATCCCCATTACAATCATTAGGTATTCAAAGGTCCTAAAAATGATAATATTTGTAGCATTTTCGCTTTTTACCCCCTTCTTCGTTAAGAAATATATCTGAAATGGCTGTCCACCCATAGAAGATGGAGTTATGGCAGAAAAGAAAGAGTATACAATGCAGGCTTCTAAAGCATCTATATAACTTATATTCTCTTTTAAAGATGTAAGTAAAAGGCGAAGCTTAAAACCATCTATAAATATACAAATTGCATTTACTGTCACTCCTACAATAATAAGCTCTAAGGCATCCTTTTCTAGAAGATTAGATAGAGAAACCTTTTCTTTAACTACAGAGTTAATAACCAAGATAACCGATATACTAGCCAAAAGAGCTACTACTATGTTTACAATAATCTTACGATTCATTAGAATTATATTATAACATCTAATCGATTGTAGTATAATAATAGTTAATTATGCTAGGTATTGATATTGTAAGTGTAGAAAGGATAGAAAAGATAATACAGAGAAAAGAGAGATTTCTAACTAAAATCTTCTCTGAAGAAGAAGTCCAAGAGATCAAGAATAGAAAAAATTTTTATGAAGCCTTAGCTGGCAAATTTGCCTGTAAGGAGGCAGTAATAAAGGCTCTAGGTGGCGGACTTTCCCCTAAAGATATATCTGTTATGCATAAAAAAGACGGTTCCCCTTATGTCATACTGAGTAGTAGGGCTAAGAAAAAATTTGAAAGTTTTATGGTAAACAGTATAGCGGTTAGTATAAGTCATGATGGGGGATTTGCAATAGCGGTAGCTATACTGGTAAAGGAGGCAATATAGGATGCTAGAATATCTAAGAGGGAAAGAATCAAGAGTAATAATTGGATTAATGTCTGGGACATCCGCTGATGGGGTTGATGCTAGTATAGTAAGGATAAGGGGACATGCCAAAGATTCTAAGATAGAGCTTATACATCACTATCACTATGAATATCCCAAAGAGATAAAGGAACTTATTTATAGATTATTCGACATAGAGAAGACTAATATCCCTTTCTTATCTAGTATGAATTTCTTATTAGGAGAGATCTTTGCAGATACAGCTATAGAAGCAATAAAAGAGTCTGGATTATCGCAAAACGATATAGACCTTATAGCTAGCCATGGGCAAACCGTTTTCCATTCTCCATATCCACAAAAATTGGGAGATTTTCAAACAAGGTCTACCCTTCAGATAGGGGAAGGATCAGTTATAGCAGAAAAAACAGGTATAACAACAATATGTGACTTCCGAGTTAGAGATATGGCAGCTGGTGGACATGGTGCACCTCTAGTTCCATTTGCAGATTGGGTGCTATTCACTAGTGAAGAGTTTACCAGAGGAGTGCTTAATATAGGAGGTATAGCAAATATTACCATTCTTCCAAAGGATGCTAATATAGATGATGTCTTGGCATTTGATACCGGACCTGGGAATATGGTTATAGATGAAGTTGTAAGAGAGATATCTAATGGTGAACTAAACTTTGACAAAGATGGAAGTATCGCTAGGAAAGGCAAGATCTCTAATAAATTGTTAGAGATATTACTATCACATCCATATTTCAGTCTTTCTCCTCCAAAATCAACTGGAAGAGAAATCTTCGGCAGATTATTTGCTATAAACCTCTATAAAAGAGGGAAATCTCTCGGACTTAGTGATGAGGACATAGTAGCTACTGCTACAGCTCTTACTGCAACTACTATAGCCAATTCTATTAAACAATTTGGAATAGAAGAGTTAATAATAGGCGGTGGAGGGGTTTATAACAGTTATCTAATAGAACTGATAAAAAATTTACTACCAGGTATAAAGATAAAAACCCATGAGGATTTTGGAATCCCAAATCAGGCTAAAGAGGCTTTGGCATTTGCCATACTTGCAAACGAGGTGGTTTTTGGTTCTCCTAATAATGTCCCTAGCGCTACTGGAGCTAAGAAAAAAGTAATACTAGGTAAAATCATACCAGGAGGTAGATTATGACCCACACGATATTAATAGCTGGTTATGGAGGACAAGGCATCCTATTTCTAGGGCAGTTCTTTGCCTATCTTGGGATGTTTAATAATATGCATGTAACCTGGGTTCCATCTTATGGCCCAGAGATGAGAGGAGGTTCGGCAAACTGTTCTGTTGTTATCTCCTCAGAAGATATAAAATTTCCTATAGTAAAAAATCCCGAGACAGTTATAATTATGAATGAACCTTCTTATAAGAGATTCAAGGATAAGTTTTCTCCAAGATATAAGATAATAAATACATCTCTAGTCAGTCCAGAGTTTGATAATAGCACAGTAGGAATCCCTGCATCTAAGATAGCAGAAAACTTAGGCAATGTAAGAACAACCAATATGGTAATGGCGGGATGTTACGTAGAAATTATAAAGGACCTTGATACTTCCAAAGTTGAAGAGATACTTAAGAATCTCTTAAGAGAAAAGGAACATCTATTAGACATAAACCTCAAGGCATTTGAGGCAGGAAGAAGATATATTGGAGGTAAGGAATGGAAAGAATTACAGAAAGGTTAATATCTCTTTTGAAGGTTTCAAGTCCAGCAGGAAAAGAACAAGAGGTAGCTAGGATTATAAGGGAATGGGTGGAAGGTTGGGGATACTCAGTTATCGAAGATGATATAGGCAATATGTTTATAACCTCTGATAAGACACCTAAACTGTTCCTAAATGCACATATGGATACGGTAGTCCCTTGCGATAATGTAAATCCAATTATAGAAGGAGATATCATAAGATCTGATGGGAAAACAATTCTTGGTGCAGATGACAAAGTTGGAATAGCTGTAATCTTAGAGCTTTTAGAGAACCACAAAGATAATCCATTGCCTATTCAAGTAATATTCACTGTGCAAGAAGAGATTGGACTTGTAGGAGCAAAAGCAATAAAGAGAGATATGATAAAAGCTCCGTATGGTTTTACACTAGATGCAGGTGGTCCTGTTGGTAATGTAATTATAGGGGCTCCTTCACAATTTACATGGACATACAAGATCTACGGGGTAGCAGCTCATGCAGGAGCTTATCCGGAAAAAGGAGTAAACGCTATACTTCTAGCCTCTAAACTAATAACACATCTTCCCATCGGGAGGATAAACGATATGACTACTGGAAACGTAGGGGTAATCTCAGGTGGAAGGGCTACAAATATAATCCCTGACGAGGTGGAACTGAGAGGAGAGTATAGGAGTAGGGATGAAGGGTATCTGTATGCTCTGTTGAACAATCTTGAGAAGGCATCTAGCATCGTAGAAGAGGGTGGAGGAAAGACAAGATTAGAGTATAGGAAAGAATATACACGTTTTGACCTAAAGGATAGCGAGTTTTTAAAAAAGGTCATAGACATTATGAAAAGCAATGGTTTCAATCCAAATACTATATATATGGGAGGAGGAAGCGATGCAAATATCTTTAATGAACAAGGTATACCAACACTACTCTTAGGGATAAGTGGTAGTGAAGCCCATTCCACAAGAGAGTATGCAAGGATAAGCGAGATAAAAGAAGGATACAGATTAATAGAAACGGTAGTAAAGAGATTAACTGAATAGGAGGAGGTAAAAATGATTACAGGTATAGGACATGTAGCATATAGGGTCTCAAATCTAGAGGAATCACTAAAGTTCTATTGTGATATATTGGGATTCAAAGAGGCGTTCAGACTATACAATGACCAAGGAGAGCTCTGGATAGTTTATCTAAAGATAAGCGAAAATAACTTTATAGAATTATTCCCTTACAAAGGAGAACTAGAAAAGGGTTATAATAACAGAAGTTTTCAACATCTATGCCTTTTAGTAGACGACATAGATAAAACCTTAGATGATCTTTCGAAAAGAGGTTTAATAATTAATGGTAAGCCAAATAAGGGCAAGGATGGAAATTACCAATACTGGCTGACTGATCCTGATGGAAATAGGATTGAGCTTATGCAGATTATGCCTGATTCCTTACAGGCAAAGTCTTAAAGGAAGAGGTATCTTAAATGAGGGGTAAAACATCTCATATAGAGTTCGTAAAAGAGAAAGACAGAGACACAGGAGTTATAGTCACAAGACTTACGGATGGTATTGGTAATAGTATACATCCTTACTTCACGCAGACACTTGTATCAGAAGACTCTAAGATCTTACTTATAGAGTCTACAAGGTCAGGTAGATGGCAGTTATTTAGCCTTGAAATAGACACTGGTGTCTTGGTTCAACTCACAGACGACTTTAATATCTTTCCACACAGATCTTGCCTAGATCCAAAGAGACTTATTGCATACTATTGGGACGGAAGAATACTTAAATCTGTTGAACTACAGACATTAAAGACAGAAGAAATATATGTAGCTCCATTCGGATTCCATACAGGAATACTCTCTCTTTCAGGAGACGGAAGATACTTAACTTTTGTCTATTCAGAAGACCTAGAGATGAGTACTGGGACAGGGGCTCAGTATTCTCAGATGTTAGAACATCTCTATAGAAGACCATCAAGTGTGATAATGAGGATAGATTTAGTAGATGAGAGGATAGAAGCGGTGTGGGGAGAAAGAGAATGGATAAGCCATGTAAACATAAGTCCAATAGACCCAAATATAATACTCTTCTGCCACGAAGGACCTTGGCATCTGGTTCAGAGGATGTGGATAGTAAGGGCTGATACACATGAGATATACCCAATCCTAGAGCAGAAAAGATATCTAGAGAGGGCTGGTCATGAATACTTCACCAAGAGTGGAAAGGTAGTTACCCAGTACAGTGTTAGAGAGACACCAAAATCTACAGAATGGACATTTTTTGATGTCATATTAGATACCGATGGAAATATCTTGGGTAAATACAGATATCCTGGTCCCTCACCAACACATATACAGACGAATCCAACGGAAGACCTATTTGTTGGAGACGGAGCTTTTCCTACACCTGAATTCAAAGACGGGAGAAATTACATAGGACTGATAAGACATAAAGAAGATATATGCGAGGTAACTCCACTCTGTCATCATGATTCTTCTTGGCTAACCCAAGAATCCCATCCACATCCAATATTTACACCTGATGGTAAGAATATAATATTTACCTCTGATAGGGAGGGTGTCTGTAACGTATATCTGGTTCCGGTTATAACCTAAATTCTTAAAAAGAATTTAATAATCTCTTAACTCTTTCTTAACATAATCTTATATTTATCTTAACATACTAGTTTTAATCTATATATAGATTTAAAGATTAAGATTTTTATAACTTAGCAGTCTAGTTATCTCTTAAACCTCCTCTTCATATATTTGGGCTAGGGGATCCTAGCCCAAAAATTTTTATTCCTCCAAGACAACTATATCTAGTAGATTTCTATATCTCTCTTTATAATCTAGTCCATAACCTACTACAAACACATCGGGAATTTCAAATCCTCTATAATCTACAGGGATATCTACTATACGTCTACTAGGACAATCTAAAAGTGTACAGACTTTTAGGGACATAGGGTTCCTTGCCCTTAGATTCCTCAAGAGATATCCAAGGGTAAGGCCAGTATCTACTATATCCTCAACAACGATAACATCCTTTTGATGTATGTCTACATCCAAATCCTTTGTAATCCTTACCACCCCAGAAGAACTTCCACTGTACTTAGATATAGCCATAAAGTCTATAATAAACGGTATACTAAGATATCGGGTTAGATCAATGGCAAAATATACAGCACCCTTTAAGATACATATCAAGATTGGTTCTCTCTCTGAATAATCTCTAGAAATCTCTCTACCAAGTTCTTCTATCCTTTTTTTAATCTCTTCTCTAGGAATCAACAGTCTCTCTTTCATATGAGTCCAAACTTCCTAAGTATATTCTTATAATCCTTCCCATATATCATCTTAATATTCACATCTGGATAAAGCTCCTTAAGCCGTTTAATCTTTCTATTCTTATAATTAACTAGTCTTTGTCTTTGAGTTGTAAGCTCAATGTATAGGTCAAAGTCTGGCAGATAGAAATCTGGAGTAAAAGCAGAAATTATATTGCCTTCACTGTCACACTCTAGGATAAAGGTCTTAGGCTCATAAAGCCATCTAATTCCGTAAAAGTCTAAAAGTTTGGCAAACTCTTCCTCAGACGAATGGGCAAAGTGAGGAATATAACCTGTAGCATCTTTAGGATATTCAGAAACACCTTCGAATTTTACATAGCTATTTCTCTCTGCAATCTTTATTGCCCTTGTTATCATCTTAACTGCACCAGAAACATCAAAGTAATCCATATTTATTATAAGACTATAGAGAGAAGGATCGTGCCAATCTCCTCCAAATATCTTGTTTATATATAAGTCTCTTCTACGATCCTGCTCCGATATAAGTCTCAAAGCACTAACCTTATCCAGTTTATACTGTTTGATCACTTCAAGCACTCTACTTTCAATAGAACCGATAAGCTTTACATGAAATGCGTAGGGATGATTTCTAAAGAGGAACTGGCCTCCCCTTCCAAGAAGGACTATAGGCTTTTCCTCAGCTATTTCTAAAATAAGTCTATTCATAAGTTCTATATACTTCTTTCTTGTATCACTAAAAGGCTGAATAGAACTCTCCTCTAAAGATTCTAACTGCTCTTCGGTAAGGCCATGCTTAACCATAGATTCATTAATGTACTTCTTGTTTACAAGGAAAAACTTAAGCCCTTTAGCTAATCTCTCTGCAACCTCTGTCCCATTGCAACCAAACTCTCTAGATATGGTGATAATTTTTATATCCATCTTAAGAATATTTTACCAAAAATAAACCCGTCCTCATAGTCTGATCTGTAATCACTTCTCAAAAAGAGATCTCCTTTCTGATTAGAATTTGTATATTATAATAAAAGACAATCAGAAAGGAAACATATTAATTGTATTATACAAAATTTACCTAATCTCAAAAACAATAAACTGTTTTAATAATTCTTTAATGTAGTATTAAATACCCCTTAATTAGTCTTTAAATAACACTTAAAGTAAAAGCTTTAATCTATAAACGTTATGACGTATAAGCATGGGGCAAAATTTTTAAGGAGATATACTTGGTCTGTTGCACTTGAAGACGTTTTCAAGTATAATATAAATGGAATGGGAGGTGATAATGAATCTATAGATAGCATTATAAAGATTAATCTCTTATACACTCAAGTCTAGATACCCTAAAAGGGAGGGATTTATTTTAAAAATTTATAAAAAGGGAGGAAGAGATTTATGAAAAAGTATTTATATAGATCTATTCTATTAGGATTGGTTATTATACTTCTAGCAAGTATAGTGCCTATGTCTTTTTCTCAGGAGGCAAAGTTTCATAAACAGTACAATACACCTACAGACTACTATAAGCTTACCGGTAAGAGGATAGCCAAGTATAACGAAGCCCCTATGTTAGCAGAACTTGTAAAACAGAAGAAATTACCTCCAGTAGAGCAGAGACTACCAAAAGAGCCTATCGTTATAGACCCCGTAGAAGAGATAGGACAGTATGGTGGAAGGGCTAGGGTCATAGGTCCTATAGATGGATATGGAGATACAGAGGCATTTCGTCCCCATGAAGGTATTCTAAGAGTAGGCCAGGATGGATTTTCTGTAGTACCTAATATAGCAAAGAACTGGAGTTTTAGTGAAGGTGGTAAGGTTCTTACTATCTATCTACGTGATGGGATGAAGTGGTCAGATGGACAACCTTTTACAGCTGACGATATTATGTTCTGGTACGAAGATGTGTTATTGAACGACGAACTTATGCCAACGAAACCTGTAGAGTGGTCTCCTGGTGGGAAACTTATGAAGTTAGAAAAGATAAGTAAATATGCGGTTAAAGCTACTTTTGCCGTTCCTTATCCAACTGCAATCCTTCACCTAGCACATTCAGCAGGAGTAGCAGGAAGATTTTTCCTTCCTAAACATTATCTTAAGCAATTTCATCCTAAATATACACCTATGGATAAGCTATTAGAACTTGCCAAGAAGGATGGCTTAGATACGTGGTATAAACTATTCCAAAAATATGGAGATTACTATGGAGGTTCCGGTATAAGGATAGCTCCTGGCGCTCCTACCCTTCAGACATTCTATGTGGAGAAAAAGGGTTTAGACTTTGTTGTCCTAAAGAGGAATCCATACTATTGGAAGGTAGATACTGCTGGTAACCAGCTACCCTATATAGATGAGATTTTTGTCTCAGATATTAGGAATAAAGAGGTAGCAAATATGAAGATAGCAGCAGGAGAAGTAGACCTAGCAGAGATAAATACTATTATGGAAGATTATCCATTCTACATGGAAAATAGAGAGAAGGGTAATTATAGAGTTCTACTCTGGCAATCAATCATAGGTGCAGATGTAGCTTATCAACTTAACCTTACTTATAAAGAAGACACAGTACTCAGAGATATCTTTAGGGATGTAAGATTTAGAAGAGCCCTCTCATTAGCTCTAAATAGGGACGAAATAAATAAGGTACTCTATCTAGGGTTAGGAACACCGAGACAAGCAACGGTAATTCCTCAGTCTCCTTATTACGAGGAGGCTTTTGCCAAAGCTTATATAGAATATAATCCTAAGGAGGCTAATAGACTCTTAGATGAGATGGGGCTAAAGCGTGGACCGGATGGATATAGACTGAGACCAGATGGTAAAAGACTAGAGATACTCCTCGAATATGAAGACGTAGAGACACCAAAAGGGAAGACATCTGAAATGGCGGTTCACTATTGGGATGCTATAGGAATAAAGGTAACTGCTAAGGAGATAAGTTCAAGTTTGAAGAGCCAAAGGACATCCGCAAACCTTATTCAGATGGGGTTATGGCACGCTGATAGGGCTGGATTTTTATTTACTGTAGAACCATACTATTGGGTCCCTACAGAGGTAAGAAGTGAAGCCCCTTGGTGTGTAGAATGGGCTAGATGGTTTGCTACTGGAGGTAAAGCCGGCGAAGAACCTCCCCCAGAGATAAAGAGGATAAGAGAAGCTTGGGAAAAGATGAAATCTACTATGAGTGAAAAAGAGAGGATTAAACTTGCCAAGGAGATACTCAAATCTAACGCAGAAAATCTATGGACCATAGGGACAGTTGGATTAGCTCCACATCCAGTTGTAGTAAAGAATAATCTAAGGAATGTTCCTGAAAAAGGACTATGGGGTTGGGACCTAAGAAGGTTTACCTCCTATGCACCTGAGACATTCTTCTTTAAGCAGAAGTAATCATAAGAGGCTAAGTTAAATATTGGCTGACAGGTAACAATCAGTTGATCTGTTGCCTGTCAGCTTTTATAATTACAGTAGGAGGAAAAAGTATGAAGTTAAAGGCGATCTTCTTTGATCTAGGGGACACATTGATGGATGAGACAACCGAGATTAAAGACCAAAATCTTGTAACTATAGATGCAGAATTAGTAGATGGAGCTAAAGAGATACTGATAAAATTAAAAGAGATCGGTTACAAGATAGCGCTAGTTGCAGATACAAAAATTGGTACATATAAGAATGTTTTAGGTAAATTTGATATGTTTAGGTATTTTGACTGCTTTGCTATATCTGAAGAATTAGGATTTCAAAAGCCAGACCCAAGAATATTTCTATTTGCTCTAGATTCATTAGGCATAGAAGAGAAGGACTATAAAAATGTTGTAATGGTAGGGAATAATCTAAGAAGAGATATCGTTGGTGCTAATAGACTTGGCATTATATCTGTATGGTTTCATTGGAATGATAGATACCCATCTAAGCCAGAAAATGAAGAAGAGATACCGAAATTTGAGATAAAACATCTCTCAGAATTACTGGAGGTGATAGAGAGGTTAGAGAAGAGCTCCTAAGTTGGAAGACTAATTATATTGATTTCTCTTACTCTACTATAATAGAATTTATTTGACTTAGACTTTATAAAGACTTTATAAATAAATTTTGGAGGTGAAAGAGATGTTTAGGTGTAAAAGTCTTTCGGTTTGGAAGGTTTTGATAGTTTTAATCCTTTCCTCTCTAGTAGTGAGTTCTTCTGTCTATGCCCAAAAGGCAACTGTAACTATTCTATGGAGAGATGACCCAGATGAGGTCCCAGTCTTAGATACTCTAATTGCTAATTTTAATAAGACTCATCCTAAGATAGAGGTTAAGGCAATTGTAGTTCCCTATGATGAATATGACCCCAAACTTTTCTCCATGTGGGCAGCTGGCACTCCACCAGATATTTTCTGGTGTGCTGCAGAGTCTGGGTATGTAGACCATGCGATAAGAGATATGAACTTTACGTTAAATACCTTTATAGAAAGGGATAAGAAGTCTATAAACTTAAATGATTTTTATTCGGCAGCAATAGAAGGAGCCACCTTTAGAGGAGATATAAAGGGACTTCCATTTGCTCAGGCTTATACAGCAGTATTCTACAATGCAACCTTATTTGACAATGCAGGGATAAAATATCCTGCCACCAATTGGATAGATAAATCTTGGACTTGGGACAAGATGGTAGAGATAGCTAAGAAATTAACAAAGGATATAAACGGTGATGGAAGAATAGACCAGTATGGACTTTTAGATACTAGAGACCTTTTTGAGATAGCTTGGGCATGGGGCGGAGATATGTTCGATGCGGATGTGTATAAAGGCTATCCGCCTAAAAAGTTAGCTCTAGATAAAACTAAGAATTACAATGCACTGTTAAAGGCACTTCAAGAAAGAGCTGATTTGTTGTATAAACATAAGGTAAGCCCAACTCCAGCTACCTTACAAGTCATAGAACAAATGGGTTCTCCTTTGAAAACTGGAAAGGTTGGTATGGTAATAAGCGGTGACTGGGCTATATGGGGCGCAATGCCAAAGAATTACAAATGGGGAATTGCTGCAGTACCTTATAGTGTTCCAAATATAAAGAAGGTCTGTCTTTATACTGATCCTTTGGAGATAGCTAGAACATCTAAATATATCAATGAGGCTTGGGAATTTGTTAAATATCTTGCAAGTCCTTCCGCTCAAAAGTTTCTTATAGAGAAGACTAGCCGTATATCCTCTAGAAGGTCCTTAAGGAAGGATTATATAGAGAAAATAAGTTCCTTCTTAGTTAATAGTAAGAGGGAGCTGGAGGAAGTATTAGATGGGGCATTTAGATATTGCCAGGAAGATGCAGAGCATACTGTCTTTGGTTTCTATCAACTACAGTCTGTATGGACCTCTGAGACTGACCCTCTATGGCTTGGAAAGAAACAACCTAAAGAGGTATTAGATACCCTGATTCAGAAGGTAAACCAAACAATATTAGAGAATCTTAAAAAGATATCTAAGTAAAATATTTCTGGGAGCTGGATCATTCCAGCTCCCAACCATAAATAATTGTAGGGAATGGATATGAGAACTAATATAAGTGCTATATCGAAGAAAGAAGAAAGATATTTTTACCTTTTTATTTCACCCTGGATAATAGGTTTTTTAATTTTTATAATAGGTCCTATTATAGCTTCTCTATACTTTAGTTTTTGTAACTATGACGTTGTAACACCACCTGTTTGGACGGGCTTACAAAACTATAAGAAGTTATTCTCTGATCCACTATTCTGGCGGGCATTAAAAGTCACATCTTATTACTCTTTACTTAGTGTCCCTCTAGGAATAATACTTTCTCTAATCATAGCTATCCTTCTCAATCAAAAAATAAGAGGTTTAGTTTGGTTTAGGACAATATACTATGTCCCTTCTGTTATTTCTGGCGTTGCAGTATCACTCCTATGGATGTGGATCTTTAATCCTGAATTTGGTATCCTTAATTTTCTTCTTTGGAAGCTGTTTCGTATTCATGGACCAGCTTGGCTTATGAGTGAAGAGTGGGTCATACCTGCTCTTATCATCATGAGCTTCTGGGGAATAGGGGGAGATATTGTAATATACCTAGCAGGTCTTCAAGGTATTCCTACGGAACTTTATGAAGCAGCAGAAATAGACGGAGCAAACTCCTGGAAAAAATTCATAAATATAACGATTCCAATGATGAGCCCCATATTGCTCTTTACCCTTGTAATGGGAATAATAGGTTCCTTTCAGGTATTTACTCAGGCATATGTAATGACTAGAGGAGGTCCTCACTATGCTTCTTTATTCTATGTTCTTTATATCTACCAGAATGCATTTCAATTCTTTAATATGGGTTACGCATCAGCATTGTCTTGGATTCTTTTTATAATAATACTTTTATTAACATTACTTATCTTTAAGTCCTCGCCACTTTGGGTTTATTATGAGAGTACTAGAGAAAGGTAAGTGTATAATATGTTAGGTAGCAAGAAAAAAGAGGAAATTCTAATAAAAACTATAGTGTATATGCTCCTTATAATATCAAGCATTATTATCTTAATCCCTGTATTTTGGATGCTTTCAACCGCTATAAAAGAAGACTCAGAGGTCTATCTATTCCCACCTGAATGGATTCCTAAAAAGATATACCTGAGTAATTTTAGTAGAGCACTTACATTCCTACCCTTTGGCAGATATTTTATAAACACCAGTCTTATAACATTTCTATCAGTAATTGGACAGTTAATTTCGTCCTCGCTTGTAGCCTTTGGGTTTGCAAGACTTAGGGCTAGAGGTAAAGATTTACTATTTATGCTAGTCCTATCTACCATGATGATACCTTCTCAGATAACAATGATACCTATATTTATACTCTTTAAATTACTAAATTGGGTAGATACATTTAAACCTCTCATAGTTCCAAACTTTTTCGGCGGAGCATTCTTTATATTTCTATTGCGTCAGTTTTATATGACTATACCTATAGAGCTTGATGATGCAGCTAAGATTGATGGATGTAGTTACTTTGGAATCTATACCAAAATAATCCTTCCTCTTACAAAACCTGCTTTAGCTACTGTAGCTATATTTACTTTTATGTGGACTTGGAATGACTTTATGGGTCCACTAATCTACCTCAATAGTAGAGAAAAATTGACATTAAGCCTAGCATTAAGTAGATTTACTGGTATGTATGGAATGACAGCCTGGAACTTATTAATGGCAGCATCGATAGTAGTAGCTCTACCTTGTTTTGTACTATTCTTCTTTGCCCAGAAGTATTTTATTCAGGGGATAGTGATAACAGGTTTAAAGGGTTAATGAGAATAAATCTCTAGAAGGAGGAAATATGGAAAGGATATGGGCTTATTTAATTCACCTTGGTTATAATATGTGGCTTGATTGGGAGCACCCAAACTATAAAGACAGTGACATAGTATCTACAGACTTTCTCCGATGCGAAAAAGAAGTCTGGGATAGGTTAATAGAAGAAATACCTAAGAATGGGATAAATATGGTTTTGATAGACCTTGGTGAAGGAATAAGGTATAGAAGCCATCCAGAGATATCGATAAAAGGCTCTTGGGATGTTGAGCTACTGAAAGATGAAATAAAGAAGATGAGAGGTTTGGGCCTAGAAGTTATCCCAAAACTTAACTTCTCTACAACCCATGATAATTGGTTGGGTAAGTATGCTAGGATTGTTTCTACAGATGCTTATTATAATATCTGCAGAGACTTAATAGAAGAGGTTATAGACATATTTGATAAGCCACGTTTTTTCCACCTTGGAATGGACGAAGAAACCTATGAGCATCAGAGGAATATGCTCTATGTAGTTATAAGGCAGTATGATCTATGGTGGAATGATCTCTATTTCTTGGTAAATGAAGTCGAGAAGAGGAATGTAAGGGCTTGGATCTGGTCTGACTATCTCTGGACTCACAAAGAAGAATTCTTCAAAAAGATGCCCAAAACAGTCTTACAGAGCAACTGGTATTATGGAAAAGAGTTCACCTCTGATATTGGATATGTCAAAGCCTATCTAGAGCTTAATGAAATGGGTTATGACCAGATGCCAACTGGAAGTAACTGGAGTTGTGAAGAGAACTTCCTCCTGACAGTTGAATTCTGCAAGAAACATATCTCTGAGGAGCACCTTTTAGGCTTCTTACAGACCTCCTGGCGCCCAACCACTATTAAGTGGCTAGATACGCACCTAGATGCCATCGATTTGGTAAAGAGAGGAAAAGAAATCTATATAAGCTCTTAGGATACTGACGATAGTAAGATCTTATCGTTTTATACTTGCTGATCCTTTATCAAACACTTGTCCTAAAGGAGCACCCTGAGTGTATAGCTTAAACTCATAATCCCCTGTCATACCATCTATAATCCCATCTCTACATCCATACCCATGGGGGAATGTAAAAGCAAGGTCATAGTAGTCGCCAGATTGGAAACTTATGATACTACCGCTTAATATAAAGACAATTAATGTTAGAAACATTTCATTCTCAGGAGTCACATATCCTTTAGCCTTTATCCTAGCCCTTAATTCGTCGGTACTGTCTCCGTATACATTAGCTTTTATAGTGCCAGATATTGTATAATTGTTATAAGTTCCACTATACATTACTTCAACTACCCCATCAGTAAATTTCCCATCTAGGTCTTGGGTTAGACCATCGATATTAATATTAACCCCTAGAAACTTAAAGCTTTCGCTTTCTAATTTTCCCTGCCAATCACCTGAAAGATCCGGTATCTCGTATGTATAGCATCCCCCGAAAGCTCCAACTAAAAATACCCCCAGAATTATTAGTACTAATAATTTTCTTATCATAGTACTCCACCTCCAATTCTTGTTTTACCATCATTATACCATATGGTATTATTTATTAAAAAGATATACCGTAAAGGAGGATAAGGGTATGAAGAAAGTCTTATATGTGTATGGAGGACCTGAGTTTCATCCAACAGAAAAGGGAGGGAATGTAATAAAAGCTCTTCTAGAAGAGGATAAAAGATTCGAATTAGATATGACCAATGACCTTAACATCTTTGAAAATTTATCTAGTAGGGGATACTCAACTATAGTGCTATACACCACAGGCTTCTATAATGAACTAACCCCAGAAAGAGAAAAAGGACTTTTGGAGTTTGTTAGTAACGGGGGAGGATTTGTTGGAATCCATTCCGCAACCGATAGCTTTCGTGGTAGTCGAGCATACATAGATATGATAGGAGGAGAATTCTTAACCCATCCTCCTCAGCAAGAGTTTAAGGTATTTATAGCAGATAAAAATCATTATCTAACTGTTCGTATGCCAGACTTTAAGGTCTATGATGAGATGTACCATCTTCAAAGTTATGACCCTACAAAAGTAAATCTTATAGCATATACCATATGGCAGGGCAAAAAACTTCCTATGGTATATACCCGTCAATATGGAAAAGGACGGGTAGTTTATCTGGCGAATGGACATTCTCTAGAGGTCTTGAACCATCCTGAAATTCAAAAGTTATTGGTACGTTCTATAGCCTGGACTTCTGGGGAAGAATTGACCAGAAAGACGATAAACTGTGGAATATGTGGTTATGGTGGTATGGGAAGATTCCACGCAGAAAAGATAAGTCAAACCGAAGGGTTTAATCTTATAGCGGTATGTGATATTAATTCTGAGAATTTAGAGTTGGCAAGGAGGGAATACCCAAATCTTAAAGGCTATTTTATAAATCTAGAAGAAATGTTAGCCATTCAAGACTTAGAGTTAGTCTTTGTTGTGGTTCCCCATAACGCACATAGAGAAGTTGTGATAAGATGTCTGGATGCAGGGAAAAATGTCGTTTTAGAAAAGCCTATGAGTATAACTGTAGAAGAGGCTAATGCTATGATCTCTAAAGCCAACGAGACAGGGCTTATGCTCAGTGTATTCCATAATCGTAGATGGGATAGTGATTATCTAACAATTAAAGAGATAATAAACAAAGGCTTAATAGGAGAAATCTTCCATATAGAGGCAGGACTTACAAACTACAGGCACCCTGGGTTTACTTGGCGTTCAGATAAAGAGGCCTGTGGTAGTGTAATGCATGATTGGGGAGCTCACTTTATAGACTGGATCTTGAACCTTGTGCCGTCTAAGATTACTCAGATAACAGGAGATTTTCAGAAGAGAGTTTGGCATGTGGTAACCAATGAAGATCATGGAGAGGTGTTTATAAGGTTTGAGAATGGAGTAACAGCTGATTTTATGATATCTGATATATCCGCTATACCAAGATCTAAGTGGCGTATCCTAGGGACAAAGGGAGCTATTGAAGCTAACTGGAATAATGAAATAAGGCTTGTATCCTATGCGTCCGGAATAGCTCAGGATAGTTTGTTAAAGGTTGGAACAGAAAATCAGTGGAGTGAGTATTATAGGAATATATTAGACCACCTGCTTATGAAAGAAGCACTGATAGTAAAACCAGAACAGGCGCGTAGAGTAATAGGAGTAATAGAAGCTGGTATAAAGAGCGCTCAGTTAGGGATTAGTGTTCCTCCGATAGAAGGATGCGAGTAAGACCTAAAGGCTAGCTATTTCTGTGATGTTATGCTAAAATGTTAGTAAAAATATAGTAGAGGGAAAGGGTTGGGGAAGAACAAAAATGATCTAAGGCGTGGTTTTAACAAGATTATTCTATTAAGGATATTTAAAATCTTTCAGAAGATAAGAGATTTATCTTACCCTAATCTATCTAGACTAACAGAAGAACTTTCATACGAAATTGGTAATGTATCAGAAAGGACTATAAAGAGGGATATAGCAACACTAAAATATGACCTAGGACTTCCAATAGAATTTGATAAGAGAAAGGGAGGCTATTATCTAAAAGAAGAGTGTGAATTCCCTTTCCCTCCATTAAGTGGAGGAGAAGTCATCTCACTTCTAATAGCCACAAACCTACTTCAACAGTTTAAAGGGACACCATTAGAAAAAAGCTTGTCATCTCTAGAAAAGAAGTTAGAGACTTTCTTATCTGATAAAGTCTCTATAAATCCAAAAGAGTTAGAAATGGCTCTTTCAGTAAACATCTCTTATATAAAACTTAAGACAGATGTAAGTGATATATTTGATAAGATATTCAAGGCGATAAGAGAAAAACGAAGAGTTGTTATTAAATATCACTCGTTAAGTTCTAATGAGACTAGAGAGAGAAAGGTAGATCCGTATCATATATACAACTTCCAAGGGGTATGGTATTTTTGTGGATACTGTCATTTTAGAAAGGAAATTAGAGATTTTGCCCTCGATAGGATCATCAGTATAAAGATCCTTAGTGAGCAGTTCGAGATCTCTAAAGATTTTGATCTAAAAGAATATCTAAATCGAGCGTTCAGAATCTATAAGGGTGATACAAAAAAGATAAAGGTATGGTTCGACTCATACCAGGCTAGGTGGATAAAGGAAAGAATATGGCATGAGAGCCAAGAGATAGAAGACTTGGAAAACGGGGAAATAATACTCACTATAGAGGGAAATACTGAAGAGATAAAAAGATGGATTATGAGCTATGGTTCGCACTGTAAGGTCTTAGAGCCCGAATCACTCAAAAAAGAGATAGAAGAAGAAATAAAGAAGTTGTGTGAAATATATAAGTAAAGGGTCAATCTATGACCCTCTATAGTATTAAAATATAAAGGGTGATGGTTATGAGGATAAAATTGAGTTATGAGGTATTAGAGGGGGAAAAGATTATACTACCTGCCCATTATAACTACCACATACATGGGTTAATATATAACACATTCTCTAATGAGTTGTCTAATAAGCTACACAATGTAGGATTCCTAGTTGGCAAGAGACCATTTAAACTCTTTACATTCTCTAGAATTCTAGAAAAGGGTAAGTTAATAAAGAATGGAAAAGATGCCAAGCTAATCTTTGGCAGAAGGATCTCGTTCTACTTCTCTTCCCCTGTAGATAATATAGTAGCAGATCTAGGGGAAATGTCATTTAAAAGGAGAGAATTTTCTCTTTATGGACAGAGGATCTATCTATCACAGTTAGAAGTTATGACACCGCCAAGGATTGAAAACAGAATACTTATAAGAGCTATGTCTCCATTTACTGTTTATAGCACATTCAAAAAAGACAATGGAGAAAGAGTTTTTTATTATTACAAACCTTACGAAGAAGGTTTCCAGAAATTGATAGAGGAAAATGCCAAGAAAAAGTACAGGTTAATATACCAAAAAGAACCTGACGGACTTAGGCTTCAGATAAAACCATACAAGTTTTCTGTAAAGGAAAATCATGCTGTAGTCTTTTTCAAGAATAATCCTATAGAGGGATGGACAGGTATATATGAAATTAGTGGAAACCCCGAGCTTATAGTGGTTACCTATAATGCTGGGCTAGGTAGTAAAAATTCAGAAGGATTTGGAATGTGGGAGATATGGAAGGAGGGTGAGAAGAATGCTTGAAGCGGTAAAAGAATTAGGTGAGTTAGTGCTAGAAAGGGAAGAAAAGGATATCTTAACAAGCCTCATAGAAGACCCGAACATCAAAGGCACGTATAATAACGTATGTGCTATCAGATTTAGGAAAGAGGGAAATAATTTAGAATACATAGACGTAGAAAGAGAAGAATATAAAAAAGACTATATACTTAAATATCTCTATAGAAAGGGTTCAGCCAACGGCCCTGACTTTTCTCCAACCGCAAAACTCACAGAACCAGAAAAGACCTTTCCAATAAAGATACTCGGTTGGTTCAATAAGATCCTCAAAGAGAAAAATATAAAAGATGAAGAACGTCTATTCTTAGGTAGTATTCAAGAAGAGTTAGAAGAAAATAGGGAAGATATTATTAGTAAGATCGAAAAGATCCGAAAAGAGATACCTAGAAAAGAAAAGATCTTTATAACCATAAAGATAGAAGAGAATGGAGAAGAATATTATCCTGGAGATTATAAAATATTTCGGAGGTTATTACAGGAAAACGTTGAAAAAAAGGGCTTAAAAATCTTTTCAGAGGATAAGGTATGCTCTATATGTAAAGAGAAGAAAAATATAGTAATAGGTAATGCTAGTGTATATACTTTCTACACGTTAGATAAACCGGGCTTTATAATTGGCGGATTTAAAAAAAAATTTGCATGGAAGAATTTTCCCGTATGTCTTGATTGTAAGAGGGCTCTAGAAGAGGGTAAGAGGTTTATAGCACAGAAACTAAAATTCAGTTTTGCAGGAATTAATTATCAGCTTATACCAAGATTTATCTTTACAAAAGAAGATATAGAAGATATTATAGATATATTTACCGACTCTTCAAAGATGGTCTCTCTTAAAAAAGAGGTTAAAAGAGCTTACTTAGCAGACGAAAACGAGATCTTAGATATCTTATCAGAGTTTAAAGACATATTAACCCTTAACTTTCTCTTTATAAAGGAAATAAAGGAACAGCAGTCTGCAGAAAAGATCCTACTACTTATTGAGGATATATTCCCATCAAGACTAAGGACGATCTTCTTGGCTAAAGAATATGTAGATAGATTATTTGAAGAAAATTTCACATTCAAGACGGTAAGGAACTTTTTCTCGAAATCTGATCCTAATAAAGGGGCGTACGATTTAGACAAATACTTTCTAGAGCTTGTAGATTCTATATTCAAAGGCAGAACAATAGAGAAAAACTTTATAATGAACTTCTTGATGAAAAGAATAAGGGATAGGTTTATAAAAGATGAGTACCTAGCAACATGTATAAGAGAAGCCCTTATGATTGTTGTTTTTTTAGAGAAACTAAATCTATTAGAGATGGAGGTGAAAGATATGGAAACTAAGATGTTTGATGAACTATTTGAAAGGTATAAACCAACATTCGAAGCTCCTGCTAAAAAGGGGCTATTTCTTTTGGGAGCCCTAACCGAGATGTTATTAAGGAAACAGTATAACGAGAGGGGATCTAAACCCTTTATGAAAGAACTTAAAAGCCTAAAGATGAGCCAAAAAGACTTTATAGGACTCTTGCCTAAAGTACAGAATAAGTTTGAAGAGTATAATGCATTTGATAAAGGCAAGAGACTTATAGCAGAAGGTATTTCATACTATCTATTACTTGCAGGAGATAACTGGGAAATGAGTATTGACGAGATGAACTTCTACTTTTCATGCGGGATGAATCTAGTTCGGGATGTTGCTAATATAGTTTATCCTGATAAAGAATCAATAAAGGAAGAAATAGAAATAGAGGAGGGATAAAAATGAGTGAAACAATTAAGAACCGTTCAGAGATCTTATTCTTGTATGATGCTACAAATGTTAATCCTAATGGGGACCCGTTAGATGAGAACAAACCACGTATAGATGAAGAGACGGGAAGGAATATTATAACTGACGTAAGATTAAAAAGAACAATTAGAGATTATCTATTTGACTACAAGGGCAAGGAAGTTTTTATAAGAGAAATAAGGGAAGATGATGGAAACTTAAGGACTAAGGAAAAAAGATTAGAAGAATTCAAAGATAACGAAGAACTCATAGCAAAGTGCATAGATGTAAGACTCTTTGGAGCTACCACCGCAGTGAAAGATAAAACTATGACCCTAACAGGACCTGTTCAATTCAAATACGGTTACTCATTACACCGAGTAGATCTGACTTATGTAAAGGGTACTACTGTCATGCCTTCTGCTCAAGACAGAAGGCAAGGGACTTTTACAGAGAAGTACATACTCCCATACTCCCTAATTGTATTTTATGGCATTGTAAATGAAAATGCTGTCAAAACTCAAAATATCCCACTGACAGAAGAAGATATAGAACTATTACTAGAAGGCATGTGGAATGGGACAAAAAATCTTATATCGACATCTAAGGTTGGGCAGATGCCTAGACTTCTAATGCAGGTAATACATAAAGAATCTAATTACCACATAGGAGAATTAGATAAACGTGTAAGGTTTATCTCCAACAAAAACGACGAAGAGATAAGAGATATAACTGATGGAGTACTAGATATAAGTGAATTAGTAAAAACATTAAATGATAGCAAGGAGAGTATTATTAAGGTAAGGTACAAGGTAGATGAAAGAGTAAGGCTTTCGATAGATGGTAAAGAAGTTGCCTTAGAAGATGCTCTTACCGAAGTTAGTCATGAACAGCTTCCTTTCTAGGAGGCAGATATGAAAGCCCTAATATTTGACATATGGGGAGACTTTGCCCACTTTAAAAGATTCTATACAACCTCTTCTCCACTTACCTTTTCCTTTCCTCCCCCTCCTACAGTAAAAGGCATATTAGGGGCAATTATAGGATGTAGTAAGGATGACTATTTAAAGGTGTTCTCTAGAGATAGATGTGCTATAGCTATTCAAATCCTAAAACCAATAAAAAAGATAAGGCTTGGATTAAACCATATAAACACAAAGGGAAATTTTTGGCGTCCAACAAAGAAAGGAAAACATGAGGCTAGGACTCAGATACCATGTGAATTTCTAAAAGACCCTGCATACAGAATATACGTTTTCCATAGAGATGAAGAGATATTTGATAACTTAATAGAGAATCTAAAAGCTCATAAGACATTCTTTACCGTTTCTCTAGGGTTAAGTGAAATGTTAGCAGATTTTAAATATGTAGGCATTATGGATTTCGAAGAGGTCAGAGAAAAAGAGGAAGAAATCTCTTCTATCCTTCCTATAAATCTAATCTTAGATGGGATAGCACTTAGGGAAGGTTATAGATACTTCAAAGATAGGATACCATTAGATATGGACAAAGATAGAATAGTAAACGTATACGAAGACGTCCTCTATGAATCTCAAGGTAAAAGGATCTATGCAAAGATAGAAAAATTCTGGAAAGGTGAAGATGGAACTTGCATCGTGTTTTTCTAGTCTATACTCACACCCAGATAAACCCTTAGAGAGACACCTAGTAAATGTAGCAAATCTAGCCACAAAGAACCTTGAAGAAAAGCCTATAGAGAATTTATACATACTTGATAGAGATACGATAAAAAAGATAGTAAAGATCTGTGGCTTATGTCACGATCTAGGCAAAGCTACCGGATATTTTCAAAAGTATCTTTTCTCTGATGGAAAAGAACAGGAAAAATTAAAGGCTATGAAGGAGACGCATCATTCACTTCTATCATCAGTTATTTCCTTCTTCGTTACTTCTAAGGAATTTGAAAATGATGAAAATTTAAGCACAGAGCAAAAGTTAATTGCCTCCTTCGTAGCCTATCTATCTATAAAAAGACATCATGGAGACCTAGAAGATATACTAACTGAGAGTATACTAGATGAAGAGGATGAAGATCTTTTAAACAAACAGATAGATAGCATTGATGATACAAAGTTTTCGTTACTTATAGGAATTTTAAAAAATAATGGTTTAAATACAAATTTAGATAAAATAATACTTAAAGAGAGTATTCATTATACTAAAGAGCATCTTATAAAGCTTAGGAGAAGATTCAGAAAGATAGAAGAGGAAAGGAATATAGAGCTATACTTACTAATGAACTTAATATTTTCTCTTCTTATAGATGCAGATAAAAACGAGGTTGGACTAAAAAACATCATAGAAAGAAAAAAGATAGAAATCCCCTATACTGTAGTTGATAGGTATAAAGCTAGTAAAGGATTTAGGGATACATATATAAATCAACTTAGGGAAGAAGCTTATAGAGAAGTAAATAATAAGGACTTAGACTTAAACCAGAGAATATACTCCTTGAATCTACCCACCGGATTGGGAAAGACTTTCGCATCCTTCGCCTTCGCCTTAAGACTTAGAGATAGGGTCTATAGGGAAAAGGGATATATACCTAGAATAGTATATTCACTCCCATTCCTAAGCATAATAGACCAAAATGCCCAGGAGATAGAAAATATCTTCAAGATCAATGAGATTCCTCTAGATACAGATATATTCTTAAAGCATCATCATATGTCAGATGTTTATTATAAAAGAGATGATAATGAGTTTGAGTCAGAAGAGGCAAGGCTACTTATTGAAGGTTGGAATTCCGAGATTGTAATCACTACTTTTGTTCAATTATTCCATACGTTAATCTCTAATAGGAATAAACCTCTAATCAGATTCCATAGATTAGCGGGAAGTATAATCATCCTAGATGAAATTCAAGCCATACCTTTTAAATACTGGCTTCTGTTAAAAGAAATACTTTCTACAATTGCCAGGAAACTAGATGTCTACATAATATTTGTTACTGCAACACAGCCTCTAATTATGCCTAAAGAAGATATATATCAGCTTGTAGACTCAGAAAAGTACTTTAGACAGATGGAAAGAGTTATTATAAAAGTCAAAACTAATGATAGGATAAGCTTAGATGAATTTATAAGAGAATTAGATTTAGAAGATAACAAAAGATACTTATTCATATTAAACACAATAAGCTCGGCAAGAGAATTTTATAAGTTATTAAAAGAAATGACAAATGAAGATGTTATCTATCTTTCATCTCACATCGTTCCGTATGATAGGCTAAATCGAATAGAAAAGATAAAGAGGGGAAAGGTTAGATTAGCGGTTACAACACAACTGGTAGAGGCTGGAGTCGATATAGACTTTGACGTGGTATATAGAGATATGGCTCCTCTAGACTCGATAATTCAGGCAGTTGGCAGATGTAATAGGAATTGGGGGAAGAAAGGAGAAACAATTGTAGTATATCTAAAAGATGAGAATAGATCTTACGCCTCTTACATATATGATTCGCTACTGTTAGATATAACATCTAGGATCTTATCTGAGAAGGAGGTTATAGAAGAGAGAGAATTTTGGAACATAGTTAATTCATATTACGTAGAGGTTCAAAAGAAGAAATCCAGCGATATATCTAGCGAATTTATAAATGCAATATACAGGCTAAAGTATAATAGCACTGATGAGACTATAGGAATCGAAGATTTCAAGTTGATAGAAGAAGATTATCGTAAATTTGAGGTCTTTATAGAATTAAACGATGAAGCAAGAGAAATATGGGAAAGATTTATAGAAATTAAAGGAATAAAAGACTTAATAGATCGTAGGATAGAATTTAACAAAATTAAAAAAGACTTCTACAAATATGTAGTTTCTATCCCAGTAAATGTGGAAAATATACCGCCTATAATAAATGGTTTTGGATATGTAAGTAATAGTTCTATTTCTGACTATTACGATGAGGCAACAGGATTTAAACCTAAAGGGGATACTATATTATTATGGTAATACAGATCACAGGAACGATAGTTCAAAGTTATTATATCTGTCATAGACAATGCTGGCTTATGTCTAGGCAGATAGTCCCAGACCAAGATCATCCTTTTATAGAGATAGGACGATTAATTGATAGTGAAAGTTATGACAAAGATAGAAAGAAAATAGAACTTGAAGATATGGTTATTGATCTTATAAAAAGTGAAAAAGACAGTATATTAATAGGAGAGATAAAGAAAAGTTCTAGGGCAGAGGAAAGCGCTAAGATACAACTTGCATTTTATCTATACAGATTAAAGGAAATAGGCATTTCTGTGCGGGGAATACTACTTTTCCCAAAGGAAAGAAAAAGAATACCATTAGAATTAGACGATGATTTAGAAAGGAAAATTAATGAGATGTTTAAAGATATAGAGAAAATTCTTCAAAGCCCAATTCCCCCTTCAGCTCAGAAGATAAAATACTGCACTAATTGCGCATACAGGGAGTTCTGTTGGTCATGAGCGAAAGTATCTATATATTTTCTAGTGGGGAGATAAAAAGAAAGCAGAACACGATATATTTTGAAAACGAAAAGGGAGACTACAAATATATACCCGTTGAAAATACTAGAGACATTCATCTTTTTGGAGAAGTAACTTTAAACAAAGAGATATTAGAATTCTTTACTCAGAACGAGATACTAATACACTTTTACAACTACTATGGATACTATGTGGGAAGCTATTACCCTAGGGAACACTATAATTCTGGCTATATGATATTAAAACAGGCAGAACACTATTTAGACTCTCAAAAAAGATTTCTATTAGCCTATAAATTTGTCTTGGGGGCTATATTAAATATAAAAAAGGTCCTAAGCTACTATATAAATCGAGGTATAGACCTAGATAAATACTTAGAGAATATAGAACATCTTGAGAAATCTCTTTCGGGACAGGAAGATATAGAAGGACTAATGGCTATAGAGGGAAACATAAGAGATGTGTATTACTCTTCTTTCAATCCGATTATAGATAGCGAAGAATTTGAGATAGACAAAAGGACAAAGAAACCACCAGAAAATAGAATGAATGCACTGATAAGTTTTGGAAATTCTCTACTATATACATATATTCTCTCTGAAATCTACAAGACCCATTTGGATCCAAGAATAGGTTTTCTACACGCCACAAATTTTAGAAGATTTACATTAAATCTTGATATAGCTGAAATTTTTAAGCCAATTATAGTAGATAGAGTAATCTTCTATATAATTAACAAGAATATGATAAGCCCTGAAGACTTTGAAGAGAAACTTGGGGGGATATATTTAAAAGAGTCTGGTAGGAAAGTCTTTATAGAAAGGCTAGAGGAAAAATTAAAAACCACTGTAAATTACAAAAAGATAGGGAAAGAGGTCTCTTATAGAAG
The DNA here is from genome assembly GCA_937958695.1 of uncultured bacterium. Taxonomy (GTDB): domain Bacteria; phylum DUMJ01; class DUMJ01; order DUMJ01; family DUMJ01; genus DUMJ01. Next base: position 95,564 of record CALGNK010000003.1, read on the forward strand.
ACTTATAAGACTTGAGCTATACAAACTAGAGAAACATCTTATTGGAGATGAAGAATATATCCCTTTAGTTTCTGAATGGTAGTTGATATAATTTATAGTAAATGTATCTAATTATGGTTTACGACATTAATGAGGAAAGGGTTAATAAGGTATTAAAGGTTGGAAGAAAGTATCTAGAATGGGTTCAGAATTCTGTCCTAGAAGGGGAAATAACAGAAGCAAAATTTGAGAAGCTAAAGATGGAACTTATCAATATAATCAATCCAGAAGAAGATTCAGTAATCTTCTATATTATGAGAACTACCAAATATACTAGTAGAGAGATTCTTGGAATAAGTAAGGGTGGGTTCCAAAGATTTCTATAAAATTTGTGATAAGTTGCATATTGTAGGGGTCGGGTCTGTCAAGAAGCTTGTGTAAATCCCCTGGTGTCTCATAATTACAGGTATCCTCAGAGTCTCTGTCTCTTGGAACGTTTATTCTTATTTTTCCTGATTTGCCATAGACCTCTTTAGATGTATATCCATTCCTAGAATTATCTGTCTTCTTATTCTCACGATCATATCTAGGATATCCAAGATGAGTATCCATTTCTCCCTCTAAGATTGCTTCTACCATTTCCTTTTCTAGCTGTGTAATAAATTCATCTACCTCATCCACAGATTATTTTACACCGCATTATTCATAGTTGACTCCTGGAAGTTTTTGTTAATATTCTACCAAAAGCTTCCAGGAGATTTAATTTGATTACGGGTTGGGAAGATCGGGGTATTGACAGTAGTGATATAGATATAGTATACTTAGAATGCGAAAAGTAATCGCACCTTGACAGAAGGATATAGTAAGAGGAAAGAGTCCTTGTTAATTCTTATAAAGAGGAATTATAAATAGAG
>CALGNK010000004.1 GCA_937958695.1 uncultured bacterium
TAAAGAAACTACCCGTAGAAGTTGAGAAGTTAGAAGAGGAGTTAGAGGTAGAGGAAGCAGTACCACTAGATGATGCAGTAAGGCTCTATCTTAGAGAAATAGGTAAAATTCCGCTACTTACTCCTGAGGAAGAAGTAGAACTAGCTAAAAGATTTAAGGAGAACAATGACCAGTCAGCTAGGGAAAAGCTCATAAATTCCAACCTGAGGCTTGTAGTTAGTATAGCTAAGAAATATATAGGTAGGGGCCTCTCCTTCTTAGACCTTATCCAAGAAGGGAATCTTGGTTTGATGAGGGCAGTAGAAAAATTCGACTATAGGAAGGGTTATAAATTTAGCACATATGCTACTTGGTGGATAAGGCAGGCAATAACAAGGGCTATAGCTGATCAGGCTAGGACTATTCGTATACCTGTTCATATGATAGAGACAATTAATAAATTAGTTAAACATTCTCGTCAGCTTCTCCAGGAATTGGGGAGAGAACCGACTATAGAGGAGATCGCTGAGAGAATGGATATGCCTCCCGAAAAGATTGAGGAGATAATAAAGACAGCTCAAGAACCTATATCTCTAGAAACCCCTGTTGGGGAGGAGGAAGATAGTAGATTGGGAGATCTTATTGAGGATACCACTATGATAGCTCCTGCTGATACTGCCTCTCAACATTTACTTTCAGAGGATATACAGGAGATATTGGAAGGACTTTCTCCAAGAGAAAGAGAAATACTAATACTTAGATTTGGTTTAGGTGGAGAGAGGCCTCATACATTAGAAGAGGTTGGAAAGATGTTCAATGTAACTAGAGAGAGGATTAGACAAATAGAGGCTAAAGCACTTAGAAAATTGAGACATCCAAGTAGGGCAAAGAAGCTTAAGGAGTATCTAGAGGGATAGATGAATATTGTTGTCCAATTTGGAGCAGGAAATGTTGGCAGAGGACATGTAGGACATATCTTTTCTAAAGCAGGTTATAAGGTTATTTTTGCTGATATTGATGAACAACTCATTTCTCTGCTGAGAGAGAAGGGTTACTATATTGTAAGACTTATAGGAGAGTCTACAAGAGAAGAAAGGGTTGAAAATTTCGGGATTTATCATATAAATAGAGATAGAGAAAAGATTTTAGAATATATATCAAAGGCAAACATTGTATCTACAGCTGTTGGTCCGAATATTTATCTTTCACTTGCTCCTATAATAGCTGAGGGTTTAGCTTTACATAAAGCCGAACCTGTAAATGTTATAGCTTGTGAAAATTTCTTTCGCTCTACCGAAAGGTTAAAGTTAGAGATTTCTAAGTATCTTTCTCCTTTACCTAGATGGATTGGTTTTCCTAATGTCGAGATAGGCCGTATAGTTCCTCCTTCTGAGAGAGGTAGTCTTAAAGTAAATGTTGAAGATTTTAATGAATTTCTTTTAGAAAGATCTAACTTTATTGGCCCTCTTCCTAATATAGAAGGGCTAGAATTTGTAGATAATTTTGAACTTTTCTGGAAGAGGAAGATATACACAGTAAATATGGGCCATGCAATCCTTGGATATCTAGGTTACCTTAAGGGCTATATTAATGTATCTGATGCTATAAAGGATGCCTGGATAAGAGAGAGCCTTATTGGCGCTTTACAAGAGGTAAGAGCACTTCTGATTAAACTGGGATTAGTCCTATCTTACATAGATAATTATTTAGAAGTCCTCTTAAAGAGATTTTCTAATACAGAACTTGGAGATACTGTTTATAGAGTAGCTAGAGACCCAATAAGGAAATTAGGCCCCGAAGACAGATTAGTCGGTCCTGCATTAGAGTGTGAAAAGAATGGTTTACCATTTGATAACTTAGCTCTTGGGATAGCAGGTGCGCTTCTTTTTGATTATAAAGATGATGAAAGTGCATTAGAATTACAGAAGAAAATAAAAAAAGAAGGATTAGAGAGTGTTTTACGGGATATTTGTAATATTCCTCTAGAATCTAAGTTAGCCTTCAGAATAAGAGAAAATTATAAGATTTTAGGAGAAATAAAGAAGAATGAAAAATCTTAAATATAACGATACTCAACTCTCTAAAGAGCTCTTGTCTGAGATAAAAGAGATATCCTTATCACTTGGAGATGTTACAATTATGGAGTTCTGTGGGACCCATACTCATTCTATCTTTAGATATGGTATTAGAGACATTCTTCCTAAAAATATTACTATGCTCTCAGGTCCTGGATGTCCAGTGTGTGTAACAGATAATCGTGATATAGATTATTTTCTAGCTTTGGCAGAGATGCCAAATACCATAATAGCAACTTTTGGAGATATGATTAAAGTCCCAGGAAGCTCTAAGAGTCTCCAAGATATAAAAGCAGAGGGTAAAGATATAAGGATAGTTTACAGTTGTATGTCCGCTTTAGAGATAGCGGAGCAGAATCCTAAAAAGAATGTTATTTTTTTAGGGGTAGGGTTTGAAACAACCGCTCCTACAGTTGCAGGTGCTATAATCGAGGCGAAGAAAAGAGGAATGGATAATTTCTTTGTTTACTCCATGCATAAACTTACTCCCCCAGCTATGAAGTCTATCCTAGAGCTTGGAGAAGTAAAATTAAATGGTATATTAGGACCTGGGCATGTTAGCACTGTTATAGGGTCAGATGCATGGATATTCCTTCCGGAGGGTTATAAGATACCTATAGCTATAGCCGGTTTTGAGATTATAGATATACTACTCGGTATAAAGGCTTTACTTAGGATGATTAAAGATAATACCCCTGCTGTAGTAAATACTTATATTAGAACAGTAAAGCCTAAAGGAAATAAATTGGCACAGGATGTAATGTATGAGGTATTTGAAGTAACAGATTCTTACTGGAGAGGCTTAGGAAGACTTCCAGAAAGTGGACTAAAAATAAGAGATAAATACGAAGATTTTGATGCTAAGAAAAAGTTTCTTGTTAATACCAGCGAGATAAGTGAGAATAGATTCTGTAAGTGTGGTGAAGTTATAAGAGGTGTTATCTCACCTCTAGAATGTCCTCTCTTTAAAGATGTCTGTAATCCTAGTAATCCAATAGGTCCTTGTATGGTATCTTCAGAGGGGACCTGTAATGCCTATTACCTATATGGAGCGAGATTATGAAGGAAAAGAGGATAACGCTTGCTTATGGTAGTGGTGGAAGGTTAACTCACCAGCTGATAAAGGATATATTTGTTAAGCATCTAGATAACGAGATTTTGTCCCAGATGAATGACTCAGCGGTATTTGCCCTTAATGGACATTTAGCATTTACCACTGATAGTTATGTTGTAAGCCCTATATTCTTCCCAGGAGGGGATATAGGTAAACTTGCTGTAAATGGAACTGTTAATGACTTAGCAATGGTAGGTGCCGAGCCTCTATATATAAGTCTTAGTATTATTATAGAGGAAGGGCTATTATTTGAAGAGTTAGAGAGAATTGTCTTGTCTATAAAAGAGGCAGCGGAAGAATCTGGGGTAAGGGTTGTAACTGGAGATACTAAAGTGGTTGAAAATGGAAAGGCAGATAAGATATTTATAAATACCTCTGGCATAGGAATTGTTCCTGACGGAATAGATATAAGAGGAGATAAAGCTAAACCAGAAGAGGTAATAATAATAAATGGAACTGTAGGAGATCATGGTATAGCTATATTGAGTGCAAGGAAAGATTTGAGTTTTTCAGCAGATATAAAGAGTGATACCGCTCCTCTTAATAGATTGGTTAAAAAAATGATAGAGGCTGTACCAGAGATTAGTGTACTTAGAGACCCCACTAGGGGCGGATTAGCTACAACTCTTAATGAGATCGCCCAGGCATCTAATGTCGGCATAGAGGTAGAAGAATCAGAAATTCCTATAAGGGATTCGGTAAAGAATGCCTGTGAACTTCTAGGTATTGATCCTCTCTATATAGCAAATGAAGGAAAGCTTGTAGCTGTAGTCTCTAAAGATAAGGCTGACTTACTTTTAAAAGTAATGCGAAGTTCTCCCTACGGAGAAAAAGCAAAAATAATAGGAAGGATCACAAGAGAGCATCCTGGTAAGGTTGTCTTGATTACTAGGCTAGGAGCCAAAAGGCTTTTAGATATGCTCTCAGGTGATCCTCTTCCTAGAATTTGCTAAGTTCCGACCTCAATTAACTCGGATATTTTATCAAATTGACACCTACCTGTTCTGCAATGCCCATAGGTATGTTCTATGATCTCATCCTTAAAGTATTTTATGGCAGATGCTATTGGCATTATATAGGATTGTCCTAGAGCACAGAAGCTTGTCTGTTGCATATAGATAGCCATATCTATCAGTTTATCTACAATATCAGATTCACTACCATTTATATTATTTATAAGCTTGTAGATTTTTTCTCCTCCTACCCTACAAGGAACACATTTCCCGCAAGATTCTCTTCCGAAGAAGGCTATGGCAGATTTTAGGACATCAACTATACAGGTAGAATCATCCATTATGAGTATAGCTCCAGAACCTAAAGTTGCATTTAGAGGTCTTAAATTATCAAAATCCATTGGAACATCTAAAGCATCTTCTCCTAATAAGGCACCAGCGGTTCCCCCTACCTGAGCTATCTTAAATTTACCAGACCTCATACCTCCGCCATATCCGTATATTATTTCTCTTAAAGTAACACCCATAGGTACCTCTATAAGACCAGCATTCACTATGTGACCTAGTATTGTATAGACTTTTGTTCCTGGAGATTTTTCTGTTCCAAAACTTCTAAACCAACTTGCTCCATTCTGAATTATACTTGGAACATTGGCTAAAGTTTCTACATTATTTATTACTGTAGGTTTTCCCCATAGACCGGCATCAGTAGGATAAGGAGGTTTAAATCTTGGTTCTCCTCTTTTCCCTTCAAGGGATTCTATTAATGCAGTTTCTTCTCCACATATATAAGCCCCAGCACCTTTCTTTATAAAGATATCAAAGCTGAAATCTGTGCCAAATATATTGTTACCTAGGAATCCATAATCTCTAGCCTGGGATATTGCTTTCTCTAATCTTTCTATAGATAAATCATATTCACCTCTAACATATATATAACCTGTACTTGCCCCGACAGCATAACCAGCTATTATCATACCCTCGATGGTTTTATGAGGATCACCTTCAAGTATAAGTCTATCTTTGAAAGTTCCAGGTTCTCCTTCATCTGCGTTGCAGATTATATACTTTGGGCTCCCTTTTGCTTTAGAAGCTAATTCCCATTTTAATCCGGTTGGGAATCCTGCTCCACCTCTTCCTCTAAGACCGGAATTTTTTATCTCCTGTATTATGTCTTGAGGTTTCATCTCTAGAAGTGCTTTACCCAAAGCTTCATATCCTCCAACAGCAATATACTCTTCTATGGAGTCAGGATTAATTAATCCGACATTCTTCAATACTATGCGAGGTTGCTTAGATACATCAAATTTTGTGGGTTCTTTGACTACTATAGCTGGAGTTGTACTTTGAGCCATAAGTCTCTTTACCGGTCTTCCTTTAAGTAGATGTTCTTCAACAATTACTTGTACATCTTCTGTCTTGACGTTTCTATAGTATATCCCTTCAGGATATATAACCATTACTACTCCATCACTACTGCTTCCTAAAGAACCTGTTTCTAGGACCCTTACTTCTTTTTGAAGCCCCCTTCTTTCTATTTCTTTTACTAACGCCTGCATTACTTCTCTAGCACCAGCAAGGATTGAAGAAGCATCTATTCCTATAAGGATATGGCTTCTTACTACCATCTTTCCTCCTCTTTTTCTTTGAATGAATTTATAATTTCGACTGCTCTCTCAGGTGTAAGATTTCCAAAAGCCTCCTCATTTATCATCATCACTGGAGCAACTCCACATATTCCTAGACAACTGACCTCTTCAAGGGTAAACAAACCATCCTTTGTTGTTTCTCCTACTTTTATCCCCAAAGTCTCTTCTAGTGTATTTAGAATTTCTTCTGATCCCTCTACATGACACGGAGTGGATGCACATACTCTTATTATATATTTACCCCTAGGTTTTGTACTGAAGAGCCCATAGAAAGTAGCGGTCTCATACACTTTACTTGGAGGTAGATTTAGATACTTAGCTACGCTTTCGATATCTTCTCCTGAAAGGAACTGATTTGGTTTTAGATTTTGTATCTCATGAAGTATTAAAAGTATATTTTCCCTTTTTGGTTCATATTTCGATAGTACCTCTTCTATATTCATTCTACGCCTCCTAAACTTTAAGTTTGCTTTTAGTCTATATTAATAAATAAAAGTCTTACAGTCAAGTTTTTTACATACATAAAAAATTAAGGCCCTAGAATCTTTCCAGGGCCTATTTCTCCAGGTTAAGTTTACCTTAAGACAGTTACATTTGCTGCTTGTGGTCCTTTTTCTCCCTGGACAACGTCAAACTCGACTTTTTGACCTTCTTCTAAGGTTCGATAACCTTGGCCCTTAATAGCTGAGTAATGAACGAATACATCTCCACCGTCATCTCGGGTGATGAATCCGTACCCTTTTTGGGCGTTGAACCACTTAACTTTACCTGTTACCATTACAAATACCTCCTAAAAATTTAAAACTGGACTCTGCGTCCAAGACTCATTATACATTATATATACGTATCTGTCAATAGCGTGATCTTCTTCAGAAATAATCTAATTCGAAATTAGATTGTTTCCTCAAATTTAACAGAAAAGAATACTATCTTGTAACCTATATTAGACACCAGAATGTAACATAAAATTTTCTGATATAATATTAAGGTATTATTGTAAGTATAGACTACAGGAGGCTTTTCATATGAGGGCAGTTTATTTAGAAACACCAAAGAATGCCTTTATAAAGAGTATTGAAGAGCCCTTATGCCCTATGGGCTATGCAAAGATAAAGGTGAAGGTTGTAGGGATATGTGGTTCTGATGTCTCTGCATATAAGGGAACTTCCCCTATGTGTACCTATCCTAGAGTAATAGGACATGAGATAGTTGGAGAAATAGTAGAGATAAATACTAAAGATACAAGATTTAAGCTTGGAGATAGAGTAATTCTTGAACCGTATGTGTATTGTGGAAAATGTTATCCATGTATAAGTGGTAGGACAAATTCTTGCGAAAATCTAAAGGTTTTGGGAGTTCACATAGATGGAGGAATGACTGAGTATATCTCTCATCCAGTACATCTTATTCATAAGCTCCCGGATAATCTTTCATTTGAAGAGGCAGTTATGGCCGAACCTCTCTCTATAGCCTTACATTCTATGCATAGATTGAGGTTAAAACCTAAAGAGTATATAGTAATATTTGGGGCAGGCCAGATTGGAAATCTTGTGGCACAGGCATCCTTGGCTATAGGTGCTATACCGATACTTGTAGATGTATTGGATGAAAGATTAAGTATAGCTGGTAATCTCGGAGTAAGATATCTATTAAATCCTGACAAAGAGGATGTAATAGAAGGTGTAAGAGAGATTACCAAAAATATGATGGCTGAATGTGTAGTGGAGGCTACAGGGTCTTTTTTTGGAATAAGAAACTCGTTGGATGTGGTTGCATATACAGGGAGGATTGCCTTTGTGGGCTGGCCTAATCAAGAGATTCCTCTACCAACAGCATTAATTACTAGGAAGGAACTAGATATATATGGTTCTAGGAATAGTGTTGGCGAATTTCCATTAGCCCTTGAGATGATTGAGAAAGGTAAGGTTAATGTATGGGCTATCATAAGCGAGATCATCTCTTTAGATGAAGTCCCAAAATATTTAGAGATATTGGCAAATGAACCTTCAAGATTTCTGAAAGTCTTAGGAAAGGTTGAATGAATCGTAGGTATTGGAGGTAAAAGATGTATAAGAAGTTATTAGTTCTATTTTTACTTACAGTTCTTTTCGTTGCACCTGTCTATTCAACTACTGTAGTAAGAGGAAGAATTACTATTAAGGGTTCAGATACTATGGTTATTTTAGTTCAGAGACTTGCTGAAGAGTATATGAAAAGATATAGAGGAAAGATTGTTCAGGTTACAGGGGGTGGAACAGGTGTTGGAATTGCAGGGCTTATCAATAAGGTAACAGATATAGCCAATGCTTCTAGACCTTTGAATGATAAAGAAAGGGAAAGTATCAGGAAGGCTTGGAATAGAGAACCACAAGAGTTTAAAGTAGCTATTGATGGAATTACTATATATGTTAATTCTTCTAATCCTATTAGAGAGATTACCATAGCGCAGTTAAAGGGTATATATACTGGTAAGATTAGAAACTGGAAAGAATTGGGATGGGTGGATAAACCTATAATAGTCTATACAAGAGAGAACAATTCTGGGACTTATGTTTTCTTCAAAGAGCATGTCTTAGATAATGAAGACTATACTAATATAGCTCAAAGTTTACCTGGTACAGGCGGAATAGTCAATGCTGTATCAAAAGAAAAGTATGCCATAGGTTATGGAGGAGTAGCATATTCAGTAGGAGTTAAGATATTAGCAGTAAAGAAAGATGATAAATCCAAGGCTTATCTACCAACAGAAATCAATATAAGGAAAGGTCTTTATCCTATAAGTAGATATCTTTATATGTATACTTGTATCTATGATGATCCAGATGTCAAATCCTTTATAGACTGGATATTGAGTGATGAAGGACAGAAGATAGTCTCTCAGGTTGGATATTTTTCAGTGAGGTGATTTTTAATGCGAGAAAAGGTTCTTTTTATATGTACACATAACTCTTGTAGATCTCAAATGGCAGAAGGCTTTTTAAGACATTTATATGGTGATTTTTATGAAGCCCATAGTGCTGGACTAGAGGTAACAGAGGTAAATCCTTATGCTATAAGGGTTATGAAGGAGTTGGGTATAGATATATCTAATCATAGGTCTAAAAGTATTGAAGAGTTTAAAGGCACAGTATTTGATTATGTGATCACAGTATGTGATAGTGCTAAGGAAAGATGCCCCTTCTTCCCTGGGAAAAAGGTTATACATAAGAGTTTTGAAGACCCAGCGGAATTCATTGGTGAAGAGGAAGAAAAACTTAAGGTTTTTAGAAAGGTAAGGGATGAGATTAAGGACTGGATAATAGAGACTTTTGATAAAAATAAAGGCGGTGATAATATATGATAAAGGCACACATAATGGATAAAGAGGGTATAAGAAGAGCATTACTTAGAATTACCCATGAGATACTGGAACACAATAAAGATGTAGATAATCTTGTCCTTGTAGGCATAAGGACTAGAGGCATATATCTGGCACAACGTATAGCTCAGAATATAAAGGCGATAGAGGGTATAGATGTGCCAGTTCAGTTTTTGGATGTAACTCCGTATAGAGACGATGTTACTAGAGAATTACCTAAGCAGAACCTACATTTAGATGTTGAGAATAAGAATGTAATTATTGTAGATGATGTTCTATATACTGGTAGAACAGTAAGAGCAGCAATGGATGCCCTTATAGATTATGGTAGACCAGCTACTATACAACTTGCAGTTCTTATAGATAGAGGTCATAGAGAACTTCCTATAAGACCAGATTATGTAGGGAAGAATACTCCTACATCAAGGAAAGAAAGAGTAGCGGTTCATTTAGAAGAGATCGACGGAGTTGATGAGGTATTAATAGTAGAAGAATAATTTTTGACTCTTTCTGTCGATATATTATATTAGTACATAGCTTAACATAGTTTAGAAATTGAGGAGAGAAGGGGGGATATACCTATGATTATAGAGGAATAAAATAATGATATAAGGAGGGATTTTAGATGGTTGAACTTGATTTTGGTAAATCTTTAAAATCCAATCTCATTATTTGGTTCCTTATCTTTTCACTTATTCCTTTCGCAGTTCTAGCTTTTGTAGGTTACAGTAAATTTAGAAGTACCACAGAAGCTACATATGTAAAAGCATTACAAAATTTAGCTAGAACACAGGCAGAAGATATAAGCCTTATTTTAGAGGAGAATCTTTTGAAACTACAGATGATTTCTGGTAGGACTGACCTTATAATGTCAAGGTTAGAAGAGTATGTAAAGAAAAATTATAGTTGGTATGATATCTTTATGACAGATAATAAGGGGAATGGAATGACAACTAAGGGTAGCGTAGTAAATATTTCTGATAAAGACTTTTTTAAGAATGTTATAAGTACAGGGAAAAGTGTTATATCTAGCGGAATAATCCCAGATAATAATGAGCCAACCATTATTCTAGCAGTTCCTATCTTAGATCCAAGTGGAATACCATATGGAGTTCTCGGTGCATATTATCCAATAAAGACTTTAATTGAAAAATGTAAATCGGTAAATATCTCAGAAGGGGGGTATGGCTATATAGTTCGTAGTGATGGAGTAGTTCTTGTTCATCCAGATAAGTCAGAAATTTTAAGAACAAACCTCTTACAAGTCGATTCACCTAGTTTTAAAGAGCTAGCACAACGTATAGTATCAGGAGGACAAGGTGTTGGAAGATATGAATATAAAGGTATTCGTAAGATAGCGGGGTTTGCTCCAATAAAGGCTACTGATTGGTCATTTGTAGTACAAGAGCCAGAAGAAAGCGCGTTTGCTGGTGTTAACAGTATGTTAAGATTTATCGTATTATTTTTTATAGTGACAGCATTAGTGGTAGTATTTGCTTCTTACTTTGTAGGTAACTCTATAGCAGAGCCCATAACGAAGCTTACGAATATAGCAGACATAGTAGCAAATGGAAATCTTAAGGTAAAGATAAATGGGAGATTTAAATGGGAGACTGCTAGATTAGCCAAAAGTTTAGGTAGAATGATAGACAATCTAAGTGCAATGATTATTACAGTAAGAGATACAGCAAAAGAATTATCTGATATGGGAACTGAGGTAAGTGAGTCGGCAAATCAGACAGCTCAATCAACCCAACAGATATCTAATACAGTGGAAGGAATAGCTAATGGGGCTCAAGAAACAGCAAAAAATGTGCAAGAAGTATCAACCTCGGTAGATAGTATAACAAATAAGATAGAGATATTAGCGAAGGATGCTGAGACAGTATCAAATAATAATCGAAATACAGTAATGTTAGTCCAAGAGGGGCAAAAAGTGGTTGATGAACTCAGCATAGGTTTTGGCGAAACATCGTCTGCAACAGCAGAGGTGGTAAATGCAACTTCAGAACTTGAAAGGCTAGCTAATGAGATAGGCAGAATAGTAGAGACTATTACAAGTATAAGTTCACAGACAAATTTATTGGCATTAAATGCAGCAATAGAAGCAGCCAGAGCAGGTGAAGCAGGTAGAGGTTTTGCAGTAGTAGCAGATGAGGTGAGAAAATTAGCTGAAGAATCAAACAGAAGTGCTCAACAGATAGCAGAGTTTATTGAGCAGGTAAAAATGCAGATAGATAAAACGGCGAATAGAATAGATAATACATTAAAGATAATAGATGATCAAGTAAAAATAGGCTCCAAAGTTACCGAAACTTTTCAGAGAATATCAGAAGGAACTAATTCGGCATTAATGGCGATAGAGAATATAACTGAGGGGATTGTTTCGGTTAGCCGAGAGGCAAGAAGGATATCGGAATCAGTACAGAGTGTAGCAGCTATAGCAGAAGAGAATGCAGCATCTTCAGAAGAAGTATCAGCAGCGGTAGAAGAGGTAAACGCAGCTATAGAGGAGATAACGGCAGATATTAATAAGTTAAATGAATTAGCCAATAATCTAGCAGAGATAATTTCAAGATTTGAACTTGAATAGAACTAAAATAGGGGCACTGCTATCAACAATTATAGCAGTGCCCCTATTTTCTACTCTTGAGGATTTATTAAAATCTTTATACCTTCCCCTCTTTTCATAAGCTCAATCCCTTCATATAGTTTTTCAAGAGGAAGTTTATGAGTAACAAGCTTTTCTACAGGAACATTTCCACTTTCTAGTATACTTACAGTCTGGGGGAAACTAAACCAAGAGATATAAGAGCCAAGTATCTTAAGTTCATATCTAGGTATAATAATCTGCTTTATCTGAGGTAACGCATTTTCATTCATTCCAAAGAGAAGTATCGTTCCACCCCTTTTAGTTAAGTCTAAAGCGGTAGTAAATTGATTCCCAACAGCATCAATTACAATATCTGCGCCGAGTTCAGTTAAATCCATTACTGCTTCTTTAATATTTATCTCTTTTGGATTTAATACTATATCTGCTCCTAGGTCTCTTGCCATTTTTGATCTAAAGGGTACAGGTTCTATGACCATAACCTTACCAGCGCCTTGAGCCTTAATCATAAGCAAGAACAACAGTCCCATAGGTCCAGCTCCAATTAAGACAACGTTATCTCCAACCTGTAAATTTAATTTTCTCATGGCATTAACAACACATGAGAGAGGCTCAGCTAAAACAGCTCTCTCTAATGGGACATCTTTAGATATCTTATATAGAGCTTTTGCTGGTGCAACATTATACGGAGCAAATCCTCCATTAAGATATATTCCAAGAGTAGTGAAGTTTTCACACATATTTGGAAGACCTCTTCTACAGTACCTACAAACTCCACAGGTAAGGTTAGGATCTACAACTACCCTATCTCCTATATCAAGAGTATTGACATCTGTCCCTTTATCTACAACCACTCCTACATACTCATGCCCAAGTATCGCTCCAGGAGTAGCGGGATGACCTGGAGGAACTTCTAATATATGGATGTCTGTCCCACAAATACCTGCAAGCTCTACTTTTAGAAGAACGTCGCTTGGTTTTGTCACTTTAGGTTCGAGAACTTCTTTTATGCTTAACTTCCCTTCACCTTCAAAAACCCCTGCTAACATTTTGACCTCCTAAAAGCCTATCTTGGGTAAACTATATACTGTCTTCCATCCCTCTGTTTCTGGCTCTTTTAGATATGGTTCCATCTCTTTTGCAGACCTTAGTGTTATCTCTTCTACCGGAGGAACAGTTCCAGGCGGGAATACCTCTAATATCTGATCTATAACTAGGGTTAGGTATTTTAATATTGCAGCTACAGGTCTTTTGGCTTTTCTTGCTGAGCCAGCGCTTGCTTTACCAACAACACCTTCTGGTTGGGCGACTATTTCTATTGGGGCATGACCTTCTCCCTCAGACCATCTATGTGGTCTATGAAATGGTTCGACAGATTTATCAAAGTGACCATCTGGTAAATAACTCTGTCCTTTTCCAACCGTATCTTCAGCCAAACTCATATCTACCATGCCTTCTGGAAATAATAGTAAGGCTAGAGATGTTTCTGATTCATCTGCATGGACAAATGGAGTTTCAACTATATCTGGTTTTCCCTTTGGATAGAAGAATTCTCTTACGGCTCTGTGCCAGTCTAATACCTGAAAGATCCCAGGTAACTGATATCTATACATAAACTCATGGAGGGCGGACTCTAAAACCCAAAGTTGTCCATGATTATTAACTAATATCTGCTTACGGAATCCATCATTCCAAAGCCCTAGCATGACATTAATAAGAATTTCCTTTACTACCTCCTGAGGCAATATTATTGTTCCTGGCATACCTATATGATGGTATGGATGAGCTCCATAGTTAATTGGAGGCCATATTAGATTGACAGGTCTACCTTGCTTTTCAGTATATCTTCTTACCCCTTCAAGTATTTGAGTTACAACTAGCGTATCTAATCCTGAAATAGAATGCCTCCCATGTTTTTCTGTAGAACCTATCGGAATAAGAACGATGTCATTCTTTCTCCTGTTTTCTACTACCTGCTGTCTTATAGTTGTTTGGATGTAAGTCCCAGGTTTTCCTAACTCAGGAGGAGAAGGTATACAATACTCTTTTAATATTGCATCTATTTCTTCTTCAGACGCATCCCATATTTGTTTCTTTAATCTACCTACCTCTGTATTCTCAAATACAATCCCTGGATTTTCTGTTGTTAACCAAAATTCGTTTTGCATAATCTCTCTCCTTTCTACATTCTTACCATTACTTTTCCATCTTCTCTCTGACTTGTCTTCTTTATGGCAGATACTGCTTCAGAGAGAGAAAACTTAGAAGTAATAATCTGAGTCATATCTATCCTCCCAGATGCCATAAGTCTTATAACATTTTGGAAGGTTCCATAACCAGAGTGACCTTGTGCTCCGAATATCTGCCCTGCATGTGTCTGGAAATATTCAAGGTATACAGGGACTCTTTCTGCTGCCCTACCAATCTGAACAATCTTTCCCCCTATGGCGAGTGTTTTTTCCATCGCTGGAATGGTTTTTGTTGGAGCCCCTGCAGATTCGACTAGCATATCTGCACCTGCACCCTTTGTAATATCGAGTATCACTTCTACAGGATCAATCTCAGTTGGATTATACACATATTCTGCTCCAACTAACTTTGCCAGTTCTCTCCTCTTATTAGAGATTTCAAATGCTATGATCTTACTTGCCCCGCTAGCTTTAGCTAGGGCTATTGATGCTAATCCGATTGGACCTGCACCAAAAACTACTACATATCCACCTGGTTTGAAGCCTTCTGCTCTTACAAACATACCGTTGTAGGCAACACTAGTAGGCTCGACTAATGCTCCTGCCTCAAAAGCCTTTTCTCTATCTCCGTATCTTTCTGCTATTTCATCTATCTTCCAACAATACTTGGCTCCAATAACTATATAGTCTGCAAAAGCTCCATTGATGGTAAATCCAATCTCTTCTAGATTAAGACACTGGTTGGGATAACCATTTCTACAGGGAACACATTCTCCGCACCATATCATCTCTTCAGCTGTAACCATATCTCCAACTTTTAGGTCTTTAACCTCCTTTCCAACCGCTACCACCTCTCCAGAGAATTCATGACCTATAACACATGGAAACTTTGTTAATCCAGGGTAGAGCATATAGCCTTCTTTATCTGTTTCATAAAAATGGACATCTGAACCGCATACACCACAAGCTTTTACTTTTAACACAATGTCTTTAGGTCCAGGTGTAGGATCTGGGATTTCTTTCACTTCTAGACTTGGATTTTTCCAAATACTGTTACCAGTAATAGCCTTTCCTGTAATCTTCTCGAAATCTGAGACTACGTAGCCTGGCTTTGGATTCCACTCTGCACTGACAACCAATCCTTTCATATTTATAAGACCTCCTTTTTAATATTCTCTAATACTTCTTTTATTCTCTTAGGTATCCACTTATCTACTTCTTCCCATGGATAGAAGTGGCCTTTTTGGAAGTGAAATTCTTTTCTGAAATTGAAACTAGGGGTAAATGCATACCGACTAAGATATTGAAGTACTAATTCATCATCTTCTAGCGTTTTTGTTATTTTACCCTCAAAGATTTTAGTTATGAGTAATCCACCTGTACCAGCCTCTTGAATGCAAGGTAAAGTAAACTTTTCCTTCGGTTCAAACCAAGACGGTGTAGGTGCGAATGCATGTTTGCCTGGTTGAGAATAAAGAATTGGATGGGTATTCTCTCTTATTTCTATACCTTCCATTGGGTTAAACTTTCCATGCCAACTGGCATCTACTCTAGAAACTTTTTCACCATTATCTATATAGACCCATACATGTTCTAGTTCATATAAGTGTCCTATATCCCAGTCCCAATAGATTGCGTACTCTATACAAAACTTTTCATTATCGTTTAGTACTATCTCTCGTGGGAATGATGGGGAGGAGGATATCTTATCTTTAAATATAGAATATCCAACTCTTACTGGGAGAAAAGGTTCTTTTTCATCAAACATTATTATAGGTGCATACTTATAACAGATTTCAACTTCATCCATTATCAACCTCCTATAAGAAAATGTTTTCTAGAAGAATTATAGAATGAATAACTTCTCCTGTCAATAGAAAAATGGTAGGGAAGAATTGCCGATGGACCTAGACGATTTATGGGGTCATATACTATAAATATCTCCAGATCCTTCCATCCCGTCTTATAAAATCTTCAGCTTCTTTAGGGCCAAAGGACCCTTCGGTATAGATAGAAATTTCTTGATGGTCTTTCCAGAAGTCAATTATTGGTTGGACTATTTCCCATGCTCTTTCTATCTCGTCTTCTCTTATGAATAAAGTATGATCACCTTTAATAATGTCAAGAAAGAGAGTCTCATAAGCTTCTAAGTTTGGACCATTCCACTCCATAGCTGTAGGAATTGGGCAAGATAGGAGGCTCCCTCCTAAGGGTCTAAGTTGAAAACTTAAGATGATCTTATTCTCAGGTGCTATCTTAAATCCTATTATGTTCTCCTGAGGGATGCAGTCTAATAGTTTCGAGAAGAGTCCTGGTATTTTCTTGAACACTATAATGGCAGATGTTTCTTTCTTTTTTAACTTTTTACCTGTCCTCAGATAAAATGGTACGCCGTCCCATCGCAAGTTCTCTATATAAAACTTTATTAAAGCGTAGGTTTCTGTATAAGACCTAGACAGTTTTTCATCTTTTAAATATCCTTCATACTGTCCTCTTACTGCATAGAGTGGTACCTCATCATATTTGATATCTCTTATACTTTTTAAAACTTTTACTTTTTCATCCCTTATCGCCTTTTCGCTAATACAACAAGGAGGTTCCATGGCTATTAATGTGAGTATTTGTATAAGATGATTTTGTATCATATCTCTTAAAGCCCCGACTTTGTCGTAATATCCTAATCTTCCTTCTACTCCTATATTTTCTAGTGCAGATATCTGTATATGGTCTATGAAATTTCTATTCCAAATCCCCTCAAAGATTATATTAGAAAATCTAAGGCCAAAGATATTTTGCACAGTCTCTTTACCAAGAAAATGGTCTATCCTATAGATCTCTTCCTCTTTAAAGAATTCTCTGATAATACTGTTTAGTTTTTTGGCGGATTCCAAATCATAGCCGAATGGCTTTTCTATAACTATTTTCCTCTTATTAGAAAATTCCTTTAAAAAATCTCCTAGATTTGTAATTATTGATTCAAAAGTAAATGGTGGTGTAGCTAGATAAAAGATAAGGTCCTCTTCTACAAACATCGAAAGGATGTCTTTTAAGCTCTTATACTCTTCTTTTTTATCTAAATCAAGTTTTACAAAGTCGAAAAGAGAGAAGAAGCTAGGATCGTTATTTTCTACAGAATCCTTTAAAATTTGGATAAACTCTTCTTTTCCTATATTAGGCCTTCTCCCCGTACTTATTATCTTTGAGCAATTAGCGAGTTCTTTCTTCTTATAAAGAGAGTGTAATACAGGATATATCTTGGATCTAGCTAAATCTCCCAATCCTCCAAAGATTATTATTATAAATTTCTCCTTCCCCATAAAGATCCCTGCCTTTTAAATGTGCCTTTGTAAATGAATTATATCATCTTAATAAGATTTCTTTCAAATCAAATTGATAATTCCGTAGGCATGCTATAATATAAAAACGAAATTTAGGTTTTAATGGAGGTGTTTTATATGAAGTTAAAAGGTAAGAAGATAGCTATTTTAGTTTCTAATGAGTTCGAAGATATAGAAGTTTTTTACCCCTTTCTTAGACTTAGTGAAGAAGGAGCATGGATAACTTTTGGTATATATCAAAGAGGGTTTCATCCTAGACCTGCATTTTCAGGTAAACCAATAACTGGTAGGTTTGGCCTCACCGTTCCTCCGATGTTTCATAAAGAGGGGTATAGATATAATGTTAAGGATGCTACAGAATTATCGGCAAACGATTATGATGCAGTAGTAATTCCTGGAGGTTTTTCTCCTGATTATCTAAGGAGAGAATCTAAGATTACAGAATTTGTTAGAAATATGTATGAAAAGGGTAAGATAGTAGCAGCTATATGTCACGGACCATGGCTTATCATCTCTGCTAAGATAGCTAAAGGAAAGAGAATGGCTGGCGTAACTCCTATCAAAGACGATATAGAAAATGCTGGTGCTACATTTGTTGATGAGCCAGTTGTAGTTGATGGGAATATAATAACAAGTAGAGTACCAGATGACCTGCCAGAATTCTGTCAAGCCATAATCAACGCTATGTCTTAGCTTATATCTTTACTACTTGGGTTAGATTTAATGGTTCATCAGGATCTAATCCTTTTTTTATAGCTTTATAATAACCTAGATATTGAGCAAAAGGCATATAGAGAATTAATCTTAGATATTCATTTAGACCGGAATTGATGCTGATATTATTGTCTATTTTACCCCTAATAATGTTACATTGCGCTCCGATATTTTCAATTTCTTTTGCTACTTTTAATTCTTCTTCTATGGCTGAATCTGAAAGAAGTATAACTACAAGAGAATCTCTATCTAGACTTGCTTTTGGTCCATGTCTAAATTCTAATGTATGATAGGCGCTAGTTAAAGAGCTAGACATCTCCCTTACCTTTAAAGCAGATTCACAGGCAACACCATAGATTGGTCCAGAGCCTAAGAATATAATCTCCTTATGGTCTTTTTTAGAGATTTCCTCAGCCCAAGCCTTGGCAATCGATAGTACCTTTTGAGATGAATCTAGAAGTTCTTTTCTTAGCAGATCTAAATCTAAAGATCTGATCGTATTAAGTATTCCTACTTGAACGCCAAGTAACATAGATGTAAAAGATTTAGTCATTACTACGCTATTTTCTCTTGCAGATAAAATAACTATTGCTCTTTCGCTTTTAAGAGCTAATTGACTTTTACCATCAGTAGTTATAGAGAGAAAATTACCTTTACCTAGGCTCTTTACTTTTTCCATGGCCATCACTACTTCGCTTGTTTCTCCAGATCTAGAGATACCAACATATAGAGTGGGTTTTTTAGTTACTATAGTTTCAGGAAAGAATACTAACTCCTGCGATGGGATAGCCCTAGAAGTAATACCAGTATAATATTGGGTGAAACAGGCCAAACTGAGAGCAAGATAATAAGATGTTCCACTTCCAAAATAGATGATTTCCTCTTTATCTTTTATTTCTTCTATAAACAAAGGTTCTTCTAGCAAATCCTTCCAAACCTTTGGCTGTTCTTCAATCTCTTGCAGAGTGTATCTTCCATTCATTTTATAGTCACCTCGTTGTATTAGGTTTTAACCCTTTAGTCCAGTGGTTACTATACCTTGGATAAAATATTTTTGTGCAAAAAAGAATAATAATAAACATGGTAGGAGAGCTATAGTAGAAGACGCCATAAGATAATGCCAATGAGCGGAGTGAAATCCTCTAAAGAAGTTCAACCCTAAAGCTATAGTGTACTTTTCTGGCGAATTTAAAAAGATTAAAGGAGCCATAAAGTCATTCCAATTTTCCATGAAAGAAAAAATGCCTACAGTAATTAGAGCTGTCTTGGATAAAGGCATAATAATTCTCAAATAAATGCCAAAAGTTCCACATCCATCTATCCTTGCTGCATCGTCAAGCTCTCGAGGAATTGTTAAAAAGAATTGACGTAATAAGAAGATGAAAAACGGATATCCAAAAAAGGCTGGTACGGTAAGAGGTTTGAATGTATCTATCCACCCCCATGACTTAAACATTACATATCTTGGGATAATAGTAACGTAGTATGGAATCATCATAGTTGATAGCACTAGTATAAACAACATTCTACTTCCAGGTGCCCTTAATCTAGCAAAGCCAAAGGCCACTATAGAAGCGGATAAAATATCTCCAAATATACATAAGCCCGTTATTATAGCTGTATTACCGATATACCTCATAAATGGAGCTTCTTGCCATATGGCAATATAATTATACCATTGAATAGGTTTAGGAATCCATTGAGGAGGAAATACGAATATAGAACATATATCTTTGAGAGAACTAGAAATCATCCATAAAAGTGGAATTAGAGTAAAAAAACTTCCTATTCCTAAAATAAAGTATATTAATGAATCTGTCAAGATATTGTTTATTCTTTTACTCTCTGTAAATTTCATTTGAGAAATCCTCCTTCATAATATACCCATCTGTTAGAAGACCATAGTAACAGTAAAGAACATACAAGAATTACTAAAAATAATATCCACGCTAAAGCGCATCCATAACCCATTCTCATATTGCGAAATGCCTGATTATACAGATTTAATATATAAAAAAGCGAAGCATTATTGGGTCCTCCATTTGTCATTATATAAGCTTGGGTAAATGTCTGAAACGAACCTATTATTCCAGTAATTAGAGTAAAAAGTATAACAGGAGTAATCAATGGTATAGTTATATATCTAAATTTATGCCATCCGGAGGCTCCATCTAATTCTGCGGACTCGTAGAGCTCCTGAGGTACTCCTTGAAGTCCAGCCAGGAATATTACCATATTTCCCCCAATACCCCATAAACTCATAATAATTAAAGCTGGTAATACCCATTCTTCACTTGCTAGCCATGCAGGACCATTTATCTTGAATAGAATCTTTAA
>CALGNK010000005.1 GCA_937958695.1 uncultured bacterium
AAGCCGACAGCATGGGCTAAACCACCGAGTTGCCTTTTTATATCTACTATTTCTTTTTGCATCCCTTCAACTACCGCTATAAGTTTTTCTAGTCTAGCCTCGGTTCTAGCCTGAGCTTGAGCCAGCTCTTCCAGTCTAGCCTCGGTCTTAGCCTGAGCTTGAGCCAGCTCTTCCAGTCTAGCCTCGGTCTTAGCCTGAGCTTGGGCCAGCTCTTCCAGTCTAGCCTCGGTCTTAGCCTGAGCTTGGGCCAGCTCTTCTAGTCTAGCTTCGGTCTTAGCCTGAGCTTGGGCCAGCTCTTCTAGTCTAGCTTCGGTTCTAGCCTGAGCTTGGGCCAGCTCTTCCAGTCTAGCCTCGGTTCTAGCCTGAGCTTGGGCCAGCTCTTCCAGTCTAGCTTCGGTTCTAGCCTGAGCTTGAACTAATTCCTTTATGGCTACTCTTAACTCGCTTACCTCTCTATCTATGGGAAGTAATATCTCAAGCTCCTGCTTTAGGACCTCTCTAGCAATTCTATATATCTCTTCTCTTTCTATCGTTTCCATCTTTATACCCTCAATATCTTTTCTTAAATTATACCACAAACTACTTATTATTTGACTGTTGTAAACTTCCTATCTATAATCTTATCTAGATTTATTTTTATAAAGAGGTGAACCAGATGAAAGAAATTGTTATTATTGGAAATGGTGTAGCCGGTATAAATGTGGCTAATAATCTAAGAAGGCTAGATAAAGATATTGGAATAACGGTATTTACCGATGAGCCTTATCATTATTATCCGCGTCCTAGATTGATAGACCTATTAGCAGGTAAGGTCACATTAGAAGAGATGCCTTTCTATGGGGAAGATTGGTATATAAAGAATAGTATCAATGTGCATCTGAATTCTCCTGTAGAGAAAATATCTTGCGATGAAAAGAGAATTATCCTTTCTAATGGAAAAATTTTTAGTTATGATATTCTTGTCCTTGCTAATGGAGCTAAACCTTCTCTTCCTCCTATAGATGGGGTAGACAAAATAGGTGTCTTTACCATTAGATGGCTAGATGATGTACTAAGGCTTAAAGAGAGGATCAAGGAATCTGGAGAAGTGGTTGTTATAGGTGGAGGGCTTCTTGGTTTAGAGATTGCCTCAGCTATACAGACCTCTGGGGCTAATGTAAAGGTAATAGAGATACTTCCTTGGCTCTTACCAAGACAGCTAGATGAGATTGGTGGTAATCTTCTAAGGAGAATACTGGAAGGTAGAGGGTTAGAGATTTTTGTAAATTCTGCAACAGAGAGGATTTTTGGAGATGTAGAAGTAGCTGGTGTAAGTACAAAGGACGGTAAAGAATTCAAATGTAATACGGTTGTTGTCTCTGCTGGTATAAAATGCAACACAGAGTTAGCAAAAAGCAGTGGACTTAATGTAAATAGAGGGGTTATAGTAGATAAATTTCTTAGGACCTCTAGAGAAGATATCTATGCCCTTGGTGATGTGGCAGAATGGGAAGGAAAGGTCTATGGTATAATACCACCTGTCTTAGATCAGGCTAGGATAGTTGCTAGCAATATCTTGGGAGAAGGTATAGAGTATGCTGGCACTGTTCCTTCTAATATACTAAAGGTAGCTGGTATTGATCTTTTTTCTATAGGAATCATAGACGATACAGAAGGTTATGATGTCTTATCTCATTTAGATGAAGAGAGAAATATCTATAAGAAGTTTGTCTTTAGAGAGAATAAATTAATAGGAGCAATTGTTCTTGGAGATAGAAGAAATGTGGCATCTATAGAGAAGGTAGTAAAAGAAGGGAGAGATATATCCAAGTATAAGGATAACATCCTCTCCGATGATTTTGATTGGAAAATAGTTTAATTGGTTCCCTTGCAAACGTGTCTTTGTTTTGATATACTTATTTATAGCATCGGGGCGTAGCGCAGGTTGGTTAGCGCACCTGCTTGGGGTGCAGGAGGTCGAAGGTTCGAGTCCTTTCGCCCCGACCATCTTTTATGCTGGAGGAGAAGTAGTATTGAAAGGCGCCAATCATTATGATGTCATTATAGTTGGTTCTGGCCCTGCGGGTATATTCTCAGCCTATGAGCTAACTAGACTTGTTCGGAATATCAAGATTCTTCTTATAGAAAAAGGTAGACTTCTAGATAAAAGGATATGTCCTTCTCTGGCAAATGGAGACTTCTGTTATCATTGTGCCCCCTGTAACATAATGAGCGGATGGGGAGGAGCAGGAGCTTTTAGTGATGGTAAATTAACCTTTTCTCCAGAGATTGGTGGAAGGCTTAATGAGTATATAACTTTAGAAGAATTTAAGGAGATTGCAGATTATGTAGACAAGGTCTACTTGGATTTTGGAGCTCCAGAAGAGGTCTTTGGTGTAGATGATGATAAAATCTTTGATATACAGAGAAGGTCTGCAAAGGCAGGGTTGAGACTTATACCTGCCAAAGTTAGGCATCTAGGGACAGAGACATGTAAGGATGTACTTTCTAGATTCTATGACTATCTTTCATCTAAGATAGATATCCTTAATGAAACCCAAGTAGAAACCCTTTTAGTAAATAATGGGGAAGTAAAGGGAGTAATTGCCAATTCAAAAGAGATATATGGAGACTATGTAATAGTTGCACCAGGTAGAGACGGGGCAGATTGGCTTATTGGTGAGTTAAGAAGACTTGGTTTAGAAATAGTCAGAAACCCTGTAGATGTGGGGGTAAGGGTTGAGATACCTGCAGTAATAATGGAAGAACTTACCAGTGTTCTATATGAACCGAAGCTAGAATTTTACTCTAAATCCTTTGATGATAGAGTTAGGACATTCTGTATGAATCCTTATGGGGAAGTCATCACCGAGCATAGCGATGGTGTTATAACAGTAAATGGTCACAGTTATAAAGACAAAAAGACAGAGAATACCAATTTTGCAATTCTTATAAGCACAACATTTACAGAACCTTTTAAAGAGCCGATAGCCTATGCAAAATATATCGCTAGACTTGCAAATCTCCTTGGAGGAGGAGTTATAGTTCAAAGGCTTGGAGATCTTCTTTCAGGTAGAAGATCAACAGAAGATAGAATTAAGAAGGGTATAGTAAGGCCGACATTGCCATCTGCCACACCCGGAGATTTAAGCTTTGTATTACCATATAGACATCTTACGGGAATCTTAGAGATGTTAAAGGCTCTTGATGAGCTTACCCCAGGTGTATACTCCAGGTACACCTTGTTATATGGAGTAGAGGTAAAGTTTTACTCTGTAAGGCCAAGACTTAATAGTCATTTGGAGACTCAGATAAGAAATCTTTTTACTATTGGTGATGGAGCAGGAGTTACTAGAGGTTTAGTTCAGGCATCTATGGCAGGGGTTATCTCTGCAAGAGAAATAGCGAGAAGGATAGGAGTAGATGTAGATGGGAGCTATAGCGGTAATAGGATTGCATTGGGGAGATGAGGGAAAGGGTAGGATAGTAGACCTTTTAGTTAAGGATTGTAATGGGGTTGTCAGATATAACGGTGGGCCAAATGCAGGACATACATTGGTAGTTAATGGTGAGACGTTTAAACTTCACCTAATTCCCTCTGGGATCCTACATAGGGACAAGATTAATGTAATAGGTAATGGTGTAATTATAGACCCAAAAGTTCTCTTAGAGGAAATAGATGAACTTAAGGGTAGAGGGTTCTTTAATGGTAAACTTTATATATCAGATAGGGCGCCTATACTTTTCCCTTATCATAAAATTATTGATGAACTAGAAGAATCTTTTAGAGGTTCATTTAGCTTGGGAACGACAAAGAGGGGTGTGGGTCCAGGGTATACGGATGAGATAAATAGATCTGGTTTGCGGATGATAGACTTATTTTCTGATTCATTTGAAGAAAAACTTAAAAGAGTATGGGACCTTAAAGTAAAGATATCCCCCTGTTTGGATGGTAAGGTAAATATCGAAGATGTGATAGAGGATTATAAGGGATATATAGAATATTTGAAATCTTACACTACAGATACTATTTCTCTGTTGCATGACCTTCTAGCTCAGGGTAAGAGGGTCCTATTAGAAGGAGCTCAAGGATTTCTCTTAGATATAGATTTTGGCACATACCCGTATGTAAGTTCCTCTTCAAGTAGTATAGGGGGAATATTCTCTGGATCAGGGATAAACCCAAAGCAGTTGGAGAAGATATTTGGAGTTGTAAAGGCTTATATGACGCGGGTTGGAGCTGGCCCATTCCCGACAGAGTTAAAAGATGATACAGGTAACTACCTCAGGGAAAGGGGTAGGGAGTATGGTACTACTACAGGTAGACCTAGAAGATGTGGATGGTTAGATTGTGTGGCTACAAAATATTCTTGTATTATAAATGGTGTAGATGGAATATATATAACAAAGCTTGATGTACTAGGCGGTCTTTCAGAGGTTAAAGTTTGTATTGGTTATGAGTATGAAGGGGAAAGGCTTTACAGTTTTCCTTCGAGTCTTGAGATATTGGAAAATTGTAAACCTATATACGAGAGATTTCCTGGTTGGAATATAGAGGGGAATGAGCTTCCACCTAATGCAAAAAGTTATCTTAAGTTTATAGAGGATTTTCTTGACACAAAGATTTTAGGTGTAAGTATTGGTCCAGAGAGGGAAGCTTTTATAGATTTATGTTAAATTCTTTGATATAATTTAATTGCGGGGCGTAGCGCAGTTGGGAGCGCGCCTGTTTCGGGTACAGGAGGCCGAAGGTTCGAGTCCTTTCGCCCCGACCAATTTTGTTTTTTGAGGAGCTACTAGATGAAGGTATATACAGAAGTATCAAATATAAGGTCTCAAAAAAGGATAGAGATTATAAATATAAGTCCTCAGGTGAGACAAGTGGTAAATAGAAGTTCTATAAGGGATGGGGTAGTATTAATATACTCTCTACACACTACTACTGCTCTGTATATAAATCAGAGTGAGAGAAACTTAGAATCAGACCTAGAGGAGGTCCTAGGTAGATTAGTTCCTCAACAGAATAACTATAGGCATAATGCTATAGATAATAATGCAGATGCTCATCTAAGGGCTATCCTCTTAGGTAATCATGTGGCTTTGCCACTAACTAATGGGGACCTAGATTTAGGCGTTTGGCAGGCAATCCTTTTTGTTGAACTTGATGGCCCTAGAAGAAGGGCATTTATAACTAAGGTTATAGGAGAATAATAGGGGGAGTGTAAAATGGCTATATCGGAAGATAAGTTAAAGGCTATAGAGTCAGCCATATCTAAAATAGAGAAGGATTTTGGCAAAGGTTCCATAATGAAGCTTGGAGAGATAAGTGCTAAACTTCAGGTAGAGGTTATACCTACCGGTTCTTTAGGGCTTGACATAGCGTTAGGAATAGGAGGAATTCCCAGAGGAAGGATTACAGAGATATTTGGGCATGAGGCTTCGGGAAAGACTACGTTGGCTCTCCATATAATTGCCGAAGCCCAGAAACGAGGTGGCATTGCTGCCTTTATAGATGCTGAGCATGCCTTAGATCCTATCTATGCTAGAAACCTGGGAGTAAATATAGATGAAATGTGGATATCCCAGCCTGATAATGGGGAACAGGCTTTAGGTATTGCCGATGTCTTAGCATCTAGCGGAGCAGTTGATGTTGTAGTAATAGATTCTGTAGCAGCACTAGTTCCTAAGGCTGAGATAGATGGAGAGATTGGAGACCAGTTTATTGGTCTTCAAGCCAGGCTTATGTCACAAGCCTTGAGAAGATTAGCTGGTACACTAAGCAAGTCTAAAACCGCATGTGTATTTATTAATCAGCTTAGAGAAAGGATGCAGGCTGGATATGGCCCTCCAGAGATAACACCAGGGGGAAGAGCTCTTAAATTCTATGCCTCTATAAGATTAGATATAAGAAAGACTGATAGTGTAAAAGATGGTGATGATTCATTAGGTAATAGGGTTAGGGTCAAGGTAGTGAAGAATAAATTAGCTCCACCATTTAGACAGGCAGAGTTCGATATAGTATATGGAAAGGGTATATCAAGGCTTGGAGAAATTGTTGACCTAGGGGTAGAGTTAGGAATAGTTACTAAAGCTGGATCTTGGTATTCCTACAATACCGAAAGACTTGGGCAGGGAAAACAGCGAGCAATAGAGTATCTATCACAGCATCCCGACATGGCAGCCGAAATAGAGCGCCAGATTTTAGAAAAGTCGGGGGTTCTAGGATGAATAGTGAGGTGATTTACCATAATCTGGAATATAGTTATAGGAATAATTGCTTTCCTAGCTGGAGGAAGCATTGGGTATATCTATCGAAGATACAAAGCAGAAGGAATATTAAAGAATGCGGAGAGGGTAGCCAATGAGATAGTTGAGAAGGCTAAAGCTGAAGGAGAGAAAAAGAAGTTAGAGATTATAGTCTCTGCCAAAGATGAGGCGGAGAGGATAAAGAATGAAGCAGATAGGCAGATAAGACAGAGGCGAGGAGAGCTTCAAAAGCAAGAGAGAAGAATAGCTCAGAAAGAATTAACCTTAGATAAAAGACTAGAACAGATAGAAAAGAAGGAAAAGGCTTTACAGGTAAAAGAAGAAGCCATCTCTCAGACCGAAAGAGAGATAGAGGCTTTAAAGGAACAAATCCTTAAGGAGTTAGAGAGAGTAGCCAATATGACAACGGAAGAGGCTAAAAATCTTTTGATATCAAATATAGAATCAGAGGCAAGAAGAGAAGCAATGGCAAGATTATATGAGATAGAGATGGAATTAAAAGAGGAAGCAGATAAAAAGGCTAGAGAGATAGTAGCTTCTGCTATACAGCGTTGTGCTTCGGATGAGGTAGCCTCTTCTACGGTAACTGTTGTAAATCTTCCTAGTGAGGAGATGAAGGGAAGGATTATAGGTAGGGAAGGAAGAAATATAAGAACCATAGAGATGCTTACCGGAGTAGACCTTATAATAGATGATACTCCGGAGGTAGTTGTTTTATCGAGTTATGATCCTATAAGGAGAGAAATAGCCAGAATATCCCTCGAAAAACTTATTCAGGATGGAAGGATACATCCTGCTCGAATAGAAGAGGTGGTAGAAAAGGCTCAACAAGAAGTTGAAGCAAGGATCAAGGAAGAGGGAGAGAAGGCTATATTTGAGGCTAAAATAACTAGAATTCACCCCGAGATTGTAAGGGCGCTCGGAAGGCTTACTTTTAGGACAAGTTATGGACAGAATGTACTCCAACACTCTAAAGAGGTTTCTAGATTAGCAAGTATGATGGCATCAGAATTGGGTTTAGACCCTACTCTAGCCAAGAGAGCAGGTTTACTTCATGATATAGGTAAAGCTTTAGATTATGATGCTGAAGGTCCTCATGCATTGCTTGGAGCAGAGTTTGCACGCAAGTATAATGAGAATGAAATAGTAGTAAATGCTATAGCAAGTCATCACGGAGAGGAAACGCCGAATAGTATAGAGGCGGTTTTGGTTCAGGCTGCAGATGCTATATCAGCAGCTAGACCTGGTGCTCGTAAAGAGACTATAGAGGCTTATATAAAGCGTATAAAAAGGCTTGAAGAACTAGCTACCGCATTTAATGGGGTTGAAAAGGCTTATGCCCTACAGGCTGGCAGAGAGATAAGAGTTATAGTTGAACCAGAAAAGATAGATGACCTATCCGCTTATGAATTAGCTAGAGACCTTGCTAAGAAGATAGAGGATGAACTAGAATATCCAGGTCAGATAAGAGTGATAGTCATAAGGGAAACGAGAGCGATAGAATATGCAAGGTAATATAGTAAGGATCCTAGTTGGTGGAGATGTAGTAGGAAGACCAGGAAGAAAAGCTTTGGCTAAGGCTTTGGAAGAGCTAAAGGAGATGGTAAACATAGATTTGATAATAGTCAACGGGGAAAACTCTGCCGGTGGCTTTGGCATAACTAAAGAGGTGGCAGAAGAGCTCTTCTCCCTTTCGGTAGATGTAATTACCTCTGGGAATCATATCTGGGATAAGAAGGAAGGGATAGAGTTAGTTAGAGAAGAGGAGAGGATTTTGAGACCTTTTAATTATCCTCCTGATGTACCGGGTAGAGGGTATTTGATATTAGACTTGCCGAATAGAGAGAAACTTGGTATTATTAATCTTATGGGACGTGTCTTTACAGGGGTATACCTAGACTGCCCCTTTAGAAAAGGCAGAGAGTTGGTGGAAGAGTTACACAGTGAGGGAGTAAAGTCAATAGTAATTGATTTTCATGCCGAAGCTACTTCTGAGAAGATAGCTTTGTGGAGATATCTTGATGGCATAGTAAGTGCTATATTTGGAACACATACCCATGTCCAAACTGCAGACGAAGAGATATCTCCTTTGGGAACTGCCTATATATCTGATGTAGGGATGATAGGGTCTGCCGATGGAATTATAGGGGAAGATAAGGATCTCATTATAGAGAAATTTTTGACTTCTATCCCTAAAAGATTTAGAGTGGCTAAAGGAAGGGCTCTTTTTAATGGGATAATATTAGAGATAGATACTAGTTCTGGTAAGGCTATATCTATAGAAAGAATTAGAAAATATTATAAGGAGGATTGAAGAATGACAACATTAAAGGTATCTGCAAAGTCCAATCCAAATTCTGTCGCCGGAGCTTTAGCAGGGGTAATAAGAGAGGAAGGCTCTGTTGAGATGCAGGCTATAGGAGCAGGAGCAGTGAATCAGGCGGTAAAGGCGATAGCTATAGCTAGAGGATTTTTGGCCCCAAGTGGTATAGAGCTTATATGCATCCCAGCGTTTGTTAATGTGGAGATAGATAATGAGGAAAGGACAGCAATAAAGTTTATAGTAGAACCTCGTAGATGACGAAGTCTATACCTATCATCCTAGTATCTAATGATGATGGACTTGGTACCAGTGGACTTTTGGTATTAGGAAGGCATTTAAGTAAGCTAGGTAGAGTAGTAATTGTTTCCCCTGATAGGCAGAGAAGTGCTGGTGGTCATGCTATAACGCTAAAAGAACCTATAAGGATAAAGAGAGTTCCTGATAGTATAGAAACTTGGGTAACTACTGGAACACCTGCAGATTGTATCCTTATTGGGGTATATGAGATTATAAAGGATAAGGTGGACTTAGTAGTTTCTGGTATAAATCATGGGGCAAATGTAGGTATAGATATCACTTATTCTGGGACTGTATCTGCCGCTATGGAGGGAGTTATATGTGGTATTCCTTCCATAGCGGTTTCTTTAGCCTCTTATAAAGATGTGAATGATAGTATTCTTGAGATGGCTGGAGACTTTACTTGTAAGTTGTCGGAGTTAGTCCTAAAATACGGATTACCTAAGGATGTCCTACTTAATGTAAATATCCCTCCTATAGAGAGACCTTTAGGGGTTAAATTTACCCATCAAGGGTCTAAGAGGTATTTACCTAGGATTATTAAAAGACTTGATCCTTCTGGGGAACCCTATTATTGGCTTGATGCCTCTCCGATAGATAACGATAAGGATGGAAGTGACCTTAGCGCTATAAGAGATGGATATATCTCTATTACCCCAATAAAGATTGATATGACAGACTATGAACATCTAGATGAGGTGAAAGAACGTTATAGAGAGATTATAAAATTTTTATGAAGTACCTAATTGTAATTATTGTGATTCTTTGCCTATCTCTTTTAAGTTGGTGGCTCTGGAAGACTTCTCCTGAGAAAGAAGAAAAGACATCTCCTGGACCTAAGTTAATAATAGAGGGTGGAGAGATAGTAGGTATGTATGGAGGTAGAAAAAGTTTTATATTAAAGGCTGAAAGGTTTACTGCTAGGACCGAAACAACTGCTATTATAGATGGAAAGATAGAGGGTAGTGTCTTTGATGAGAATGGAGATTTGATTGTCTCTTTTGAAGGAGTAGGCGGTGAAATAAATCTAGTAAATAGTGATTTTAGAATATACTCGAAAGGAAGGATTAGGGGAAAGGATTTTGAGGTATTAGCAGATAGCCTGAACTGGGAAAATAGAAATAATATCTTTGAAGCCAATGGGGATATAGAGGTTCGTATAAGTTCTTATAGGGCTAGATGCTCAAATATAAGGGCGGATTTTATAGCTCAGAAGATAGAACTATCAGGTAATCCAGTAGTAGAGTTTTAAGAAGGAGGTTGTATGCGTAAGTTATTAATTTTAGGTTTGTGTTTATTGATTTTTATCCCCACTGTTATCTATGCTCAGAAGCAACAAACTACTACTCAGAGTGGAAAACTTTATGGAGATAAATTTATCTATGATATGAAGACGAAGCTCTTGAAGGTAGAAGGTAATGTAAGGATCGAACTCAAGGATGGACCTAAGATATGGGGCAGTAGGTTAGACTTTGACCAGGATAAGCAAACAATGGTTATTCCTGGAGCAGTAAGGGTAGAAATGGAGAGATTAAAGATTACAGGAATGGATCTGGAAGCAGCCTTAAAAAATAATAGAATTGTTATAAAGAAAGATGTAAAGATTCTGAGTCTTGATGAAAAGGGAAATGTCTCTGCTACGGTAAATTGTAATAAGCTTGATTATAACACAAATACCAAGGAGGCAAGAGTAGAGCAGGTAACCGTGGAACAGGAGGGAACAAAGGCTACTGCTAATAGTGGGATATTTCTTATAGATAAAGATGAATTTCGATTAACCGGTAATGTAGTTATCGCTAGGGAAGATATAACATTAAAGAGTAATGAAGCTATACTCAACACCAAAAATCAGACGTTAGAGGCTATCGGTTCTGTGGAGGCAGAATTTCAGGTAAAAGAATAATAGGTGTTGTATAGATATCTAAAGCCATTTGGCTATGCCATCAACATATCAGATATTGATGTCCCAAGGCTATTAGGTTATAATATCAGAGGTGTTATACTTGATATAGATAATACTCTTGTCCCTTGGGGATCTTGGAATATACCTGAAGACTCTTTGAGATTTGTGCAAAGCTTAAAAAGGGTAGGGATAAGGTGTTGTCTATTATCTAATACCGATGATAGAGCTAGGGCTTTATCTATTGGTAGAGAGTTGGATTTACCTGTGATAACAAATGCTTTTAAACCTTTGCCGTTTAAATTTCTTAAAGCTATAATGATACTTGGCTTGAAGAAAGAGGATGTTGTCTCCATAGGAGACCAACTATTTATGGATGTATTTGGTAGTAATTTAGTTGGAATTAGATGCATATTAGTTAAGCCATTAACTGATAGAGATTTTTTTAGTACTAGAATTTTACGAATATTAGAAAGGAGACTTATACCAAGATTGTTAAAGGAGGTTGAATACTTTGGAGATATCAGACCTTGATAGAGTGTTAAGATTAACATCCAATAGATATATAGTAACCATTGTTATAACAAAACGCGCAGAAGAGATACACGATACAGCAACGCTCCTTACAAGAAAGTTAAACCCAATAAGTATAGCTGTAAAGGAGCTAGTAGAAGGTAAAATTAAGATTAAAGAAGCAGAGCTTATAGAAAGCCAATAGCTTTGGTGGAGAGGTGGCTGAGTGGATTAAAGCACTCGCCTCGAAAGCGAGCGGGTAGAAATACCCCGTGGGTTCGAATCCCACCCTCTCCGCCATAAATTTTTTATAAGGAATGGAGGAAAGAAAGTGTTACTAGACTATCATATGCACTTAGAAAAGGGAGAATTTACAAAAGAATGGTGGGAAGAATTCTATTGTAGGGAACTGGAGAATGGTATAAGAGAGGTTGGAGTAAGTGAGCATGCCCATAGGTTCGTAGAAGCTAGATACATCTATGAGCATCTTCCATATACAGAGAAGTGGTGCGATAGCTCATTAGAAAAATATATAGGCTTTATGGAAGAATTAAAGAGTATTTACAATGTAAAGATAGGCATAGAGATGGATTATTTCCCTGAGAAAGAGGATGAGATTAGAAGTTTTTTAGAGAGATATAATGTTTTTGATTATGTTTTAGGATCGGTTCACTGGCTTAGATGTGGATTTGGCTTTGATATAGATCCCAATGACCCTAGATGGAGTAATGATTTAGAAGAGATTTTTTTAGACTATTTTGATAGGATCAAAAGGGCTATTAATAGTGGAATTTTTGATATCATAGCCCATCTAGACCTTATAAAGCTTTGGGGTGTACCATTACCGGAGAATATAGATGAGATATACGAAGATATTTCCAAAGTAATAGCAGATTCTGGGATAGTCTTAGAGATAAATACCTCAGGTCTAAGGAGACCTGTTAAGGAGATATATCCCTCTCTTAAATTCTTAAAGATTATCTCTAGATATGATGTGCCAATTACCTTTGGTTCAGATGCGCATCTGCCTGAAGATGCTGGGCGATCTATTAGAGACACCTACACCCTAATAAAAGATCTTGGGTTTAGAAGATTGACTGTATTTAATAAGAGAAGACCAGAATTTATAGATTTATAGTGTTTGTAAAGACTTGACAGTTAGTAATTGTGGATTAAAATCCTAAATTGGGGGGAAGAACAGGTAAAGCCGGGCTCCTTTCTGGAGCAGCAGTATCTTCACTGCAGGACTTCCCGATAAACCATTTTTATAAGGAGGGATATTTGTGAGTTTTAATGCCTGGCTTATAGAAAAGTTCTTTTCTCGTAAAGATAGAAGCAGAAAAGATTTTGGATATTTAGAGGCTTGGGTAAGTATTATTGGTAATATTTTACTATTTCTTTTTAAATTCTTCTTTGGATTGGCACTCAATAGTATTGCTCTAATAGCAGAGGGTTTTCATTCTCTTTCTGATGTCTTAACTTCGATAGTGGTTCTTTTTGGCTTTAAGCTTGGAAGTAAACCCGCAGATGAGAAGCATCCATTTGGTCATGGTAGAATTGAGCATATAGCTACACTTTTAATTGCTTTTATGCTTCTATTAGTAGCTTATGAGTTTGGAAAGACATCTATAGGAAGAATAATAAGTTCGCCAAAGGTTGAGTTTAGTGCTATTGTAATGGTATTTATGTTTCTCTCTGCATTAATTAAGGAATGGATGGCAAGGTTCTCGATATTTTTAGGTAAGAAGATTAATTCTTCTACTTTAATAGCAGATGCATGGCATCATAGGAGTGATGCTATAGCCTCATTATTAGTAGGGATTGGTTTTATATTTGTTAGATTTAAGCTTTTCTATGTTGATGGAATCCTGGGTTTAATTGTAGCTATTTTCATAGGCTTAACCGGTGTAGACCTTATAAAGTCCTCTGTCGATTTTCTTTTGGGAAGAGCACCTGATAAGGACTTTTTAGACCGAGTAAGGGACATTACTCTGTCTGTTCCAGGCGTCTTAGACCTTCATGATATCCTTGTCCATGATTATCAGAGTAACAAGGCTATCTCCCTTCATATAGAAGTAGAAGATGATCTTTCGGCAAAAGATGCACATAGAATAGCCTTAGAGGTTCAGGACAGGCTAAAAAAGAGACTAAAAGAGTCTAATATATCTGTCCATATAGACCCTAAAGGGGATAGAGAAGACTGATGGCTTTATGAACCTCTCCTGAACCTCAAGATGTCTTACTGTTGTAACACTAATATTGGATAGTCAAATATTAATTCATCATTGAGATAAACCTTAACTGTATAAGCTCCAGCTTTCTCAAATATTATGTCTTCTAATTGATCATATACTACAGATACAGTCTTAGGCCCATGTTCAAAATTCTGTGGTTCTGATTTATAGATGATCTTTCCATCTGGATTCAATAGCTCTATATATTGAGAGTATTCTCCATCTCCAGAATACCATATATTAGCTATAATAAAGTCATATGCAAAAGGAAATCTCTTAGCAATAAAGTATTCAAACACTCCAGATACTACTTTAAGTCCATTTTCTTTTTCTGTCACATTGCCTGCAGGGGCAGAAAGTATTAAAGCGGGATATTCAGGTGCTTCTTCAAATTCTAATTCCTTGCCTTCTAACTCAACGAATACAGGAATCTCATTAACTACTTCACCATCTAGTAAGGCTTGAATCCAATATATACCAGGTTTTGTGAATACTATGTTTTTAAAGTCAAAATACTGATAATACGTTGAGTTATCACTTTCAAACTCTAGATCTACATCATCGCTATCCATAATAACGTTATCACTTTCATCTAATACCTGAACCTTTATTACATGTTTTCCGCTACCTATCCAACGTGAATAGACCTTGAAATCGTCAACTCCAGGAAACTTTTTAAATCTAGTTATAGAGAAGATTCCACTTAAAACAACAAGACCATCTTCATCTTTAGTGATATCTTCTGCTATTACTAAGCCAGCACTATAGGTTTTGGTCTCCCCTGCAATAACAGATCTTGTAGATATTAAAATCAATAAAGATAAAACTACAAAAACTAAGATCCTTTTCATCTCATCCTCCATAATTTATTTAAAAATTTTTAACACCTCTATTATAACATATCTTGAAATTTGTCAATTTTATAGTAAAAATATTGGTGCTATTACTTCACAAATAATCTAAATAGTTATAATTTCCTCTAACTGTTATAATAGTAAAGCACACTCTTAGCTAATAGGAGGATGAAATTTATGATTCCACTGTGGGAAAGAGATATTCCAGGATATGATTCAAGTATAAATAATGGAGAGATACCTTCATTAACACCGTATATCTTAGAAAATGACAGGGTGAATAGTGCGATTATTGTTTGCCCTGGCGGAGGTTATGTAAGAAGGGCAGAGCATGAGGGAGAACCGGTAGCTTTATGGCTTAATAGCATAGGCATCTCTTCTTTTGTTCTAAACTATAGAGTGGCTCCTTACAGATATCCTTATCCACTCTTAGACGTCAAAAGGGCTATAAGATTAGTAAGATTTAATGCAAATAAGTTTCATATAAACCCAAATAGAGTCGGCATATTAGGATTTTCAGCTGTTGGTCATCTTGCCTGTATGTCTGCAGTACTTTTTGATAATGGAGACCCTGATTCTAGCGACCCCATAGATAAGGTAAGTTCAAGGCCTGATGCTCTTATACTCTGTTATCCTGTAATAAGCTTTCTTAGATTTTACCATAAAGGTTCTATGACTAGTCTCCTTGGAGAAAATCCTTTAGAAGACCTAAGGGAATTTCTTTCCTGTGAAAATCGTGTAACTAAAGATACTCCCCCTACATTTATATGGCATACTACTGATGATTCAGGTGTTCCTGTAGAGAATAGTCTTCTTTTTGTACAAGCCCTTAGAAGGTTTGGTATACCATTTGAACTTCATATCTTTCAAAGTGGTAGGCATGGTTTAGGCTTGGCTAAAGACAATCCTTATATATCTAAATGGACTAAGTTATGTGAGGGATGGCTCAGAGAGAATGGGTTTATAGGATAAAGGCATATATTTAAAGATCCTTTATACGGGGGGATACTGAAGTTCGGAAATCTGGATTCAGATAAAAATACCCCTTTCCGTAGTGTTATCATATTTAGATAAAACTAGTAGAAGGGGGGCTAGCCCCCTTCGAAGAATCATACCTAGATTCCTTCACTAAAATTATTATAGCATATCTACAGCTAAGAAACTCTGTATATCTAACATAGCTAATTCTATGAGAATTATCTTACGCAAAAAGGGTAATAATGCAGATAAGATAGATGAGACTAACTATAAAGCCATACAAAGATTCCTAAAAACATACTTAAAAGGTTCCTATCTCCAAAAGCTGAATTTATTAATTTCTATTTTACTACCTATTCTTCTAAGACTATAAAAGATTAAGCCAGTTCACGTAATCTAGAACATCACTTCTGCCCGAGTTTCAATTTATATGCTTGACTTATGTGTTACAATATAATTGACTAACCGGTCAGTCGGAAAGGATATATGGGAAAGAGAGAAGATATACTGAATTCGGCTTTAAAGTTATTTTTAGAGAAAGGTTTTAGTGGAACTTCTATTGATGAGATTACTAGACTTGCTGGTATCTCTAAGGGGAGTTTCTATACGTATTTTTCCTCGAAAGAAGGTCTGCTTAGTGAAGTAATTAGATTATTCTTAGAAGAGGTTAGTAGACAATTTGAAGTTATCTTAGAGAATAAAAAGGGTAAGCCATTAGAACTTCTTGAAGCATTCTTTGAACTGAACTTAAATTTAGCCAAAGAATATGCATCTAACATCTTTACCATTGTCAGAGAGGTAAGTTTTGCACCTATCCAGACAAGAGAAAAGTTGACCCTTTCTTTTAGTAGATTGATAGAGGAGAAGCTAAGGGAATTTATAGCCACTCTGAAAGGGTCTTGCGATGAAAGTGATATAATTATACTACTTGGAGCAGTAATAAATTTTTGGGTAAGATTTATATTTAATGAAAAGGTTCCAACAATAAAAGAGCTAAGTAGAAGGGTATGGTTTGGATTAAGTAACGGGTTAGTATGAAAATACTGGCAGAATTTATAGCGAGGAAAAGGGTATACATATTAGTAGTCTTTCTTCTTTTAGCATCTGTTTCCATATTTATTATGCCACATAGGAAACTCTCCTATAGCATCTTCGATATATTACCTTCTAATATTAAATCCTTAACTGGAATTAGGATACTTTCTGAAAAGATTTCTAAAGGTCCAGAGTTTACTATACTGTGCGAGAAAGATGACATAGATGCTATAGAAGCATTAGTCAGAAATTTAGAGTCTTTACCTTATGTTATATCTGTAAGCTGGCTGGGAAATAATCAGGACCTTGCCTATCCAGAAGAATTGTGGGATAGTAATTCGAATTCTTGGTATAAAGAAGGTTTTTATAAAATTGGTATAACCTTAAAGTCTAGTAATTCCTATAAGGAGCAGATAAAAGAGATAAAAGAACTTCTACCTAGTTGGGCAGGACTTACCGGAACTGAAGTTATCTCGTATGATATGGAGGATTACTTTAAAAATTCTACAATAGTATATTTCTCTCTTGGAATCCTTTTTGTTATAGTCTTCTTGTTCTTAACCTTCCCTAGCGCTATAATTCCTGTTCTTATGATATTTTCTATGATAGTTGGCGTCTTGATAAATATGGCTTTTACAGCTATCTCTGGAAGATCTATCTACTTTTTAATGGATACAATAGTTGCTATACTTCAAGTAGCAGTTACTCTAGACTATGCATTATTTCTCTATCATAGATATGAAGAGGAAAGGTCTAATAAAGATAAGGAATCAGCTATGGTATCTGCTATCCTATCTACGTTTAAACCTATCTCTCTGAGCTCTTTGACAACTATAGCTGGTTTTTTTGCTCTTACCTTTGGTAGACTTACTCTCTATAGTGTAATGGGTTGGATTTTAGTAAGGGGTGTGTTTATATCACTTATCGTCATATTGACCTTCTTTCCATCACTACTTCTTATATTTGATAGATTTATTTCAGGTAAGAAACATAGGATTATTCCTCTAGATGTTGGCAAACTAGGGAGATTCATAGGCAGATATTCGTATCTCTTTGGTATATTTTTCTTAGTATTACTTGTAGTCTCTCTCTATTCTAATAGTAAGACAAAACCTGTTTTTGATATAAATATCTTCTTGCCTAAAGATATACCTTCAGTGGCGATAATGAATAAGACAAATGAAATCTTTGGTAGAACAGAGAGTGCTATTATAGTAGCAAGAGAAAATACTCCAGGTTTGACTGATGCACTTACAAGCATTAGAGATTTAGATGGGGTAAAGGCGGTTATGCATTATTCTACTGTATTAGACCCTGCCTTTCCAGAAGAATTGATACCAAAATCCCTTATAGATAGGTTTACTAATAATGGTTACACATTTGCATCTGTCTCATTAAGCTATAAATTAGGAGAAGGAAAGGGCAAAAAGCTTAAGTCCGCTATGGCAAGAATCATTGAGCAAAGGGTGAAAGGAGAAGCTTATTTAACTGGAGAATCTGTTCTTCTGACTGATATAAGAGATATATCTTTTAAAGACCAGCGTCTAACTACTAGACTTTCTCTAGTGTTAATAGTATTTATTATGGCTTTAGGCTTTTTCTCTTTTTCAGTTCCGATTATCCTTACACTAGTAATACAGTTAGCTATCTGGCTGAATATAGGGTACTACTATATCCTTAATACGCCTATGCCGTTTTTCATTCCTTCTATCTTAGGGACTATACAACTTGGAGCTACAATAGATTATGCGGTTCTTTTAACAAGTAGATATCAAGAAGAGAGAAGAAAGGGTAACAGTCCTATCGACTCAGCGAACAAATCGGTGTATTGGGGAGCTCATTCTATAATAACTAGTGTAGGGACTATGGTACTTATGAATCTACCTGCTGGTATCTTCAGTAGTATAAGGCTTATAAGGCTTACAATGGGTAGTCTCGCTAGAGGCGGATTCCTCAGCTTTTTGATTGTTTTATTTTTCTTGCCAGCCCTATTGGTTATCTTAGATAAAATCTTTAGATTTACGTCGTATAAATGGAGTGAGGATAAGGATGAAAAAGATTGAATTTTACATTAAAATCTTGTTTTTATTGTCTATTTTACTCTTATATAATATCCAATTATCTTTCTCTAACAGTATCTCTGTTTCTGATGATGAGACTATCTACGCTATTACAAATCCTGATGGAAGAATAGAGAAGATTGTTGTTATAAATTGGATAAGAATAGAGGGAAATGGTAACTATGTTGTATATGATAATGCTAGTAATCTTAGGAACGTTAGGAAGCTTTTAGGAGATGGAAGGGTATCTCTAGAGGGAAATAAGGTAAAGATAGAAGGTAAAGTTAACGGCATATCGGACATATACTATAGAGGGGAAACAGATAAGAAGCTTCCTGTCTCTCTTAGTGTTGCTTATTATCTTAATAAAAAGAAGGTACAGTATAGGGACGCAAAAGATAAGAATGGAACCTTGAAGATTGAATTTACTCTGAAAAATAGAACGGTAAATAGGGTAAAGATAAAGGATAGAATAGAAGAGGTTTATACTCCATTTACAGTTATAATAACTACTAACTTACCAGTTTCTAAGATAAAAGATATCAGGGTCTCTAGTGGAGGAACGGTTACAACTGCTGGTAGTAATATAACAGTAAATATAATGGGAATGCCCCAGCCAGAGTTTAAAGGTTGGCTAGAGGTAAGTATGGATAAGATATCATTGGGTTCTATTCAGGTGGTATTAATGCCATCCTCTCCAGCATTGGCAGGTTTACTCAACAGTATCAGTGAGTATATGAGTGGGATAGAGCAGATAGACCAGATACTCAAGTTCCAGCAGGACATCTTAAAGCAGATGGCTCAGGAGATAGGAATTACTTTGAATAATGGTAATGTAGAAGATTCTTTAGACAATATTGGTCGGATAAAAGATGGTTTAGATGCACAGATTAAGTTGCTAGATGGTCTAGATAAAGATATTACTAGAATGATTGAAAGGAATAGAAAGATGATAAGTCTTACTAAAGAGAATAATAAGGGTTTACTTGATTTATTAGAGGAAGAGATTAAAGATTTAGAGTCACTAAGATCAAAGATAAAGGCTCTCAAAGAGAGTAGTATGGAGATTTATAAACTCTTGTTAGATATACCTTTAGAGAGTATAAAGAGTATAATTGCTAGTTTGTCAAGGATACAGATGAGCTTAAATGCATTAGCGGAAAGTGGAACCGTTGGTTTTTTTATGATACCTGGGCTTAATATGGTGCGAGAAGGGATAAAGACCGCTAAGTCAGAGTTAGAAAAGAATAAGGAGAAGATGGACATCCTTGAAAGATTAGCTAAGAATTACAACTCCTTTATAGGAAGACCTAACAATGCCAAGAAGAGTAGTGTTAAGTTTGTCTACCATATAAAGTTCGAGTAATTTTTGACAAGGTATTGACTTTTATGCTATACTCTTAGGCAACTTTTAGTTTAGATTAGATTGAGAAAGGAGAGTTGAGTTAAGATGAGAAGAGAAGAGTTCTTCTCTTTAGCAGAAAAGTATAGAGTATTTCCCGTTTTTAAAGAGGTATTACAGGATACAGAAACCCCTATCAGCCTTCTGTCTAGAGTTATTTCTTATCCGTATATCTTTCTCTTGGAGAGCGTAGAAAAAGGAGAATATCTTGGCAGGTACTCTTTTCTTGGATGGACTCCTAGGGAGGTGTATGAGATATATGATGATCCATTTCCTGTTTTAGAGAAAGCGTTAGAAAAGGATGTATACTCTTTCCCTAATTTCCCTAGATTCTGGGGAGGTCTAGTAGGTTATATCAGTTATGATGCGGTAAGATATATAGAAAAGATCCCTTATTCTCCCAAGAAGGATGTTGTAAATTTTCCTAAAGGGGCATTCATTAGGCCTGATTTTGTTGTTGCCTTTGACCATGTAAAGAATAGAATGAGTGCTATTACCGATGTAGCTATCAATGGTAACGAGTCTAACATCTACAATTCTAGTTGTGAGAAGCTTGCATATGCTTTAGATATACTCAATCTACCAAGGAAAGATATGGATGACTTTAACTCTCAAGATGACCTAAAGATAGAAAGAGCTATATCTAAGGATGATTTTGAAAGGGCTGTGGAAGTTGCCGTTGAATATATAAAGATGGGTGAGGCATTTCAAATAGTTCTTTCTCAGAGATTTTCCTTTGATGCTAATATTATAGATCCTCTTCAGCTTTATAGGGCT
Source organism: uncultured bacterium (assembly GCA_937958695.1). Taxonomy (GTDB): domain Bacteria; phylum DUMJ01; class DUMJ01; order DUMJ01; family DUMJ01; genus DUMJ01. The sequence goes on from CALGNK010000005.1 coordinate 20,620, forward strand.
TTAAGATTCATAAATCCATCCCCCTATATGTTCTTTTTAAAGTTTAAAGATACCTATGTCATTGGCTCTTCCCCTGAGGTTCTAGTAAGGGTAGAGAATGGGATAGTTGAGGTTAGGCCTATAGCTGGCACAAGAAAGAGGGGGATGAATTTAGAAGAGGATAAGAGATTAGAGGAAGAGCTACTTAGTAATGAAAAAGAGAGGGCTGAACATATTATGTTGGTAGATCTAGGCAGAAACGACGTTGGAAGGGTATCTAGCCCTGGAACTGTTAGGGTAGATAAGCTGATGGATATAGAGAGATATTCCCATGTGATGCATATAGTAAGTAGTGTGAAGGGGAAATTAAAACCTGATTTAGATTGTGTTTCTGCCCTTAAGGCTAGTTTCCCTGCTGGAACCGTCTCTGGAGCACCAAAGGTGAGGGCTATGGAGATAATAGAAGAGTTAGAACCATTTAATAGGGGACCATATGCTGGAGGGGTAGGATATGTAACACCAGATGGAAATATGGATACCTGTATAGCCATAAGGAGTGTATTTATAAAAGGTAATTTTGGTTATACACAAGCTGGAGCAGGAATAGTGTATGACTCTATCCCAGAGGCTGAGTATTATGAGACCATCAATAAATCAAAGGCAATGGTAGAGGCATTAAGATTGGCAAGGAGGTCAAGATGATACTCCTTATAGATAATTATGATTCATTTACTTATAATCTTGTCCAGTATATAGAGGAATTGGGGGAGGATGTGGTTGTATTTAGGAATGATGCTATCTCCTTAGAAGAGATTAAGAGGTTAAACCCTTCTGGGATAGTTATATCTCCAGGTCCTTCTTCCCCTGACAACGCCGGTATTTCAGTAGAGGTTATAAAGAATTTCTACAGAGAAAAACCTATCCTCGGGGTATGTCTAGGACATCAAGCTATAGGATACGCCTTTGGTGCGAAGGTGGTAAAAGCAAACGTTCCTGTTCACGGTAAAATATCACTTATCTATCATAGAGGGGAAGATATCTATAGAAATGTTCCTAATCCATTCTATGCAACTAGGTATCACTCATTGATAGTTACCGATATACCTCAAGTCTTTGAAGTCTCAAGCTGGACAGAAGACAACATTATAATGGGAATAAGACTAAAGGATTATCCTGTTTTTGGTGTACAGTTTCATCCCGAGTCTTGTATGACAGAGTATGGTAAGGTAATCCTGAATAATTTTTTAGAGGAGGTTAGATAAGATGAGTATAGATGTCTTAGTTAGGCTATCTAGAGGAGAACATCTAGATCTAGAAACTACATATATGATTGTCAAGAGGATAGCTGAAGACAGTATAACCGAATCTCAACTTGGAGCTTTACTTATGGGATTAAGGTTGAAAGGGGAAACTCCTGAAGAGATTGCTGGTTTTGTAAAATGTCTAAGGGAGATGTCTATAAAGGTTCCAAATAATAGATTGGCTATAGATGTATGTGGAACAGGTGGAGATAGGAGTGGGACATTTAACATCTCTACTGCGGTTGCGCTTTTACTTCCTAGATATGGGGTAGCGGTTGCGAAACATGGAAATAGATCTGCCTCTAGCAGGTCTGGTAGTATTGATGTTATAGAGGCTCTTGGGATAAAGTATTCGAATGACCCTAAGGTTGTAGCCCAAGAGATAGATGAGAAGGGAATTTCTTTCATATTTGCTCAATATTTTCATCCAGTAGTAGGGAAGGTTGCTAAGGTTAGGAGAGAGATGGGTTTTGGTACCATATTCAATCTATTAGGTCCCCTATTAAATCCAGCTAGACTTAAGGCTCAACTTATAGGTGTCTATAGCGAAGAGGCTTTAGATAAAATTTCAGAAGTAGTAAGACTCCTTCAGATGCATAGAACTGTAATAGTTCACGGGATTGAAGACCATCTAGATGAGGTCTCTATATCTGGTCCAACTAAGGTGGCTTTCATAGAGGATTCTATGATAAAGACGTTCGTGTTTGATCCAAGGGATATAGGGCTAAAGTTATACCCTCTTGAGAGTATAAAGGGTGGGGATGCTAAGGATAATGCTGAAATTATAAAAGCAGTATTAAATGGTGAAGGGACAGAGGCTCAGAGGATGGTTGTTGCTCTAAATACCGCCTTTTCTCTATGGGCAGCGGGAGAGATAGATGATATAGAAGAAGGGATAAGGATGGTAGGGGGTGATTTACATCTCAATCTTGGATAAGATAGTTCAAGACAAACTGTGTGAAATACCATCCTTAGAACGCTATAGAGGACAGTATAGATTGGTAAGATCTAAATTTAAAGATATCTTTATTGATGGAAAGATCGCTTTTATTGGAGAGGTAAAGCCTGCCTCACCTGTGAAGGGAGAATTTAGAAGTAGAGATAACCTAGATCTTACAGTAAAGGAACTAGCTATGACTCCTATTTCTGCTATCTCTGTATTAACCGATAGTCATTTTAATGCAAGTATAGATAACATAACCCTAGTAAAAAGATATACAGACGTTCCTATATTGAGAAAGGACTTTATAATAGACGAACTACAGATTTTTGAGTCTAGTTTTTATGATGTAGATGCTATACTTCTTATCGCTAAGATATTAGACAAAGAATTGTTTAAGACTTTATATGGCTTATCTATCTCCTTAGGTATTGAACCAGTTATTGAGGTTTATAGTCTAGAAGATCTAGAAAAGGCACTTGAGCTTAATCCAAGTATAATTCTTGTAAATAATAGGAATCTAGAAACCTTTGAGGTCGATATAAGACACACAGAGGAGATAAAAAGATACATACCCAAAGGTATAAGAGTAATAAGTGCTAGTGGTATATCTAATAGAGAAGATATTAGATATCTTAGAAATCTTGGTATAGATGGGGTTCTGGTAGGAGAGGCTATAATGAAAGCCGGTAATATTAGGGAAAAGATTATGGAGCTGATGAACTTTGAAGATTAAGATATGTGGTATTACAAGGGTTGAGGATGCCTTACTGGCAGGTCAATTGGGTGCTTGGGCGATAGGGTTGATATTTGTCTCAACAAGTCCTAGGATGTTAACATTAGAGAAAGCTTTGAAAATAATAGATGCTTTAGAGAGGTCTTATCCAAAGGTATTAAAGATAGGTGTATTTGCAGACCAGCCAGAAGATTTTATCTCTAGTGTAAGTGAGTTATGTAAGCTTAATGGTATACAGTTTCATGGAGAAGAACCACCAGAATTTATAGATAGGTTTCATTGTAGCCTTAAGATCAAGGCATTCATAATTACTGATATTGGCTTAGAGAGTCTATTAGAAAAAATAAGGCTTTATAGAGACTGTTTACCCCTTTTGGATTTACCTAAAGGAAAGAGTGTATCACAGGATTTATTATTTACTTACGCCTCAGAGTTAAAAAATCATAATATTGAATTTATTATTGCTGGTGGAATAGGTCCAGAGAATATAAATAGGTTTATTCCTTTATCTCCCTATGCGATTGATATCGCTAGAGGTGTAGAGATTTCTCCTGGCATAAAGGATAAAGAAAAGTTAATAGAGATATTTAGGATAGTAAAAGGAGATGAGATCAATGTATAACTTACCTGATGAACGAGGTTATTTTGGAGAATATGGTGGAAGATTTGTTCCAGAGACACTTATGGAGCCACTCTTACAGTTAGAAGATGCTTATAATAGGATAAAGAATGATGAATTTTTCTGGCAAGATTATAATAGACTTCTGCAGGATTATGTAGGTAGACCAACGCCTTTATACTATGCGGGTAGACTTTCGGAGAAACTTGGTTTTAAGGTTTATCTCAAAAGGGAAGATCTCTGTCACACCGGTGCTCACAAGATAAATAACTGTATAGGTCAGGCTCTTTTAGCTATAAAGATGGGAAAGTCTAGAATTATAGCAGAAACAGGAGCGGGACAGCATGGGGTAGCTACCGCTACTGTGGCTAGTCTTCTTGGGCTAAGATGTACTATATATATGGGTGAGGAAGATATGGCACGCCAAAAGATGAATGTATTTAGGATGAAACTGTTAGGGGCAGAAGTTATTCCAGTGTCTAGTGGAAGTAAAACCCTTAAGGAGGCTATAAATTCTGCCTTAAGAGATTGGGTTACAAATATAGATGATACTTATTATCTGATAGGTTCTGTGATAGGTCCTCATCCTTACCCTATGATAGTAAGGGATTTTCAGTCAGTAATAGGTAAGGAGGCTAGAAAGCAGATTTTAGAAAAGGAGGAGAGACTTCCAGATTATGTAGTTGCCTGTGTTGGAGGAGGAAGTAACTCTATTGGGATTTTCTATCCATTTTTAGAGGATGATGTGAAGCTGATTGGTGTGGAAGGTGGCGGTTTAGGATTGGAAACTAAGAAGCATGCTGCAAGTATATCTAACAGTCAGATCGGCATCTTACATGGTTGTAAGATGTATCTTATGCAGGAAGAGTATGGAAATATAATGAATACATACTCAGTCTCTGCGGGGTTGGATTATCCAGGTGTTGGTCCAGAGCATAGTTATCTGAAAGATATAGGAAGGGTAAGGTATGATTATGCTACAGATGATATAGCACTTAAAGGTTTTAAGGAGCTTTCTCAGCTTGAGGGGATAATTCCAGCCCTAGAAAGTGCACATGCGGTTGGCTATCTTTTTGTAAGCGATATACCAAAAGATTCTATAGTGATAGTAAACCTCTCTGGGAGAGGGGATAAGGATATAGATATTGTAATGAGGGAGATAAATTATGAATAGAATAGCTGATGCCTTTACCAAAGCCAAGTCTGATAATAGGATATGTTTTATCCCATTCTGCGAATTTGGTTATCCTAGTTTAGAAGAATTTTCTAAGATAATAGATATAATCTGTAAGTATGGGGATATCGTAGAGGTAGGAATCCCATTTTCAGATCCTATAGCAGATGGTCCCATAATTCAGAAGGCAAGTAATATTGCCTTAAAAAATGGAGCTAATCTTTCTAAAGCCTTTGAATGGCTCTATAATTTTAGAAAATATAATACTTCTATCCCAGTAGTCTTTATGCTTTACTATAACCTTATACACTATGTAGGTGTGAGAGAGTTCTTTAAGATAGCAAAAGATATAGATTTAGATGGAGTAATAATTCCTGATCTTCCCATAGAGGAATCAGATAATGTCTATCCTTACAAAGATGGTGTATCAGTTATATGGCTAGCTTCAGTTACAACAAGTGATAAGAGATTAGAAAAGATCGTAGAAAAGAGTGATAGTTTTGTATATTGTGTTTCGGTTAAAGGTGTCACTGGACCTAGAGAGGAGATTTCAAAGGACGGACTAGATTTGATTAGGAGGATAAAAAGGATTTCGAATATTCCTACTGTGCTAGGTTTTGGCTTAAAGAGTAAGGATCAGATAAGGAGTCTTGTCGGTATAGCAGATGGAGTTATTGTGGGAAGTGAGATAGTTAGAATTGTAGAAGATCTAGATGATAGTAAATTGGTAAGATTTTTGGAAGAATTAAAGTCTGCCACATCTATGTTATAATATCTCTGTGGAGAAAGATATTATACTACAGCTTAGAAAGAAACATCCCTGTGGTAGTGACCTTTGGAGGGTCTTAGAGGTTGGAATTGATGTAAAGATAGAGTGCTTAGGATGCGGTAGAGTAGTAGTTTTGGATAGAGAAGAGATCAATAAGAAGATAAAGAGGGTATTATTAGATGAGTCTCTCATGGGGTCTAGTAGGTCTACCTAATGTTGGTAAGTCTACACTTTTCAATGCGTTAACCAGGGCAGGTGTCCCTACCTCTATATATCCATTTTGCACTATAGAACCACATAAAGGTGTTGTTCAGGTTCCTGACGAAAGACTCTATGCATTGGCTAATATCATAAAACCTGAGAGGATTATACCTGCGGTTATAGAGTTTTGGGATATTGCAGGACTTATAAGAGGTTCTAGCAAAGGAGAAGGGCTCGGTAACGAGTTTTTGTCTCATATAAGAAGTGTAGATGGTATTCTTCATATAGTTAGATGTTTTGATTCCCCAAATATCCCTGCCTTAGGAGAAGGGAATCCAATAAAAGACATAGAGCTTATCAATATAGAGTTAGCTCTCTCTGACCTTGCTATAGTAGAGAGAAGATTAGATAGGGTAAGATCTTTAAGGAGAGTAGGGAAGGGAGATCCAGAAGAAGAGGCAGAGCTGGAGGTTCTTAAGGAAAGACTCCTTAGAGGGGAATCTATAAAGGATCTGCCAATTATCAAAGACTTACCATTACTCTCTTGGAAGCCTGTAATATATGTGGCAAATACTGATAGTTTGGATAATCCAAAGGTTTTAGAACTAATTGAGTGGGGAAAAGAGAGAAAAGAGGTTGTTATTCCTGTTTTGGCTAAGATAGAAGAAGAACTAGCAGAGTTTTCTGATGAGGAAAGGATGGCTTTTCTTAAGGATGGATATGGTGTTGAGGAATCTACACTTCATAGACTTGTTAGGGAGGCATACAGGTTACTAGGGCTTATAAGTTTTTTTACTATATGGTCTAAAGAGGTTAGGGCTTGGACAGTTGTTTCTGGGACTAAGGCCCCTCAGGCAGCTGGTAAGATACACTCAGATTTTGAGAAAAACTTTATAAAGGTAGAGGTTGTTCCTGTAGAAAAGCTAATCTTAGCAGAGTCTTGGGCTAAAGCTAGAGAGCTAGGTTATATAAGGATAGAAGGTAAAGAATATATAGTGAAAGACGGAGATGTCTTATACTTTAAGGCCGGCTAGAGATATTAAGTGATACCAATTATTTCTCCGTCATCATCCACGTCAATCTTTACCGCAGATGGAATCTTAGGAAGACCTGGCATTGTTAATATGTTCCCAGTATAGGCTACTATAAATCCTGCTCCAGAAGATACTTTTATCTTCTGGACGTTTATATAGAATCCTCTGGGTTTACCTAATTTTTTAGGGTCATCGGTCAATGAATACTGTGTCTTAGCTATACACACTGGAAGATTCACAAAGCCCCATCTGTATATCCTATCGAGGTCTGCCTTTGCCTCGTCACTAAACCTTACTCCTTCTCCACCATAGACTAATCTGCTTATCTTATCTATCTTATCCTCATACGGTTCTTCTAAGGAATATAAGTGTCTAAAAGAATTAGTGTCATATGAGATTGATTCTATTACTTCTCTAGCTAACTCTAAGGCCCCTTCTCCTCCAGCCTCATAAACATTAGAGACCGCAAATCTTACATTTACCTCTTTTAATTTTTCTTCTAGGAATTTTATCTCATTAAGAGTATCGTTTGGAAACCTATTTATTGCTACAACTACAGGTACATTAAAGACATCTTTTAGAACCTTCAGATGATGTAATAGATTTGGTAACCCTTTTTCAATTGCATCTAGATTTTCATTTTCTATCCCTTTCTGATTTCCAAGTCCATGATATTTCAGAGACCTTATGGAGGTTACTAAAACTGTAGAGTCTGGGTGTAGATTCCCAACCCTACACTTTATATCAAAGAATTTTTCTCCTCCTAGATCAACGCCAAAACCTGCCTCAGTAATTACATAATCTGCCAAGAGACTGGCAAGGGTAGTTGCTATTATGGAGTTACATCCGTGAGCTATATTACCAAATGGTCCACAGTGTATGAATGAAGGTGTACCCTCCAATGTCTGAACTAAGTTAGGAGAGAGTGCATTTCTTAGTAAGGCGGTCATAGCTCCTTCTATCTTTAATTCTTTACTTAAGATAGGATCACCTTTACGATTTACACCAATTACTATATTACCTAGTCTCTCCTTTAGATCGTTTAGACTTTTTGCCATAGCTAGTATAGCCATTATCTCTGAGGCTGCTGTTATTTCAAATCCGTCTTCTCTAGGTATTCCGTTACCCTTTCCTCCAAGGCCACTTACTATTGACCTTAATTGCCTATCATTCATATCTATACATCGTTTCCAATATATCTGTAATGGATCTATATCTAATTCATTGCCGTGATATATATGATTATCTATAACTGCTGATAGAAGGTTATGGGCGGAAGAGACTGCATGTATATCTCCAGTGAAGTGTAGATTTATATCGACATCGGGAAAGACTTTAGCCCTTCCTCCTCCTACAGCTCCTCCCTTAACCCCAAATATAGGACCTAAAGATGGTTCTCTTAGACAGATAATTACCCTTTTGCCCAACCTAGAGAACGCATCGCCTAAACCTATAGTTGTGGTAGTCTTACCCTCACCCTTGGGGGTAGGATTTATAGAGGTGACTAATATAAGTTTTCCTCTATCTTTGTTCTTTAACTTGTTTAAGAGCCTCCAATCTACTTTTCCAATGTACCAACCATATGGGCTATAATCATCTTTGCTAAGCCCTAAAGACTCTGCCAATTCTTCAACCCTTTTTATGTGCATTATAGGTATGCCTCCTATTGTTACAGTATTTACAATATTTAATCTGAATTATAATAACATATCAAAGCCTGCTATGGAATAAAATTTCATCCTGCTAAGTCTATATTTTAGGGAATAAATAAGGAGGAGGTGAATTGTATGAAGAAGATAGTAGCCTTGGTTTTAGTCTTAGCCCTATCATTGGGGATAGTTGGGATTGCCTCTGCTAGAGCTTTTAAGGCACCTTTAGCAAAACTATACTGCCCTGAAGTTTGGGGATATCCTTTCTTAACTCAAAACATGATAAAATATCTAAATCTTACCGATGAGCAGATAAATAAGATTAAGGAGCTAAGGACTAAGTACTATGAAAAGCTAAAAGACCTTTATGCTAAACTTCAGGATGCGGTATTCTCACTGAGGCAGTTACAACTTGAGAGGCAACCTGACTGGACCCAGATAGAGAAGAAAAGAGAAGAGATCTATAATATTAGAAAAGAGATTAGAGAGACACTAGATAAATACTGGAAGGAATTTAAAGAAATACTTACAAAGGAGCAACTGTCGAAGCTGAGTAAAAGATTTATGCCTCCTTATAGAGTTAAAAGAATGCCTTGGGATTATGGTCCATTCTTTAGGTGGTAGGGGTTTCAGGGTCTTAGGATAACTATCCTAAGACCCTACCCTTCCTCCAACTATTGCTTGTCCTAATGATATCCCTCCATCGTTACAGGGGATATTAGAATGGATATGTATTTTAAATTTCTCTCCTTCTAAAAGCTCTAGACTTTTCTCTAAAAGTACCCTATTCTGAAAACACCCACCACTAAGTACTACTGTGTTTATCTTTGTTTCCTCTCTTATTAAAGTAGATAGGTTAACTATTATTCTGGCTATCGTATTATGAAATTTGATTGAGATATGGCTATTCGGGACATTACCTATATCATCTAAAAGCCCTTCAAATAGAGGTTTAACCTTTACAATAAAGGTATCGTTATCTTTTTCTATTTCCCATGTATAACATTCTTCAGAATTATTATCCTTAATAGCCATTTCTAACTCTATAGCAGGTTGTCCCTCGTAAGTTGCTTCATTACAGACGCCTAAGATGCTTGAGACAGCATCGAATAACCTTCCCATAGAGGAGGTGAATGGTGTGTTTATCCTCTTTTCTATCTGTTCTTTTATAATTTTTATCTCCTCCTCTGAAATTCTATCTAAAGATAGTAACTTGGGAACCGTTCCAAAGGTAGCATATAAGTATCCTATGGCAAGTCTATACGGTTTTCTTATCGCTAGTTCTCCACCAGGCATTGGAAGATACTCTAGATGCGCTTTTCTTATAAAACTATCATAATCTGATATGAGTACTTCACCTCCCCATATATTACCGTCAAGTCCGTATCCTGAACCGTCAAATGCTATCCCAATTACAGGCTCAGTAATACCATTCTCAGCCATACAACTTACGATATGTGCATAGTGATGTTGGACCATTACCACTGGTAAGGTTCCTTCAAATTGTAGTGCATATCTTGTTGATAGATAGTCCGGGTGCATATCGCAGGCAATTACTTCAGGCTCTATCCTAAATAGTCTTTTATAAAGTCCTACTGTATTTATAAAGTGTTCCAATGTTTCTATATTTTCTAGATCTCCTATATGTTGACTAATAAATCCATAATTATCCTTGGTGAGACAGAATGTATTCTTTAATTCACCTCCGCAGGCTAGGGTTTGTCTTACTTTAAATGGCAGTTTTATGGGTGACGGGGCATAACCTCTTGCCCTTCTTATTATTTGAAGTTTATCTTTAAGAGCAAAGACTACACTATCGTCATAGCGAGAGTATATATCTCTATCATTTAACAAAAAATAATCTGCTATCCCTCTTAGTCTATCTAGGGCCTCTTCATTATCTTGGCATATAGGTTCTTCACTTAGATTTCCACTTGTCATTACTAAAGGGATATCCGCCTCTCTGAGGAGTATATGATGAAGCGGAGTATAGGGAAGCATAACTCCAAGATAGTTATTATTTGGAGCAACTTCCTCTGAGATATCCCCTAAATTTTTTATCCTAAGAAGTACTATTGGAGATTGTGGCGAGTCTAGAAGATTTTCCTCTTCTTGAGATACATAGCAGTATCTTTTTACTGTATCTATATCTTTCATCATAACAGCAAATGGCTTGTATCTCCTCCTCTTTCGTTCCCTTAGGAGTTTTACCGCTATACTATTTGTAGCGGAACATGCTAGATGAAATCCTCCTAGCCCCTTTATTGCAACAATAGCTCCTTCTTTTAAGAGCTTGATCGTTTCTTTTATAGGGTCTTCTGACTCTATCCCTTCTATCCACAGTTTTGGTCCGCAGACAGGACAGGCATTAGGTTGTGCATGAAACCTTCTATCTAGAGGATCATTGTATTCTACCTCACAGTCTTGACACATCTTGAACTTAGCCATAGTAGTATTTTTTCTGTCATAGGGGATATCTTTTATTATGGTAAATCTTGGCCCACAGTTTGTACAGTTTATGAAAGGATATCTATACCGTCTGTCTTTAGGATCAAATAGTTCTCTAAGGCAATCTTTGCATACCGCTATATCAGGAGAAATAAGCTGATAACCTAGATCCTCTTTACTCTCCTTAATAAGAAAATCCTGGTAGTTATTTAAAAGAGAGTCTTCTACCTCTATCTTTTCTATCCTTGCAATAGGAGGAAATTTTGATTGTAAGTCAGTTATAAACTTTTCTACGTTTTTTTCTTCGCCTTCAACTTCTATCTCAACCGAGCTAGAGGTATTTAATACCCATCCTTTTAGCCCATATCTCTTTGCTAATCTATATACAAAGGGCCTAAATCCTACACCTTGGACTACACCGTAGACCTTTATCTTTTTACCTATAAGGATTTTCACTTTTGAGCCATTCTACCAAAGCTTCTATTCCTTCTTTTGTCTTGCATGAGATAAGAAAGATCTTTGCATCTCTATTTATAGCAATTATTCCCTTTCTAAATCTTTCTAGGTCGAAATCTACATAGGGCATAAGATCAATCTTGTTTAATATAACTGCATCTACACTTGAGAAGAGCCCTGGATATTTATATGGTTTATCATCCCCTTCGGGGACACTAGATATTGCAATCCTTATATGTTCTCCTAGGTCAAAACTAGCAGGGCAGATTAGATTTCCAACATTTTCTATGAATAGATATTTTACCCCGTCAAGTGATAATTTCTTCACCGCCTCTCTTGTCATTGTTGCCTCAAGATGGCAGTTACCCCCAGTATTTATCTGGACTACCGGAATACCAAATTCTGCTATCCTTTCACTATCTATGCTAGAGGCTACATCTCCTTCTATTACAGCAGATGGAGCATCTAGTCTATGGATGGTTTCAAGTATGAAACTAGTCTTCCCAGCCCCAGGAGAAGCCATTATGTTTATTGTAAATACCTTTAGGTTATCAAAAAACTCTCTGTTTAATAGAGCTACCTGGTCATTAGCATCTAAAATGTTCTTCACTATCTCTATCTTCATCTTCCACCTCAATACTGTCTATATAGAATTCTTTACCTTCAATTATATCACCACCAAGACTGTTACAGTATGGACATAAGAAGGTTTCATCCGGATTAAATTCTCTCTGACAGTTATAACACCTTAACTTCACAGGGATCCTTTTAAATAGAAGACTAGCCCCTTCTAGTGGGGTCGACTTTGTCAATAGATCAAAATAAAACCTTATAGATTCATCAATAAAACTAGAAAGGTCGCCTATTACTATCTCTATAACTTTTACCTTTCTACCCTCGCTTGCCTCTGTTACAGTTTTTATTATCTCTTCTGTAACCGCCAGTTCATGCATATCTCTTTGATCTTCTCTATAGCCCTTTCAGAATTCTGCTTTGCCATTTCAGTTATTTCAAAGCCAAAGTCGAAGTTATATCCCTTTATAGACACTAAGTATGCCTTTGGTCTTTTATTATAGAGCTCTTCTGTTATAGCTAGAAGCATATCAGGACTTATATGATGAGAAAAGATAGGAGTCTTATATCTAGGTGTTATCTCTCTTATAATAAATGGTTCTTCTTGGTCTATACTAGCATCAACAAAAAATAAGAGCTCGCATCCTGAGATATCTTCACATAACTCAGGACCGAGCTCTTGAAGAATTAATATATCTATACTAGTATCTTCTGATAAAAGCCTTTGGGCAACATACTCTCCTAATCCATCATCGCTTCTTGCAGGATTCCCATACCCTATAACTAAGATGCTAGTCCCTTTTGACGCTTCCAATCACCTCTCCGGTAGAGCTAGAAACGATATCTATTACCATCGGCATCTTCCCTACCGCATGAGTAGAACAGGAGAGACAGGGATCATAACACCTTATCAATCCTTCTACTCTATTTAGCATACCTTCGGTAAGATTTTTACCGTCAACATATCTCTTAGCTACCTCTTCTACCCCTTTACTCATAGCCCAATTGTTATGACCTGTAGCGACTATCAGATTTGCCTTTACTATAGCTCCTTTTTCATTCACCCAATAGTGATGGATGAGTGTTCCTCTAGGAGCCTCTATTACTCCAACACCCTCTGGTAGAATCCTGCCTGTGGTAACTACTATATCCTCTGATAGGATATCTGGATCTAGTAAAAGTTCTTTGGCTCTTTCAACTGCAAACAGATCTTCTATCAATCTGGCATAGTGGTAATAGAGAGAACCTTCTACAGGCTTTCCTCCATTAATACTCTTAAAGTTCTTAAACTCTTCCTGGGCTAGAGGAGTATCAATCTTTTCTGCCACATTTAGTCTAGCTAGAGGACCTACTCTATAAACCCCATTAGGCCATCCTAACTTTTTATAGAATGGGAATTTTAGATAAGACCAATCTTCTACATGTTCACCTATATAGTCTAGATATTTTGAGCCTTCAAAAAGTTCTAATAGATTTCCATCCTTATCTATAAGTTTCACCTTGCCATCGTACAGTTCCAGCCCACCTTCATCTGTTACAAGTCCCATATATCCTGTAGAAAGCACTCCAAACTCTTCTACAGTCTCTTTATTCTTTTCTATCCAGTCCTTGGCTAGACTTATACCTTCTTGAATATAAGAGATCATCGTATCTGTCTCTTTTAAGATCTCATCCCTATCCTTTACTGAGAGTGTATTGTTTACACCACCTGGCACTGCATAGTTTGGATGTATCTTTCTTCCAGCAAGTTTTGCTATTATCTCCTGTCCGAACTTTCTAAGCCTTACAGCTTTTAATGCTAACTCTGGGTTGGCTTCTACTATACCTACCACATTTCTGATTTTAGGATCAGCATCCCATCCAAATATTAGATCTGGTCCAGCTAGTTCAAAGAAGTGCATAGAGTGTGACTGTATAACCTGTCCCATATGCATTAGTTCTCTAAGGAGCTTTGCTGGCCTTGGTATATCTGCAGAGATAATAGCGTCACATGCTTTTGCAGAAGCTAGATGGTGACTTACAGGACATATTCCACATATACGGGGGGTTATTATCGGCATTTCGTAGTGCATTCTCCCTTCACTGAATTTTTCAAAACCTCTAAACTGGTCTACATGGAAATATGCCCTATCGACCTTACCATCATCATTTACATATATAGTTATTCTGGCATGCCCCTCTATTCTAGTAACTGGTTGAATAGTTATCTTCTGGGTCATACTACCTCCTTTTAGTCATACCTCAATAGTTCTCCAACAAGAAGCGGTTTTCTTCCCTCAACTAGTTCTTTCAGTACGTAGAATATGGCATCTGCTCTTGGTGGACACCCAGGTATATAGAAATCTACTTTCACTATCTGATTTACAGCCTTGACTAATTTAGTATGTTTACCTATCTCTTGGGAGGTAGGTATCTTTCCATCAACTGTGCTCTCTGTTTCTATATAACCACGTCTCAGTAGTTCTTCTACTGAGAAGTAGTTTCTCATAGTTACAATACCCCCAAAGACAGCACAATCTCCTATAGCTATAAGAGTCTTACATTTATTACGCATATTCTTAACAACTTCTATATGATGATCGGTACTAACCGCCCCTTCTAAGATCCCTATATCAACCTCTTCTGTAGGTTCTTTAAAGTCTGTTATAGGAGTAGCATTCAATTCTACTCCCATCTTTATAAGCTCAACTAGGCCCTCGTCCATATCTAACATAGACATATGGCAACCAGAGCAACCTTCGAGCCAATCTGAGGCTATAGTAATCTTTTTCATAACTTTCCTCCTTTTACCTTCCTAGAAGCATACTAAGTATTTCTAAGTTACTCTTTACCCCTTTCTTAGGTTCCAGCGCTCTATTTAGCTTTTGTTCTATCCCTTCGATGTTTATATAGGTTCCTTCCTCTTCTAACCATATTGAACTTGGCAGTACAACCTCTGCTTCTTCAATAGCTGGGGTGTAATAGCTAGTCTGTAGGATAACTTTATTTAGATTTTCTGGAAGTTTTTCTATATAAGTTGCAACTACATAGGCATTCTTCTTATGGTTAATGTTCCCATTAATTCCTAGTTTTTTGGCCCCTAAGTAGTTTGAAGCTGGAGCTAACCATATAAACTTAGCCTTACCTCTTATGCGTGATAGACTATTAACTATAGTTTCGTCCGTATAACTGTATATGATCACAGGATTGTTTCCTGTAAGTGCATCCCCTATAGCCTTATCTATGTCTTTCATCTGATATACTAATTTGGCATATTTACTTAGGCTGTTAGGGTTATCGTCAACTATTGTAAGCTCACTACTATTAAATATTGCTCTCTTTACATATGAACCTACAACACCAAATTTCTTATCTAGATCTACTCCTACTACAACAATCTTATCAGACTCTAATATATCGCTTAACTTACCGAAATTATCTATAGGATTATAGGTATTTTCTAGTAATCCTACGTTATCTTCTAGAAGGTCTTTAAATTTGTCAAGAACCTCTAGTGGTAAAGATGCTGATATATAACCGACTGTCTCTTTTTCGTTAAGTATAGCTTTTACCCTATCAATTGCCTCTTCCCAAGTTACTGGCTCCAATCTACCATCTTTTCTTACCATAGGTTGAGTGATTCTCTTCTTATCATCACTTAGTGGTTCATATCTACCTAATCTACATAAGACCCCTTTATTTATAGAATTCTCCCAGTCTCCTAAAATCTGGACAACATTATTAGCCTTTTTATATACTTCTATCCCACAGCCAACACTGCAGTTTGCACATATGGTTTTTACTAGCTCGCTTTCTCTCCTAGTACCGAGGTAAGCTCCCTTCTTATCAGTTAAAGCTCCAGTAGGACAGACTTGTACACAGAGCCCACAAGAAACACAAGAAGATTCACCAAGATACACATTTAGATCTGCAGTGAGCATAGAATCTATTCCTCTTTGGCTTATACCAAGGACATTATGTCCTGCTATTTCTGAACAAGCCCTAACACATCTTCTACATAGGATACATCTATTATGATCTAAAAGTATTTCTTCATGGGTTGTATCCACAGGGAACTTTGTCATATAGGTTGGAAGTTCAAAGTGATCCATCCCTAAAGAATATCCTAGATCTTGAAGCTCACAGTTACTATTCATTTCACAGTACATACAGTAGTGATTTCTCTCGGCAAATATTAAGTTTAATACAAATTTCCTTGCCTTCTTTATTGTTTCAGAATCAGTTTGTACCTCTAGCCCTTCAGATAAAGGTAAGGTACAAGATGCCTGTAATACTCCGGGTCTTGTCTCTACCACGCACATTCTACATGCCCCTATAGAGGGCAATTTGGGATGATAACATAGTACAGGGACATCTATACCGATCTCCTTTAATACTTCTAGGACCGTCTTCCCCTCTTCTACTTGAACTGTTTGTCCATTTACTTTGATATTTACTAAAGCCATCTAAGACCTCCTAATTAATCTAAGAGATTACCTAAAATATTTTAAACGTAAATTCTGTTCAAGTCAAGGTTTCTCATAAACAATAATTCTATAGCGTAAGCCACTCCATCTTCGGTATTTGATAGGGTAACAAAATCTGCATGGCTTTTTACCTTCTCATCAGCATTCTCCATAGCAACTCCTATACCAGCCCATTCTAGCATTGGTATATCATTATGACTATCTCCTATGGCCATAACCTCTTCCCTTTTTATGTTGAATCTATCTGCAATCCACTTCAATGCGGAAGCCTTTGTGGCATTCTTATTTACGATCTCTAAGAACTGAGGGAGAGATGTCAAAGCTATCAATTCATCATCTAGATTAGAAAATTTTTCTTCCAGTTTAGATATAATCTCTGGATCGTCTACAAACATAAGTTTAAGAGGATCATTTACTACTATCTCTTCTAAGTCTTTTACTACTTGTAACTCTACCTCATTGAGTTGTGCATCTAGGATTGAATACTGATTTGGTTTTTCCGTATAGAATGTAAATTGATCCATATAGACATTTAGCGCTAGATTGTGCTTTCTAGAGTATCTTATTACCCTTAGAGCCTTATCTTTTGGAATCCTTAACTCATAGAGGACATTGTCAGTCCTATGATCTATTATCATCGCTCCTTGATATATCACACAAGGACCAGAAAGCCCTAATTCAAGAGCGTATCTCTTGCAGGTTGGATATAATCGACCTGTAACTAGAGAGACCATGATCCCCTTATCCTCTACACACCTCAATATCTCCCTAACCCTAGGAGTTATCCTTTTATCTGGGGTTATTAGAGTACCATCTATATCTATAGCTATAAGTTTTATTCCCATAGATATTGATTTTACCTTATTAACGTTCCCTTGACAAGTAAGCACAAATAGTACTATACTGATAGAGAGTTTTATATATTAAGGAGGAATATTTGCGATGCTAGATAAGGATAAGATTATAGATGCTTTAAGGGATGTATATGATCCGGAGCTAGGCATAAGTATTGTAGATCTAGGTCTAATAAAAGAAATAAAGATAGATAATAATGATGTTACTATAGATATGACGTTTACTATCCCTGGTTGTCCACTCAGGGACTATATGCTCTCCCAAGTAAAAGAGACAGTAGAATCTATAGAGGGGGTTAGTTCTGTAACTGTAAATATCTTAGACGATGTATGGAACTGGTGAACCTGTAATACAAACCTTTGGGCTTACAAAGAATTTTAAAGGTAAATTAGCGGTTGAGAACCTTTCCCTAACCGTATATAGAGGAGACATATATGCCTTTCTTGGACAGAATGGGGCAGGAAAGAGCACTACAATAAAAATGCTTCTAGGTTTGCTCTATCCTACCCAAGGATATGCTAAGGTTTTATATGCAAAAGTTCCAGGAGAATTAAGTAAGGTGCTTCCTAAAATAGGTGTGGTTACTGAGTCTCCAGCCTTTTATCCATATCTTACTGGCGAAGAAAATCTAAGAATCTATGCCAAGTTACTTGGTATAAGAAGTGAAAAGAAGATTAGAGATGTCCTTAGTAAAGTAAATCTTTTAGGTGTTAAACAGAAGTTTTCAGAGTATTCACAGGGCATGAAGCAAAGATTGGCTTTGGCTTTAGCCCTCTTAAATGATCCTGAGCTTTTGATATTAGATGAACCTACGAATGGTTTAGATCCTCAAGGTATGTATGAGATAAAAAATATGATAAAAGACTTGAATAGAGAAGGTGTAACTATATTCTTATCTAGCCATCTCCTCTCAGAAGTTCAAGAAATGGCAACTAGGGTAGGGGTTATACACAGAGGTAGACTAATAGCTGAGGGATCAGTCGATGAATTATTAACCTTTGGAGATAGGCTTACCCTTATGGCAAGCCCAAGGGAATTGGTTTTGAATGTCCTTAAAGAGAATTCTATGGTGAAAGGGTTTAATGAAGATGGTGATAAGTTTTTGGTTTATGTAGATAAAGAACATATCTCTAGACTAAATAGGGAGTTAGTAAATGCAGGAATAGATGTCTTTGCCCTTATCCCTGTTAGGTCTACCTTGGAAGACTTCTTTATAAGTATAACTGGAGAGAATAACTATGCTAGCAATAGAACTCTACAAACTCTTTAAACAGAGACAGATTTACTATACTTTTTTGGGGACTATTTTTCTTGTAGTTATTCTAATTATAGTAGCTAAATCTGGAGCCAATTTGGAGCTTCAACTCCAAACCGGATCTACCATAGACCTTAGACCCTTAATTAATGCATATTTTGTTATGGGATTTACCCTTACTATAGGTATGCCATTTTTATTACCTCTATTTGTATCTTTAAACACCTCTAATATATTTACTAGAGAATTTGCCGAAGGAACTATAAAGACCTATCTTGTTAGGATAGGTGGTAGAAAGAGAATCTTTATAGCTAAGGTCATAGTTAATATAGTAATTACATCCTTACTTTTATTGTTTACAGGTATAATAAGTTTCTCTTTAGGGGCTCTGTTCTTTGGAACTGAAACCAGAACCTTTATCTCTCCACTGTTACCAATACCTATCCCATTCTCATGGGAAGATAACTTTTTACCGGCTTACTTCTATAGTTGTGTATGCCTAATTACTGTTGCTAGCCTCTCTGTCCTTTGGTCTGTGACCTCTAACTCAACAGGGGAGACACTTCTTAAGACTTTATCTACTGTAATACTCCTTAATGTCCTTTCTAACATACAGAGGATAAAACCATTTCTCTTTACATCATACCTAGATATTTGGAGCAAGGCTTGGAGTGATCCTATACCTTGGGCTGAACTTAATAGATCATCTTTAATACTGCTTTTACATTCCTTAGGATTTATAGTCTTGGCTTATCTATTTTTTGCCAAAAAAGATGTAACTTGCTAAATTTCCAATACATAATATCCATAGCAATCTATAACCTTAGTATCTCCTAAGAATTTTACCCTGGCATTTCTCTTATTTAGATATCCTAGGTGTGTATGTCCATGCAGATGAAATTTGGGTTTGTATCTTAGATCTAATTCCCTTAATGCTTTAAATCCTCTATGAGCGATATCCTTTGATTCTTCACAAAGAATATCTTCATTTTCTGGACATCTCTTACCTATTCCTGCTGGAGAATTACATCTTGCCAAATTTTCTCTGCACATAAGTGGTGGAGCATGGGTTACTAGTATATCAATCCCTTTATTCTTCCATATCTGCGGAAGTGTCTTAATTATCTTCCATCGCATCTGTTGTTCGGTGTACTGTAGGTCTTTACCACCATAGAACATAGATCCTCCAAAACCTAGAAGTCTTATCCCTTTATAGACTGTAACTCTACCTTCTATATTCGTACAACCTTCGGGAGGTTTGTCCTCATATATTGTGTCATGATTTCCTCTAACATAAAAAAGTGGGCCTCTTATAACAGTGACCAAGAATGAGAGAAACTCTGGTGGTAGATCTCCACAGGAGATAGTAAAGTCAATATCTTTCCATCTTTCCTCATCAAAATAATCGTATAGTATTGGCTCTTTATAATCGCTTACAACTAGTATCTTCATAATATAGTGCCTCTAATATTAATTTTATCACCGATACATAGTATTGCATAAGAAAATTTATAGTGGTTTATTTTAATTAAGACTCAAGGCACAAGTTTTCTGATAAACCTTTTAAAAATACTAAATTAGAGAAAATCCGTATTTCTCAGGATTTTCTAAGAGCATCTTAATCGAAGTGATGAATTCTTTTAGATCTATAAGCCTAGTTTGGATTATCTCATACATCTCTTCTTCAGTTATCTCTGCATAAAAGTGAACTAATCTATTCCTATATCCATCCATTTTAACAAGCTTATCTCTTGCAAGATCCTCTCTATTAAGCGGAATTTCTTTCATATCCTCTCCAATATTGCTTTGTCTTGCTCTTCTAAAAGAGGCTTTATGTCGATATATTCTTTTATAACTCTCTCTTTGTAGTTGTACTGAAACTCTTTAGATATCCTATATAATACCTTACCAGTAGTAACAACTTCAAACCTTAGATTTAATGGGGCTTTATCTAAGAATACTATATCTATCTCATCCTTAGGGTAAATTTTAGAGAAGATACTGTATAGGGAATCAAAAGGATCTAAATAATCTTTAGTATTTAGGTTTTAGAAGAACAATGCCTATATCTATATCACTGAGCGCTCCATAGGTATTTAGAGTATAAGAGCCGAATAGATAAACTAAGGCTATATTTAAATCTCTAAGCTTTCTTATAACTTCTCTGTAACTAAATTATCATCTCTCTACCCCAAAAGTATATAGAAAGTTTAGGAAAGTGTTTTTATCCATCTCTATTTAACAGATATAAAACAATAAGCCGTAGGTCCCTAACGAATCTTTGAAAACCTGCCCCAAAGTCCCTTAAGCGGTTTGCCCATCTACCTTTAGGCTCCTTACTAACTTCTGGAATGGACTCCAGAATCTTAGCAGGTTTCCCTTAGTAGCCTAGGCTACCAACCTAAGTTTCTTTGGGTTTAAGGTCTTCTAGACCCCTCAGAAACCTACGGCACTTATATAATACTCCCCATATAAAACACTGTCAATACCCGCTGGGGGTATAAGAGAATGGCTTTAAAAATAATTAAGACAGGAAAGCTAGTTCTTATATTGTAGGGAATTAAAAAGTGATTACAGACCGATGGGATCGAGCTATTGACATTAAAGGTATAAAAAGTATGATATGTTATTATAACATTTATATTATATAGATATGAGATATGAAAGTTTCTTTAAGTAAGATAACACGGAAAGAAAAGATAATAGAGATATTGAAGTATAATAGCAAGATCTCTAAGAAGGAACTAATTAGAAGACTTAAGGTTTCTCCTATGACTTTAGAAAGAGATATCAAAGAACTTGAAGAAGAAGGTATCATTTATAAAATATGGGGAGGAATAGCTCTTAGAGAAGAATTTCCTATACCTCCATTTGAAGAAAGGGAAACACTTAATTTGCAGGAGAAGCAAAGTATTGCAAATGAAGCAATTAAGCTGATAAGCCCAGGAGAAAGTATTGGCCTTAGTGCGGGAACTACAGTTTATGAATTTGCTAAATTAATACCGTCAAAAAGTAACATTAAAGTTGTTACATATGCAGTTAATACTGCTAGCCTTTTAATTTCTAAAGGTATAGAAGTTATTATGCCTGGTGGAATATGCAAAGATGGGACTTATGCTTTGGTAGGAGATATCGCAGTCAATTTCTTTAAAAGTGTACATCTTGATAAATGTTTCATAAGCATAAATGGAATAACCTTGGAAAATGGACTAAGTGAAATAGATATTCAAGAGGCGATTCTCCTTTCTGCTATGCTTAAGGTTTCTTCAGAGGTGATAGTACTTGCGGATCATACTAAGTTTGGCAGGCAGAAGTTGACTTTTGTCTGTGGAATAGAAGATGTAGATACTATTGTTACTGATCGTGAAACCCCCCAATATTATATACAAGCTCTTAGAGAGAAAGGAATAAAGGTATTAATAGGAGAATAATAAAATTTAGTCTATAAAGGAGGATAAAGAGGTATGGCTAAGAAATTAGCAATAGAAGGTGGTACTCCAGCTAAAACTACACCAAATCCTCCTATGTTTCCAGGAGGTTTGGAAATTGGAGAAGAGGAAAAGAAGGAAGTTTTAGAAGTTTTAGAACGTAAATATCTGTTTCGCTATTATGGTCCTAAGGAATTTCCTTCTAAGGTTAATCAATTCGAAGAAGAATTTGCAAAGAGAATAAAGGTAAAACATGTGTTAGCAGTTAATTCTTGTACTTCTGCATTAATCTGCTCATTAGTAGCTTGTGGTGTAGGTCCTGGATGCGAAGTTATAGTTCCTGCTTATACATTCTTTGCTACTTGCGCTTCTGTAATAGCTGCCAAGGCTATTCCTATTATAGCAGAGGTCGACAAGTCCTTAACGTTAGATCCAGATGACTTTGAACGTAAGATAACGCCAAGGACTAAAGCTGTTATTCCAGTTCATATGCGTGGATTTCCCTGTAAGATGGATAAGATAATGGAAATAGCAAGAAAACATAATATAAAAGTTATAGAAGACGTGGCTCAAAGCTGTGGTGGTAGTTTTCATGGAAAACCATTGGGCTCATTTGGAGATTGTAATGCTTTTAGTTTTCAATATCATAAGATAATTACCGCAGGAGAAGGTGGAGCTGTAGCAACAGATGACGATCTCTTATTTGATAGGGCGCAGGAACAGCATGATACTGCTGCGTGCTGGAGGCCAAATAGGTTTGCTCTACCTAGATATCCGGGGGAAGTTTTCCCTGGAGAGAACTATAGAATGAGTGAACTCCACGGTGCAGTTTTGCTAGCACAACTAAAAAAACTTGATGGACTTATAGCTAGGATGAGAGAGCATAATAGAAGAATAAGGGAAGGGATAAGAGATATAAAAGGTATAGAGTTTAGGGAGAATCCAGATCCAGAAGGAGATACCGGGATAAGTTTAATATTTTACTTACCTGATAAAGAGATTACTAAGAAGTTTATAGAAGCTTTAAGAGCAGAAGGTATTGAAGCTGGAGGAATTTATGATAAAGGTATCCCCGATTGGCATATCTATGTTCACTGGAAGCATATAATGGATAAAGTTACAGCTACCCCTGAAGGATGTCCATATACCTGCCCATATTATAAAGGACCAGAACCAAAATATACTGAGGATATGTGTCCTAAGACATTAGACTATCTTAGTAGAGCTGTCCACATTGATATTCCTCCACAGCTTACATTTGAAGATGATGATATGATTGTAGAAGGTATTCGTAAGGTAGCAGAAGCCTACTTGTAAGTAAAATGTTATTAATTTCTGTTATAGGCTATTCGTCTTGCATAAATTTAAATTAAGAGATATAATTTTATTGAAATAATAGTCTCTCGGAAACCTCTTGACAAATGTGGGTGTGGGGGGGTAAAATATAGGTAAAATAGAGTAAAAGTATATGACCCCAGGGATAAGATCCCATAAATAAGGGGTACGCACCTTGAAAATTGAATATTGGAGTAAAAAAGAGTAGTTAGTAACTAGCGAAACTTCCAACTATATTAAGCCTAGCAAAGTCTATCCAAGCGTCTAGATGGATGTTGATACATACAAGAGCAATTCTCCATATCCACTGTTTTCTGCTGTAGACTCTGGCTTTCTCTACCTCATAATCAACCAAGATTCGCTTTATACATCTCTCTACTGAGGATCTATTCATAGTATAAAGTTCGTTCCATAAATTAGATCCTCTTGGTGGATTAGTAA
>CALGNK010000006.1 GCA_937958695.1 uncultured bacterium
GAACTTAGCTACTTCATTTTTAGAGAAATCTAATTTTTTAATCCAAGTCTTCATAATAGATCTATTATACAATGATGTTCCATAGTAAATATGCATAGCTTTCTGAGGTACTCCTACTCTTCCTTTCATTCTAAGAGACACTCCTTCCTATAAGTAATAGTCTCTTATGTTATGCAACTTCTGCAGGGAGAAATATCCAAACTTCAGGGACGTTATTGCGATTCAATAACCATTTCTGAAGCAATCACAGGCATCGTGTGTTATAATCTTCTTAAATCTATAAGTATTTTGAGAGGTAATAATTGTCAAAGCTAGCTTATACTATACTTATAGCAATTTTAATCTCTATACTGTCTGTCAACTCTGTTTACGCTAACTCTGATATTAAGAAACTATTTACCGCTGTCCCTTGGGATAAGCAATTGCATTTTACCTGGGGATTTTTGTTAACTGCCACTCTTACCGCTTTAACTGGTTCCTTTATGGTAGCTGTGTCACTAACTATAATGTTAGAACTTATCAAAGAATATCTTATGGATGATTTCCCTGACTGCGAGGATATTATCTATACAGTCACTGGTGTTCTCTTTGGATATTTAATTTCAAATATGCTAATAAATTTTGGGAAATCAGAGACTAATATCTCATATTAATCAGAGCCATCCATACTCATAACCAGTTTCATACAAGGCTATAATATTTTCTGGTGGGCTTATGGGTTGTATGTTATGGCAGGGAGCTATGATATATCTTCCATCATAACCAAGTATCTCTATATTTTCTATAACTTCTTTTCTTACCTCCTCTACTGAACCGAACGCCAGTGTGTATTGATTATCAACTCCTCCATGGAATACCAATTTATCTCCAAAATCTCTTTTCAGCTCTTTTCTATCCATCCCCTTACATCGCCACTGAATAGGATTTAGAATGTCTATACCAATCCCTATGAGGTCTGGAATGATTTTCCTTATAGCTCCATCATTGTGATGAAATGCGTATACACCTGCTTGGTGTGCTAAATCTATCATACGCTTCATCCTAGGTAATAGATATTTTCTTATATGCTCTGGAGATATCATCAAATCTGTCTCCCCACCCATATCTTCAGCTACATAAGAGAATGTTACTTTTCCAGGGATTTGTTCGTATATCCTTAAAGTATTCTCGTAACAGAAATCGAAAAGCTTATCGAGACAATACTCTACTATATCAGGATAGAGGATCAGATCTATAAATGCCTGTTCCTGTCCCCTTAAGTTTTTATATATCAGGAATGGTTCAGATCCTCCACCTTGGATAGGCCATTCTTCTTTACCCTTTATCTGTTCTGGAATTACAGTATAGTCGAACCAGTCTACAGTTGGCCAGGTATAGTTTTTTTCTATCTCTTCTACCGTTTCAAATTTCGCTAGTGGATTGTATATACACTCTGAATAGACACCAGTACCATAATTTACATCTCTATATTTGCATCCGTACATATCTGTATGAGGTTCTAGTTTTGGCCCTATATATCTAGGTGCCACTCCAACTGGCTTATCTATATGAAGCTTCTTATATAGCTCTTCCTCTGTAGAACAGCCTAAATATTTCATTAAATTTTGAGTTGTCTCCTGAGTAGCCCAATAGTCCATAGGTAATCTATCGGGTTTTTCCCCTTTTAATACTGCTAGCCATCTCTCTCTTGGCGTCATCGATTCTTTTCGCATAACTCTTCCTCCTTTAATGTTAATTATAACTTAATTTTAACACGAGTTTTGTTTAGAATTATAACTCATAATCTTTTTAATCTTATTGTATAATATTTCCGTATTGAGTTATAAGAGAAATAGTTGACTATTTTTATAAGAATTATTATAATTTGACTACTAAAAAATAATTTATAACTTAGGAGGTAAATATGGAGAGAGAGTGGGGATTTGAAACATTAGCTTTACATGGAGGACAAGAGGTTGATCCATATAGTTTGTCTAGGGCTGTACCTATATATCAGACTACTTCTTACCTCTTTAGAGATGCGGATCATGCTGCTAGACTATTTGCAGTAGAAGAAGAGGGCAATATATACTCTAGGATAATGAATCCTACCGTGAGCGTATTTGAGAAAAGGGTTGCCCTTCTTGAAGGCGGAGTAGGAGCTTTAGCTACTTCTTCAGGGCAGGCTGCTGAACTTATTGCCATATTGAATATAGCTAAAGAGGGGGATGAAATAGTATCAAGTACGAGCCTGTATGGTGGGACTTATAACCTCTTTGCAGCAACGTTAAAGAGATTAGGAATAACTGTCCGTTTTGTAGATTCATCTGACCCTGAAAATTTTAGAAAGGCTATCACTTCTAAGACGAAAGCTCTTTATGCAGAGACCCTTGGAAATCCAAAGTTAGATACATTAGACATAGAGAAAGTAGCAGATATTGCTCACGAAGCAGGAGTTCCTCTAATTATAGATAATACTACTCCTTCTCCCTATCTTGTTAGACCTATAGATCATGGAGCAGATATAGTGATTCACTCTACTACTAAATTTATAGGAGGCCATGGAACTTCTATAGGAGGAATCATAGTTGATAGTGGTAAGTTTAACTGGGATAATGGAAAATTCCCTGAGATTACTGAGCCTGATCCTACATATCATGGATTAAAGTATATAGAAAAATTTGGTAATTCAGCTTATATAGCTAAGGCTAGACTTCAGCTTATGAGAGACCTAGGAGCCTGTATGAGTCCTTTCAATGCATTCCTCTTTCTCTTAGGTCTTGAAACTTTGCCTATAAGAATGGAAAGACACAGTCAAAATGCTATGAAGGTAGCAGAATTCCTGAAGGATCATCCAAAAGTGAATTGGGTAAATTATCCTGGACTTCCGGATAACCCTTATTATGGTATAGCTAAAAAATATTTTAAGAGAAATCTTTTTGGTGCTATAATTGGTTTTGGTATCAAGGGAGGATTGGAGGCTGGGAAGAAGTTTGTAAATAATGTGAAGCTTTTATCTCATCTGGCTAACATAGGAGATGCCAAATCGTTAGTGATTCATCCAGCAAGTACTACTCATGCCCAATTAACATCTGAAGAACAATTAGCTACCGGAGTGACTCCAGATTTTATAAGACTATCCATTGGTTTAGAAAGCGTAGATGATATAATCTATGATATAGACCAGGCGCTTAGTAAGGTATAAAGATGGAAGAGGTTTATTATGTAGAGACACAGTATTACACATTTGCCCATCCACCAAATGAATTGGTCCTAGAAAGTGGAGAAAAACTAGGGCCTATAACACTTGCTTATGAAACATATGGGGAGCTGAATAAAGACAAAACTAACGCTATACTGATACTTCATGCGCTTTCTGGGGATGCTCATGTGGCTGGATATCACAGAGGTGATAGAAAACCCGGTTGGTGGGATAATATGGTTGGTCCGGGGAAGGCATTTGATACGAATAAGTATTTTGTCATATGTTCTAATGTTATTGGGGGATGCAAAGGTTCTACCGGACCATCCTCTATAAATCCGGCTACAGGAAGACCTTATGGGCTTGACTTCCCTGTAATAACTATAAAGGATATGGTAAATGCTCAGAGATATCTCATAGATTATCTTGGTATAGAAAAGCTTTTATGCGTAGCTGGCGGTTCTATGGGTGGTATGCAGGTCCTTCAGTGGACGGTTAGTTATCCTGAAAGAGTAAGGTCCGCCATACCCATAGCTACTGCCAGTAGAAATAAGGCTATGCAGATTGCCTTTAACGAGGTTGGAAGACAGGCAATAATGAGTGATCCAAATTGGAATAGAGGAGACTATTATGGAAAGACTCCTCCCAATACTGGATTGGCTATTGCTCGCATGGTTGGACATATAACATATCTGAGTGAAGAGTCTATGGAGTATAAATTCGGCAGAAGGTTAAGGCAGAAAGAAAAGTATGGATATGACTTTTCTATTGATTTTGAGGTGGAAAGCTATCTGCACTATCAGGGCGTTAGTTTTACACAGCGTTTTGATGCTAACAGCTATCTCTACATTACAAAGGCTATTGACTATTTTGACCTAGCCAATGGTTATGGTTCACTCTTTGAAGCCTTTAGTAATTCTACACAAATAAAGTTCCTAGTTATATCCTTCAGTTCAGATTGGCTCTATCCGCCTTCCCAGTCTAAAGAGATAGTAAGGGCCTTAGAGGCAAATGGAATAGATGTTACATATAGAGAGATAGAGTCTTCATACGGACATGATGCTTTTCTCCTTGAGGCAGAAGAACAGACGCGTATTATAAGTAGTTTCTTAAGGTATGTATACGAGGAGATAAGATGAGAAAGGATTACGAAATCATAAAGGACCTTATAACTGATAACTCTAAGGTCTTAGATCTAGGATGCGGTAATGGAGAACTTCTAGCATATCTTAAGAAGGAGAAAAATATAAAAGGGAAGGGGATAGAGATAAACGGGCAGAGAGTTTCTGAGAGTATAGCTAGAGGTATTACCGTCTATCAAGGGGATATGGAAGAGGTTCTTCCTGAGTATCCAGATAAGGCATATGATTACATCATAATAAGTCAGACGCTTCAGGAGATAAGGAATCCAGAACTAGTTCTTAAACATTCCTTAAGAGTAGCAAGATTTGTCATAGTAAGCTTTCCAAACTTTGGCCACTGGAAGGTAAGGTTTTATATTCTCTGTAGAGGAAGAATACCTCCAAATATAGGTGGGTTTAACTATACCTGGCATGAGACTCCAGACGTTCATCCTCTAAGCATAAGAGACTTTGAGGATTATTGTAAGGAAAGAAGTATTAGGATTGTTAAGGCGCATTATCTAAATGAGGATAGAGAAGTTAATATAAGCCCTAACTTCTTTGCTACGCTAGGAATCTATATGATAACTCAGAGCTCGTAAAGTTCTGTAGATAGATACCTTTCTCCTGTATCTGGCAGGACTACGACTATAAGTTTTCCTGTATTTTCTTCTCTTCTGGCTATTTCTAGTGCGGCATAGACTGCTGCTCCACTGGATATTCCGGCTAATATTCCTTCTTCTTTAGCTAGTCTTCTTGCTGTTTCCATTGCGGATTCCTCGCTTACCTTTATTACTTCATCTATAATCTCTCTGTTTAATACCTCTGGAATAAATCCGGCTCCTATTCCTTGAATCTTATGACGTCCTGGGCTCCCACCAGACAACACTGGAGACTTTTCTGGTTCTACCGCTATAGCTTTAAAACTTGGTTTTCTTGCCTTTATCACTTCTGCTACCCCAGTTATGGTTCCTCCTGTTCCTACACCTGCTACTAATATGTCTACTTTGCCATCTGTATCTCTCCATATCTCTTCAGCAGTAGTTCTTCTATGTATCTCTGGATTTGAAGGATTCTTAAACTGTTGGGGAATAAAGCAATTTGGGTTAGATCGAGCTATCCTTTCAGCCTCTTCCACCGCTCCATTCATTCCTTTCTCTCCAGGAGTTAAGATAATCTCTGCACCAAGAGCTTTGAGTAATTTCCTTCTTTCTATGCTCATTGTTTCAGGCATTACTAATATACATCTATATCCCTTTGCAGCACATACCCAAGCCAAAGCTATGCCAGTATTGCCACTTGTAGGTTCTACTATAATAGAGTCTTTATTAATTATTCCTCTCTTTTCTGCGTCTTCTATCATGCTTACCCCTATCCTATCTTTTACACTACTTGCTGGATTAAAAAACTCAAGTTTTGCTACTAAGGTAGCTTTTGCATTTTTAGCAATTCTATTGAGTCTTACTAACGGGGTATTGCCTATTAATTCGGTCATATCATTCGCTATCTTCATAGCACTACCTCCTATTTGAAACTTCGATTTTTAAGAAAGTATATCATATTACTATAGTTTTGTAAAGTTACAATTTATCTCCATATTGACAATTATAATCTTTGTATGATAATATTTAGATATCTAAATATTAATTTGGGAGAAGTTAGATGTTTGATAAGGATGATGAATCGCTATATTCGCTATTGTGGCAGGTTATAAGGCAACATTTTATAAGACATCATCGCCTTTTAAGCAAGATTGGACTCCATAAAGGTCAGCCTCCAATCTTAGCTATGCTCTGGAATAGGGATGGTTTAACCCAGAAGGAGATTGCAGAAGAGTTAAGACTTAGACCATCTACTGTGACAGTAATATTAAAGAGAATGGAAAAGGCAGGGTTATTAAAGAGGGAACCTGATCATTATGATATGCGCATCTCGCGTGTCTATCTTACTCAAAAAGGAAAGGATTTAAGGAAGGATGTGGAAGAGATAATGAAGACTATGGAAGAAGAGTGTTTTGCCAATTTTACTTTTGAAGAAAAGATTCTGCTTAGGAGGTTTTTTATTCAGATAAGGGATAATCTTAGGAAGGTTAACAGTGAAGAAGAAAGTTGTTAGCTATCTAAATAATAGTTGGAGGTAGATGATGAAAAAATTATTAGTTTACCTAAAACCTTATTGGAAGGTAGCCCTTCTAGCTCCCTTACTTATGGTAATAGAGGTAATTTGTGACCTGTCCCAGCCAGCTTTACTTGCTAGGATAGTTGATCAGGGTATTGTAAAAGGCAATATTCCGATTATCCTAAGAACAGGATTATTGATGGTTGGTATAGCGTTTATAGGTATGATAGGTGGTGTAGGATGCACCATTGCTTCTACTATAGCTAGTCAGGGATTTGGTACTGATTTAAGGGCCAGCGTATTTAAAAAGATCCAGTCGTTTTCTTTTTCGACTCTAGATAGATTTAAAGCGTCCACATTAATAACACGTCTTACAAATGATATAAATCAGCTACAGAACCTTGTAATGATGTCTCTAAGGATAGTAGTTAGAGCTCCTCTACTCTTCTTAGGTGGTATCATAATGACAATATATATAAATTATAAACTTGCATCTATACTTGTCTTTGTTATTCCTCTTTTATTGCTACTCTTTTTTTATATCGTAAGGAGAAGTTTTCCTCTATTTACTATAGTTCAGCAGAAGATAGATAAGTTGAATGCGGTCATATTAGAGAATCTACTTGGAATACGTGTTGTAAAGGCATTTGTTAGAGAAGAATTAGAAAAACTCCGATTTAACAGTGCCAACGAAGAACTTATGCAGGCTTCTCTGAATGCCTTTATGCTAATAATAACCTTTATGCCTCTTATAATGTTAATTATGAATGTAAGTGTAGTTTCTGTTCTCTGGTTTGGGGGGGTATTAGTGGATAGAGGTGATATGCAGGTAGGTCAGATAATGGCTTCGGTAAACTATATAACTCAGATCTTATTCTCTCTAATGATGATAGGTAATATCTTTGTTTTTATAAGTAGAGCAAGTGCATCAGCTGAACGTGTGAATGAAATTTTAGATGTTGAGATAGATATAAAGAATACTCCAAATTTAGACAAAACTCCAATAACTAAAGGAGAGGTTATATTTGATAACGTTTCCTTTAGTTATGATGGTAGTGGAACTGAACTTGTTCTTAAGGATATATCGTTTAATATCTCTCCAGGGGAGGTAGTTGCAATATTGGGAACTACCGGTTCCGGGAAGTCTACATTGGTTAACCTTATACCTAGGCTATACGATGTAACATCTGGAAGAATCCTTATAGATGGCAGAGATGTCAGGAGTATCGATCTAGAAGCTCTAAGGTCTAGTATAAGTGTAGTACCTCAAGAGACTATCCTTTTCTCTGGAACTATAAAGGATAACATCCTCTGGGGAAATGAATCTGCTACTGAAGAAGAGATTATAGAATCTGCTAAGATAGCTCAGGCACATGATTTTATAATGAGTTTTCCAGATGGATATGATACGGTAATTGGGCAACGTGGGATAGACCTTTCTGGTGGACAAAAGCAAAGAATAGCTATAGCTAGAGCTATTATAAAAAAGCCTGTTATATTGATTCTTGATGACTGTACTAGTGCAGTGGACCTAGCTACTGAACAGAGAATCTTAAATGGTTTAAAAGGACTTAAAAAATGTACAACATTTATTATTGCTCAGCGTATAAGTACTGTTATGAATGCTGATAAGATTTTGGTCCTTGATAATGGAGAGCTTATTGCTCAAGGAACTCATTTAGAATTGCTACAGAGCTGTCCATTGTACCAAGAGATATACAAATCTCAGATGGGAGAGGAGGTACTAGTAGATGCCTGATCGTAGGGAGAAGATAAAAACTGCTACTCCAGGTTTTAGAGGCCCTGGTTTCAGAGGTCCAGGATTTGGTCCTCCTGGTGGTCACTTTGCTTATGGAGCTGTAAAACCGGAAAATCTTAGAAAGACTCTAAAAAGATTTTGGGAATATCTTAGACCACATAGGGGTAAAATAGCTTTGATTTTTTTACTTGTTATTGTTACTTCTCTTTTGATGCTAGCTGGCCCTTACCTTATAGGCAAGGCTATTGATGATTATATAATTCCAAAGAATTTTAGAGGACTTTTACAACTTGTAGTCCTTATGATATCTCTATATGTAATGAACTCTATACTTATCTGGTTACAAGGATATATCAGTATCCGTACTGTTCAAAGGGTAGTATTTCAGTTAAGGAAGGATCTCTTTAATAATTTGCAGAGCTTGCCTCTACGTTTCTTTGATAGTAATCCACATGGAGATATAATGAGTAGGCTGACCAACGATATAGATACTATAAATATGTCGCTAGGAACGGGTTTGACTCAGATATTCTCTGGCATTATCTCTATCATAGGTACAATTATTATAATGTTGAGGATGAGCCCTCCCCTTACACTTGTTAGTCTGATGGTAGTTCCTTTAACACTTCTTGTTACCACTATAGTTTCTTCAAGAACTAGAGAAAGCTTTCTTAATAACCAAACAATACTAGGGCAACTTAATAGTGTAGCGGAAGAGAATATTAATGGTTTGAAGGTTGTAAAGATCTTTGCGAGGGAAAAACGAGAGATAGAAAAGTTTGAGTCGATAAATGAAGAATTGAGAAAAGTAGGTATCAGGGCTCAGATATATGCAGGTGTTATGGGGCCTCTTATGAATGTTGTAAATAACCTAAGTTTTGCATTTATTGCTGGATTTGGCGGTTGGCTATCTGCTAGAGATATAGTAAGTGTAGGAACTGTTGCTAGCTTTATAATATATTCTAGACAGTTTACTAGACCTATAAATGAACTTGCGAATTTATTCAATATGATGCAATCTGCTATAGCTGGAGCAGAGAGGGTTTTTAAGGTTATGAATGAATCTCCAGAACCGGTTGATCCGCCTGATGCAGTGGAACTTAAAGATGTAAAAGGGGAAGTTGAATTTAGAAATGTTTATTTCTCTTATAAGGAAGATGTTCCAGTACTAAAAGATGTAAACTTCCATGTAAAACCCGGTCAGATTGTTGCATTGGTTGGACCAACAGGAGCTGGAAAGACTACAATAGTTAATCTATTAACAAGATTTTACGATGTGAATAGTGGTGCTATTTTAATAGATGGAATAGATATAAGAAAGATAAAGAGGTCTAATTTGCGATCTCTTTTAGGAATAGTCTTACAGGATACGTATCTATTTTCTGAATCTATTAAGGAGAATATAAGGTACGGTCGTCTAGATGCTACAGATCAAGAGGTTAAGGAGGCTGCTAGATTAGCTAATGCAGAGCACTTTATCTTAAAGCTTCCTAAGGGATACGACACTGTATTAACTGACGGAGGAGAAAATCTTAGCCAAGGGCAGAGACAATTACTTGCAATAGCTAGAGCTATTTTGGCAGATCCAGCAATATTAATCCTAGATGAGGCTACAAGTAATGTGGATACAAAGACAGAGAGACAGATACAATCTGCTATGTTGAAGTTGATGGAGGGACGTACTAGTTTCGTTATTGCTCATAGACTTAGCACTATACGTAATGCAGATATAATACTGGTAATAAATAATGGTGAGATAATTGAGAGAGGAACCCACGAAGAACTCCTAAGAAAGAGAGGATTTTACTATAATCTATATATGAGTCAGTTTGGTATAGAGGAGAAGGTTACAGAGGCTGTCTAACTTCTTTCAATCTACGTAAGACAGATTTTATCTCCTCTGCCTTTATATGTAAACTGGCCCTATTGGCTATAAGTCTGGCTGAAGAGATAGCTATCTCTTCCCAGACTTTTAGATTATTCTCTCGAAGTGTTCTTCCGGTTGATACTATATCTACTATTACATCTGCTATACCCGTAACTGGAGCCAATTCAATAGACCCACTGAGATTTAATATCTCTATAGAGATTCCCCTTTTATTAAAGAATTCTCTAGTTATCTTGGGATATTTTGTAGCTACTCGTATAATGTCATCCTTAGAGAATAGCTCTTCAGGGTTTGCCTCATTAGGTATGGCAACTACAATCTTACATCTTCCTATTCCTAAATCATAGAGTTCGTATACTTGTGGGTTTTCTTCTAAGAGAACATCCTTTCCTACTATTCCAATATCTGCAGTTCCATATTCCACATATATTGGCACATCTTTAGGCTTACACACAAGAAAATTTAAATTTCCACTTTTCCCCGAGAGTTTCCTACTCTCTAGGATCTCTTTAGGGAAATATATATTGGCAGATTCAAAGAGTTTTACACAATCATCTAACATCCTACCAGAGGGTAGGGCTATAGCTAGCATAAGAATATCTTGCTCCTACCTTTCTTATCATTTAACTCCTCCTCTTTTGAACAGAGGATCATCTCTACTTTAAGGTTTTCTTTTCTCTTTGTTTGAGCTAAATTCATCGCCTCTCTAAATTTCTCCAATGTATAACCTATAATTAGATCAGGTTCAGACTCTTCTTTTAATATTCTACCAGCGACCCTCTCTATACCTATGGCAAATCCAGTTGCAGGTAGAGACACTCCAAACCTTTCTAATAATTCGTCGTATCTTCCCCCACCTACAACAGGTAATCCTAAGCCTTCTATATATCCTTCAAATGTTATACCAGTATAATACTCAAAGTCTCTTATAACACCAAGGTTTATCTTAGTCCTTTTATACCCTAAGTCTTCTAGATTTAATATAAATTTAGAGAGTTGTTCTAATGGTTCTTCTAATCCTGGAATATATTTTACATATCCTTGTACCTCATCTATAATCTCTTTACCTCCACTTAGGAAGGGAAGCTCTTCTATAAATGATAAAATATTTTTGTCGTTTATATATGATTTTATACTTACAAAATCTCCACTCTTTATTGCCTCTAAAATTAGTGGACTTGTAACCTCAATGATAGCTGGTATAATCCTAGCATGGCTTACCTCTATGTGGATAGGTAGATTTAATCTCTCAAATATCTCCTCTATAAGAGAGATAATCTCTATATCTCCAAATAGAGAAGATTCCCCAATTAGCTCAGCTCCTCCTTGAGTGAATTCCTTTTGCATGAGAGGCTGAGATTGTATATTCCTAAATACCTTTCCTATATAGTAAAATCTAAAGGGCTCTTTTTCATTTTTATATCTAGTAGTTACTAATCTTGCTATTGAAGTTGTAAACTCAGGTCTAATTGATAATAATGCACCATCTCGGTCTATAACTTTGTATAATATAGTATCATCTTTGGTATTCGTTCCTAATTGTATTACATCTGCGTACTCTAAAGTTGGAGTTATAACCTCTCTATATCCAAAGGATTCGGAAACCTTCCTAATAGTATCTTCTACTAACCTTATTTTTTCAACCTCTTTTGGAAGGTAATCTTTAAAACCTGGAGGTGGAGTAAGGTACCTCATCTTTTTATCTCGAAATACATAAATTCCATAAATTTTTCTTGGAAATCTTTCCTTGAGGAGAGCTCTATGTAAGAGATTTTTCTTGAGACCTCTTCAGCTGTCCTTCTCATATCTTTATCTAAGAGGGCAAGTTTTGCTCCTTCACCTGCTGCATTTCCTACAGAGTATATCCTACTTATTGGTAACGGAGGAAGCAGCCCTATCTTTACTGCACTCTCTGGATCTAAATAGGTTCCAAATGCTCCTGCTAGATATACGGTATCTATATCGGAGTATTCTCTTCCTGTCTCTTCTAGTAGTATCTCTATACCTGCTCTTATGGCACTTTTAGCTAGTTGAAGTTCTCTTACATCCCTCTGATTTATTGGAATCTCTCCACCATTAGCCTTTAATACAAATTCTAACCCATTCTCACCTTTACGTACCAAGTCTTTGATAAACTTCCCTTCGGGATATTTGATCCTTCCTGTATCATCTAAGATCCCTAGTTCTATCATAACTGCAATAGCATCTAAAAGGCCTGAGCCACATATCCCTATTGGTTGGATATCACCTATAACATGGATATTTATTTCTCCATTGTCTATATTCACATGGTCGATTGCTCCCTTAGCTCCTCTCATCCCATAAGTGATATTTGCTCCTTCAAATGCGGGACCAGCTGCAGTAGAGCAAGCAAAGAGCTTTTCTCCATCTTTTAATATCATTTCTCCATTAGTCCCTATATCTAAAGCAAGTTTAACACCGTCACCTTTGTATAATCTAGTAGATAGTACTACTCCAATAGTATCTGCTCCAACATATCCTGATATGTTTGGGAGAATGTAACATTTACCCTTTGGGTTTATCTGTATTCCTAACTGAACAGCATCAAAGAGTAGCGATCTAGTAAAGGCAGGTATATAGGGAGATACCGCTATATAACTTGGTGGTACCCCTAAGAATAGATGTATCATTGTGGTATTACCGACAACCGTAATATCGTAGATATCTGTAGGCTCTATACCATTTCTACTACATAGTTCCTCTATAAGTAGGTTTATCTCACTTAAGACTAGATCTTTTAACTCCTGAAGTCCACCCTTAGAAGAATAGTCAATCCTTGATATGACGTCAGCTCCTCTCTTGGCCTGAGGATTCATTGAGGAGGCTACATCTACTTCACCCTTTGTAAGGTCTAATAGATATACTACTATTGTTGTCGTTCCTATATCTACTGCTATCCCATAGAGGGGTTTATTATCTGTTTTCCTTATATCTATAAGTTCATTTTCATAAAGTACAGCTTCTATATTAAAGTTATTTTCTCTTAGAATTATCGGTATTTTCCTTAAAACATCCAAATTGGATACTGATATTTTTGAACCAATAATATCTTCTAATCTTTCTAGGTCAGCTCTTTGGTCTTCTAGATTTGGGATAGGTAAACTTATTCTAGAAGTTTTTACCGCGGGATTTATCTTTGCTTTTTCTAAGACGATGCCACTTGTCAGTATCTGATTAGCGTATAATCTCGTTTGTGGTGGTATCTCTATATCAATATTACCCTTTATTATTGCTTGACATGCTAGACGATATCCCTCTTTAAGCATCTGGTCAGGTATAAGGTTCTTCTCGTTGGAAGATATGTCAGATGCTGTTCCTGTTATTTTGACGATGCATTGTCCACACCAGCCCGCCCCTCCACAGAGAGTTTCTAGTTTTATTCCGAGTTTTTCTAACCCTTCCAATATTGTGATATCTTTTTCTACAAATCCTTCTATACCATCAGGATATATCCTTAATCTGTTTTTCTCCATCTTTTCATCTCCTAGATAAATTGTACCTCTGTAAATTATACCATTTGGAGTTATTCCTAACAATGATATAATTAGGAATATCAAAAAATAATTTGTAGGAGGAGGTATAAACATGTTTAATCTAGAGATTGTTACTCTTAAAGAGAGTGATACTCTTAATTTTGCCTCTGAAGAGTTAAAAAAGTATCTTGAAAGAATAGACTCTGAGAAAGATATTATAATAAGGAGAGGAAATAAGTATGAGTTTGATAAAGAAAATATCATATATTTGGGTACAATTGATCAGTTCAATTTAGAAGAACTTAAAGTCGAAGACCCTAGATTTGATGATGGCATATATATAAGAATTAATTCCGGTAAGGGAATTATTGCAGGGACTAATGACAGGAGTGTCTTGTTAGGAGTTTATAGGTTTCTGAAAGAGATCGGGTGTAGATGGATCAGACCTGGTATAGATGGAGAGATCATTCCTAAAAAGGATATCTCTCTTGTTAATGCTAATGTCGTAGAAAAGGCTTCATACAGACATAGAGGTATATGTATAGAAGGAGCGGTCAGTTATGAGAATGTTTACGATATTATAGATTGGTCTGCGAAAGTTGGTTTTAATAGCTACTTTATCCAATTTAGAGAAGGATATACATTCTTTGATAGATGGTATTCCCATGTTAACAATCCATTTAAAGAGAAAGAGTCTTTTTCTGTAGAGAAAGCTAGAGAGTTTGTAAGAAGTTTAGAGAAGGAGATAAAGCGTAGGGGACTTTTATATCATGCAGTTGGCCATGGATGGACCTGTGAACCGTTTGGTATCCCAGGACTAGGATGGGACGTATATGATGGTGAGGTTCCTGAGGATTATATAAAATATACAGCTGAGATAAATGGTAAGAGAGGGCTATGGGAAGGGATACCTCTAAATACAAATCTCTGCTATTCCAATCCGGAGGTAAGACGTATAGTAACCGATAGTATAGTTGAGTATCTAGAGAGATATCCATATATAGATGTCTTACATTTTTGGTTAGCGGATGGAACTAACAATCAATGTGAGTGTGAAGAGTGTAGAAAGACATTGCCTTCAGACTTCTATGTGATGATGTTAAATGAGTTAGATAAGAAACTTACCTCAAAGGGTATAGATACAAAGATAGTATTTCTCCTATATGTAGACCTACTCTGGCCTCCAGAGAAAGAACGTATAGAAAATCCGGATAGGTTTATTATGATGTTTGCCCCTATCACTAGGTCTTATAGCGATACGTTCAAGTCTACAGATGACTCTGTAAAGATTCCAGAGTATAAAAGGAATAAACTTATCTTCCCAAAGAATATAGAAGAAAATATAGCCTTCCTAAAAGAATGGCAGAAGATATTCGATGGGGATAGTTTTGATTTTGACTACCATCTTATGTGGGCTCATTATGCTGACCCTGGTTATATGGATATTACAAGGGTTATATACGAAGATATTAGAAACCTAAGAACTATAGGATTAAATGGTCTGATTAGTTGTCAGATTCAAAGGATGTTTTTCCCAACAGGTTTACCTATGTATGTTATGGCTTCTACACTCTGGAATGATAATATTAATTTAGAAGATATAATTAATGAGTACCTTAAAGACTCTTTTGGCCCTGATGGAACTCTAGTAAAGGAATATCTAACTAAACTTTCTTTACTCTTTGAACCTCCAATTCTAAGGAAAGAACGCCCCCCTTCTCCTGAATTTTCAGAAAACTTTACCAAGATTAGAGAAGTCCTTATTGAGTTTGAACCTGTCATTAAAAGAAATCTATCTTTAGAGTCCAGCGCCATATCTAAATCTTGGTTGTATTTAGACTATCATAGAAAGATAGTTGACAGGTTATCCTTAATTTTAGAATCTATCTTTAAAGGTAATACTAGCTCTACAGCAAAGGTTTGGGAAGAGCTTAAACTTATGCTTCAGAAGGAGGAGGACGTCTTACAGCCAGTATTTGACCTTTTTGAATTTATTAGTGTTTTTGAGAGAATGATAAAGCTAACTAGCAGTTAATCCCCAGCTTAACATATTCTCTAGGCTAATTTTGATTGCATCCCATATAGGATAGAGAGGGCATTGGTCTAGTTCTACCATAGCATATGTTACTCCAGCTTTTTCGCATGCCTTTATTATAGCTTGCCAGTTAAGATTTCCTTCACCAATGGGCATCATAATCTGTGTATTATCCTTTATACCCATATCTTTAAAGTGACATATAGGCATCTTATTAGCAAATTTCTCTATCCAATATGCTGGGTCTCCTCCACCATATTGAACCCAGTAAGTGTCTATCTCCATACCTAATAAATCTGGTTTAGCGCTTTCAAATAGTATCTCAAGTCCAACCTTCTTGTCATATCTCTGAAATTCTATACCGTGATTGTGATAGAGTAGAGAGAGTCCTTCTTTCTTCATTAACTCTGCAGCCTTACTCAATTCTTCTCCAGCCCTCTTATAGCCTTCTGGATTATGCATCTCTCTAGGCAATATTGGACAAACAACATATGGTGCAGAGAGTATTTTATGTTCCTCTATAACCTTTTCTGTTTCATTCACAATTCTTTGATACGGTGTATGAGTTGTGGGAGCCTTTATTCCTAAATCATCTAAAATCTTCTTTAGATCTTTTGGGTCTATTGAGCCTATACCTGAGATTTGAACTACTTGATATCCTATTTCACGAACTTTTTTTAGAGTACTAGAGATATCTTCTGGAGTCTTACAAAATTCTCTTAGGGTGTAAAGTTGAAGTCCTGCTATCATCTTTTTATACCTCCTTATAAGATTGTTATTGAGTAGATTATACATAAAAGATCAGGTATTGACAAGTATGGGGGGGTTGGAATATAATAAAAACACGCCGAGGTGGCGGAATTGGCAGACGCGTACGTTTGAGGGGCGTATGGGAGTTCCCCGTGAGGGTTCAAGCCCCTCCCTCGGCACCAATTGACAAAGTATATAAAATTTGATAAAATTGACAATACGGGGCCGTGGTGTAGCTGGTTTAACACACCTGCCTGTCACGCAGGAGATCGCGAGTTCGAATCTCGTCGGTCCCGCCATTAAAAAGCCGAGATAGCTCAGTTGGTAGAGCAGTGGACTGAAAATCCACGTGTCCCCAGTTCGAATCTGGGTCTCGGCACCATTAATTTTTTTGACCAAAAGAGGTGAAAATTGAGCCTAATAGGGATTACTAGTGATATCCACGGTAGTAAAATAGCGTGGGATAGGCTTTTTTATTCTTTGATATCTAAAGATATCGATCTTTGGATAATATCAGGGGATATTTTATATCATGGTCCTAAAAATCCTATTCCTGAAGGATATTCTCCTTTAGAGTTGGCTTCTGCAATAAATGAATACAAAAAGCCTTTGATTATAGTTAAGGGTAACTGTGATAGTGAAGTTGATCAGACCCTAATTAAAGTTCCTATTATGTCTCCTTATGGTGTTTTGTTCATAGATAGCTTAAAGATACTTGTACATCATGGGGATAAAAATCTTGACAACTGGATCTTTTCTCTAGAGGATGATGATCGTTTTAATATTGTTATTTCAGGTCACACACATATTCCTCTTCTTCAAAAAAAGAATGGGATAATTTTCTTTAATCCTGGAAGTCCTAGTATTCCTCTTGGAGAAGTGAAAGATAAGACCTTTGGCTTGTTAGACACTACCAAGAGGTCAATAAAGATTTTAAGCCTAGAGGGAAAGACATTAGATTCCCTTATCTTCTAATCTAAAAATATATTCCACGAGGTGATTAGACAGGTGGAGAGTGTTATATTGTCAAAAAAAGAGAAAGAACGAAAAAGGTTTCAGAGAACCCCAGAGAGATTGGAGGTTCCTAATCTGTTAGCTGTTCAGTTAGAGTCGTTTAACTGGTTCTTAGAAGAAGGACTTTTAGAATTATTTAGAGAAGTCTCACCTATATATGACTTTAACGAGAACTATTATATCGAATTTGTTTCCTCTAGTCTAGGCGAACCAAAATATTCTGAAATGGAGTGTAAAGAGAAGGGATTAACCTATAGTGTTCCTCTAAGAGCTAAAGTCAGGCTAGTAAGTAAGATTACTGGAGAAATAAAAGAGAGTGAAGTGTATTTAGGTGAACTACCCTGGATGACAGAGAGAGGGACAT
Source organism: uncultured bacterium (assembly GCA_937958695.1). Classification (GTDB taxonomy): domain Bacteria; phylum DUMJ01; class DUMJ01; order DUMJ01; family DUMJ01; genus DUMJ01. The sequence goes on from CALGNK010000006.1 coordinate 17,725, forward strand.
TCATTATAAATGGAACAGAGAAGGTTATAATAAATCAGCTAATTAGATCTCCAGGGATATATTTTGATTCTCAATTAGATATAAGTGGTAGAACACTCTTTCGTGCATCTTTGATCCCTTCTAGAGGGGTATGGTTAGAATTTGAAACCGACGCAGAGGGCGCAATTTTCTTTAGAGTGGATACTAGTGGTAAGAAGATTCCTTTGACACTTCTACTTAAAGCTATATGCTTTGATACGGAAGATGACCTAGTCCTAGGGTTTAGACCTTATGAGACAGTTATAGCTAGAACACTTAAGGTTGAGAGTAAACCTTACTCTAAGGATGAGGCTTTATTAGAATTACTTAGGAGGCTTAATCCTGGTACTCCAGTGAATCTTGATAATGCTATTAGACTTATAAATGATCTCTTTTTTGACAGTAAAAGATATGATTTAGGAAAAGTAGGTAGGTATAAGCTAAATAGGAAATTTAAAGAAAATGTCCCTTTAGAGGTAAGAATCTTACGAACCGAAGACATAATTAATATTTCCTATCGTATGGCTATGCTTATAGACATGGCAGAAAGGGGAGAACCATATGATCAATATCTAGACGATATAGATCATTTAGGAAATAGACGAGTTAAACGTATTGGTGAGATGTTACAGCATCAATTCCGTATAGGTTTTACCAGGATGGAGAGGATGATAAAAGAGAGGATGAGTCTTCAGCCAGATATGGAGAAGGCTACTCCTCAGGTGCTTATAAATGTAAGACCCTTAACTGCAGCTATAAAAGAATTCTTCAATTCTAGCCAGTTGTGCCAATTTATGGATCAGACTAATCCGCTAGCGGAGCTTACCAATAAAAGACGAGTAAGCGCTTTGGGCCCTGGTGGATTAAGCAGAGAGAGAGCTGGTTTTGAAGTTAGAGATGTTCACCATACCCATTATGGAAGGCTCTGTCCTATGGAAACCCCTGAAGGTCCAAATATAGGTTTAATAACTAGTTTGGCTATATATGCAAGGATAAATGAACTAGGTTTTATAGAAACTCCATATTGGAAGGTTGAGAATGGAAGAGTAACAGATAAGGTTGAATATCTTACCGCTGATGAAGAACAGGAATATAAGATTGCTCAGGCGAATATTAATTTAGATGAAGATGGATATATATTAGATGAAGAAGTTCCTTGTGCATATAAGGGAACCTTCATTATGGTTCCAAAAGACCAGATACAGTATATGGATGTATCATCTAGCCAGATTGTAGGTGTTAGTTCTGCACTTATACCATTCTTGGAGCATGATGACGCTAGTAGAGCCCTTATGGGTGCTAATATGCAGAGACAAGCAGTTCCTCTTGTTAAACCCAAATCTCCTTTGGTGGCTACAGGGTTAGAAAAGATAGTCCCAAGGTATTCTGGTTATTTGGTAACAGCTAAAAGGCCAGGTATTGTTAAAAGTGTAAGCGCAGATATGGTAATAGTAGAGACAGATGATGGTGAAGAGGATGTCTATGAATTACTAAAATTTGTAAGGTCTAATCAAAGCACCTGCATAAATAATAGAGTAATAGTTAATAAAGGAGATAGGGTAGAAGAAGGCGATATTATAGCAGATGGGATGGCTACAGACCATGGGGAATTAGCTCTTGGGCAGAACGTTCTTGTAGCCTTTATGCCTTGGGAAGGCTATAATTATGAAGATGCTATTTTAATTAGCGAAAGATTAGTAATTGATGATGTATATACCTCAATACATATAGAAGAATATGAGATAGAAGCTAGAGATACAAAGGTTGGTCCTGAGGAGATAACGAGAGAGGTTCCTAATGTTAGCGAAGAGGCATTAAGAAATCTTGATGAAGATGGGATAGTCAAGATAGGTAGTGAGGTTCAGGCTGGAGATATACTTGTAGGAAAGGTATCTCCTAAAGGAGAAACAGAGCTTACGCCTGAAGAAAGATTACTAAGAGCTATTTTGGGAGAAAAGTCTAGGGAAGTTAGAGATACTTCTTTAAGATTACCGCCTGGAGAGAGAGGTATAGTAATAAAGACTCAAGTTTTCTCTAGGGAAAATGGTGATGAGCTTCCTCCAGGTGTTTTAAAGATCGTAAAAGTTTATGTTGCTCAGAAGAGGAAAGTTTCTATAGGTGATAAATTAGCTGGTAGACATGGTAATAAAGGTGTTATAGCTAACATACTACCTATAGAAGATATGCCCTATCTACCTGATGGAACACCGGTAGATGTGGTTCTGAATCCTCTGGGAGTTCCATCTAGAATGAATCTTGGTCAGATATTTGAGACGCATCTAGGTCTCATAGCCAATCACAAAGGGTTTATAGCAGAGACTCCTGTCTTTAATGGAGCTACAGAAGATGAAATATTTGAAGGTATAAAAGAACTAATGAACGAAATTTCTTCCCTTAATGAAGATGGTAAGATTACTCTATATGACGGGAGAACTGGCGAACCATTCCATAGTCCAGTGACTGTTGGATATATGTATATAATGAAACTTATTCATCTAGTCGATGATAAAATACATGCCCGTTCTACAGGTCCATATTCTCTTGTTACTCAACAGCCTCTAGGAGGAAAGGCTCAGTTTGGTGGGCAGCGTTTTGGAGAGATGGAGGTATGGGCTTTAGAAGCGTATGGGGCAAGTCATACTCTTCAAGAGATGTTGACTATAAAGTCTGATGACATAGAAGGTAGAAATAGAGCTTATGAAGCTATAATTAAGGGTAAGAAGATTCAAACACCTGGTATACCTGAGTCATTTAAGGTCCTTATTAGAGAACTTCGTGGCTTAGCCTTAGATGTAGTAATATATGATAAAGATGGTAAAGAGATTTCTATTGATGAGGAAGGAGAAAAGAGTCCCTATGAGATCTGGAATGAATTTAATATAAATCCGGAAGGGATGGAGAAGGATGGAAGCGATTAGAAAAGAGCCTACAAAGATTAATATGAGTAGTTTTACTAAAATTCAGATAAAGCTTGCTTCTCCAGAAAAGATTAGAGAGTGGGGAACTAGAAGGGTAGGGGGACAAGTTATATATGGAGAAGTAAAAAAACCTGAAACTATAAATTATCGTACCTTCAAACCGGAGATGGATGGTCTTTTCTGTGAGAGGATTTTTGGTCCTACTAAGGATTGGGAATGTTATTGTGGTAAATATAGAAAGCTGAGATATAAGGGGATAGTTTGTGATAGATGTGGAGTAGAGGTGACTACCTCTAAAGTTAGAAGAGAGAGGATGGGCTATATAGAGCTCGCTGCTCCAGTAGCCCATATATGGTTTGTCAAAAGTGTTCCTTCTAGGATAGGATTGGTCCTAAATATGAATTCAAAAGACTTAGAGAGGGTGATATATTTTGCTGCTTATGTAGTACTAGATCCAGGAGATACAACCCTCCAGAAGGGACAGGTATTAAGCGATGCTGAGTATGAAGAATATCTGCAGAAATTTGGTAACAAGTTTAAAGTAGGTATGGGTGCTGAGGCAATAAAAGAGCTCTTATCAGAAATAGATCTGGAAAAGTTATCTAAAGAGTTGAGACAAGAATTAGAGACTGCTAATGGTCAGAAAAAGGTTAAGATACTTAAGAGATTAGATGTTGTAGAAGGTTTGCTTAAATCTGGAAATAGGCCAGAATGGATGATTCTAGATGTGCTTCCTGTTATACCGCCAGAATTAAGGCCTATGGTTCCTTTGGATGGAGGAAGGTTTGCTGTTAGTGATCTAAATGACCTCTATAGAAGGGTTATAAACCGTAATAATAGACTTAAAAAACTTATAGAGCTTCGAGCTCCTGAAATAATTATCAGGAATGAGAAGAGGATGCTGCAAGAGGCGGTAGATGCCCTTATAGATAATGGAAGGAGAGGCATCCCAGTAACAGGGTCCAATAAAAGACCCTTAAAGTCCCTTAGTGACCTTCTTAAAGGAAAGCAGGGACGTTTCAGACAGAACCTTCTTGGTAAAAGGGTTGATTACTCTGGACGTTCTGTCATAGTTGTAAATCCAGAATTGAGGTTGAACCAGTGTGGTTTACCTAGAGAGATGGCTTTAGAACTCTTTAAGCCTTTTGTTATGAGAAGATTGGTAGAACGGAAATTAGCTCACAATATTAAAAATGCAAAGCGTATGGTTGAAAGAATGCGTCCTGAGGTATGGGATGTCCTTGAAGAGGTTATAAAGGATTATCCAGTTTTACTTAATCGTGCTCCTACACTACATAGATTAAGTATCCAAGCATTCTATCCAGTATTAGCTAAGGGAAGAGCTATAGAGATTCATCCTATGGTCTGTCCCCCATATAATGCAGATTTTGATGGAGATCAAATGGCTGTTCATGTTCCACTATCTTTGGCTGTAAGGGCAGAGGCAGAGCTTTTAATGTCATCTCCATATAACATACTTTCACCTGCACATGGAAAACCTTTAGTTGCTCCACATCAAGATATGGTTATCGGTTTATTCTATCTTACTTTGGAAAATCCAAATGCTAAAGGGGCAGGGAAGATATTTGCAAGTTATGAAGAAGCTTTGATGGCTTATGAATGTGGTGAATTGGATGTACATGCACCAATAAAGATACGGTATAAAGGGAAGTTACGTGATACTACCCTTGGTAGGGTAATCTTTAACAATATCCTACCTGAGGATTGGGAGTATATAAATGAGCCTCAAGATAAAAAGGCACAGATAAATCTTATAGAAACTTGCTTTAAGGAGAAAGGTTATACTGCTACTATTAATCTCTTGGATGATATGAAAGAGCTAGGATTTAGATGGGCCACTAAAGCAGGACTCACAATCTCGGTAAAGGATGTCGAAATCCCAGAAGGAAAGAATGAACTTATAGCAAAGGCAGAAAAAGAGGTTGAATTTCTAAATATGCAGTATCAGGCAGGAATACTTACAGACTCAGAGAGATATCAAGAGATAGTAAAGATCTGGAATAGTGTAACTGATACTATAACAGAAAGTATAAAGAATAACATGACTCCGTTTAATCACCTCTATATGATGTCAATCTCTGGTGCTAGAGGTAACATCCAGCAGATTAGACAATTGGCTGGGATGAGAGGACTTATGGCGGATCCATCTGGGCGTATTATAGAATTTCCAATCGTGCATAATTTTAGAGAAGGCTTAAGCGTAGTAGAGTACTTTATTTCTACACATGGTGCAAGAAAGGGATCAACCGATACTGCCCTTAGAACTGCAGATTCTGGTTATCTTACTAGAAGGCTTATAGATGTTGCTCAGGAAGTTATTATTGAGGAAGAAGATTGTGGAGATACAGAAGGGATATATGCCTATCCTTTAAAAGAAGGATCCGAAATTATAGAGCCTCTTTCTAAGAGAGTTTTATATAGAATCTCTGCCGAGGATGTAGTAGATCCTAATACTGGTGAGATTATAGTGAGAACAAATGAATCTATAGATGATGAAAAGGCTAAAAAGATAGATTCTGCTGGAATAGAGAAGATTAAAGTCTTTTCTGTGCTTACCTGTAAGTCTAAACGTGGTGTATGTGCTAAATGCTATGGGATTAACTTAGCTACTAATAAGTTAGTAGATGTTGGAGAATCGGTTGGAGTTATCGCTGCTCAATCTATAGGAGAACCTGGGACCCAGTTAACTCTAAGGACATTCCACACTGGAGGAGTAGCGTTAGAGGATATAACTCAAGGTCTTCCTAGAGTAGAAGAGTTGTTTGAGGCTAGGAAACCAAAGGGTCAAGCTATTATGAGTGAGGTTTCTGGAATAGTCAAAATAGAAGAGAGTAAAGGTACAAAATATGTCTATATTATTGGTGAAGATAATATGGAGAAGGCTAGATATCAGATTCCTTTTGGGGCTAAACTTAAGGTCCAAAGTGGAGATAGTGTGGTTCCTGGTACTCCTCTTACGGAGGGTCCGCTGAATCCTCATGAGATCTTAAGAATCAAGGGAGTAGAAGAAGTAGAAAGATATCTGGTAGATGAAGTCAAAAAGGTTTACATATCTCAAGGGGTTGAATTACACGATAAGCATGTAGAGTTGATAGTAAAGAGAATGTTGCAAAAGGTAAGAGTAGATGATCCTGGAGATACCGACTTAATAATGGGAAGTCTTATAGATATAAGCGAATTTGAAAAACTACAAGATTGGGCCATTAGGAATAATCTGAAACCTCCAAGAGGTAAGAGGGTCCTATTAGGTATCACTAGAGCCTCGCTTGCTACTGACAGCTTTTTAGCTGCTGCGTCCTTCCAAGAGACTACTAGAGTATTAACAGAAGCTGCTGTAAAAGGTAGGATAGATACGCTCTCTGGCTTGAAAGAGAATGTTATCATAGGTAACATTATACCTGCTGGAACCGGATTTCCTAAGTATAGAAATATTAAGGTAGAAAGACTTGAAGAAGAGGAAGAAAGAGTTAAAATGGAGGATCTTCAAAAATAATATAGGAGGAAAGACTATGCCTTTTATAAGTGAAAAGGATAGAAACTATTTAAGAGATATATTTAATAGAGAGCTCACAAATGATGTAAAACTACTTTTCTTCACCCAAAATTCAGGGCTTTTTGTCCCTGGAGTAGAGTGCGAATATTGCAGAGAGACAGGAGAATTATTGAAAGAGTTATCTGAAATATCTGACAAGATAAAGTTAGATGTCTATGACTTTATTTCGGATCAAGAAGTTGTAGATAAGTATGGTATAGAGAGGATACCTGCTATTGTTATAGCTGGTGAGGAAGACTATGGTATAAGGTTCTATGGGATTCCTTCTGGTTATGAGTTTTCTTCATTGATAGAGACCATTATAGATGTAAGCAAGAGAGAGACAAAGTTATCTAAGGATATAAAGGAAAGATTAGCCAAGATAGATAAAGATGTCATAATTCAGGTCTTCGTTACTCCAACATGCCCTTATTGTCCTAGGATGGTTCATACCGCTTATCAGTTTGCCCTAGAAAATAGATATATAAAAGCTAAAGGGGTAGAGGTTATAGAATTTCCACAACTTGCTAACTACTATAATGTAAGTGGTGTTCCTAAGACTGTAATAAATGATAAGGAAGAGATAATAGGTGCTGTTTCAGAATCTGTATTTTTGGAAAGCATAGAAAAAGCGATTAAGGAATAGTAATTTTATTTGAGGGCTACCAAAGAACTCTTTGGTAGCCCTCTTTTTTGTTCTTTAGACATTTGCCGAGAAGGTAGCGCCACAGTTTTTACACTCCCATTTAGAGGGATCACCTTTTTTAGGTAGTATTTTTGTACTGCCACATTTTGGACATCTCGCTGGAGCCTTTTTACCCATAACTCTCACCTACCTTTTTATGGAATTGAAGCTCTAAAATACCTTCTTGCTTCTTTTTTATTATGCTGTCTAATTCGGACAGCCGTAGCCTCCTATCTTTACTTCTTGTTATGGCAGAACCTATAACTAACATATCTACGCCGAGGTCTAGAAGTTTTTCTATATTCTCTCCGTTTATACCACCATCCACTTCTATAAGAGGAGAAACACCTAAGCTCTTACATAATTCTCTCAGATCCTTTAGCCTTTTAAATGTATTTTCTATAAACTCTTGTCCTCCAAAACCTGGATTTACGCTCATTAATAATACTAGGTCTACATCTTTTATGATGTCTTCTAGGAGAAATACTGGGGTCCCTGGGTTTATAGCAATACCAGCCTTACAGCCGCTAATCTTTATGTAGGATATAACTCTATGTATATGCGGAGTTGATTCCAAATGGACTGTTATTAGATCTGCTCCTGCTTTTATAAATAGATCTAAAAAGTTTTCTGGAGGAGTCACCATAAGATGCACATCTAATAAGAACTTATCACCTTCTCTTATTGATTCTACAAATTGCGGTCCAAAACTTAGATTCGGTACAAAATGTCCATCCATTATATCTATATGTAACCATTCTATCCCAAAATCTCTGAACTCTTCTAATAAGTTCTTAAGATCTAATATATCTGCTGAGAGGAGAGATGGAACTATTTGCGCCATATTTTAATCTCTCCCTCTTCTCTAAGATTTATATGTTTTGCTTTAATAGGTCTATTAATAAAGACAGTAGCTTTTTCACTGAACTCATAAGCATCTCCAGTAGTAAAAAATCTAACTTCTCCTGTCCCTCTTTCCGTTATACCTATATTCTTCAATTCTGTCAATAGTTCTTCCACAGCATATATGGCTGGATCAACTATACTTATCTCCTTCTTATACTTTTCTAATAGAATACTACTAATCTCTTCTAAATACAAGGGATAGTGACTACATCCTAAGATAAGTGTATCTATTTCTGCGTTTATAAGTGGCTCTAGATATATGGTTAAAGCTTTGATTAGAACCTCTCTTTTTACTCTATTTTCTATAAATGGAACTAATAGTGGTGCAGATTTCTCTACTACCTGTATGTCGGGGTTGTACCTCTTTATAGCTAATGTATATGCCAAAGATGATGTAGTGGCTCTAGTAGCTAAGACCCCTACTCTTTTGATACATTTTTCTTGGGATATCTTTTTTGCAGTAGGTTCTATGAGTCCAGTAATAGGTAATGATATGATATTTTTTATATAATTTAAGGCTAAAGCAGAACTTGTGTTACATGCTACAAGTATTGCCTTTACATTCATCTTCTCTAGGAAGGATAAAATCTGCTTCATATACCCTACTATCTCTTGAACTGACCTATTTCCATAAGGCATATGAATCGTATCTGCCACATATACAATATCCTCATAAGGAGCTACTTTTATTAGCTCTTTTAATATGGTAAGTCCTCCTAATCCAGAGTCAAATAATCCAATAGGACTATTCATCTCTTCTTCTCCAAATATCTTAGTATACCTGTTACCATTCCTCCTGCAATCTTTCTTCTATATAATGGATCCATCAATAATTTCTCCTCTATAGGATTTGATATAAATAGTGCCTCTACTAATATAGCAGGTATATTTGTATTTTTTAAGAGGAAGAATTCTGCCTTTTTAGCTCCTCTATTATATCTGCCTGTCACTTCTACTAAGGAATTACATACCATCTCGGCGAAAACCTTATCATCATCTCTATAATAGAAGACCTCTATACCTCCTGGTATCGATGAATAAGCTGAGTTACAATGTATACTTACTAATACAGCAGAGTTATGATTATTTACAATCACAACTCTTGCATTTAGTTCGTCTCTAGAGTTTTGAGGATTTTGGGACACATTATAATCCCCATCTCTAGTTAGAATGACTTGGTATCCTGCTGATTCGAGCAGTCCTTTCATATATAGGGCAATATCTAAGACTACATCCTTTTCTTTTAATCCGCTTGGACCTATTGCCCCAGGGTCATTTCCTCCGTGCCCAGGGTCTAATATGATAATAGGCTTAGTTGTTTTTTCAGACTGTAGTATGGGTATTTGAAGTAAAACTGTTCCTGGCTCCTGTATCTCTTCTATCTGCCATTCATTTTTGATCTCGCCTTTTATAACTATTCTGACAGACGGAGGATATATGCTGAACTGACTCACCTTTAAGTCCACAGGAACTGAGGGATTTGCATAATTATCATACATAAGGGTCATGTTAGGTATATCTATTACTATCCTATTTGGGTTAACCAGAAGGAATATTGCAGGGTTCAACTCTTTTTTATGACTAGACACTAACTTTAAAGATAATTTATCTAGTGCGTTCTGTAAAGTAACTTCTTTTAATCTAGGAGGGAATATGATGCTAATACAATTTTCTTCTTGTTTTATCTCTCTATATCTTATAGGTCCACTAAGATCGAAGACAATCCTTATCTTATCTTCACCTTGCTTTGCTAGTCTTATTTTTTCTATTCCAGACGTTTCTATCGGTATCTCTTCTTTACTTATATTTACATTGACTGGAAATATATCTACAAAAAACCTATAAGGATTCTGAAGATAAGAATAGTTAAACTCGAGTTTACTAGATATTATTATTTTGAATATATCTCCATCTTCTGTCTGCTCCCAAGATATACCTTCTATCGGCGAATATAATAAGGGATAGAAGGTTCCTACGCCGTATGCTAAAGAAGTTATAAATATAAATAAAAAGCTAGAAATAACATAAAAGTATATCTTTTTATTTTTCATTTAATAATTTTGGTGGAGGCGGCGGGAATCGAACCCGCGTCCGAGAATGAGACGCCAAAAGGCTCCTACAGGATTAGCCTCTGTTTAGTTTTCCTTCTATAGTACCCCAGAGGCAGGGCTATAGAAGTAAGCTCACTTGTAATTTCCTCTTCCTCCTGTGAGCACTAGAGGAAGAGTTAGCCCGCTAGTGTCAGGCCATTTCCTACCTCGCAGGCTAAGGCAGGAATGACCTCCGCCTATCTAATTAGGCAGCTAATGCTAACTGATTGTCAGCAGTTATTTTTTTACCGCATTTTTACGAGCCTGCGGTGACTCGTCCTGCTCCTTTTGACCTCTCCATCCCCGTCGAATCCTTACGCCCCCTTGTATTCTTTTAAGGCTCTCTCTAACTCTCTTACCTTTTCTTTTTCTATAAGTAATCTCTTTTTATCTACCAGTTTCCTACCCTTAGCTAGAGCTATCTCTAATTTAGCCCTCCCTTTTTTAAAGTATACCTTTAATGGGATTATAGAATATCCTCGCAATTGACTTCTACCTGCGAGGTACTCTATCTCTTCTTTATGGAGGAGAAGCTTTCTTGTTCTATCTGGGTCTACATTATATCTACCACCTTCTTTATAAGGTGGTATATGCATATTTATTATCCAAGCTTCCCCATCTTTTATCTGTATATAACTATCCCTTAGATTACAACTTCCTCTTCTAAGACTCTTTACCTCCGTCCCAGATAACACTATTCCTGCTTCTAGTGTTTCCTCTATATCGTAATCGTGGTAAGCCTTTCTATTAACTGTTACTACTTTCTCTTCCTCTTTCAAAACTATTCTTTACTCTCCTAAATTAAACTTTCTTCTAAACTTTTCTACTCTTCCTTCAGTGTCTACAATCTTCTGCTGACCTGTAAAGAATGGATGGCATTTAGAGCACGATTCTACTCTAAGTTCCTTCTTCGTAGAGCCCGTTGTAAATGTATTACCACAAGCACATATAACTATAGCATCTCTATAATATGTAGGGTGTATATCTTTCTTCATTCTATCTTCTTCCTCCTTGGCACTAATTCCTTTCTAATTAATATTATATCATAGATTTCAATGGATTTAGCGCTTTTATTACTACTTAATGTATATCCTTTTTATTCTTCCTTTTAATTTCGTAATTATGCTGTACGGAATCTCTCCACATTTCTTTGCTATCTCATTAGCTGAAATTCTTTTCTCTCCTTGGTTTCCTATTATAACAACTTCATCTTCTAACCTTGCTTCAGGTATGTTAGTTAAGTCGATTATCGTATAATCCATACAAATACGTCCTAGAATAGGAGCTTTTTTCTCCCTCACTAAGACGTATCCTTTATTTGACAGCTGAAAGGGAATCCCATCCCCGTATCCTATAGGGATTATGCCTACCCTCATGGGTTTTTCTGAGATGAAGGTTCTATCATATCCTACTGACCAATTATTTGGAATTTCTCTGATTGAGAGTATCTTTGACTTTAAACTCATAACTGGGAGCAGTTCTATTGGGGTATCTATTTCTATAGGGTTAATTCCGTACATAGCAATTCCTACTCTTACCATATCCATAGTAGTGTAAGGATGGAATAGTACTGCTGGACTATTGGCTATATGTCTAACGGAGAAAAAGACCTTTTCCCTTTCTAAGGTGGATATTAACTCTAAGAATCTTCTGAATTGTAAGTCTACATATTCTTTATCAGTTCCTGCGGTACTAAAGTGACTAAATATACCTTCTAGTTTTAAATTACTTAGTGTTAATATCTCATCTATAACCCTTAATAGTTCTTCGGGTAAGAAACCAAATCTTCCCATTCCTGTATCAACTTTTATATGTATAGGTATCTCTTTATCTTCTTTTTCTCCAAATCTAGAGATTAATCTTGCAATCTCTAGATTTGATATAGATGGAGTTATCTCGTAGTTTATAATTTCCTCTATATCTTTAGGAAATATGTCGCCCATTATAAGGATAGGTTTTCTTATATTAAGTTCTCTTAGAATAATCCCTTCTTCCACATTAGCTACACCAAATCCGTCTACGTTGTCAAGGTGTACCGCTATCTCTTTGAGTCCATGCCCATAGGCATCTGCTTTTACAACAGCCATAAACTTTACATAGGGACCTATATACCCCTTTAATACCTCTATATTATGTTTTAGGTTATTAATATTAATCTCAATAATGTTCGCATTCATAACAAATAGTATATTACACCTAGCTCTTCAAGTAAACTATTATTTAAAACCTTGATACAATCCTTTTTAACTCTAGCGCCTTTTTATAAACCTGATTCTTCGGCAGATTGAAATCTCTAGATACTCTTTCTATAGCTTTTTTTAAAGTAATATTTTCTTTAACTATGAAATTTATTAGTAATGCTTCTATGCTTGTTTCGAGTCTATCTTCTTGGGGAGTTTCCTCTTTGTTATATACTATTACTGTATATTCTCCTACATTAGTCTTTGTGTCATTTTTTAAGTTTTCCAGCACAACTTTTATATCTCCTACATAGGATCTTTCAAAGACTTTGGTAAGTTCACAAAAGAAACATACAGTAGCATTGGGCAATTCTTTAGCTATAAGTTCAGCAAGGGATATTATTCTCTTTGGTGATTCATATAATACTACTGTCTCTATCCCTTTTACTTTTATATCTCTTATTACCTTTTCTCTTTCTGATTCTTTCTTAGGTAAAAATCCTAAAAATAGAAAATGATTTATAGGTATTCCAGATACAGATAGAGCTGTCATAACAGCTGATGGACCAGGTATTGGAACAACCTCTATTCCTCTTTCTCTTGCATCTTTTACAATTCTGTATCCAGGGTCTGATATGCATGGCGTTCCAGCGTTAGATACTAAAGCTATATCCATTCCTTTCTCAGTGATATAGTTTATGAGTAACTTGGACCTTTCTTCCTCATTATATTTATGATAAGAGATCAATTTGGTTTTTATATTATAATGTTTTAAAAGTATCGATGTATGTCTAGTGTCCTCAGCAGCTATCAAGTCACAGTTACTTAGGACCTCTACAGCCCTATAGGTAATATCTTTTAGATTACCTATAGGTGTAGCTACTACATAGAGTTTCCCCATTTTTATCTCCTTTTTAATAGAATATAAAACATTTCATTCCCTAAGATAAGCTTCTCTAAAATTTTATATCTCTCTTTAAAAACTGGCTCGAAGATTCTACTGTAGTTCTTTAACATACCTTTTTCCTTTCCACTAATACTCTTTAGAGGAAAGGAAACTATTATAAATTTACTATTAAGTCTACTTATTAATTTTAGAGAGAGGCCTCTTCTTATTCGCTCAGCTATAGGAAGAAATTTGAGTATAAAACATATATCTGCCTGATCTTCAATATCTTCAAAAAGTATATCTTTTCTCTTGGCTAGCCTTGGATAACCCAAGATGTCTAAGAACTCATTTATAACCTCTATCAATTTAGAGTCTATATCATAGGCATAGTATAATATAGCTCCTTGTATATTCATAAATGGTATAGAGAAAGGATTAAGTCCGCAGGCTAAATCTAGTATAGAATTTGGTTTTTCAGTAACTTTGAATATCTCTCTATAGATATCTTCATATACATCTAACCTTTCTCTAGTAGAGTGGTGTAGTTGTAGAATTTTATTTGCTGTCTCTTTTATATTTCCTTCTCCGCTTTTTAACATTAAAAGTAATTTTTGGGCCCCTTCAATATCCCGTCTGTTTAAAAATGCCCCATAGATCTGGTGGAGTTTGTTTTTGACCGCCTTTACCAAGATCTTCTCGTTTTTATATTTTGGCAATTCTATATTAATTATCTCTAGGATTGTTTTTTCATTTATATCTTTATATTTGCTAGAAGACCTTATCTTTTCTAAAATCTCTTCTATCACTATTCCTTCTCTTTTATAAGTCTTATAATCTCATTGTAAAAATACAAGTTATGAATAGTGGCTAGTCTAAATGCTAAGCAATCTTCTAGTTCAAAAAGATGATGTATATAAGCTCTAGAAAAATTTCTACAGGTGTAACAGTTACAGTATTCAGATATAGGTTTTTCGTCTCTGGTATATTTTTCTTCCTTTATAAATATATTCGTATAGAAGTTCCTCTCTTTTAGATCTACTTCTGGATTGAATACATATAACTTACCATGTCTAGCCTCTCTTGTTGGCACAACACAGTCAAAGAGGTCATAGCCAAGTTCTGCACATATAACAATGTTTTCTGGCTTTCCTATACCCATTGCATATTTAGGAAGGTTATCGGGCATCAGTTTAGCTGTGTACTCTAAGATGTCTATTAAAAGATTCCCCTTCTTATCCAAGGGCCAGCCTCCAAATCCATATCCATCAAATCCTATCTCTATAAGCGAATCAGCACATCTCTTCCTTAACTCTTTATCTTTTCCACCTTGTATTATTCCAAAGATAAGGGGATGTTGATCTTTAGGATGCTGGTCTAAAAGTCTATTATACTCATATTTACACCTTTGAGCCCACCTAATAGTGCTATCTACGGATAACTTATTAATCTCAGGTGAGTCATCTGGGTGAGTACAATAGTCTAAGCACATAATTATATCAGAGCCACATATGTATTGAGCTTGGATACATTTCTCCGGTGTAAGTTCTATCTTTTCCTTAGAAGATGGTCTAAAGATTATACCTTCGTCTGTTATTGTTCCATATTTTGTGTTCTCTCTTAGCATAGAAAATACTTGAAATCCTCCAGAATCGGTAAGAATAATACCATCCCAGTTTATAAATCTATGTAGACCTCCTAAATCCTTAATTACGCTAATCCCTGGATTCCTCATAAGGTGTAGTATATTTGTTACTACACCTTGGGTGTTAACATTGTGAAGGTCTTCTTTATCTAGGGAACGGACAACTCCATTTGTACTATCGGGGAAAAATGCCGGTAATTTTATATGCCCACTTGGTAGATTTAAACTCTTTGCCATGGATGCCTCTTAATGTTTCTAGGTTTATTATAACATAAACTTTATATATTGCCCATAATGATATAGGTTTGTTTGTATAGTATAATGATTACCGTTAAAGTAAAAAAATAATATATTAGATAGGAGGTGGAACTGAAGATTTCTGATAGGGTAGAGTTTACCGAGTATGCGAAAAAAGACCTTCAGGAATTAAAAGGACTTATCTTGGAAAACTTGAATGAGTCCTTTGATATGGTTAGGGAGAGCGATATATCTAACCTTGATAGCGTATATTCTAGAGAGGAGAAAATAGATCTAAAAGTTAAAGAGTCTAAAGATAGCCATTTAGAAAGAATGAAACAGGGTATTTGTCTTCCAATGGCAGGGGTAATATATACAGATATATTAACAGATTTAGAGAGGATTAGTGATCACTGTATGAATATAGCTCAAGAATTTCACGAGATCAACCTAGTAAAGAAAAATAGGAAAATAGATAGACTCTTGCCAAGTATCTAACTATATGATATACTTTCACAAGAATTAGCATGTCTCACGTCTCTAAGTCCACTTTGTGTGGCAGTGAGGCAGAAGTTTAACTTAGAGGAGGAGAATGTATGGCAATAGTAACTATTAAGCAACTTTTAGAAGCAGGTGTCCATTTTGGACATCAGACTAAACGTTGGAATCCCAAGATGAAACCGTATATCTTTGCTGAGCGTAATGGGATTCACATAATAGACCTTCAAAAAACTGTAGTTTGTATGGAGAAGGCTTATGATGTGGTAAGGGATGTCTCTGGTAATGGGGGAAAGGTTCTCTTTGTTGGTACTAAAAAGCAGGCCTATGAGGTTGTAAAGACTGAAGCTGAGAGATGCGGAATGCCTTATGTGAACCAGAGATGGCTAGGAGGTCTCTTAACCAATTTCCAAACGATTAGGAGAAGTGTAGAGAAGCTAAAGAGACTGAGAGAGGAGCGGGATAGTGGTTTATGGGAATCCTATACAAAGAGGGAGAGAAAACACTTAGAGATCGAACTTAATAGACTTGAGAAGTATATAGGTGGTATAGAGAACCTCTCTAATTTGCCTGAGCTTCTTTTTATAGTGGATACCAAAAAAGAAGAAAATGCGGTTAAGGAAGCTAGAAGACTTGGGATTCCTATTGTAGGTGTAGTTGACACGAATGGTGATCCAGAGGTAATAGATTATCCAATCCCTGGAAACGATGATGCTATTAGGGCTATAAGATTGTACTGTAGCAAGATAGCCGATGCGGTTCTTGAGGGTGTAGGTATGAGGAAGGAAGAGGTTGAAGAGGAAATGACAGAGATGCCAAGTATAGAAGAGATTTCTATAGAAGAAATCGAAGAAAAAGTTGCTAGTGAATACGAGGAGGAGACGTTAGATTGAGTATCAATATGGATTTAATAAAGGAACTTAGAGAAAAAACAGGGGCAGGGGTAATGGATTGTAAGAAGGCTCTTATTTCTGCTAATGGGGATTTAGATAAGGCTATTGAGATACTTAGAAAAGAAGGGATTGCGGTAGCAGAAAAGAAGGGCGCTAGGATTGCTAAAGAGGGAAGGATAGAGAGTTATATACATCCAGGAAGTAAAATCGGTGTTCTTGTTGAAATTAATTGTGAAACAGATTTTGTTGCTAGGACAGATGAATTTAAGAATTTAGCTAAAGAGATAGCTATGCAGATAGCAGCAAGTAGTCCTAGATATATATCTCCGAGTGATGTCCCTCAGGATGTTTTGGATAAGGAAAAAGAAATATATGCTACCCAAGCTAGAAATGAAGGTAAACCTGAAAGGGTTATAGATAGGATTGTTGAGGGAAGAATAGAGAAGTTCTATCAAGAAGTGTGTCTTTTAGAACAACCCTGGATTAGAGACCCAGAGAAGAGGATAAAAGACCTTATCAATGAGACTATAGCTAGGTTAGGTGAAAATATTGTAATTAGGAGATTTGTCAGGTTTGAGCTAGGGAAAGATTGATGAGTGAAGAAATAAAGTATAAAAGAATCTTACTTAAATTGAGTGGTGAGGCTTTTAGAGAAGATTCTGAACCTATAGGGTACTCTTCTTTAACAAGAATTGCTGAAGAGATTGAGTCTATATATAAGCTTGGAGTTCAGATAGCTATAGTAGTTGGTGGAGGTAATGTTATTAGAGGCATTACCTCCAGTTCACTTTCTATAGATAGGGCAACTGCAGATTATATGGGTATGTTAGCTACTGTTATAAATGCCTTAGCATTGCAAGCGCGTTTGGAGTCTATGGATATACCGACTAGGGTTCAGACTTCTATAGAGATGAGGCAGGTTGCTGAACCATACATACGTAGAAGAGCTATAAGGCATCTGGAGAAGGGAAGGGTGGTTATATTTGGGGGAGGCACAGGTAATCCATTCTTTAGCACAGATACCGCTGCTGCTTTAAGGGCTGCCGAAATTAGCGCAGAAATTATGATAAAAGCTACTAAGGTAGATGGGATATATGACTCTGATCCAATTAGAAACCCTAGTGCAGTTAGATACCCAGAGATAAAATATATGGATATACTGAGTAAAGAGTTAAAGGTTATGGATGCCACAGCAGTATCTCTCTGTATGGAAAATAAGATTCCAATAATAGTATTTAATATATCAGAGAAAGGAAACCTTAGAAGGCTTATCTGTGGAGAAAAGATAGGAACTCTAGTAAAGGGGTGAGAAGATATGGATGAAAAGGCATTCACCCGTAGTATAGAAGAAAAGATGAAGCAATCTATAACCGTTTTTCAAAAAGAACTTGTTGGAATTAGGACAGGTAGAGCTAATCCAGCGCTAGTAGAAGAGTTAGTGGTTGATTACTATGGGACTGCTACACCACTTTTTCAGCTGGCTAAGATAACTACTCCTGATTCTAGAACTATACTCATTCAGCCATGGGACAAACAGGCAATTCAGAGTATTGAAAAAGCTATATTAAAATCTAATCTTAGTTTGACACCTATAAATGATGGCACATCGATAAGACTTAATATCCCTTCCCCTACCGAGGAAAGAAGGAAAGAACTGGTAAAGTTAGTAAAGAAGAAGGGAGAAGATGCTAAGGTTATAGTAAGAAACATAAGAAGGACGGGAATAGAAGAATTAGAGAAGGAAAAAAAGAACGGAAAGATTTCAGAAGATTTAGAGAAGAGACTTAAAGATCAGTTGCAAAAGATTACAGATAAATATATAGAAGAGATTGATAAGATCTTGGCTGAGAAAGAGAAAGAGATTATGGAGGTATAACTTTGGAATCAAATAACTTACCCATCCATATAGCTATCATTATGGATGGTAATGGACGTTGGGCTCAAGCTAGAGGGTTACCTAGGATCTATGGACATCAAGAAGGGAAGCAAAATGTAAAAAGAATAGTTAAACATGCAGCTAACCTTGGCATAAAATATCTTAGTCTTTTTGCCTTCTCTACTGAAAATTGGAAAAGGCCTAAAGAGGAAGTAGATGGATTGATGGAGATTCTAAGAGTCGGTCTTCAGGAGGAAAGGCCTGAGTTTATTAGGGAAGGAATAAGAGTTGTTTTTTTTGGCGATAGAACTAGACTACCCAGGGAAGTGCTTAAAGAAATGGAGTTGACAGAATCTTTAACCTCATCTAATTCTAGACTCCATTTAGCTTTTGCTATTAATTACAGTGGAAGGGACGATATACTAAGGGCAACAAAGAAGATATCTCAGAAAGTAGTAGAAGGTAAAGTTAAGGTAGATGATATAGATAACGAGTTGATATCTCAAGAATTAGATACTAGAGATTTTCCAGACCCTGACCTTATAATAAGAACTAGTGGAGAATTGAGGATAAGTAATTTTTATCTATGGCAATCTGCCTATAGTGAATTTTACTTTACTCCAGTTTTATGGCCTGATTTTGACGAAAAAGAGCTTGAATCTGCTATAGAGGCCTACCAAAGTAGAAAGAGACGATTTGGAGGCATCTAAATATTAATGCTGAAGAGAATTATAAGTGCCGTTATAGGTATTCCAGTAGTTCTGATTCTTATAAAATATGGTGGTATCCCACTTCAGCTTTTTCTCTTAATTCTTTTTATAATAGCTTTTTTTGAGTATAGTAGACTTGCAGAGTATATGAATATAAAGATAAGATTTTGGGAGGGTTTGGTTGGAGGAATTTTTATACTTCTCTGGAGTTGGGAATATGCTACAAGTGTTTTGCAGACATTTATAATTCTTTGGGTTTTTCTTATGCTCTATTTTATAATTATGCAGGATATAGAGAATAGTCTTTCTATAATTTCATCTACAATATTTGGCCTTTTATACCTATCAGTTCCACTATCTATGTTCCTAATAATGAGGAAATTCGATCCTAACGGTTATTGGTGTACTATGGTGATGGTAGGGACATGGGCTTTTGACTCTACAGCCTATTTTATTGGAAGAAAGTTTGGGAGACATAAACTTGCATCTATCTTGAGCCCTCTTAAATCTTGGGAGGGGTTTATTGGTGGATTATTGGCAACTATAGTAACTACTTTTCTGTTCTTAAGCGACCTTAGAGGTATTTTGATAGGGATACTTCTTGGACTAGGGGTTCAGGCTGGAGACCTTTTCGAGTCTCTTCTTAAGAGAGAGGCTAATGTAAAGGACTCTGGTAATATTATTCCTGGTCATGGAGGAGTTTTAGACAGGTTTGATGGATTTTTGGTTGGAGTGGTTTTTGTCTTTCCATTAATAAGGTTTATAGTTGGTGGAGTATGGTAAAAAAAATAATTCTTATAGGTTCTACAGGTGCTCTAGGCACACAGGTTCTCGAAGTTATAAGAGAGTTTAGAGATAGATTTGAAATAGTTGGTTTAGGAGCTAGGAGAGATTCCGAAAGATTAGCCTTGCAGGTTAACGAGTTTCACCCAAAGTATGTTCTTCTTACAGAAGAAAATAGTACATCTTTTTCTTTGAAATCTGCTATAGAAGCTAATAAAAGTAAGTTTTTTTCTGGTATAAAGGGGCTTAAAGAGATTGTCTCTGTAGATAATGTAGATCTTGTTGTAATAGTTATGGGCGGATCTTTAGGAATATATCCTCTTTGGGAAGCTATAAGGTATAATAGAAATATAGCAATAGCTAATAAAGAATCTATTGTTATGATGGGAGAGGTTATAAGAGAATTGGCTGATAGAAAGGGGATAAACTTAGTACCTATAGATAGTGAGCCTAGTGCTATTTTTCAATGCCTTAAGGCTCTAGATAATAGAGAGGAATTAGATAGTGTTATTCTTACAGCCTCTGGCGGCCCATTTAGAAAGTTTACTAGGGAACAATTAGAAGAAGTAACTCCTGAAGAGGCTATAGCTCACCCTGTATGGAGAATGGGGAAAAGGATAAGTGTAGACTCTGCCACTTTGATGAATAAGGGACTCGAATATATTGAGTTACATAAGTTTTTCAATATACCTTATGAGAAGATACATATAGTTGTGCATCCTCAAGGTATTATGCATGGGGCTATAAGTTTGGTGGATGGAAGCTTCATCTCTCTTATGAGTAATCCAGATATGAAGATACCTATACTCTATGCACTTTCCTATCCTGAAAGGCTATCAACATCTTGGAAGAAGTTGAATCTTATAGAGTTGAGAGACCTTACATTTGAATTACCTGACGTTGAAAAGTTTCCTGCATTAAGGATAGCAATGGAGGCTGGTAGAAAAGGAGATTCTTATCCTACAGTTCTTAATGCATCAGATGAAACTGCAGTAGAGCTTTTCCTTAATAGAAGAATAAAATTTACAGATATACCTATTCTAGTAGAAGAAGTTCTGTGTAGACATAACCCAGTATCTATAGATTCTGTAGATACAGTAATGGAGATAGATATTTGGGCAAGAAGAGAGACTATGAATATATTGGATAAGGTGATAAAAAGATGAATCTATTCTATTTTCTTATACTGGTAGGGATATTAGTTTTAATACATGAGTATGGGCATTATTTATTTGCTAGGTTACATAAAGTTGGAGTTATAGAATTTTCTATAGGTTTTGGCCCGAGTATACTTTCTTTTGAAAAGAATAAAACTAAGTTTTCTATAAGATTACTTCCATTTGGGGGTTACGTGAAACTTGCAGGGTTAGATACAGAAGAAACTGTAGATGATGAGTCTAGTTTCCATAGAAAGAGTTGGTTGGCAAGATTTTCCATACTAGCTTCAGGTGGAATTATGAATTTCTTGCTAGCTATATTTATCCTATCATTACTTTTTACTTGGGGTTTTCCTACTGTTATTCCTACAGGGATTAACTCAGTACTTTCTGGTTCTCCTGCAGAGCTAGCAGGTATAAAGCCTGGAGATAAGATTATTTCTATAAATGGAAAGCTAGTATCTACAGCCCAAGATATAACTCAGGCGATACAAAGTTCGGAAGATAAAGTGATATTAGTAATTGAGAGGGAAGGGAATAGGTTAACTTTTGAGATAATGCCTAGATATGACGCAGAACAGAATAAAAAACTTATAGGTATTACAGTTCCATCTTTTACTGAAATTAAATATTCTATCTTTAATGCTCTTAAGATAGCATTTGGTACTTTCAGTGCTATTATATTAGGAACCTTAGATGCCCTTTGGAAGCTTATAACAGGTAGACTTGGCACCGAGTCTTTTAGCGGTCCAATTGGGGTGGCTAGGATGACTGGAGCAGCTGCTCAGATGGGAATAAAAGTATTTCTCCAACTTATGGCTTTCTTAAGTATACAATGGGGATTATTTAATCTATTGCCTATACCTGCATTAGATGGGGGAAGGATACTATTTCTTATATTGAATCTTTGGAAGCGAGTTAAGATTTCACCTGAGAGAGAGAATTTTATCCATTATATAGGATTTATTATCCTTTTGGTACTGATGATAATAGTTACAATAGGAGATGTAAGAAAATTCTAATGTTTAGGAGAGAAGATACCCTACCTGTAAAGATCGGAAATATCGTTATAGGTGGAGGAAATCCAGTTGCAGTTCAATCTATGACAAATACTCGTACAGAAGATGTGACAGCTACTGTATATCAGATAAAGAGATTAGAAAGGGCTGGATGTGAACTAGTAAGAGTGGCGGTCCCTACAAAGGATTCTGCCCTGAGTCTTGGAAAGATAAAAAGAAATATCTCTATACCTCTTATCGCTGATTTACACTTTGATCTATCATTAGGTTTTATCGCATTAGAGATGGGAGTAGATAAGATAAGGATAAATCCGGGAACTGTTCCCAATAAAGATATATTAAGGAGTTTGGTTTTGGAAGCTAAGGCTAGAAATGTCCCTATAAGGGTTGGAGTAAATAAGGGGTCATTACCGGATACTTATAGCAAAGATAAAGGAGGTCTAGTGAAATGCACTTTAGATTATGTGAAACTTATAGAGGATTGGGGATATAATAATCTTGTAGTATCAATTAAATCTTCTGATCCAGAAGAAACGGTAGATGCAAATATACTCTTAGCTTCTTATGTTAGATATCCGATATCCTTAGGGGTAACAGAAGCAGGAGGAGGGTGGAGAGGTATAGTTAAGTCTTCCGTTGGTCTAGTATTAGCGTTAAAAGAAGGTATAGGAGATACTGTAAGAGTTTCTCTTACTGGTGACCCTGTTATGGAAGTAAGGGTGGCTTATGAGATATTGAGAAATTTGGGATTAAGAAAGCGTGGAATAAACCTAATAGCTTGTCCAACTTGTGGGAGATGCCAAGTTGATTTAGAGTCTTACTATAAAGAGATCGAATCTGCGCTGGATGATATAACAATGCCTATGGATGTTGCTGTTATGGGTTGCAGTGTAAATGGACCTGGCGAGGCAAAATTAGCTGACTGTGGTGTTGCTTTTGGAAAGGATAAGGCGGTATTCTTTGTAAAAGGAGAAATAGTAGGAACATTTAGTCCTAGAGAAGCTATTGAAAAACTTATAAGTTATGTAAAGGAGGCAGAGAAATCTGAAAATGAGAATGTCACAGCTATTCTATTATCCACAGAAAGAGATGCCTAAGGATGTAGAGGCTATAAGTCATATGCTTATGCTTAAAAGTTGTATGATAGAAAGAGTTGCCTCTGGTATATATAACTTTTTACCTTTAGGGTTTCGTGTACTAAAGAGGATAGAGGATATAATTAGAAGAGAGATGTTAGCCATAGGTGCTCAGGAAGTTCTACTCCCAGCTCTTCATCCTAGTGAGCTATGGAAGATAACTGGAAGATGGGACGAGTATGGGGAAGAGTTATTTAAGCTTAAAGATAGACATGATCGGATGATGTGTCTAGGCCCTACCCATGAAGAGATTATAACTGCTCTAGTAAAGGCTAAGATAAACTCCTATAGACAACTTCCTTTTATGCTTTTCCAGATTCAGACAAAGTTTCGAGATGAACCTAGACCTAGATTTGGAATTATAAGGAGTAGAGAGTTTATTATGAAAGACCTGTATAGCTTTCATGCTGATGAAGAAAGCTTAAATGAAGGATACTATAAGGTTTATCAAGCGTATAAGAATATCTTTGACGAGATAGGATTAGATTATAAGATTGTTGAAGCAGAGAGTGGTCCTATAGGCGGGGATGTCTCTCATGAGTTTGTAATAATAGCTGAAAGCGGAGAAGATGAGATAACTTACTGTTCTTCCTGTAGTTATTCGGCTACTACTGAGAAGGCTGAGTACAAGCCTGTAATAATAGAGGATGATGAAGAATTGTTACCTATAGAAAAGATTTATACTCCAGATTTGAAGAGTGTAGATGAAGTATCCAATTATCTAGGCGTTCCACCATCTAAGCTAATCAAGACTATCATGATAAAGGCAGATGGTAGAGACATCGCTCTACTAGTAAAAGGAGATAGCGAAGTAAATCTAAAGAGAGTAGAGGAGCTTTTAGATGTTAAAGATGTATCCCTTATAGAGGATAATGAGACTTCAGTGCCACTAGGTTTTGTTGGTCCCGTTGGTTTAAAAGGGATAGAGATTATTGCAGACCCAGAGATAAAAGGTGTGAAGAATGGGGTTGTAGGGGCTAATGAGAAGAACTATCACTTCAAAAATGTTAATATTGGAAGAGATTTCAATCCTACACGTTTTCTCCCTATAAGAAAGGTAAAGAAAGGAGACCTCTGTCCTAGATGCGGAGGAGATCTCATCATCTCTAAGGGGATAGAAGCAGGACATATATTTAAACTTGGGACAAAATACAGCGAACCTATGGGGGCGGTCTTTCAAACTGCTACGGGACAGTTGAAACCTATCATAATGGGGTGTTATGGGATAGGGGTAAGTAGACTTGTTGCTGCTAGTATAGAGCAGAATAATGATGATAATGGTATTATATGGCCAAGAAGTATTGCCCCGTACGAAGTATATATACTGCCTACAGATTGGACCAATAATACTATTAAAAATTTTTCAGAAGACCTATATAGAAAACTTTTACAGAAAGGTTATGAGGTGCTATTGGATGACAGGGATGAGAGGGCAGGAGTTAAATTTATGGATGCTGATCTTTTGGGAATTCCAATGCGCGTAACTATAGGTAATAAATTTATAAAGTCAGGTATTGTAGAGTTGAAGAATAGAAGAAAACCAGATGTATTAGAGGTTTCTGCTAGAGAGGTTATAGATCGATTGGAAGAGGTATTCTAATGTGAAGATATTATTCCTTACCGCTAGTATAGGGACTGGTCATAATAAAGCTATAGAGTCTGTAGCTAATGCTCTTAATATAATCTGCCGAGAAAGAGGATTAGAAGATATCCAGTATAAGATTGTTGATGTATATAACTATATAAACGTAGCATTGGGGAAATTTGTCTCCAAAAGTTATGAAAGAATAGTAAACATTGCACCAAATCTTTATGGATATTTCTATACATTAGGGGAAGATTCTACCGCTTTGAAAGAATTTCTGCACCATATAGGTGTAGGAAAGGTGAAGAGTCTTATTGAAGAGTATAATCCAGATATTATTGTTTCTTCTCATGAATCTCCTTCAGGTATGGTAGCTAGTCTTAAGAAGGAACAGGGATTAAAAACAGAATTAATAGGTATAGTTACTGACTTTAGAGCTCATCCCTTTTGGGTTTATGATGAAATAGACAAATATATGGTTCCTAACGAGTTTACTAAGAATTATTTGATTAGAGAGGGAATTTCTCCGGAGAAGATATATGTTACTGGTATACCGGTAGATCTAAGATTTGCCCAGGAATATGATAAAGCAGAATTGAAAAGGAAATTTAATCTCGATCCTAATAAGTTTACGATACTTTTAATGGGAAGCTGGCTCGATATAGGGATAGACGATCTTATAGAAGATTTAGACAAAGCATCTTTACCTATTCAGATTATAGCGGTATCAGGTAAGAATGAGAAATTAAAGGAACGTTTAGAGAAAATAAAGAGTAAGACTAATATGCCTTTAGTAGTCTTTGGCTTTATTACTAATGTTTATGAAGTTATGCATGCTTCTGACATAATTATAACAAAACCCGGAGGACTTATCTCTTCTGAGACTTTAGCATCTGGACTTCCTATGATCATAGTAAATCCAATACCTGGGCAGGAGGAATTTAATGCTTTATACCTTACAACTGAAGGGGCAGGCTTAAGAGTGAATAAACTTTCTGAGGTTCGTACTGTGATGGAGTTACTATTGGGAAGTCCAAAGAGAATTGAGGAAATGTCTGATAATGCCAAGAGGATAGGAAGGCCTCGGGCAAGTTTCGAAATAGCAGAGATTATCTTATGCAAAAGGGGTTAGTAGAGGTATATACCGGAGATGGTAAAGGGAAGACTACGTCAGCATTTGGCCTTGTTTTGAGAGCTTTAGGAAGAGGTAAGAAGGTTATTATTTTTCAGTTTATAAAATCTAGCTCCTTCCCGTCTGGAGAGGTTATTGCTCTAAGAATGGCTTTCCCTGAGGTGGAGATTATTCAGGGAGGTAGCGGAAGATTTATAAATACTAAGCCTACAGAAGATGATATAGCTTTAGCTAAAATCCTTTATGAAAAGATCCTTTCAGCTGTTTCGTCTGGAAGATATGATATCGTAGTTGTAGATGAGGTATTTCCGGCTTATAATGTTGGGCTCATCACATTAAAAGATATACTAGATCTCATAGAGAAAAAGGCTGAAAATACAGAACTTGTTCTTACCGGTAGAGGAGCTCCCGAAGAAGTAATAAGATTGTCTCATCTTGTTACAGAGATGAAAGAGATTAAACATCCTTTTAGAGATGGAATAAAGGCCAGGATTGGAATAGAATATTGAAAAGGAGGCGATTCCATTGTCTGGGTATTTTATGATTGTGCTTCATACCCATATTCCTTTTGTTAAAGGTAAGGGTATGTGGCCTTTTGGGGAGGAATGGTTATATGAGGTTATGTATGGTTCTTATATCCCTTTAGTTAAGATGTTAGAAGACTTATACGAAGATGGGATAATTCCTAATATTACTGTTAGTATAACCCCTGTTCTCCTTTCTCAACTTACGATGCCTGAGTGTATAGATGGCTTTCGAAGATATATAGCTAGAAAGATAGAACTTATAAATGCTGATAGAGATTATTTTAAACATACGCAAGAGACAGATTTATTTAATCTTACATTCTACTATAGGGACATTTTAGAAGATAGATTAAGATATTTTGAAGAATCTGGCGGTAATTTAGTGAAGAAGCTTTCTCAGTTAGCAAAGAAGGGTGTAATAGAGCTTATAACCTCCTCAGCTACGCACGCATATTTACCTCTTTTGAAAAATGAGAAATCTATCAGACTTCAGCTAAAAGTAGGCAAGGAGGAACATATTAACATTACTGGACTTATACCCTACGGAATGTGGTTACCAGAATGTGCCTATAGACCAGGTATTGAGAATTTTATGTCTGAGATGGGCTATAAATTTTCATTCTTTGAAGAACATGCCATACGAGGAGGAAAGGCTTATAGCCCTTATGGAGAAGAGACAGAATCTAAAGTGCCTTTTAGGGATTATTCGGTCTTTAAACCTTACTATATAAGAAATTCTAATGTGTCTGCTTTTGGGAGAGCTGGAGACATTTCAGGACAGATATGGTCTAAGGATTTAGGATACCCGGGAGAGGCTCTCTATAGAGAATTTCATAAACGTAAAGAAGGTTCCGGATTACAGTATTGGATGGTTACTGGTCCCAATGTCGACCTCGGTGCAAAGGAGCCTTATAACCCTGACCTTGCTTTAAAGAAAGTAAGAGAGCATGCCGTACATTTCCTTTGGAGACTAGAGAGAACGGTAGAAAATACAAATGTAAATAATCCTGTTATAGTGACCCCATTTGATACTGAACTTTTTGGCCACTGGTGGTGGGAAGGGGTTGATTTTATAAAAGAGCTTCTTATAAGAGTAAACTCTTCCAATTTAGTAAAGACAATAACTCCTAGTAGATATCTTGCTAGCTTTCCTCCCACTGAATCTATAGAGATACCAGAATCAAGCTGGGGAGTTGGTGGAGGACATGAGGTTTGGTATAATGAAAACACGAAGTGGATGTGGGAGAAAATATATGAGGTTGAGAATAAGATAGATAGAATTTTCTCTAGTAAGGATTTTTCTGGTTGGCAAGAGAGAATAGCGGACCAAATAATAAGAGAATTTTTACTCCTTACTAGTTCTGACTGGGAATTCCTAATATATACAAAATCGGCTGGAGATTACGGAGAAAAAAGATTTAATGAGCATTTGACCAATATGAAGTTACTCTTTGACCTCCTTGAGAAGCAGACTTTATCTAACGAAGATAAGGGGTTCATTATAGATTTAGAGAAACGTGATTCTCTATTTCCAGAACGTAAACTTTGGTCTCTCTGGAGGTGAACTTTATGAAGATATTGCTTGTGGCTAGTGAAGTAAATCCTTTTGTAAAGGTGGGAGGACTAGCTGATGTTGCTGGGGCTCTACCTAAAGCTCTTGTTGGTTTAGGATGCAAGGTCTCTGTAGTAATGCCAATGTATAGACAATTGAACCTAGGAGATTACAATGTCTCTGAGTTTATAAATGTTCTAGATGTACCGCTTGGATATGGCAATGAGACCGCAAGTATAAAAAGGGTTTCTCTTTCTAATGATATAGATCTGTATCTAGTTGATAATGGCGCATATTTTCAGAGGGAAAACTTGTACAATTTTCCCGATGATCCTAGACGTTTTATCTTTTTCTCTAGAGCTAGTTTTGAATTGGCTAAGATTTTAGATCCAGACATAATTCATTGTAATGATTGGCATACCGCTTTGGTTCCTGGTTATGTTAGGCACTATTGGGATAGAAAACTTTTGGGAACACTTTTTTCTATACATAACTTAGCTTATCAAGGTCTTTGTGAAAGAGACATGTTCGTATATTCTGCTCTACCTGAAAGTGCATATAATCCTGAAGAGGTGGAGTTCTATGGAAAGTTCAATATTATGAAGTCTGGCATAGTCTATAGTGATATGATAAATACGGTTAGCCCTACTTATGCTGAGGAGATTAAAACTCCTGAATTTGGCTGTGGCTTGGATGGATTACTTAGAAGTAAAGCAGATGTCTTAGTTGGTATACTAAACGGGATAGATGAAGAGGAGTTTAATCCTCAGACAGATATTTATCTTTCGGCAAAATTCTCAGTTGATTCTTTAGAGAATAAGGAGGAAAATAAGAAGTTCTTGCTTAATGAGTTAGGTATTATTTACAATAAAGATGTTCCGGTAATAAGTTTTATAGGTAGGCTTTGGGAGCAGAAAGGTATAGATATTGTTATTCAAGCTATACCTGAGCTCATAAAGAAAGAAGTTTATTTAATAATTTTAGGGACAGGCTCTGAATATTATCACCGAATACTGAGCCAATTTAGAGAGCAATTTCCAGATAAGATTTCTATAAATCTAAAGTTCGATAATAGGCTTGCCCATTTGATATATGGAGGATCTGACTTTCTTTTAATGCCGTCTAGGTTTGAACCATGTGGTTTAGGACAGATGATAGCTATGAAATATGGTACTATCCCTATAGTTAGAGGCGTTGGCGGCTTAAAAGATACTGTTAAAGAAAACGAAACAGGTTTTGTATTTTTTGACTATTCTTATAATGCCTTACTTGAAAGTATAGATAGAGCACTTAATCTTTATAGCGATAAAGATAGACTTAAAGCTATGCAGAGAAGGATTATGTTAGAGGACCATTCTTGGACTAACTCAGCAAAGAGGTATCTAGAGATTTATAACAGAATACTGAGTTCAAAGAAGGGGTGAAAAAATGTCAGAACTTAGGAAAGATCCTGTTACTAGAAGATGGGTAATAATAGCTACAGAAAGAGCTAAAAGGCCTAGTGATTTTGTTAAGCCTAAGTTAGAAGAAAAAATCTTGCCCGAACATGTTGATAATTGTCCTTTCTGCGAAGGAAACGAATCTCTCACACCATCTGAACTTATGGCTTATAGACATGCTGGTACTCAAAAGGATTCTAAAGGATGGTGGATAAGGGTAATACCAAATAAGTATTCAGCGGTAAGTCCGGATACTTCTTTAGAGAGAAGAGGAATCGGGATGTATGATGTGGCTACTGGTTATGGTGCACATGAAATCATAATAGAAAGTCCATATCACAATAGGACGATGGCTAATATGTCTGAAAAGGAGATAGAAGAAGTACTTTGGGCTTATAGAGATAGAATATTAGAGCAGGCGAAACATCCAGATATTAAGTATGCTATAATTTTTAAAAATTACGGTTCAGAAGCCGGAGCTTCTCTAGAACATCCGCACTCTCAGCTTATAGCTCTTCCGGTAGTCCCTAAGAGAGTTATAGAGGAATATGAAGGGGCTAGAGATTACTATGCCTATAAGGAGAGATGTCCATATTGTGATATAATCAGGCAGGATAAGAGTGATGGGGAGAGAGTAATCTATGAGAATGATCTCTTTATCGCTCTTGCCCCATTTGCCTCTCCCTCTCCGTACGAAGTAGATATATTGCCTAAGCAACACTCAGCTACCTTTGAAAAGATAGGTAAGATAGAGATTATGGAGCTTGCTAAGATATTCAAGATTATATTTTGGTCTTTGTCAGAGGTCCTCAATGATCCTCCGTATAACTTTATACTTCATAATATTCCCTTTAGAGGAAATGGAACCGAATTCTTTCATTGGCATTTTAATCTTGTCCCAAGGATAACTAAACTAGCCGGTTTTGAGTTAGGTTCTGGATTCTATATTAATCCAGTAAAGCCAGAAGATTCTGCTAAGACTCTGAGAGATAAAATTAATTCTATGTAGGGGTGTATAGTATGGTTTCGACGCTTTATGTTGCACTGGTCTGGCATCATCACCAACCAACTTATAAAGATCCGAAAACTGGCAAATACTTACTTCCATGGACTAGGATGCATGCTGTAAAAGATTATTTCTATATGGCCAATCTACTTACTTATTTTCCAGATGTTCACTATACAGCTAACATAACTCCAGTACTTATATCACAGCTAAACGATTATATATTTAACTACGCAAGTGATGTGTACCTGGAATTAATAAATAAACCTGTGGAAGAGTTAACTACAGATGAGAAGAGACTCCTGATTGAATATTCATTTGTATTAAATCTTGACTACTTTGTAAAGCCATACCCTAGTTTCTATTCTCTCTATAATAAGATAAACTCGCTTGGTATAGATAGGGCTATAGAGGAGTTGTCATCTCAGGAGATTCTTGACCTTCAGGTTTGGGGACATTTAGTTTGGTTTGACCCCCATTTTAAAAGAGATGACCCTGTGATAAGGAGATTAATACAAGAAGAACACTTTACTGAAAGGCATAAACGACTTGTGATAAGGAAGCAGTTAGAAGTAATCAGCTTGACATTACTAAGGTATAGCGAACTCCTAGATCTGAACCAGGCTGAGATTATTACATCACCCTTTTATCATCCAATACTTCCTCTTCTTGTAGATACTAACATTGCTAGTCAGACTGGTATAAGTAGTCTACCAAGTTTTAACTTCAAATATCCAGATGATGCAATGCTTCAGTTGAGGCATGCTATAGATCTATTTAATTCTACCTTTGGGGTCTTTCCAAATGGCTTATGGCCGTCTGAATTAGCCGTAAGTTATGAGGCATTAAGTATTGTTAGTTCCCTTGGTCTTCACTGGGTAATAACTGATGAGGATATATTAGTTAAGACCTTAGGTAGAAGTCTTAGAGGATCTAAAGATGAGCTTTTAGACCCTGAGGTTTTGTATAGACCCTATTGGTTAGATACCCAAAGTGGAAAGTTAGTAGTTGTATTTAGAGATAAGGTCTTATCAAACCTAATAGGCTTTCATTATTATAAAGTAGATCCTCAGGATGCAGCTATAGATCTTATAAAGAGATTAGAAGAAATAAGGTTTAGTCTTCCCTCTGGTAAGAAATACCTTGTAGTCATAGCATTAGATGGAGAAAACTGTTGGAATTACTATCCTGAAAATGGTTGGAAATTCCTTACATCTCTATATATGAGACTCTCTGAGACAGCAGGATTAAAGCCAGTAACTGTTTCAGAGTTTATAGAGCTAGATGGGAATCTTGAGACATTAACTACTATCTCCCCTGGTTCTTGGATAAATATGTCTTTTGATACATGGATAGGTGAACCTGCTACAAACCTAGCATGGGACTATTTGTATCAGGCAAGAAAGGATTTAGAAGATGCTAGGAATGATATTAGCAAAGAGATCTATGAATCTGCTTTAAGGGAGTTACTTATTGCAGAAGGAAGTGACTGGTTCTGGTGGTATAATAGTCATCATAGAGTAAAAGAAGAAAGTGTATTTGATAAACTATTTAGGTCACATCTTAGAGAGGTGTATGCTAGAATTAATAAGCCCGTGCCATCTTT
Source organism: uncultured bacterium (assembly GCA_937958695.1). Taxonomy (GTDB): domain Bacteria; phylum DUMJ01; class DUMJ01; order DUMJ01; family DUMJ01; genus DUMJ01. Next base: position 49,762 of record CALGNK010000006.1, read on the forward strand.
TATTGATAAGCCAATTGAAAAGTTGTAAAGATAAATTTAGGAGGTGAAGTTTATGATTAAAAAGTACTTTTATAAAATAACAGTAACTTTAATACTGATTCTGTTTCTTCTATCTTTAGTTTCTAATCTTTCATTTTCTGCTGATACGTCCAGTATTACTATTCTTCATACAAATGATACCCATTCTCATATAGAGGAGATTGCTCGTAGGGTTACCCTTATAAGACAGGTTCAGAAAGAGGTAGGTATGGATAAGGTTCTTCTCTTAGATGCTGGGGATGTGTTTTCTGGTACACCATATTTTACCATCTATAAAGGTTCTGCTGATGTAAGATTTATGAACTATGCAGGTTACAATGCTATGACACTTGGGAATCATGAATTTGATATGGGTCCTGGTGTTTTGGCAAGATTCATAGATAAAGCTAATTTCCCAGTCTTGTGCGCTAATTTCGACTTTTCTAAAGAGGAGGCATTAAAGGATAAAGTTAAAAGTTGGGTGATAGTTGAAAAAGGAAGAGAGAAGTTTGGTATCTTTGGTTTGACTACACCTGAAACTGCAGAAATCTCTAGCCCTGGTAAGAACATAGTTATCAATGACTATCTAGAGATTGCAAAAGCGATAGTAAAGGAGTTAGAGTCTAATGGGATAAATAAAATCATAGCTCTTACACACATAGGTTGGGATAATGATATAAGGTTAGCAAAAGAGGTCAAAGGAATCGATATTATTGTTGGTGGACATTCGCATACATTACCTAAGTCTTATCCAACAATAATTACTGACGATAATATTCCTACTTTGATTGTTCAGGCCAACGAGTATGGTAAGTATCTTGGACGTCTAGATGTCGTTTTTAACAATAATGGGGTTATTCAGAGCTGGAAAGGAAGCCTAATTAGTATTGACAATAAAATAAAAGAGGAGTCTCTCTGTAAGATTAAGCTTGAAGATTATAGAAAACCTGTTACCAAGTTGATGAATGCGATAGTGGGGGAATCATTAGTTGATCTGGATGGAGAGAGAAGTAGGGTGAGATTTCAAGAGACGAATCTAGCTAATCTTATTACTGATGCTATGTTAGCTAAGGCAAAGATTGTAAATGCAGTCATTGCTATTCAGAATGGTGGAGGGATAAGGGCTTCAATACCGAAGGGTAAAATAACGCTTGGTCAGATTATGACTGTGCTACCATTTGGAAATTATTTAGTTGCTTTAGATATCACTGGCCAGCAGATCATAGATGCATTAGAGAATGGTGTAAGCCAAGTGAAGGATTTAGCTGGTAGATTTCCGCAAGTATCTGGTTTGAGATTTGTCTGGGATCCAAATGCCGAGGTTGGAAAGAGAATCATCAGTGTAGAGGTAAAAAATCCAGATGGAACATATCAACCAATCGATCCTTCTAAGACTTACAGAATAGTAACTAATAACTTCTTAGCCCAAGGCGGAGATGGTTATACTGTCTTTCAGAAGGGAACTAACTTTATAAATCTTGGTTTTGTTGATTATGAAGTTCTAAGAGAGTATATTCAGAAAAATTCTCCAGTTAATCCTAAGATAGAAGGACGTATCATTAGGAAGTAAAAATTTAGGGGCTCCTATAGGAGCCCCTTTTCTTTTTTAGACCATTTTTATGCCATCGCTCTTTAAAAAATCTATAATTTCATCTACATAACCAAAGGCAAGGCATACCACTGTATCCGCTCCTCCGTAGTATATAGCTATCCTTCCTGTTTGGGAATCACACAGTGCAGCACATGGAAATACAACATTTGGGACATCCCCTACACATTCGTATAACTCTTGAGGAGAGAGCAGATAACTTCTGGATCTATATTTTACTATCCAAGGTTTTTCATTATCTAACAATGCACAACCAAAACTATATACATAACCATTGCAAGATAGTAATACTCCATGATATATTAAAAGCCAACCTTCACTTGTCTCTATAGGAATAGGACCTGCCCCTATCTTAAGGGATTGCCAAGATGAATATTGATGTCCCGCAGCCATTACAAATCTATGGTAACCCCAGTGAATCATATCTGGACTTTCACTGTAGAATATATCACCAAAAGGTGTGTGCCCTTTATCTGATGGTCTGCTAAGCATTGCATACTTCCCATTAATCTTTCTCGGAAAGAGGACACCATTCCTGTTGTAAGGGAGGAGTGCATTTTCCATCTGATAAAATTTCTCGAAGTCATAAGTATATCCTACCCCGATAGTAGGTCCATAATATCCGTTACACCAAGTTATGTAGTATCTATCTTCTAGCCAGGTTACCCTAGGATCATATTTGTACATGCTTATTAATGGGTCTCTTGTTTCTTGAATGAAATCTATTGGTTCCTCACTTAATGTCCAGTTAATTCCATCATTGCTAAATCCACTATGGATATTCATAGCTCTGCTTCTATCATCTACTCTAAATACACCGGCGAACTTATCCTTAAACTTTACAACTGCGCTATTAAAGATACTATTTGCCTTTTTTATCTGATTCCTCCTTATGATAGGATTCTTTGAATATCTCCATATTATATCCCTACAATCAGATGGTCTATCCTCCCATGGCATATTAGGAATAGACTCAGTGTATATTGATACTTTTCCCATATCAAACCTCCTTAGAAATGTAATTATCTCTAATTATTATAGTATAATATTTTCTACCCACAATTACTCTAGGAAGGAGGTTCTTAGTAATGGAACTTATAGAGCTACAGAGGAGTGAAATAACCGAGTATCTAATTTATAGTCACCTATCAAGAACTATTAAAGACTCCCATAATAGAGAAATATTAAATAGATTGGCTCAGGAGGAATATAATCATTATGAAAGGTTAAAAAAGATTACTGATAAGGTTGTTACTCCTAATAGATTTAAAGTATGGTTTTATCTGATTCTTATAAAGATATTGGGGGTAACTTTTGGATTAAAATTGATGGAATCCGGAGAGAAATTGGCTCAAAAAGGTTATAGTATTATTGCCCAGAGATATCCTGAAGTGAGTAGCATTATTGGTGATGAAAAGGCTCATGAAAATGATCTTTTAAATATCTTAGATGAAGAGAGATTAAGATATGTTGGTTCTATAGTTTTAGGACTTAGTGATGCACTTGTTGAATTTACTGGAACCTTGGCTGGATTTACATTTGCTCTTAGAAATAATTCCTTAATAGCTCTTACTGGAATCATTACCGGAATAGCAGCATCGCTATCTATGGGTGCCTCAGAATATCTTTCCACTAAGGCTGAAGGTGAAGAGAAAAGTCCTTTAAAGGCATCTTTAAGTACTGGGGCAACGTATATATTTGCTGTGTCTTCCTTGGTTCTCCCTTATATTCTAATAAGAGATAGTTTTTTGTCTTTTGTGTTTACATTACTATTTGCTGTGACTTTAGTTTTTCTCTTTACATTTTATATCTCGGTAGCAAAGGAACTTGAATTTAAAAAGAGATTCTTAGAAATGATAGTTATCATATTCGGGGTATCTCTTGTTTCCTTTGGAATTGGTCTTTTAGTTAGAGTCTTCTTTAATGTGGATATTTAGGTTGAAAATATTTTCTATCTATGGTATAGTCTTAATGTTCCGATAGATTAATGGAGGAGGTGGTAAGCTTTAGGAAAAAGCAATGCAGTATTAGATAGCCTTTAATTAATCCTTAAATGATTCTTAAAATGAAAGTTTTAATCTATAGATGTGGTGAGGTATAAGTTGGGGGTAGAAAATTTTACGGAGGTGATAGTGGTGAATAAAAGTATTAGATTGTTAGGTTTTGTTTTAGTTCTAATATTACTTTTCACATCTGTTTCTTTTGCCCAAAAGGTTCCTAAACCGAATTTCTACAATACTCCATCTGATTATCAAAAGGCCACTGGAAGGAGAATAACTAAATTTGGAGAATCTCCTATGCTAGCTGAATTGGTGAAACAGGGTAAACTTCCATCAGTTGATAAGAGGTTACCAAAGGATCCTTTGGTGGTTGTTCCTGTAGAAGAGGTTGGACAGTATGGAGGGCAGATAAACTTATTTACTAATTCTCCTAATAGTCTTGGAGAGGCGGATTACTTTACTGGATATGAGCATATTTTAGGTATAGCTACCGATGGCTCCTCTGTAACTCCAAGAATAGCGAGAGCTTGGAAATTTACAGATGGAGGAAAAACTCTTACTATATACCTGCGCAAGGGGGTGAGGTGGTCTGATGGAGCACCATTTACTGCGGATGACATCATCTTTTGGTATGAAGATATCATCTTGAATGATGAGCTTACTCCTGTGAAGCCTATATATTGGTCTCCAGGTGGGAAACTAATGAAGGTAGAAAAGATCGACGATTATACAGTTAAGTTAAGTTTTGCTGTTCCTTATCCTATGGCGACCTATAGATTAGCTCATGAGACTGGAGCTATATATAGACCTAAGCACTTCTTAAAGCAATTTCATCCAAAGTATACGCCTATAGAGGAGATAAACAAGAGGGCTAAAGCAGAAGGATTTGAAAAATGGTATCAGATCTTTGGTAAATACAATACTATTAATGCTACTGAGGTAAATTGTCCTACTTTAAGATCATTTGTATTAACTAAACGGGGGACAGATTTTCTAGTTATGGAGAGAAATCCCTACTTCTGGCAGATTGATACTGCTGGAAATCAACTGCCTTACATAGATAGGATATTTATTAGTGTAGTTCAGAGTATTGATATTATGGATATGAAGGCTATCTCTGGAGAAGCAGACTTTGCTGGAAGACGTACTAGTTTGGAAAACTACACCCTTTATAAGGAGAATGAAAAGAAGGGAAATTATAGGGTACTACTATGGCAAGGATTGTGGGGCTCAAACTTTATTATTGAAATCAATCAGACCTATAAAGAAGATCTTGTATTAAGAAATATCTTTAGAGATATAAGATTTAGAAGGGCTATGTCCTTAGCTATAAATCGTGAAGAACTGAATCAGATGTTATATTTTGGTCTAGGGGTTCCTAGACAAACTACTGTAATACCTCAATCTCCATACTATGAAGAATCTTTCGCTAGCGCTTATACAAAGTATGACCCAGAGATCGCAAATAAATTACTAGATGAGATGGGATTAAAGAGAGGATCCGATGGATATAGGTTAAGGCCTGATGGCAAGAGATTAGAAATTCTACTAGAGCATGTTCCGGATGCTACTGCTACTAGACTTGGTGAGATGTTAGTCCGTTATTGGGATGCTATAGGGGTTAAAGTAGCGATAAAAGAGATAGCTAGAGAATTGCAAAGCCCTAGGGCGATGGGTAATCTTATCCAGATGGGATTCTGGACTGGTGATAGATGTGCCTTTTTATTCCCTCTTGAACCTTATTGGTGGGTACCGATGAACTATGGTTGGGAAAATACTTGGTGTCCTCTTTGGGCTCAGTGGTATGCTACTAGTGGAAAGGCTGGAGAAGAGCCTCCTAAAGAGGTAAAGAAGCTTTTGACTCTGTGGGAGAAGATGCAAACGACCTTAAGCGATAAAGAGAGAATAAGATTGGGTAAAGAAATACTTAAGTCTAATGCTGAAAATCTCTGGACAATAGGAACAGTTGGATTAACTCCTCAGCCAATTATAGCAAAAAATTACCTAAGAAATATTCCTGCTGAAGGACTCTGGGGTTATGATAACTTAAGGACCTATGCCTACTTCCCTGCACAGATTTTCATAAAGAAATGAAAATAATAAGAGGGGAAGGAGAATCTTCTTTCCCCTCTTGACCTCTTTTCTGGTAAATTTCTGTTGTATCAATTATTTCCTTATTTTTAGCTAAAAGAAATATCTTTAGACTTATACTTCTAATATAATACCCATAAATACAAGAATGCCAGTAGAAATGGATTATTAAAACAATAAATATTAATCAATAAGAAATCTCTAACTATTTTACTTGACTTACATAAATTCTTTTGATATTATCTCTAAACAATATAGATATGGTAAAGGCTTTGAAGAGGAGTAGTAGCCGTTTAAGGTGAACTCGCCTCGGAGCTGGATAGGTGAAATAGTAGTAGCTTATCCCGGGAATTCCCGTTATAGAATAGAGAGTGGGCTTAAAAGCCAATTAGGGTGGTACCGCGGAAAGCTTTCCGTCCCTAGCAGATTTGCTTTGGAAGGAAAGCTTTTTTATAACCTAAAAAGGAGTTGATGATATGCGTAGTGATGAAATTAAAAGAGGAATTGAGAGGGCTCCACATAGATCTCTTTTGAAGGCGTTAGGTATAGACGATGAGGAGTTAAATAAACCATTTATAGGAGTAATAAATAGTTATTCAGAAATAATCCCTGGTCATACTCATCTAGCAAGGATAGCAGAAGCGGTAAAGGCTGGCATAAGAGAAGCAGGTGGGGTTCCTTTTGAATGCGAAACGATAGGTATCTGCGATGGGATTGCTATGAATCACAGCGGAATGTGTTTTTCTCTTCCTTCTAGAGAACTCATTGCTGATAGTGTCGAATCACTTGCTGAGGCTTACAAGTTTGATGGCATCGTGGTTATCCCTAACTGTGATAAGATTATACCTGGCATGATTATGGGGTTAGCAAGAGTAAATGTTCCTTCTATACTTGTTAGTGGTGGCCCTATGTTGCCTGGAGAGTATAATGGAAGAAGAATAGACCTATCCACTATATTTGAAGCTGTGGGTGCTGTTGCTAGCGGCAAAAAGGATACAGATTATCTTAGGGAATTAGAATATTCTGCTTGTCCAGGGTGTGGCTCATGTGCTGGAATGTTTACTGCAAATTCTATGAACTGTCTATCTGAGGCTATTGGTATAGCCCTTCCTGGAAATGGAACCATACCTGCAGTAGAGGCGGATAGGATAAGATTAGCTAAAGCTGCTGGAAGGGCCATAATGAAGTTAGTTGAGGAAAACATTACTCCTGATATGATTCTTACCAAGTCAGCATTCTTGAATGGAATAGCTCTAGATATGGCTTTGGGTTGCTCTACTAATACAATTCTGCATCTTACTGCTATAGCTAACGAATTAGGCATCGGATTAGATTTTGATGAGATAAATAGTATAGCAGATAAGACTCCTTACCTTTGTCACCTAAGCCCTGTAGGTCCATACTATGTTGTGGATCTTCACAGGGCTGGTGGTGTTATGGCTGTCTTGAAAGAACTTAACAAAAAGAAACTTATAGATAGGAATACTCTTACTGTTAGTGGTAAAAAGTTAGGAGAGCTTATAGATAATACTGAGGTTAAGGACTATAATATAATAAGGTCCATAGATAATCCCATAAGAGAAACTGGTGGATTATCTATACTTAGAGGGACCTTAGCTCCGGATGGTGCAGTAGTTAAGAAATCAGGGGTTGCAGAATCTCTCTATAGATTTGTTGGAAAGGCTAAGGTTTTCAATAGTGAAGACGATGCAACAAGAGCTATATTTAGCAACAAGATAGATAAAGGTGACGTTGTTGTAATTAGATATGAAGGACCTAAAGGTGGTCCTGGAATGAGAGAAATGCTTACCCCTACTTCTGCTCTTGTTGGTATGGGGTTAGACTTAGATGTTGCTCTTATAACCGATGGTAGATTTTCTGGTGCTACTAGAGGTTTGGCTATAGGACATGTATCTCCAGAGGCTTGGGAAGGAGGTCCTATAGCTTATGTGCAAGATGGAGACCTTATAGAGATAGACCTTAATAAGAGAGAGATAAATCTCTTAGTTGATAAAGAAGAACTTTCTAAGAGGAGGTATGAAATTCCAGAAAGTCATAAGCGTAAAGGTTATCTCGGTAGATACCAGAAGTTAGTATCTTCTGCTTCGTTTGGAGCAGTGATGGAGGTAAACAGAAAATGAAATTAACCGGTGCACAGATAGTTATTGAGGCTTTAAAACAAGAAGGAGTAGAAGTTATATTTGGGATTCCAGGTGGAGCAATAATTGACATCTATGATGCACTGTACGATTCAAGTATAAGGCATATCCTTGCCCACCATGAACAGGGCGCAGCTCATATGGCCGATGGATATGCAAGGGCTACAGGTAAAGTAGGGGTCTGTTTTGCTACCTCTGGACCTGGGGCGACTAATCTTACTACAGGGATAGCTAATGCTTATATGGATTCTATTCCTATAGTAGCTATTACAGGACAAGTAGTTACCCGTCTAATAGGGAAAGATGCCTTTCAGGAGGCGGATACAACTGGTATTACTTCACCAATAACAAAGCACAATTATCTAGTAAAAGATGTTAATGAATTGGCTAGAATTATAAAGGAAGCATTCTATATAGCAAAGACTGGTCGTCCTGGACCTGTTCTTATAGACATACCTAGAGATGTTCAGCTTGCTACTGCTGATTTTGATTATTCTTCCATAGAGATTGATATAAGGGGATATAAACCTTCAGTAACTGGTCATATAAGACAAATAAGAGAGGCAGCAAGGCTTATAAACGAGTCAAAGAGACCTTGTATACTAGCTGGTGGCGGGGTTATAACTGCAGGGGCAAGCGAAGAGCTCTTTAAATTAGCTACAAAAGCTAATATACCTGTAGCGACAACTTTTATGGGTATAGGAAGTTTTCCCCAAGACCATCCATTATCCTTGAAATCGGCTGGTATGCATGGTAATTATGCTGCAAACTATGCCCTTATGGAATGTGATCTACTTATAGCTATAGGATGTAGATTTAGCGACAGGACTACTGGTAAAGTCAGTAGTTTTGCCTCTAAGGCTAAAAAGATTCATATAGATATAGATCCTGCTGAGATAAATAAAAATGTAGTGGTAGATGTTCCCATAGTCGGGGATGCTAAGATTATTTTAAAAACACTTATAGAATACGTCCAGGAGAAGAGAGAGGAGGAATGGTTAAGTTATATTATGGAACTTAAAAGTACCCATCCTCTTACATACGCTGATGGGCTTGCAATTAAGCCTCAATTTGTTATAGAGAAAGTTTGCGAAGTAGTCCCTGATAATACAATCATAGTAACTGAAGTAGGACAAAATCAGATGTGGTCTGCTTTATTTTTTACCCATAAAAAACCTAGACACTTCATATCTTCTGGAGGGTTGGGGACTATGGGATTTGGTTTCCCTGCTTCTATTGGAGCTAAAGTTGGTAGACCTGATGCGCTTGTAGTTGATATAGCAGGAGATGGTAGTTTTCTTATGAATATTCAAGAACTTGCTACTGTAGTAGAAAATAATATACCTGTTAAGGTTGTTGTAATAAATAATAGAGCTCTTGGAATGGTAAGACAGTGGCAGGAGATATTCTATAAGAAGAGATACTCTTCTACTATCTTGAAAGAGGTTAATTTTGCTGAAATCGCAAAGGCTTTTGGGGTAGAGGGAATAAGGGTAACTGAGAAGGAAGAATTAGTACCTGCTCTACGCAGTGCTTTTGAATATCCAGGTCCAGCAGTGGTAGATGTGATTGTAGAACAGGAAGAGAATGTTATACCTATGGTTCCTCCAGGTGCTCCGATAGATCAAATTATTGGAGGTAAATAGTATGAGACATACCATTGCAGTTTTAGTAGAAAACAAGTCTGGAGTACTAGCTAGGATATCGAATCTCTTTAGGAGAAGGGGGTACAATATAGAGAGTATTACCGTTGGAAAGTCAGAAAGAGAAGGGATAGCTAGGATAACATTAGAGGTAGATGGGGACGAATTGGCTATAGAACAAGTGACAAAACAGCTGAACAAACTTATAGACGTGATAAAGGTAAGCGATATAACTCATGACGAGATGATAGAGAGGGAACTTATGCTTATAAAGGTTAGTGCTGATGCTTCTACTAGATCTGAAATACTTCAGATTGTTGATATATTCCGTGCAAGCGTAGTTGATGTAAGTCCTAAAGCTTTAGTAATAGAGATTACTGGTGATAGAGATAAGTTGGATGCTTTTGAAACGTTGTTAAGACCATTTGGGATAAAAGAGATTGCTTGTACAGGTAAGGTTGCTATGGTTAGACACCCTAAAGAAATTAAATAAAAAAAGGAGGCGTTTACTTATGGCAAAGATATACTATGAGCAGGATGTAAAGTACGATGCATTATCTGGGAAAACGGTTTCTGTCATAGGTTATGGAAGTCAAGGAAGGGCACAGTCAAGAAACTTAAAGGATAGTGGAGTAAATGTTATTGTAGGCCTGCGAAAAGGAGGAAGGTCTTGGGAGTTAGCCAAATCTGAAGGGATGAATGTTGGAACAGTGGAAGAGGCTGCAGAAGCTGGAGATGTTATACAGATTCTTATCCCAGACCAGATGCAACAAGAAGTATACGAAGCGTCTATTAAGAGGTTTTTGAGAGAAGGAAAAGCTTTAGGCTTTTCTCATGGCTTTAATATACATTACCATCAAATAGTTCCTCCAGAGGGAGTAGATGTTTTTATGGTGGCACCTAAGGGACCTGGTCCTCTTGTAAGGAGGATGTATGAAGAGGGGAAGGGAGTTCCTAGTCTTATAGCGGTTTATAAAGACTATTCTGGCAAAGCTAAAGATATAGCTCTTTCTTATGCAAAGGCTATTGGCTCTCTAAGAGCTGGAGTTATAGAAACTACATTTAAAGAAGAAACTGAGACAGACCTCTTTGGTGAGCAGGCTGTTCTCTGTGGTGGAGTAAACGAACTTATAAAATATGGTTTTGAGGTCTTAGTTGAAGCTGGTTATCAACCTGAGATTGCATATTTTGAATGTCTTAATGAGCTAAAATTAATAGTAGATTTGATTTATGAAGGGGGAATAATTAATATGTGGAGAGGTGTAAGTGATACTGCTAAGTATGGTGGTTTAACGGTAGGGCCTAAGATTATAACTAAAGATGTAAAGGAACTTATGAAAAAAGCCCTGGAAAGAGTCCAAAATGGTGAGTTTGCTAGAGAATGGGTATTAGAGAATAAATCAGGTCAAGTAGTTCTTAAAGCTAGTATTGAGGCTGCTGAAAATCATCTTATAGAAAAAGTTGGAAAGACATTAAGGGATATGATGCCTTGGATAAAAAGGGGAGATTAAGATGAAAAAGGTGTTTATTTTTGATACTACTCTTAGAGATGGTGAACAGACCCCTAGAGTTACACTTGAGCCTCAAGAGAAACTTAGAATAGCAAAACAGCTTGAGGAAATGGGGGTAGATGTTATAGAAGCTGGTTTTCCTATTGCATCTCCAGGCGATGTAGAGGCGGTTACCATAATCTCTAAAGAAATAAAAAATAGTATAGTATGTGGATTAGCTAGATCTATAAAGAAAGATATAGACGTTGCATGGTCTGCTCTTCAATATGCAAAAAGACCTAGAATACACGTGTTTATAGCCACTAGCGATATACACATGAAGTATAAATTAAGAAAGACTAAAGGAGAAGTATTGGAACAGGCAGTAGAGGCAGTAAAGTATGCTAAATCTCTCTGTGAAGATGTAGAATTCTCCGCTGAAGATGCAACCAGATCAGATCCAGAATTCTTAAGGGAGGTCTTCTTGAGAGTTATAGAGGCAGGAGCTACAGTTATAAATGTCCCTGATACTGTTGGTTACTGTGTGCCAAGTGAGTTTGGAAGTCTTATAGCTCAAATAAGAAGTTATATCCCTGAAGAAGTTATTCTGAGCGTACATTGTCATAATGATTTAGGGCTAGCTACTGCTAACTCTCTTATAGGTGTAATTAGCGGGGCCAATCAGGTAGAGGTAGCTGTTAACGGGTTAGGAGAAAGGGCAGGGAATGCCGCCTTTGAAGAAGTGATAATGGCTATAAAGACGAGAAAGGATATATTTAATGCATATACCGATATAAAGACAGAGCATATTATGAATCTTAGTAGACTTGTAAGTGGACTTACTGGTATACCAGTTCAGCCAAACAAGGCTATCGTGGGTATTAATGCCTTTGCCCATGAGGCTGGAATTCACCAAGATGGTATTCTCAAAGAGAGAAGTACTTATGAGATAATGAATCCTAAAGATATAGGTTTAGATTCATCTGAAATAGTACTAGGTAAACACTCTGGTAGACACGCCCTTAATGAAAGGCTAAAGCAATTAGGGTATGTTCTATCTGAAGAAGAATTGACTAGAGTTTTTGAAAGGTTTAAGGTACTAGCTGATAAGAAAAGAGAGATTCTAGATAGAGACCTTATATCTCTCCTAGAGGAAAAACCCTTAGAACTACCTGTTTATAGACTTGTTAGTATGGAAGTAACAACAAGGATAAACAATAGTTCATATGCAAGGGTGGAGATTGAGAAAGCCTCAGAAAGATTCTATGGAGAATCTGAAGGAGACGGACCTATTGAAGCTCTCTTTAATGCTATAGAAAATGCTATTAGTATGCATTTTGATCTTATAGATTTCTCCTTAAAATCTGTCACTATGGGTAAAGATGCTTTGGGAGAAGCTCTAGTCAAGCTAAAGAAGGATGAAGAGGTTTATTCTGGGAGAGGCACTAGTAAGAATATCCTTGAGGCTAGTGTCATAGCGTATATAAATGCTATAAATAGAGCTCTTGACTAATCTATACTAAATTGATATAATCTAAAATAGGTTAAGAAACGATGGGAATGACACTTACAGAAAAGATTATTTCTGCTCATACAGATAAAGATGAGGTTCACAGTGGGGAATTTGTAATAGCTAGAGTTGATTTTTCTCTTGCCAATGATATAACAGGTCCTTTAGCTATTAAAGAGTTTGAAAAGATAGGAATAAATAAAGTTTTTGATAAAGAGAGGATTGCTCTTATTCCGGACCATTTTACCCCTAATAAGGATATTCCTAGTGCCGAGCAGTGTAAAATCTTGAGAGAGTTTGCTCGCAAAATGGATATTAAATATTATTACGAAGTAGGACGTGTAGGTATAGAACACGCCCTTTTACCTGAGGAAGGATTGATTGTTCCAGGAGATGTAGTTATAGGGGCTGACTCTCATACTTGTACTTACGGTGCTTTAGGAGCCTTTTCAACAGGTGTAGGGAGTACAGATTTAGCAAATGTCTGGGCTACTGGTGATATATGGCTCAGGGTTCCTGAGAGTATAAAGTTTATACTGTATGGGAAGCCTGGAAAGTGGATTACTGGTAAAGATATTATCCTAAATATCATAGGACGTATAGGGGTAGAAGGGGCTAATTATATGGCGATGGAGTTCTCAGGTGAAGCCTTGAAATATATCTCTATGGATTCAAGGTTTACCATTTGTAATATGGCTATTGAGGCTGGTGCTAAGAATGGTATTATTCCCTTTGATGATATTACTGCAGAATATATAAAGAGTAGAAATAAGAGACCGTATAAGGTATATCTTCCAGATGAAGATGCAAATTATAAGGAGATAATAGAGATAGATGTCTCTAGTATTCCGTTAGAGGTAGCTTTTCCTCATTTGCCTTCTAATGTAAAATCCGTGGAAGAGATTGGAGACATATATATAGATCAAGTTGTCATAGGTTCTTGTACAAATGGGAGGATAGAAGATTTAAGGATAGCTGCCCAGATCTTGAAGGGTAAAAAGGTTCATCCGTATGTTAGATTGATAGTTATTCCTGCTACTCAGGAGGTTTATCTACAGGCGTTAAAGGAGGGGCTTATAGAGATATTTATTTCGGCTGGTGCCAGCGTCTCTACACCTACCTGTGGTCCGTGTCTAGGTGGACACATGGGTATCTTGGCTAAGGGGGAAAAAGCTTTAGCAACTACTAATAGGAATTTTATTGGCAGGATGGGACATCCAGAAAGTGAAGTTTATCTGTGCGGCCCAGCCGTTGCAGCTGCTTCTAGCATAGAAGGGAAAATAACTGCTCCTTATGGTTAGACCTCTTTCTACACTAAAGGTAGGAGAAAAGGGTAAGATAGTTAGATTAATAGGTGGAATTGGAATAATTAAGAGATTATCCGATTTGGGTTTCGTCCCTGAACAGGAGGTAGAAGTAATAAGATCTGCACCCAGAGGACCTATAGCTATAAAGGTAAAAGGTACAGTATATGCTCTTGGTAGAGGGGTTGCAGATAAGATATATGTTGACGACCTTCAGTGAAAAGACAGAATTATCTCATATATCGAGTAGAGAGATTACTATTGCTCTTGCCGGTAATCCAAATGCCGGTAAGAGCGTTGTTTTTAATCAACTCACTGGTGGAAATCAGATTATAGGTAACTGGCCTGGTAAGACTGTAGAAAGAACTGAGGGTTGGATAAAGTATAGAGGAAGAAGAATAAGGATAGTAGATTTACCTGGTATTTATAGCCTATCTACTTACACAGAGGAAGAACTTATAGCTCGTGAGTTTATCATCTCTGGCACCCCAGATGTAATAATAAATGTTATAGATGCTTCCCTTTTAGAGAGAAGTCTCTTTTTGACACTACAACTTTTAGAAATGGAAAGACCTTTACTATTAGCGGTAAATCAGCTAGATGTAGCAGAATCGAAAGGGTTAAAGACTGATATAAATACTCTGTCTAAGCTATTGAGGGTTCCTGCTATTGGTATTATAGCTACTAAAGGGATAGGTCTTAATAGATTATTAACTACCGCTATTGAGTTAGCTGAAAAGAAAGAAAGAGTTATACCACCAACATATGGAGGAGAGATAGAGCAAAGTATAATAGAGTTAGTGAAATCATTAGATGAAGTTTATCCAGAATATCCTACCAGATGGTTAGCTATAAAGATTTTGGAGAAAGATGAATGGCTAAGACAGTTAAACATATCCCAAGGAATTTTAGATAGGGCTGAAGAGATAAGAGTAGAGATCGAAAAGACACACAAAGAACCTATAGAGATAATAATATCTTCTGAAAGATACGCCTTGGCTAGTCATATTACCAGGAATTCTCAATTTTATGAAAAGAAAAAGAAGACCTTTTTGGAGAATTTAGACATGGTTCTTCTCCACCCTGTTTTAGGTTATATTTCTATGTTACTATTTCTCCTTACTGCTTTTATGACCCTATTTAAGCTAGGAGAAATTGGTTCTTCTCTCTTAGAAAAACTTTTCTCTAATTTAGATGTACTCGTTATAAATATCCCTATCTCAGATATCCTTAGGAATCTCTTATTTGATGGTATATTAGCTGGATTTGTTTCTGGTATAACTATAGCATTACCATATATACTTCCATTTTATATCTTCTTATCCTTCTTAGAAAATAGTGGTTATCTTTCTAGGATCGCCTTTCTTACGGACAGTATCATGCACAAACTTGGTCTTCATGGTAAGGGTGTTATTCCGATTATTATGGGTTATGGATGTAATGTTCCAGCCATTCTAGGGACTAGGATTTTAGAGAGTAGAAGAGAGAGAATTATAGCAAGTTTTCTTTCTATGCTTATCCCATGCTCAGCTAGAACAATTGTAATACTTGGGTTAGTTGGTATTTTTTTGGGTATAAAGTGGGCATTTCTTATATATATTCTGGATCTAATTATTATCTATATTGTTGGCCTATTTATGAATAGATATTATCCCGGAGAGACTCCGGGATTGATAATGGAAGTTCCAGACCTTAGAATCCCTGTTCTTAAGCCAACTTTAAGACAATCATGGTTTAGAATAAAAGAGTTTCTCTATGTTGCTCTTCCTTATATCGTGTTGGGTTCGGTATTACTAGAGGTATTAAAATTACTAGGTTGGTTCGATGTAATAAATAAGATATTAAGTCCAGTAGTGGTAGATTGGCTTGGTTTACCTCTTATTACAGGAATAGTCCTCATCTTTGGTTTATTAAAAAAAGAGTTGACATTAATTCTATTATCAACCTTTAGTGGAACTACTAATTTCTCATTAATCTTGAATCCTAGACAGATGTTTGTCTTCTCCGTTTTTGTGACCTTGTATGTTCCTTGTTTAGCTACTATAGCATCTCTTAGAAAGGAGTTAGGGAGATTTACTGCTTTTGTACTTGTACTTTTAGAAATACTTTTAGCTCTTTTGATTGCAGGTATCATAAATCATCTCTGGATTTATATAGTTAGTTGATTGGATGTAGAGACTTTAGGAGGTGAATTTGTTTGTCAATAATAACCATATCAAGAGAGGTAGGTAGCGGTGGGGATGAAGTAGCCCGTAGATTATGCGAAGTATTGGGCTACCGCTACTTTGATAAGGCGCTTATGACGGAAGTTGCTGTTAAGATGGGGATATCAGAAGTAGAAGTAATAGACTACTCTGAAGATAGTTATAAACTACGTTCTTTTATAGATAATCTCTTCAGACGTCGTGAACCATTAGCTACTATAACGGTTAGGGGAACAAACTCTGCAGGAGAGATAACACATATGACTGAAGTTTTAGACGAAGAAAGAGCCCTCAAACTTATACAGAGAACTATAGAAAGGTTGAGAGAGAGAGGTAATGTAGTTATAGTAGGTCGTGGAAGTCAAGTAATACTTAGAGATGCACCTGGAGTCCTTCATGTAAGGATAGTAGCCCCAATGGACCAACGTATAAGCTATGTGATGATAAATCGTAGTCTTACTAGAAACGAAGCCAGAGAATATATAGAGTCAAAAGATAAGGCATCTGCAGAATATTTGCGAAGATTTTATGGAGTAGATTGGAACGATCCATCCCTTTATCATCTTGTAATAAATATGGGTAGATGGAATACAGATGAAGCGGTAGATATTATTCAGCATGCGCTAAAGAAGATACAAAGTTAGGAAGGATTCGCGTAAGAGAATACTTTACTTTAGACTTTATATATTTAAGACCTTGGCCAGTCTTCCTCAAAAGCAGTCTATAAAAATAGGATGTTTTTTATCTGTAGAATCTTAGGCGAGGAGAACTCTCCTCGCCTTTAAAACTTTATTTCGGTTTTATTTAAATATTACACCAAATACCAATGCAATTATAGACATGAGCTTTATTAAGATGTTCATAGAAGGACCTGCAGTATCTTTGAATGGATCACCCACTGTATCTCCAATTACCGCTGCTGCGTGAGTAGGTGTTCCTTTGCCACCTAGATTTCCAGCTTCTATATATTTCTTAGCATTATCCCAAGCACCGCCGCTATTTGCCATCATAATAGCTAATGCTACCCCTGTTAATATAGCGCCAAGTAAGAATCCACCTACTGCCTCTTTACCTAATACTAGTCCTATAATTATGGGGGCAGCAACTGCTATAATACTAGGAGCTAACATCTCTCTTAAAGCTCCCTTAGTAGCTATATCTACACAACGAGCATACTCTGCTCTTGCTTTCCCTTCCATAAGCCCTTTAATCTCTCTAAATTGTCTCCTAACCTCTTCTACTATAAGATTTGCAGTTCTACCTACTGCCTCCATAGCAAATGCAGAAAACATAAATGGCATTAAAGCACCTATAAACGCTCCTATTAGAGACTTGACGGATAGAATATTTACTATGTTTAAACCTACAGTGTGTGTATAAGCACTAAATAGGGCAAGAGCAGTTAATGCTGCAGAACCAATAGCAAATCCCTTACCTATAGCTGCAGTAGTATTTCCTAAAGCATCTAATCTATCTGTTATCTTACGAATATTAGCTCCAAGTCCAGCCATCTCAGCTATTCCCCCAGCATTGTCTGCTATTGGTCCATAGGCATCTGTAGACATTACAATACCTATAGTGGCTAGCATTCCAACTCCAGCTATTGCTACTCCATATAGGCCATTCAGAGCCCAAGAGATACCAATAGCTCCAGCAATCATAATTATTGGCACTATTATACTTTTCATTCCTAATGCAAGTCCTCTTATTATAACTGTAGCAGCTCCTGTCTGTGCGCTTTCAGCCAGACTTACTATAGGTTTACCAGAGGTATAATACTCAGAGACAAGGCCAATGATTATTCCTACTATGAGTCCTGCAAGTAGTGCATAAAATGGATTATAAGTATTTAATAGAGATTTTGTCAGTGGTATGGCTACTATTACTAGAATGATTGCAGATACATAGGTTCCCCATCTAAGGGCAGACTGAGGATCACCCTTCCCAAATAACTGTACGTAGAAAGATCCAATTATAGAAGATATAGTTCCTACAGCTATAAGAATAAGTGGATATAAAATTGCATTTAGAGATAAATCCTTAGAAAATGCAGTAAGTCCTATTACCATTGCTGCAATAACAGCTCCAACGTATGATTCAAAGAGGTCTGCGCCCATTCCAGCCACATCTCCGACATTGTCTCCCACATTATCTGCTATGACCCCTGCGTTTCTTGGATCATCTTCAGGTATATTCTTCTCTACCTTACCGACTAAGTCAGACCCTACGTCAGCACTTTTCGTATATATACCCCCTCCTACACGGGCAAATAAAGCTACTGAGCTAGCTCCCATTCCAAAAGCATTTATAATATTGGGGTCTTTAAAGATTAGATAAGCTATAGAAAGACCAAATACACCAAGCCCTGCAACTGCAAGCCCCATAACAGAGCCCCCAGTAAAAGCAACTCTTAGAGCTTGAGATTGTCCCTTTTTTGCCGCTTCTGTAGTTCTCACATTAGCTCTAGTTGCTGCTTGCATCCCAAACCATCCAGCAAATATCGAAGATACGCTACCCATAATATAGGCAATAGCACTATAGGGATTGATAAAGATGGCAATTACTGCGGTCATAACAATAATAAAGTAGAGAAGAGTCAGATACTCCCTCTTTAAAAATGCTACTGCCCCTTCATGTATAGCTGACGCTATTTCTCGCATCTTCTCCGTTCCAGCTGGCTGTTTTAAAACCCAGGTGTAGAAGTAATACGCGAGCAGTAGCGTCCCACCTCCTATAATTGTAGAAAGCGTCAATAAAGTGTTGCTACTCATATACATCACTCCTTCCTCCACTAGGATTTTATAAAATTATCCTTTTGTCTTTGTCGATGTCTTCTCTCCAACTCTCTATATATATCTTGGGGAGTTATGCCTAAATCTGCCATTAAGACTAAGGTATGGTAGAAAAGGTCAGAGACTTCATATATAAAATCATCACAGTCTTCTTTCATTCCTGCCAAAAGGACCTCTACCGCCTCTTCTCCTATCTTCTTAAGTATTTTCTCTTTTCCTTCCTTAAAAAGTCTAGATGTATAAGAACTTTCCGTAGGGTTGAGTTTTCTAGATAAGATAATTTCATAGAGAGTATCTAGATGAAATCTGGTATACTCCTCTTTGGAATATAACTCTTGGAAAAAGCAGGAAAGATGTCCAGTATGACATGCTACTCCCTTTTGTTCTACTAATACAAGCAATGCATCGTTATCACAATCCAACCGAATTTCTTTTACCTTTTGTATATTACCACTAGTTTCCCCCTTATTCCATAACCTCTGTTTTTCTCTACTCCAAAACCAGGTAGTTCCTGTCTCTATTGTTTTTTTCAAAGACTCCTCATTCATATAACCTAACATAAGAACTTCTCCTGAGTTAACTTCTTGTATAATAGCTGGGATTAATCCGTCTTTGTTATATCTTATATTAGATAAATCTAAGTTTATAATCGTACTGGAATCCCTTCCTTTTTTAGATATTCTTTTATCTCTCTTATAGTATGTTTTTTATAATGAAGTAGAGAAGCTATCAGCGCAGCACTTGCTTTCCCGTCCTTTAGCACGTCTCTTATATGTTCTAACCTTCCAGCGCCTCCAGATGCTATTACTGGTATATTGACTACCTCTGCTACAGCTCTAGTAAGTTTTATGTCATAACCTTCTTGTGTCCCATCAGTATCTATACTTGTCAATAATATTTCACCTGCCCCTAGTCTTTCTACCTCTTTTGCCCAAGCTACTGCTTCTAGATTAGTAGGCTTAGTCCCCCCATTTATATATACTCTCCATCCATTCATATCCTCATCCCACTTTGCATCAATAGCTATGACAATACATTGAGACCCAAAGACCCTCGATGCTTCTCTTACGAGTGAAGGATTTCTTACCGCTTGAGTATTTATAGATACCTTATCTGCACCTGCTCTAAGTATCTCTTTTATCTCTTCTATACTTCCAATACCACCCCCTACTGTAAATGGGATAAAGACTTTTGATGCTGTTTTTTCTACTAATTCTATAATAGTTTTTCTTTTTTCAAGAGATGCAGTTATATCTAAGAATACTAGCTCATCTGCCCCCTCTTTATCGTAATATTCTGCTAGCTCTACCGGATCCCCAGCATCCTTTATATCAATAAAATGTGTCCCTTTTACTACCCTTCCATCTTTCACATCAAGGCAAGGGATTATCCTCTTTGTGAGCATAGAATTATCGCCTCTTCTAGGTTAATCTTACCCTCATATAAGGCTTTACCTATAATAACTCCAGTTGCACCAATTTCTTTTATCCTTTTTATATCTTCTAATGTACTTACTCCACCAGAGGCTATCGTTGGTACCCCTACATAAGTTATAAACCTCTTCAAACCTTCTATATCTGGGCTATTTAAAGTCCCATCTCTCTCTATATTAGTATATATGAACTCCTTAACCCCAAGGTCTCTTAACTTTTTACCAATATCTATATAATTAAATTCCGTCTCTTTTAGCCATCCATGTATGAGAATTTTCCCTTTTCGTACATCTAAACTTACTATAATGTTCTTTTGATACTTTGTAAGCGCCTTCTCTAAGAGTTTTTCATCTTCAAATACAACACTACCAAGTATCACTTTACTGGCTCCTTTGTTTATATATTCTTTTATACTGTCTAGCGATCTAATTCCCCCACCAACCTGTATTGGAATATTAACTTCTTTTATAATCTCTAGTATAACATCTTTATTTATAGGTCTTCCGGACTTGGCACCGTCTAAATCTATAATGTGTATTCTATTAGCTCCCTTACTTTCCCAACTTCTTGCTATCATTACAGGATCATCACTATAAACAGTTTTTTTACTAAAATCACCTTTAATAAGTCTAACACACTTTCCTTCTATTATATCAATAGCTGGTATTATCTCCATAAATAATGCCTAGAAAGTTCTTGTATATTTTTAGTCCTTCCTTACCACTTTTCTCAGGGTGAAATTGGACAGCAAAGATATTATTCTGACATATCGCAGAGGGAAAGGTAATTCCATAATTTGTCTCTCCACAGACTAACTCTTCATCTATAGGTTCTCCATAATATGAATGAACAAAATAAAAGAAACTTTCTGTTTTAATTCCTTTAAAGATGGGTGTATCTCTTAATATTTTAACCTGATTCCATCCTATATGAGGAAGAGGAAGGCTGGTTTGAAGTTTTCTGACTTTACCATTTATAATACCTAATCCTCTAACATTCGGAGATTCTTCACTTTCTTCAAAAAGAAGTTGTAAACCGAGGCAAACTCCAAGTAAGGGGGTCCCTTTATCTACTGCTTCTCTGATAGCTCTACATAACTTCTTTTCTTCTAGTAAATTCATTCCCCAACCAAAGGCTCCGACTCCAGGAAGCACAAGACCTTCCGCCTTGAGTATATCAGTAGGATTATCAGAAACTATCACCTTAGCGTCAAAGTATTCTAAAGCCTTTCTTACGCTAAATAGATTCCCTGCACCGTAATCTATTATTGTAATCAACTTTTATAAAACTCCTTTGGTTGAGAGGATGTCATCTATTTTTCTTGTTGCCTCTTTTAGTGATATGCCTAAAGACTTTATAAGACACTCCGCAATATGATGAGAGTTACTGCCTCTTAGCTTTAAAATATGAAGAGTCACCTTACTATTCATAGCGAAAGCCCTAAGGAACTCTATGAGCCATTCAGTTTGAAAGGTCCCTATAAGATTATTTACAAATAGTTCATTAGTCTCAAAATATGGCCTTCCACTTATATCCAAACTTGAGATCAATAGTGCATCATCCATAGGAACTATAGAATAGCCAAATCTAGCTATTCTATGATCTCCTAATGCTTTATTCAGTGCGGAACCTAAAACTATGCCAACATCTTCACAGAGGTGATGCCCATCTACCTCTATATCTCCTCTAGCAGTAATATCTAAGTCGAAATTACTATAGAGGGCTAAAGATGAGAGAAGATGGTTTAAAAATCCAATTCCAGTATCAATACTACTTCTTCCGGTTCCATCTATATTTAAGTTTATCTTTATATCAGTTTCCTTGGTTGTTCTAACTATAGAGCTCTCTCTAGCCACTTTATATCCTTCACTCTCTAGGAGTTTTGAATACACACCTAAGGTATTATACTATAAAGAGACAAATAAGACAACTTAATGGTAAGTAAGTGCCTTTATTAGGTTACCAATCTGATAAGAAATCCATTCCAGTTGTTCTTTCGTGTGTTTTATAGATTCTTCTAAAGTTATAGGTCCTCTAGTAATTGAGAATAGAGCATCTACTAATCCTTCCTTTATTAGAATTTCGGCATCTTCATCTACAGCTCCACCTAATAGTATTACAGGTATCGACTTTTCTTTTGCTTTTTTTGCTATCCCAGCAGGACCTTTACCAAATATTGTCTGTCCATCTATTTTCCCTTCACCGCTTATAACTAAGTCTATCTCATTTAATTTTTCATCTATATTTAAAGTCTCTAGAACTACTTCTATACCAGGCCTTAATTTGGCATTTAAGAATGCAACTAGACCTCCGCCTAATCCTCCAGCTGCTCCTGATCCTGGGAGATTCAGTATATCCTTACCTAGATCTCTCTTAACTATTTGTGCAAAGTTAAATAGGGCTTTATCTAGCTCCTCTATTAACTCTTTAGTACCACCTTTCTGTGGACCGTATACATAAGAAGCCCCTTCTGGACCACATAAAGGATTTTTTACATCTGCCATTACTATGACTTCACATTCTTTAGCCAAAGGATGAAAGTTAGTCATGTCAATATTGGCAAGTTCTTTAAGTGCCAATCCACCAAATGGTAATTCCTTTCCTTCTTTATCTAAAAGCCTTGCTCCTAAGGCCTGCGCCATTCCTGCTCCACCATCATTAGTGGCACTTCCTCCTATTCCTACTAGGACTCTTTTTACTCCTCTATCCAAAGCTTCCCTTATAAGCTCGCCAACTCCATAGGTAGTAGTAATAGCAGGATTTCTCTTGTCCTTTGGAACTAAGGCTAAGCCAGAAGATCTTGCCATCTCTATAATAGCTGTTTTACCATCACCTAGAATACCAAACTCTGCTATTATTCTTTCACCTAGAGGCCCAGTTACCTCTTTTTTTATAAACTGTCCATCAGTGGCCTCTACCAAAACCTCAATTGTTCCATCCCCACCATCGGCTATTGGAAGAACTATAATATCACTATTAGGGAGGGCTATTAAGAGCCCTCCCTTTATAGCTTCTCCGGCTTCTCTGGCTGAGAGAGCTTCCTTAAATGCATTAGGAGCTACTAATATTTTCATTTTTTAATACTTCAGGATTTACTGGATTTGGTGGCATTTTCCCTGCTAATACTGCTAAGAGGTTCTCAGCAGCCATTGTAGCCATCTTAGTTCTGGTTTCTACGCTAGCACTAGCTATATGTGGTAATAAGACTGTATTCTCACACTCAGCTAATCCTGGAACAAGTTTTGGCTCAAACTCATAAACGTCTAACCCTGCCCCTGCTATCCAACCTTCCTTTAATGCTCTTACTAATGCAGTTTCATCTACAACCGGACCTCTGGATGTATTTATAAGGTAGGCAGTCTTTTTCATCTTTTTTAATCTCTCTTCATTTATTAGATGGTAGGTCTCTGGAGATAGATAGGTATGAAGTGAGATAAAATCACTCCTTTCTAGAAGCTCATCTAGAGAGACAAATGTAGCATTTAGCTCTTTCTCAACTTCCTCAGGGATTCTTCTTATATCATTATATAGAATCTTCATATTAAAACCTTTTGCTCTTCTTGCTACAGCTTGTCCAATCCTTCCCATTCCTATAATACCTAAAGTCTTTCCATATACATCCTGTCCGAGAAAGAGCATAGGTGCCCAACCTTCATATTTACCTGCTCTTGTAAACTTGTCAGCTTCTACTATCCTTCTTGCAGTGGATAGTATAAGAGCCCATGCTAAGTCTGCCGTAGTTTCTGTGAGAACTCCAGGGGTATTTGTTACTACTATACCCCTTTTAGTAGCCTCATTTACATCGATATTGTCATAACCTACTGCGTAGTTACTTACAACCTTTAACTGGGGTCCAGCGGAATCAAATACTTCAGCATCGATCTTATCTGTTAAGAGGCAGAGTATACCATCCTTACCTTTTACCGCTTGCAATAGTTCTTCTCTAGTCAGTACTCTATCGTATGGATTTATCTCTACCTCATGTTCTTTTCTTATCATTTCTATTCCTGGCTCTGGTATACGCCTAGTTATATAAACCTTCAATGTATACACCTCCTAGCTTAATAAAAATCCTGATGATGATATTATATCACCTAAGCCTACTGTGAGCTTTGGAGATTGAACTACCTTGGTAGGGACTATTATAAAGTTAAAACTTTCAATATTTTTGATACCTTCATAACCAGTCAATGTTATGGTTGGGACCTCTAATCCCTTCTTTAAATCCTCTAATGTTTCATATCTACCAAGCAGAGATCTTGTTGCAGCCAAAATGGCAGAAAATAGAAGGGCGGTCCTTTCATTAATCTCATTCTTTTCCCTGATAACAGAGATATAATGTCCAAGGGTATGAAGTTGAATTCTCTTAAGAGATGTCCTTTGCATAATCTTTAGCAAGCCATCTATCAACTTTACTATTGGAAATCTTGCATCCTTAAGTTCTTTTGCTAGGTCTTGTTCTCCAAAATCATTGAGAAGTGTAGAAAATTCGATTTCATTTAACCCTAAACTATCTATAACGGGGAATATATGTTTTACCACTAAACTTCTTATAACTGAACTTCCAATAGAAGCGAATTCATAGTGAACTTTTAATCCTAACTTTTCTTTCATTTGAGTTACAAACTCAGCAACTGGAATTATAAAATCTTCGCAGGTCTTACCCTCTGGATATCTTTCTAAGAGAATATGAAAGCCTGAAACTAAGAAGTGTGTAAATTTGTCC
This sequence comes from uncultured bacterium, assembly GCA_937958695.1. Classification (GTDB taxonomy): domain Bacteria; phylum DUMJ01; class DUMJ01; order DUMJ01; family DUMJ01; genus DUMJ01. The sequence continues at coordinate 74,741 of CALGNK010000006.1, forward strand.
GGTATAATAAATATATCCCTTTTAAATTCTTCACTTACTCTTAATCTACAGTTTACAGGATTCCAAGCTGCTATAAATCTATTGGCTCTTGGAGCCTCATAGATCGTTCCATCTAGTTCTATCTTTAATCCCTTATTGTATTCTAATATCCAGTGTATGGCAAATATTCCTTGATCCTTCCAAGCCTTTCTTGGAGAGCATAATACTGGCTTATCATTCTCTCTAGTTAGGACAAATAGATTCTCTCTTTCTGGAAATAACTCGGCAAGTTCTCTTGTAAGCGGATTAGCATAAACTAGAATCCTCTTTAATGGTAAAGGGGACAGTAAACTAGCCATATTTGCTGATGTTCCACCAAGTCTTAATTGATCATATCCAATATTTTCTAAAGTCCATCTGAAGGTCTCTTCATTTTCTATCATCCTCTGATAGGCCAAACCTTCTTTTATTGATATGAGAAGGTCAATAATTAAGTCTTCTGGGCTTCCTATGACTGATGTTGGCTCATTGGGGATATTTTTGATTCTAGGACATTGAGCTAAAAGTTTTTTTATTAGATCTTCATCTACCCTCTTTAGTCCATCGATAGTTGAATGAAAGCCAGTTATCACACCAGGGATCTCTTGTAATTTTTCCCAACCTTTTTCTAGAGCCTCTTTATAGAGTTCTTCCCACATTGTCTAGAGCCTCCTTGTATGCTTCTTCAGAAGAGTAGTCCTCGTGGAGTATAAGTTTCATAGCCAAAGCTATAACCTCAGGTTTATCACTCAAGAATACGTTCCTGCCAACCACAAACCCGCTAGCTCCAGCTTTTACACCATCCTCAAAGTCTTTAAGGACCTCTAATGGGTTCTCTCTCTTAGGACCACCTAGAAGTAAGACCTTAGCATTTACGCTATCTACTATTCTCTTAAAGAGGTCTATTCCCTCTTCTCTAGAATTACTCTTTACATACGGGATTTTAAGTATTGGGACCTTAAAGTCATTAGTTATTATAGAGACCCATTTTATAGCTTCGTAAGATCTATCCATAACTAATTTACCATTTTCTAAATTCATATAAAGCGGTTCAACCATAAGAGGCATAGACCATTTTTCACATTCTTCTACTAAATTGGCTAGAAGTGTCAGTTGTTCGTTAGTGAGTTGATCATCTTTATTAAACTTTATAAGGAGCTTTACTCCATCAAGCCCCCATCTGAGAGCAGTTTCTACTGTGCAGACACATCTATCATCCATCTCGAAGGTTGTTCCTGCCAATCCTGTTCTATTGAGGCTTAATACTAGCCCCTTATTTTTTAAATTGCCATTTACTATAAGCCGGGCTAAAGGTTCTTTTGTCGTCATTATAGCATCTAGATAAGGGGCTAATCTTTCTATAAGAGAAACTAGATTATTAAAATTATCTATTCCTTCTTGGATTCCTCTCTGCCTATGGTCTATAGCTAGGACCATAGATTTTCCGTCTTTTGCAAAGATACGAGATATCCTATTAGTTATACCTATATCATAGAAAAGTGATTCCATTAGGCTCCTCCTTAATCTTCTATTACTAAAGCCTTTCCAGTCTTGCTAGATTCATAAACTGCGAGTATAAACTGTATAGCTCTCCTACCATCCTCTCCAGTTATACTGGGAGTCCTATTATATAATACCGCTTCTGCCATATCTCTTATCTGAGCTATATGTCCTTTTATAAATAAGGCTCTGGGGTCACTTGATGCTGACTCTCCCTGATTAGATACTCCTTTTCTTTCTTCTCCCTTTATTAGCCAGTCTCTTACAAAGGGACCTTCTACTACTACGCTACCATTTGTTCCATGAACCTCTATCCTTTCTTTGAAACCGGGATAACAGGCAGTTGATCCTTGTATCACACCTAGGGCTCCATTTTTATATTTTATAATAGCTATAGCTACATCTTCTACCTCTATTTTGTGGGCTAATGTTCCACAATATGCGGTTATCTCTTTGACAGGTCCTGCAAGATAAAGGAGCTGGTCTACAAAATGGACAGATTGATTCATTAGAGCTCCACCACCATCTAAAGCCCAAGTCCCACGCCAGCCTGCACTATCATAATATTCTTGAGTTCTCCACCACTTTACATAAGCATCAGCCATAACAAGTTTACCTAGTTTTCCTGACTCTATTGCGGTTTTTAGTTCTCTAATTCCTGGGTCAAACCTATGCTGGGATACAACACTAAGTTTGACACCAGCCTTATAACAAGCTTCTATAAGGGCATCAGCCTTTTCTAATGTAATATCTATAGGTTTCTCTACTAGTACATGTTTTCCCTTTTGAGCAGCCTTTATCCCTAAATCAGCATGCAATCCGCTAGGAACACAGATATTTATTACATCTATATCCTCTCTGGCTAACATCTCATCATAATCTACATACCAGTCTACCCCGTACTTTTCTCCTAATTCTTTAGCCCTTTCGGGTATAATATCACATACAGCCTTTAACTCTGCTATATCTATATTCTTTATAGCTTCTGCATGTGTTGGACCTATAACCCCACATCCAACTATACCAAACCTTACCTTATCCATATTATCACCTCTCTATTTCAAATATTATCTTCTTTAATGCTTGAGAAGCCTTCTTAAAGAGTTCAGGGCCAGAGAATCCTTGGAATTGTCCACTATGAGCAAGATGTGGTTCTAGACTTAGGAAATATTCTCTCCTTTTTGCTTTTAGAGATATTAGAAGTTCCTTAATTTCTCCATCCCCTTCACCTGCTGGAACTTCAATCCCATCTGATAAATGTGCGTCTTTTATATGCACATACTCTATATAATCTTCTAAAATTGGGTAAGCCTCTTTAAAAGGCTTTACGTTACACTGTATAAAGTTTGAAGGGTCAAATACCGCTTTTAGATTTGGAGAATTTATACTTTTTAGTATATCAAGACACCTTTCAGGGATATCTCCATATATCCTCTTTTCATTTTCATGTAATAATATAACCCCCTCTTTCTCTGCTATTTTTACAAGTTCTCCCAATCTTTCTAAGGATATATTTCTGAGCTCATCTATACTCATTCCCTCTTCTGGATAAAAAGAGAATATTCTAATATAAGGTGTTCCAAAGAAGTGTGCTAATCTTATGGCATTTTCTAACTTCTCTTTTTGCCCTTCTACATCTTCTCTTGCTCTGACTTTTCCAATTGGAGATGCTATAGCTGATATTTTTATTTCATACTTATCTAACATCTCTTTTATCTTTTCACTATCATCTTTATTTAAAGCCACCACATTTTTACCAAAGGCACTCCTCAATTCTAAGTATTCTATGCTTTCTTCTTTCAATACTCTTAACTGTTCCTCAAAATCAGGAGATATTTCGTCTCCAAATCCAGAAAGTTTATACCACACTTTCTTTCCTCCTTTTATACTTCTTTAATTATCTGTTCTGCCCATTTAACCCAGGCATGCTTTATATCATCTCTAGGGATATTTACTGGGTCTTCCCCAGCTAATACCCATAGATAGTATAAAGAGTACCCTGGTGCAGCAACTACAGGATGATATCCTCTGGTGATAGAAAGGGCGGTGTAGTCTGTTACTGTATAAACCTCATCTATATCACCTTCTTCTGTATATATCCTTTGGAAACCAAAGCCATTAGGTGGATTTAGTCTATAAAGGTAAACCTCTTCCATTTTCCACTCATAGGGAGGGATATGTTTATCATGTTTATGAGGAGGATAACTAGACCAGTTTCCTGGAGGATTTACCGTCTCTCCCATTATTATATGTCTTGCTCCAATTTTTCTATCTATAACCTGAGTAACATATCTCTTCCAATTGTGTATACCTACTGTTCTCCTTTCTACTCCATTTGGATTTATCACTACTATATCCATATCATTCGGCTCTGACTTTACAGTCGCAAATACTAGTTCGCTACTATCTGAAGCTTTTATATCTACCTTCTTTCCTGGAGGAATATACAGCCCCCAAGGTTTACTGTTAAATATTTCACTTCTAGGCCCTAATACGTACTTGTTGTTAACCTCTACCTTTCCAGTACATAAAAGACAACCTATTTCCTTTTCTTTTTCCCCCAGAGATACACATTCGCCAGACTTTAACCTAAGTATAAATAAATTTATCCACTCAAGATCTTGAACGGGGACTTCTAATACTCCCATTCCTTCTGGAATCTTAGTTAGTTTTGAAATCATTTATTCCCACTCCTTTCTTAGATATTCGAGAACTTTAGGTAATTCAGTCTTCTTGTCTTCCCATCTACACTCTATAGATATGTAGCCTTTATAGTTTACCGCCTTAAGAGCGCTGAATAAGTCTTTAAAGTTATAGTCATTCTTACCTGGTGCGACTCTTCCTTTATCCGATACATGGACATGGTATAGTTTCTCTTTTATCTTGTATATGTTAGACAAAGGTTCGTTCTCTAAGTCTGCATGATAGTTATCTATTAAAACTCCTATATTTGGGCTACTGATTTTATCTGCAAACTCTAGTCCTTCTAGGGTAGTGTTTATAATATTACTTTCCTTCTTATTTAGAGGCTCTATAGCTATCTTTATGCCGTACTTCTTTGCATATCTGTCTACTGTCTCTAAAAATTCTATAATCTGTACAGTAGCTGTTTCTTTAGGAAATCCTTCTGGAAAGGACCTAGATCTTCCACTTCCAAAGACTACTACTTCGCCACCAAGAAAATTTACTCTTTTTAGAGCTTCATCTACATAAGATTCTACTCTTTTAAGATCCACATTTGGACCAGTTATTGGTAGATCTCCTGGTAAGAATACATTAAACGAATAAGCCCTAAGATTTACTTTATCTAGCTTTTCTTTAACCTCTGAAACATCGACCTGCATAATAGATGTTACGGCAAACTCTATAAAATCCGATCCGCTAGAACTTACAATCTCTATCTCTTCTACTGAGCCACAACAGCCAAACTTCATTTTTACCTCCTTGAGGTTGTATTTCTTATAATAAGCTCTGGTTCAAGTAATATCCCTCTTTTTTCTCCTTTCATTAATTCAAGAAGAAGTTCTACAGCCTTCTTGCCTAATTCCTCTTTAAGTTGTCTGATTGTAGTAAGGGGAGGATCTGTGAAACTAGAGAAGAATATATCATCAAAACCTACAATTGATAGGTCATCTGGTATCTTTAAACCTAGATCTTTTACTGCCTTCATCACTCCAAACGCCATCAAATCATTATAAGTAAATATAGAAGTTGGAGGATTCTTTGTATTGAGTAATTTTATAGCTTCTCTATACCCTGATTCTGCCACTGGGATGTTAAAAGAAGCTAAGTCAGGATCATACTCTATTTTGGCTTCAGTTAAAGCCTTCTTATAACCTAAGAACCTTCTTTTAGCAGCCTCAGAATGACTGGGTCCGTTGATAAATGCAATTCTTATATGTCCAAGCTCTATTAAGTGTTTAGTCGCCAAATAACCTCCCTTTTCCATGTCAGTTGAGATATAAGAGATTTTAGGATGTTCTAGTATTCTGTTTATAACAACTATCGGTAATCCCTCTTCAGCAAGGTTGATTATATGCTCATTTGGTATTCTAGATGCGGATATAATGACTCCATCTACTGGACCTCGAGAGAAAAAGTCTAGATAATTTGTCTCTTTTTCTACAGATTCCGATGTGTTTCCTAAAAGAATAGTATAACTACTTTCACTAGCGGTTTCCTCGGCTCCTCTTACTAGCTCTGGAAAAAATGGATTAGTGATATCTGTTATTAGAAGCCCAATATTTTTAGTGCTTCTAGTAGTTAAGATTTGACCTCTATAATTAGGTTTATAATTCAATTTTTTCGCTGCCTCTATTACTTTCTGCCTAGTTCTTTCACTTATTCCAGGAAAACTATTCAAAGCTCTACTAACAGTAGAAGGAGATACTCCTGCTAATTTTGCCACATCCTGAATATTTGCTCTCTTCATACCTTCCCTCTATAACGATTGCAATTTTTAGTTGCATTTTATAATGAAACTTTCAATGTGTCAAGCGGTTGTTAATCTGAAAGGAATAATTTTGATTAATGGTTGGGAAGATCGGGGTATTGACAGTAGTGATATAGATATAGTATACTTAGAATGCGAAAAGTAATCGCACCTTGACAGAAGGATATAGTAAGAGGAAAGAGTCCTTGTTAATTCTTATAAAGAGGAATTATAAATAGAG
>CALGNK010000007.1 GCA_937958695.1 uncultured bacterium
GTTTCCTTCGTAGTCCATCACCTCTTCATATCTTCCAAAAATTTCAATAGAAGAGCCTATGGCAGAGATAAAATAATCTGCACCTGAGATACCTTCCTCCCATAGCCTATCAAGCTTTTTATAGATATATCTTTTTATTTCCTCTTTTACTTCACTAAACCAACCTGTCTTTTCTCTTTTTATCTTTCTTGCCACAAGATAAATTGAAGATGCCAATGCCGCAGATTCTTGAGCTCTTAGGCGTGATTTCATCTCAGTATCAATGGGCCAAGAGGCGGTTACCACTAATCCTGAATCTAGGAGTGAATTTATTAAGGTTTCCCAGCCAGAGGTAGATTTGTGGGTATAAACTATAACTGCAATGCCGTTAGGTTTTAAAACCCGATAAATCTCTTGAAATGCTTTTTTCAGATTTTCTTCAAAATAGGATTTTGCCTCTTCCCAGGTTTTCCCATGAGTATATGCTACAATCTCTTTGGATTTTGGAGTTAACAGAGTGGGGAAAAGATCTGGATATAGCTCTCCAATTGTCCTTTTTAGCCATACATAGAAAAAGTCAGAAAGATAAGCATATGGGACATTGTCATAATACGGTGGATCAGTAAATACCGCATCAAAATAATCATCAGGATAGGGCAATGATGTGGCGGAGGATTGGGTGATGGTGGAAAATTGAGTAATTTTCGAGGTATGTTTTATTGCATCTAACATTGGTTCTAAGTCCCATTGTCCTCTTGCATTACTAAATGGATTAACCTCCCCATAATCCCAAATCATAGGTAAAGCTTGTCTATCAAATGCTCTTTCAAAAGAAATAACATCAGGCCTCCATCTTGTTAATACAACTAAACATGTTGCCAACCTATCCACCCCTAACGCCAAATAACTCACCACTGCCTTAGCATATTCCTTATCATATCCTTCTTCTAACATTTTTTGATATGCCTCTCTTACCTTTTCTACAAAGGTAATCAGTGCTAGCTTTTGACGTGAGTTAAAAAGATCACCCCATCTCGACATTCCATAAAGCCACATTCTTCTTGGTTCAACAGAATTTTGATCAATCTCTTCATCCGGTACAGGATCAATTCCCCATTTATCAAATAACTCTTGTCTCTTTATCTTTAAGTATTCCTCTGCTTTTTCGAAAATCTTAACATCCTTCTCTGTTGCAAGACGATACCTTTTGCCCTCTCTTTTGGGATTATGTAGTACTACCGCTACCATTCTTTGACTTGCCTTTTTCTCTTGGAATAATTTCCTCACTTTTTTGTCATCAATAGTAAATCCACAAACAGGGCAAGTGGCAATTGCCCTTGAAACTGTACCCTTTTCCGGATCAAAATCTTTTGGAAAATCGCTGTTTTGTCCTACTATTTCAAACTCCACTTTTCCTTCTTTTACATATGGTTTTAAGGCTATCTTCTTATTATCCTTTTTGGCAAGCCAGAATTGACGCATTAATGGAATTTCCGCATTGCAAGAGGGATTTTGGCAGGGTATAGTCCTTGCCCAGATATACCCAACAGGTATATAACCATCTTCATCTTGGGGATAAAACTTTCCAATCTCCTCTTTTGCTTTTTCTAAAACCTGCTCCCCCCACTTTTTTACATCCTCAAGCAAGATGTTCTGAACCTTGGTCTTTTCCCTTTTTCCAAGATGTTCTATTTCAATCTCACCTGGTTTACCATACTTTTGAGGATATTCAAGGGTGCACTTTAAAATCAAAATAGCCACAGGGTTGTACTCATTAGCATAGGTTTCAAGGCCAAGCCTTAGACATTCAAGGGGTATAGATCCGCCACCTGCAAAGGGGTCTAAGACTTTTAATGTCTTACCTCCATTTGCATTTAAAATATCCTCTCTTGCCTTATTGATTATGGTAGGATTCAAAGAGTTTTCCCATTTAGAAAGCTCTATAATAAATTGTCTTTTCTTTTCCCACTCAGTTTCATCCTTAGGTGGAGGAATTAAAGCGGTATAAGAGGTAGCTCTTGAAGATGCCAAGGGACGTCTTGCCCACCAGATGTGTAGTGTGGAAATGTGTCCCTGCCTTATATTCTTCTCTCTTACAGATTCCTTACTTACTTCTTTAACTGGAAAGCTTTCTTCTATAAATCTTTTCATAGCTTAACTCCCTTTATTATACTCTCATTTTTATTTTTCCATTCATTTAACGGAATTATATATCACCGAAGTAATTTGATAGATATCGGTGTTAAGATATTTCATACCTTCTCCCTTTGGATATCAGAAAGGATTTTCTTTATTTTAGGTTTAAGCTTTGGTATTTCAATTTTTATGGTATTCCAAACTATCTCATATTTGATTCCAAAATAAAGATGAATAAGTTTATCACGAAAACTAGCCATTTCCCTCCATGGGATGTCTATATAATTTCTTTTTATAGTTTCTGGAATATTTTTTACTGCCTCACCAATAATCTCAAACTTTCTTATAACTGCGCTAGACGTTTTATCATCCGATTTGAAATCTTTAAAAGTCATATCTTCTACAAATTTTTCTATAGACTCCATTGCTTCTAAGATGTCTTTTATATACAAGTTTATATCTCTTTTCATATATGTACCGCTTCTTTAAAGATTCTTTCTTTTAATTCTGGTCTTACAACATCATACGGAACAACATCAACCTTTTTTATCCCAAGCTTTTCTTCAAGAAAAAGGGCAAGTCCAACAAAGTCAAATAATGTTGCCCCTTTATAAAATTTTACAAGCACATCAAGGTCGCTCCTCTCTTTCTGCTCTCCACGAACATAAGAGCCAAAAATCCCAATTATCTCTGCTTTATATCTTTCTTTTATTTCTTTTTCTAACCCTTTGATATCTTGAATAATTTCATTAAGCTGTTTACCCTTTTTTGATCTCATACTAAAACTTCCCTTCAATCATATCCTTATAATAGTTTAACTCCCTTTATTATACTCTCATTTTTATTTTTCCACTCATTTAACGGAATTATATATCTTACTACTTCAACCTTTTTTTCTACTTTTAGTTCTTCTGCAGGGTTATTAATTATGTAAAGGTTAGGGTTTGTAACCGCATTTGCAACAATGTATAGCCAATATTCTTCTTTTAGCATCTTTGCCCTAAACCATTCATTTTTGGTAAGAGCTACATCACCTTCATCTTTTCTTGCCTTAACCTCTATATACCTTATTTCTTCCTTACCTTTAGATTTAATATCAAATCCTAAATTCTTACTTGAAACATCTTCTGGTTCCCTTCCTTGAGATCTCTCATATTCCATTGCAATCCTAATAGCTATTTTATCTATCTCTTCATCACTTACCATTTCGGTAGAAACTTTTGGTTTAACATAGATCGCGCCAAGAAATTTAGGCATAGATTGATATAAAGCTATTTCATGTTCTATGTCTTTTTTTAACCTCTTTAATGATTCCTCGTAGTTTCTTTTCCTTTCCTCTTTATTTTTTATTACAATATCTACTTTCTCTCCCTTCTCTCCTCTCTCATATAATTTTACCAATTCCTCATCAAGCTTATTTATAAGATATTCCAAAGACCTAACTCCATACTTCTTTTTTATTTCAGCTTGTCTTTTTCTCTCTTTAAGGAGAGCTTGTCTATACTCACCAAGTAAGGAAATGGCATATTCTTGTGCTCTATCTTTTATTGTACTTTCTATCTGTATTGAATTTTCTGAATGAGCAGGAACAAGATCCCATAGAATTGCTGGATTTATACTTTTTAACTCTTTCCCATCATCATAGATTGCTATAAGGGTTTTTCCTGCTGTTTTCCCTTTTCCATCCTTTACCTCACCTTCAAAAAACCATATAATTCCACTGTATCTACCTTCTGGATCTTCAAATACCGCTCCCTTTTGTAATGAAGAAGCGTAATTTTTGATGGTCCATTCAATTAATGCTTCAAGGAGAGGATGTCCAAAGGAGATAAACTCTGCATCAGGATTTTTAAAAGCTAATTCCTTATCAAAGGTAACTTTTGTATATGTCCTGGAAAGAACTCCATAGCGAGTTTTAAAATCGAATTCTTCTCCTATTCTTCTTATTTCATAAGGAATTGAATCTATTGAAATAAAGCCATCTTTTCTGGATTTGAGTTTTCCACCAGCTTTTTCAAAAGCCCTTATAAAAAATTCTTCTACATATTCTGGGATTAGTCTGTTTTCTTTTGCCTTTTCTGCCATCTCTTTTATTCTTGTAAAATCTATATACCTTGTGGCAAGACTTTCGCCTAATGCCTCTTTAATCTTTTTTATATATTCTTCATTCACTCTAATATCTAATTCTTTTATTATCTCATCCATGGTTCTTGCATTGGTTACCGCATCTAAAATAAGCTGGTAGAGATCTTTTTCGTAAAAAATATCTCCAATGACATCAAATACTTTGTCGCTTCCCATAGCCTCTCTAATTTCCTCAAGTTTATCGAAAATTTTGGAAAGTACTTCACCCTCTTTAGTATCTTCAGCTATTAGGTTGTAAATGTAGACGTCTTTTTGCTGTCCGTACCTATGGATTCTACCAATTCTCTGTTCGAGCCTATTAGGATTCCAAGGTATGTCATAGTTTATCATAAGGTGACAGAACTGAAGGTTTATTCCCTCTCCAGCTGCTTCAGTTGCAACCATAACCTGAGTTTCATGTTTAAAAATTACCTCTGCTTTTATCCTTTCTTCTAAATTCATACCACCATGGATGAAATTAACAGAGTATCCCCATGAGCTAATTTTTTCTACTAAGTATTCCATTGTATCTTTAAATTCTGTAAAAATTAGAATCTTCTCATTTCCTTTTATTTCTCTTATTTTCTTAAATCCCTCTTCTAACGCTTTATTTAATTGCTTTAATTTAATCTCTTCTTCGTTTTTTAATATTTCTTGTGCCTTTTTCATCAGTGTGTTAAGGGTATTAATCTCTTCTTTTAGTTCTTCTTTGTTTTCTGATATGTTTAAAGTCTCCAACTCTTCTTCTTTTTCCCATCGTTCTTTTTCTTCATAATCCTCAATCTCTTCAAGATTAATGGGAGTTATTTCTCCTTTAGTAAGATTAGATTCTTTAAGCAATTCTTCGAGCTTTTTCTTTCTCCTTTCTAGAGATTTGAAAAGCGCATAGGTGCTTGATGCCATTCTTCTTTGTAAAATTAGAGGCGCATAGACTAGATTCCTCCTTTTATCACTTTGCAATGCCTTATTATACTGAGAAACAACATATTTTGAAAGCTCATTATAAAGCTTCTTTTCGTTATCTAATAAGCTAAACTTAATTGTTTTAGCATAGCGATTTGGGAAAAGAGGTTTTCCATGAAAGTCTTTTAAATCCTCCTTCATTCTCCTTATAAATAGAGGATTGTCCTTACTTTGAAGAGATTCAATAATCATCTCCTTTGTGGCAAAGAAGCCAGGCACTAAGAGGTCTAGAAGTAGTCTGAAATTTTCAGGATCGCCTTTGTGGGGTGTTGCAGTAAGAAAAATAAGATGTTCACTGGTTCTTGAAAGAACCTCTCCTAACCTATATCTTTCAGTCTTTTCTATCTTTTTAAATTCGTCTCCACCATAGACATAGGCTGACATTTTGTGCGCTTCATCAACTATAACAAGGTCCCAGTGAACACTGTTAAGAGAGGGCAAAATATCCTCCTGTTTTGCAAAATCAATAGATGTTATAACTTGACTTTCTTTTTGCCATACATTTTCTCCATAAGTGTTTTTAAATACGGATCTATCAATTACATAGAAAGACTCCTGGAATTTTTCTTTTAATTCTCTTTTCCACTGATCCTTGAGGTGACCAGGAACAATAATTAATATTCGCTTTACAACTCCTCTTATCTTTAGTTCTTTGATTATAAGTCCAGCCATTATAGTTTTACCTGCACCTGGGTCATCGGCAATAAGGAATCTAATAAGAGGAAGCTTTAGAATATAACCATACACTGCCTCTATTTGGAAAGGAAGAGGATCTATCTTTGAAGCACCCATAGCTAAGAAAGGATCGAAAATGGATGCATATCGAAAACGAGTAGCCTCTAAAGCTAAGAATACATCAGTACCATCGGCGGAAAAGTCCAAAATAAGCTTTTTAACTTTTATTTTTTCAATTTCTTCTTTTGGAATTAAGGAATCTACATGTTCGTTAGAATATATAGTTTTGCCTATAATGTGAATATAGTCTTGCCTTTCAATAGCGTTTTTTTCTAAGATCACCGATTCGTTCCAAAAAGGACCTTCTATTATTGTTCCTTCTTTAAACATATCTAAATCCATGATTTACATTTATTTATCTGGGTTAATCTAACCCATTCCCCAAAATGCACCTGCCACTGCTTTATTATATGCTTTCTTAATATTATAGCACAAAAATGTGACCTTTCTTAAAAAATAATCTATCGCAGAATAACACTCATTTCCGTTTAAAGATGGGGTATTCGACTCCTATATAACATTATGGAGTCCCTTATAAATCTAGGAAACACCATAATAATCTAGAAATCCTTTATAGGATTAACATTTTCCTGAAGAAGAGTACGAATGTTTATTAATCCTAGCTCTAGATCAACTGAGAAGTCTTATAAGAAGAGGACTTGTGTTTACCAAGGATGCAGTTAATCCCCAAACTTAACCCCTAAATCCAGATTTTTTAGATATTCTAGAACTTCTTCTATAAATTCCTTACCTTCTTTTAGGGCTTTTTCTGCAGTTTCTCTATCTATATATGATAAGATTTCGTAATCTCCACTTTCTCTATCATCCTTTAGGTTTGCTAAATATCTCCCTAGGTCTTTCGTGAACCTTCCAGTCTTAATAAAGAGAAGTCCAAATAGAGTGACTATTCCCTTATGTGTTTCTGCTTTTTCCACTTCTGTTAGAAGAAGAGCTTGAACAATATGAAATACTGCATAGTATACCCTAGAAACTGCATCTTCATAGTAGCCCAAATCAAAAAGTTTTTCTGCCGCCTCTAACTTTTTCTGAGACTTTTCTATGTAGCCTATTATTAACTCCTTAGTAACTTTATCCAATCCTTATACCCTCATTTAACACGTTACTTATAAATGGAGTCTGGAGAGATTTTAGTCTATTAAACTCTTTCAGAGAGAATATCTTTAGTGATATTAACTTACCTGTTGAAAGTAATATGTCTATAACAGCATCGTAAAGTTCATCTATAACCTCGTCTTTCTTATTCTCGAGTACTATTAGTATATCGTAGTCAGAATCTGGCCTCCAATCGTTCCTTGCTCTAGAACCAAAAAGATATATTTCTAAAATCTTTCCCCTTATAGGGGCTATCCTTTGCAGAAACTCTTCTATCACTTTATCTTTCATTTTACTTAGTATTATAATTCATTAGAAACATTGCGTCAAATAATTTTTTATTTGCTTTAGAAATTGCTTATTTTGACTTTTTACTTTACCAGTCTTTTTAATCCTAGGGCGTCTTGCAAATGAGCTTATTGGAGTGTAAAATATAGAATAGTGGGCGAATAGCTCAGCGGTTAGAGCACCTGCTTCACACGCAGGGGGTCACAGGTTCAAGTCCTGTTTCGCCCACCATAGTGGAATATGGGGGCTACGCCTGGTGTGCGTAGCTTTTATTATATTTGATAGGAGAAAGACTTATGGGATATGTACTAGTTATTGATCAGGGAACTACAAATAGTAGAGCAATTGTCTTTGATGAGTTTGGTAATCAATTGGGGGAGGGTAAAAAGGAATTACCTCAGATATTTCCAAAGCCAGGTTGGGTAGAGCAAAATCCAGAAGATATCTGGTCTACTGTTCAAGAGGCGGTTGTAAGTGCTATTAAAAATTCAAAGATAGATATAAAAGATATCTCTAGTATAGGTATAACCAATCAGAGAGAGACGACAATACTTTGGGATAGAATTACTGGTAAGCCTCTTTATAATGCTGTAGTCTGGCAGTGTAGGAGAAGTGCTGATATATGTGAAGATCTTAAAAATAAAGGTTACGAGGATATTATAAGAAAAAAGACTGGCTTACTCTGTGATGCCTATTTTTCTAGTACAAAGGTTATCTGGCTTATAAAAAATATACCGGAGATAAAGTCTCTATTAAAAGAGAATAGGGTATGTTTTGGCACTGTAGATAGTTGGCTCCTCTGGAATCTTACTAAAGGTAAGATCCATGCAACGGATGCTACTAATGCATCTAGAACGATGTTATTTAACATAGAAAAAGGGGAATGGGATGATGACCTCCTAGAGATGTTTGATATACCAAAGGCTATTCTCCCAACTGTTGTGGATTCTGCAGGGATAGTTGGATATACAGAGGATTTTCCTAGAAACGGCATTCCAATAGCTGGAATTGTAGGAGACCAGCAGGGAGCTTTAGTAGGGCAGTGTTGTTTCTCTCCTGGTATGCTAAAGGTTACCTATGGAACTGGATGTTTCCTCTTGGAGCCTATAGAAAGAGTAATTATTAATGAAACGGGAATGCTTACCACTGTTGCCTGGAGTATAGATAGAGAGTTGAAATATGCCATAGAGGGAAGTGTATTTACAGGAGGTTCTGTAGTCCAATGGCTTAGGGATAATCTTGGGCTTATAATAGATTCCGCAAGTTCTGAGGTCTTTGCAAGGGCTGTTGACGATACAGGGGATGTATACTTTGTCCCAGCCCTTACTGGTTTGGGAGCTCCTTACTGGGATATGTATGCTAGAGGGATGATTATTGGTATAAGTAGGGCAACTAGGAGAGAGCACATTGTTAGATCTGCCTTAGAAGGTATAGCATATCAGATTAAGGACCTATTAGTCACCATGGAAGAAGCTACTGGCGTTAAAGTAAAAGAACTGAGGGTTGATGGTGGTGCAACTAGTAATAACTTTCTACTCCAGTTCCAGAGCGACCTGTTAGGTATACCAGTAATAAGGCCCAAGATAATAGAGACAACAGCTTTAGGTGCATTTATATTGGCTTCGGTAGGAATTGGTACCTTTAAGAATCTAGAAGAGGCAAGCAAGATATGGAAGATAGACCGTATATTTACACCTGAAAAGAGTAAGGAAGAGATGGATAAACTTTATAATAGATGGAAGGAGGCAGTAAGACGTAGTTTAGGATGGACAAAGAGCTAGATATTATTATTATTGGTGGTGGAATAGTAGGGACAGCAATTGCCAGAGAGTTATCTAGATATCAATTAGATGTGGCTTTAGTTGAAAAAGAATCAGATGTAGGTTGGGGGACAACAAAGGCTAACAGTGCAATTGTCCATACTGGATATGATCCAAAGCCAGGAACATTAATGGCAAAGCTTAACGTTCAGGGGGCTAGACTTTTCCCTTCCGTATGTGAAGAGTTAGATGTGCCTTATAAAAGATTAGGCTCTCTTGTTCTTACGCCGGATGAAGAGGGTTTTAAGGTATTGGAGGATTTGAAAGAGAAGGGAAAGATAAATGGTGTTACAAATCTAGAGATAATTAAACAGGAAAAACTTTTTGATTTAGAACCAAATCTCTCTAGGGATATAAAGGGAGCTCTTTGGGTGAAGGATACTGCTATAACTTCTCCTGTTGAGCTTGCTATAGCCTTTAGAGAGAACGCTCAAGAGAATGGTGTAAGGTTTATACTCGATACAACGGTGGTTGGTTTTGATTTAGAGGGTAAAAGGATAAAATCTGTCAAGACAGATAAAGGATCTATTCGGGCTAAATGGGTAATAAATGCTGGAGGAGTTTATTCTGATGATATAGCAAGACTTGCCGGAGACGATTCATTTAGTATAACACCTGTAAAGGGTGAGTATGCCCTATTTGATAAAGAGATAGGTAGTTTGGTAAGACGTGTAATCTTTCCTCTGCCTACAGAAACGACTAAGGGTATCCTTGTGTTACCTACGGTGGATGGGAACCTTCTAGTTGGTCCTAATGAGCATATAACAACAAAGGATGATACGAATGTTACAGAAGAAGGACTTAAGCAGGTTATCTCTTTTGTTAAAAGAGAAGTTCCTAGCCTACCGCTCAATATGATCATAACAGTATTTGCTGGCTTAAGAGCTAAGGAACTGAATAGGAAAGACTTTGTTATTGAGCCTTCACCTGTGGTAGAAAATCTGATAAACGTAGGCGGAATCCAATCGCCAGGACTAAGTTCTGCCCCAGCCATAGCAATTTATGTAGCTGAGATACTAAAAGATAGAGGGGTTGAGCTTAATAAAAAGAAGCATTTTATTCCTGAGAGGAAAGCTATCCCAAGATTTGCCAATCTCTCTTGGGAAGAAAGGACTAAGCTGATAGCTAAAGATCCAAGCTATGGTGAGATTATATGTAGATGCGAATATGTAACTGTAGGTGAAATAGTGGAGGCTGTAAGGCGTGGAGCTAATACATTAGATGGTATAAAGTTTAGGACAAGGGCTGGCTCTGGTAGATGTCAGGGAGGATTCTGTGGTCCTAGACTTATACCGCTTCTTTCTCAGCTCTTAGAAATTTCTCCGGAAGAGATAACCAAAAAGGGCAAAGAATCTAGATTGGTCATAGGAGAGACGAAGAGATGAAAGAGATAAAGACAGACATAGTTGTAATAGGTGGTGGACCAGCAGGATTAGCTGCTGCATTAAGATCTGGAGAAGCCGGAGCAAATGTCATCCTTGTAGAGAGGGATTTTGAGCTTGGGGGTATATTAAACCAGTGTATTCATACTGGTTTTGGACTTAGTCTTTTGGGAGTAGAGTTAACTGGTCCAGAGTATGCAGAAACATTTATAGAGAAGGTCCTTTCTCTAAGTAACGTAAAGGTCCTTTTGTCTACTATGGTCTTGGATATAAAAGAAAAGACAGTTTACGGTGTAAATAAGAAGGATGGGGTTGTGGCAATTAAAGCAGGAGCCATAGTACTTTCTATGGGTTGTAGAGAGAGAACTAGAGGAGCACTTGGAATTCCTGGAGAAAGACCTGCTGGAATATATACAGCTGGTTCTGCACAAAGGTTGATAAATATAGAGGGCCTTATGCCTGGTAAGAGGATTGTTGTCCTTGGTTCTGGAGATATAGGAATGATTATGGCTAGGCGACTACTACTTGAGGGGGCAGAAGTCTTAGGTGTCCTTGAGAAGCTACCCTATCCTGGAGGATTGACCAGAAATGTCGTTCAATGTCTTGAAGACTTTGGCATTCCCTTATACCTCAACCATACCATAACAGAGATAAGAGGGAAATACAGGGTAGAAGGGGTAATAGCAGAAAATCTATTGACAAAAGAAAGGTTCTCTATGGATGTGGATACAATACTTCTGTCAGTTGGGCTTATACCGGAGAATGAGCTTTCAAAGAAGATAGGGGTCAGGTTAGACCCAAGGACAGGAGGACCTATAGTAGACCAGTACAGAGAGACAAATGTAGATGGAGTATTCGCCTGTGGTAATGTCCTTCAGGTTCATGATCTGGTTGATGAAGTTACTAGAGAATCTTATATAGCAGGAGAAGGTGCTATAAGGTACATATCGGGTAAAAGAAGAGTTGAGGGGATTATAAACCTAAGACCAGGTGAAAATATAAGGTATATTGTTCCACAGAGGTTGTCTCTACCCGTAGATTCTCCGCCCTATATATACTTTAGACCTCAGGAGCCTTTTGTAAACTGTCAGATAATAGGTAAGTCTAATGGAAGAGAATTTACCCTTGGGAGTTATGAATATGCCAGGCCTGGAGAGATGATAAAACTTAGATTAAAGAGAGAATTATTGGATAGCAGTTTGGATATAGAGGTAAGCTTAGTGGGAGAGAAGGAATGAAGATACTTACATGTATAGTATGTCCAGTTGGTTGTAAGATAAAGATAGATGAAAATGGAAATGTTCTGGGGGCTAGGTGTGATAGAGGATTAAGTTTTGTAAAGAGGGAACTTCTTAGTCCAGAGAGGATTCTAACCACTACTATTAGGGTGGATGGAGGAATAGTAAAGGTAGTTCCAGTTAAATCTACCAAGCCAATCCCTAAGGAGAGGTTGAGGGAGATAGTTAGAAAGATTTCTAATATTTCTATAAAGGCGCCTATCCGTAGAGGGGATATGGTTTATAAAGACGAAGAGGTAAGTCTTATAGCTACCAGAAGCGTGGAGGAGGCAAAGGATGTATGAGTTTGTAACCTCCAATAAGATTATATTTGGTAAAGGGGCGTTTGATCGCCTAGCGGAAGAGATAAAGGATATAGGGAAGAAAGCACTTATAGTCACTGGTAAGAGGTTTTTAAAGGAATCAGGGCTTAAGGAGAAACTGGAAGGAATTCTTTTAGCAAACAAGATTGAATGGGTATACTTTGATGGAATCCCTTCAGACCCAGGGGTTAAATTGGTAGATGAAGGAAGACTTCTAGCTAGAGAGAATGGGTGTGACTTTGTTATAGGTATAGGTGGAGGAAGTAGTATAGATGTAGCTAAGGCTATAGCTGTCCTTTTTGATAAGCCATTAAGGACTATAGATTATATAAACGGAGCTAAGATTGGGAAGAAGGGTATACCTTGTATAGCTATACCCACAACTGCTGGGACAGGTTCTGAAGTGACAAAGAACTCTGTACTTACAGATCCGGAGAGGAGGGCAAAGAGGAGCCTAAGAGAAAATGTTGTTGTACCAGATATAGCTATTGTAGATCCGTTACTTACTCTAACTCTTCCTCCTGATCTAACTGCTTGGACAGGACTAGACGCATTAGTCCAGGCTATAGAAGCCTATGTATCTAAAGGTTCTAATCCTCTTACCGATCCTATAGCTCTTCATGCTAGCGTCCTTATCCTTAAAAATATCACTAAAGCAGTTGAAGATGGAAATAATATAGATGCTAGAGAGGCTATGAGTATAGGAAGTCTAATGGCAGGTATAGCACTTGCCAATGCTAGACTTGGTGCAGTCCATGGCTTGGCACATCCTTTAGGTATTAACTATAATATTCACCATGGGCTTATATGTGGAGTCTTACTTCCTTCGGTCATAAGATTTAACATGCCTGTTGTAGAAAGGAAATATGCGGATATCTATAGAGCCATAGAGCCTTCTAGCAGTCAGCTATCAGATAGAGAATGTGCCCTAAAGTTTTTAGAAACAATAGAAAATCTATTGAGTTACCTCGAGATTCCTAGAAGACTCAGAGAATTTGGGGTAAAAGAAGAGGATCTAGAAGGTATAGCTATTCAATCTCAAAGTTCTGAATCATTAAGGGCAAATCCTAGACTAGCTACCCCTGAAGACCTAGTAGATATAATGAAAAACATACTATAGATACTTATCTATGTCGTCAATCTTAAGATTGTTTAAGAATTTACGAAACTCTTCCTCTTCACTATCTTGTTGGGTATTCTGTTGTTGAATATTCTCACTCAATATGAATGCCTCTTCAGCTACCTTTTCATCTACATAGATAGGAGCGTTCATTCTAATCGCTAAAGCTATAGCATCGCTTGGTCTTGAATCTATAAGATATATCTTCCCATTAAGGATAAGAGTTATAGTGGCATAATAGACCCCGTCCTTAAGGTCTACTATGCATACATCCTTTATAGTAACATTCAATTCATTTAAGATGTTCGCCATAAGGTCATGTGTAAAAGGTCTAGGTGGAACAGACTGTTGCAGTTGCATAGCTATAGATTGTGCTTCGGGTAATCCTATCCAAATGGGTAAAAAGTTTTTCTCTTCAAAATCAGAGAGTATAACTACTGGCGACATAGAGTTTACATCCATTCCTACTGCTTTAATCTTTACCTCTATCATTTAAATCACCTCTAATCTAATACACTATAGATTATACCATAGTATACTATTTTTTAATATCCAAAACCAACCCATTCTTTTTCCGCTTTAAACATCTCGTCTACCATCTTCTTTATGTCTCTGGGTTCTAGAATACTTGCAGTTAGAGGGTCCAATGCTATTGCCTGAAATGCCTTACGGGGGTTCTTTTCTAAGGCAGCTATGACTGTTAGTTCCTGAAGATTTATATTAGTCCTATTTAAAGCAGCGCACTGTGGTGGTAAATCTCCTACAAAACAGGGGTGTATTCCTGTCTTATCTACTAGACAAGGAACCTCTACACAGCAATCCTTTGGAAGGTTTGTTATAAGGTTATCATTATTTACATTGCCGTTTATACGGCTTAGAGCTCCAGTCTCCATAGAGTATATAATACTTGCTGCATACTCATTAGACCTATCTATTACTATGGGTTCTTCACCAGATGCCTCTTTCTTTATCTTTTCATAGTGAGGTTGCCATCTATTTTTACAAATCTCTAGGTAGTCCCATCTATTTGGTATGAGCTCTTTTGTTCTCTCTGGGTTTCTCCTAAAATATGGCACATACTCTGACATATGATGTGTAGACTCTGTCACAAAATAGTCAAAGTATTTCATTATCTCAAATCTGACCGCATCTTTTATATATATCTCTGGGTCTTCCATAGCCTTCCAGAGTCTAGGATATAGGTCTTCATTGCCTAATTTGAACTCTAAGAACCAAGCCATATGATTTATACCTGCTACCCAGTATGATACCTGATTCGGATCTACCCCAACATAGGTTGCCAATTGATGTGCTGTGCCTTGGACGCTATGGCATAAGCCAACATTTTTAATCTTAGTAGCTTTATTCAGAGCCCAACAGTTTATAGCCATAGGATTACTGTAGTTTATAAATAGGGCATCTGGACATAGCTCCTCCATATCCTTGGCTATATCCAATAAGACTGGGATGGTCCTTAGCCCTCTAAATACCCCTCCCGGTCCAACGGTATCCCCTACAGTCTGGTCTATCCCGTATCTTCTTGGTATTTCACAGTCTACCTCAAACATCTCTAACCCGCCAACTTGGATCATATTTATTACATATTTTGCAGAGTCTAGCGCTTCTCTCCTATCTAGAGTGGCAGTTACTCTTGCATTACACCCCAATGTTTCTATCAACCTTTTAGTTAGGGCATAGATCAGGTCTAGCCTTTCTTTGTCTATATCCATAAGTGCTATCTCACTATCAGAAAGCTCAGGATAGGAGAGTATATCCATCAATAGCCTCTTAGCAAAAACTACACTACCAGCTCCTATAAAGGTGATCTTTGCCATACCCTAAAACCTCCTTATACTTTTAATAAAATCTTTTGCACTTGTCTCATCTTCCATCCAAACAGAAATAAGTATCCTTCCCTTATTTGGAAGCTCTTCTAATATTTTGGGGACATTGTTTATGTTGTCAAAGGTCTGAAGAACGAGAAGTTTATTACGGTTTAGTATCTTTTTATACATATCAAACCATTTTGGAGAGTCACACTGTGGGTTGCCTGAGCCCGGTACCCATTGAATACCAGTTAACTCTGGTATATCTAGGAGGATATCTAGATGAGGGATTTCTCCTGGACCGTCTAGATGGTATATACTATAATCCAGCCATTTGCATTGTTTTTCTAGATGAGGAGCTACAAATTTTTCAAACATTACAGGCGATATCATATAGGAAAAATCGCATTGCAATGGATACCATCTCTTATGACACCATATCCCCATCCAGGCAGATGTCCCTTCCTGAGATTCCTTTATTATATCATATAGCTCTTCATAAACCTTAAACCAGCTAGATAAAATTTTATCTAGCATAGATAATACCCGATCGGGTTCTTCGATTAGATCTAACAGGAGATTCTTAGTGCCTCTAAATGAGGCAAGGACATCTAGAACACCTCCAATATCAGTTGTTCCCACTATAAATCTATCTTTCCCCCTTTGTGTAGATAATCTTGTAATACGCTTTGTATAGAGCCACCATTTGTTATCTCCCCTAAATTCTAGACTTTCTACCTCCTCCCAAGGTAACGGATTTTCAAACCAGGCAGTATTGGTTGTCCCGTCAAACTTTAAAAATCCAGTAAAGTATGCTGCTAGAGATCCAGGTCCTAGGTTCATCCATAGATTTGGAAAGGCTTCTCCACCAAAGTATGTATCCTTACATCTTTCCTCAAAAATATCTATTACCTTCTCTGGAAAGTCTTTGTACCTTAGAAATCCCCAACCATCATATCCTCTATATTCCTTTATGCCTTCTTTAGGACTTGCTACCTGTATTAGAGGATAATCTAGCTCCTTATTCCACCAGGCTTTGTATATCTCTTTTACATTATTCCAATCCTCTTTATATAGCATCCTATACCTCCAATATCATAACTCCAAATGGTAAAAGCATTACTCTTCCTTGTATATACTTCTCAGATATTAAGTCAAACATATCTCGCTTTATTTCTATAAAGACTTCTTTATCAGAGAAATTATTTACAAAAATAAACCTTTTACCATCTTTTTCTCTTATATTTACCTCTACCTCTTCAGGAAAGATCACTTCTTTAACCTCGTACTCTGAAAGAAGTTCTTTCATTATTAAATCATAGAATTCTTGTTCCAATCCACATCCTATATAGTAGGCTTTACCTTTTCCGTACGCATTTAACGTAATGGCAGAATACCCTTTATACCAACTACTGTTATACCAAGCTAGTGTTTCTGCTCCCTCAGGTGTTATTAGGTCAGCAAATGTGTCTCCTCTATATATCCTTCCTTCTTTATCCCTTATCTCTACCGTCCTATCTCTTATATTGTCCCAGGCGTATATACCTATACCAAAGAGATCTCTTAGTTTACCCGGTAAGACATCTTTTAGCATATTACTATTCTTATCTTTTATGGCGCATCTAAATCCAGCAATAAAGATACCTCCTTTTGAAACATATCTCTTTATGTTCTCTGCAATCTCATCGGTCATCACATAGAGTAATGGGGCAATTACCACCTTGTATGAACTAAAGTCGTCTGTAGGTCTTACTGTATCTACATTTATGCCTAACTTCTTTATAGCTTTATAGAATCTAAGTATTTCTCCCGGATAGTCATACATAGGTTTTTCTGTATAGGCACAGTTTACCCATATATTTTCATAGTCATATATTATAGCTACAGGCGAAACTATCTTGGTTCCCTCAATCTTAGGTCCAACCCTTCTTATCTCATCTTTCATCTGTAAAAGTTCTCTATAGCTTATAGATTTGTCTGTTCCATCATGCTGTAGTATTCCAGAGTGGAACTGCTCTATACCGAAGTTACATGCCCTCCATCTAAAGTAGACTACTGTTTCTGCCCCATGCGCAAAACAGTGATATGTCCAAAGTCTCATCTCTCCAGGAGGGAATGTTCTAGTAATATCCTCTCTTGTCAGATAACTGCACTGTTCCTCCATTACCCAAAAGTTTTTCTTCTTTAATCCTCTCATTACATCATGTGCCAAAGCAGAACGATATCTATTCTCTGGACCTCTTGGATAGTTATCCCATGATACAAAGTCGTACTCTTTTGCTAACTCATAGTAATCCAGTTCAGGGAATAGCCCCATAAAGTTATGTGTTACAAACTTATCGGGATTTAACTCTTTAAGTAATCTTATCTGCATATTACTGTATCTAACCGTCATATCAGAGAAGAATCTTCTAAAGTCAAGATCAAAGGCTGGGTTATGGTAATAGACAATTGGGAGAGGTATCTGCTCCCATGAGGTATAGTCGTGACTCCAAAATGCATTTCCCCAAGCCTTATTAAGGTTATCTAGAGTTTTATACCTATTCTTCAGCCACAACTGAAACTCCTTCCTACAATTTTCACAGTAGCACTTTGGACCTCCAAATTCATTATCTACCTGCCATCCTATAACTTGCGGATTATCTTTATAATGTTTCGCCATCTTTCTAATAATTCGCTCTGAATAGTAATAGTAGACCTTGTTTGTTATACAATAATGTCTTCTAGCTCCGAATGACATCCTCTGTCCATTCCTATTTACTGGTAATATATCTGGATGTTTTTCTATAAGCCAGGCAGGAGGAGAAGCTGTAGGGGTGCAGAGAACGACCTTTATATGATGTCTATCTAGGATAGATATAACTTCATCAAGCCAGGAGAAATCATAAACTCCATCGTCAGGCTCTAGTTTACTCCATGCAAATTCTGCTAACCTTACTACCTCTATACCTGCCTTTTCCATAAGACTTGCATCAATGTCCCATCTCTCCTTCTCCCAATGCTCAGGATAATAATCTACTCCTAGATACATATTAGAAACCTCCTCTTTGAAAAAGGGTCTTTTTACTATTATAATTATTCACAGAGGTGATTACAAGGTGAAGATAAAGTTACTGGCATTTGACTTTGATGGTACTATCTTAGAGGAAGGGATGGTAATACCAGAATCTACAAGAGAAAGGCTTGATATGGTAAAAGACCTTGGTATAAAGATATCAACCGCTAGTGGACGTAAACTGGAGGATCAATTTAGGATACTTGATCTTAATTTACTTGGAGACAAATCGGGTTATCCTCATTTCCTTATAGTTGATGAATCTCGGATATACCTCTTAGATGGAAAAGGATATACCCCCCTAGAATCTTGGAACGATAAGGTTTCAAATGAGTGGAGGGAGCTTTATCCATTGGCAGAAGAGATATTGCTAGAAGAGATAGAAGGGCTTAAGATTAAAGGGGAAGAGGTATCTATACATATAATAGGAGAGACTGCTCTTATTAGAAATATGGTAGCTATGAGATTTAGTTCTATCGAAAAGGCAAAGGAGTATGAAAAATACTTAAGTGAAAAATTAAAGAGTATCAACAGCCCATTCTGGTGTAATCGTAATTTCAGCCTTGTACAGATACTGCCACCATCAGCAGGTAAGGGTAATACAGTCTTAGCCCTTTCTAGATATCTAAATATTTCTCCTAATGAAGTGTTGGTGATTGGGGATTCGGGAAATGATGTTGATATGCTCGATGGTAGGTATGGTTTTAGATCTGCTACAGTATCAAACGCAGATCCAGAGATAAAAGATGTGGTTAAGAAGAATGGAGGGTATGTAGCTAGAAATCCTATAAGTAGAGGTATAATAGAGATTATAGATGAGTTAATCCTTAAAAACCTATAGAAGGAGGCAATTATATGATAGATTTTGAACCTGAGGAGTATCTATCACAGATAGAGGAATCTAAAAGAAGATTAGAGATCGCTAGAAGTTTCAAGGAGCCAGATAGGGTTCCTATAACTATAAGTACTGGTGGAAGCTTCTACTCTAAATTGTTTGGCTATAACATAAGGGACTACTATACAAATTTGGATGTACAGATAGAGGTTCAACTAAAAGGTTTAAAGTGGGCATTTGAAGAGCTAAGGGATGATAGAGTTAGCTATGGAATTCACCTAGATTTAGGTCCTATTTATGAGGGTATTTACTTTGACCTACCAATAGAGTATCCTGATGATACCTCTCCTTGGATAGTAAGAACTATGAGCCTACCTGAGGCGGTGGAGAAATTAAAAACTCCAGATCCAGAAGATCATCCTGGGGTTTTGGAGTTTTATAAGAAGTATGAACTTTTAAAGGAGAAGGTTTCTAAACTGGGCATCAATGTACCAGTTGGTGGAAGACTAGGAATTCATCCACCTCTTTCTGCTGCTTGTGGTATCTTAGAGCCAAACGAGGTCTTTATCTATCTATTGGAAGAGCCTCAGCTAGTTCATAGATTATTTGAAAAGCTTTTAATTGCATTTATAAAGTTACAAGATTTTGCTGACAAATATTTTGGGACTAAGACAACATATTTAGGTTTAGCTGATGACCATTCTGCCTTTATCTCAGATGAAATGTATAGACAGCATGTTATGCCATACAATATGATTCTCTATGCTAGGTACGGTATAAGAGGGAGATATCTCCATGCAGATGGACCAAATGACCATCATTTTAAGACATATGCGGATATAGTAAAGTTGACCTCTATGGATATAGGTGGTTTTAGTGATATAGCTAATGCAAAGCCTATATTTAAGGATAAGGTTTTCTTTAGTGGTGGGTTAAACTGCAAAGACCTATATTATGATTTAGAGAGAGCCAAGCCTGCTATAGAAAGGGCAATTAAGATTGGAGCTCCGGGAGGTGGCTATGCCCTTGCCGTTGGTGGAGAAACATATGCCGGAGTAAACCCAGATACACTTATCCAGGCAGTAGAGTATGCAAAGCAGATTGGCAAATATCCGATATCAATAGAGTAGAAAGTGGATAAGATTATTGTATCTTTAGCGCCCATTGGGAATATAACAGGGGAGATTGATGTTGATGGATTGATAGAAGAGATAATAAACTGTAAGAAGTTAGGTGCATCTATGGTTCATCTTCATGTGGTAGATAGATTTGGTAGACCAACTGATAAACTTGAGGTCTTTGATAGTATCGCTAAAAGGGTAAAAGAGATGGAGGATATTATTATTGAAGGTTCTACTGGTGGACTTTCAGACTTAGGGGCAAAAGAGAGAAGCGTATGCCTAGAACACCCATTAATTGAAGCTTCTTCTCTCAATATGGGTTCTGTAAATATGGGAGATAGTGTATATATAAATAAACTGCCTGATATAAGATGGTGGGCAGAATTAATAGGCAAAAGAAAACTCAGTTATCAGTTAGAGATCTTTGACCTATCAATGGTCTATACTGCAGAGAGGCTTATACAGGAAGGATTAATAAGTGAAAATGCTATTTTTAATCTCTGCCTAGGGTTCGATTCTGCTTTGCCAGCTAATCAGGATGTATTATTAACCATAGTGAGTTCTATTCCCAAAAAGAGGAGGTGGGGATTTATTCATCATAACTTTAGTGATTTTAGATTGATTGCCACCGCTATAGCCTTAGGAGCTACTATTATAAGAGTAGGTAGAGAAGATTGTAAGGATTTGGAGAAAAGTAACATAGAATTGGTAGAAAAGGTCATCAGATTGATTAGAGAGATAGGTAGAAACATAGCTACTGTAGAAGAATCTAGGTCAATACTAGGATTAAAGGTATGATTGAAGATTTAGAAGACCTTAGTGTATTACATCGAAATAGATTATCCCATATAGATTATAAGCATCATGGTTTAAGAAGTGCCAGTTGGGGCATGGTCCGCCTCCTCAGTATACCTTAAAGTTAAGCAATTTTGAATTTATAAGTAAGGTTTAGACCAATATAACTTTTAGGAGGGGAGTATTATGAGTTTTTTAGATGGGTTTAGAGCTTTAATAATTATAGTTTTACTATCTTTTGTCATCTTTAATGGCGAAGTCCTAAGTTCTTCTAGAACTTCTCAGGAAGATAGAAGTAGAGGATTACTTGAGATATCATTTGACTTTAAGAGGCAAGGGACTATAGCATCAAACCAATATGCTGTCTGGATTGAGGATGAAAAAGGTAATCTGGTAAAAACTCTCTATGTAACAAGATTTACCGCTAAAGGAGGTTATCTCACTAGGAAGGACTGCTTGCCAATTTGGGTAGAAAAAGCCAAACCATCCTCATTATCTTCTAACATTATTGATGCTATAACTGGTGCTACACCTTCTACTGGCATTAAGAAATATACCTGGGATGGTAAAGATGAGAATGGTAACTATGTTTCTCCTGGAAAATATCGATTCTATATTGAGGCTACGCTATACTGGAAGAATAGAGTCTTATACAGTGGAACGTTCCAGTACGGCGGAGAAAGTCAAGAGAGTATTCCTATTTCAGTTAAATACTTTGAAGGAGAATCAAACAAGGATATGATTCAGAATGTAAAGGCAAAGTATATCGCCTCTAAGTAGGGTAAGTTTTGCCTTGCCTATGTTATACTGTTCTGATATACTACTAAAGTAATATTGCCGAGGAGGGGAGAATCCTATGGAAAAAAGATTTCAACCAGATTTACTTAAAGAACTTACTCTAAAGATGCTTTCTACAGCCAAGAAGAATATAAAAGAAGGGGTAGATTCTCTTGCTAATAAAGATGCGGATTTAGCAGAGAAGATCATATCAGAGGATAGATTAATAGATGACCTTGAATTAGAAATAGAAGAGTTCTGTATAAAATCTCTGAAAACTGTTAGTAGGGATGAAGATATAAGGTTAGTTAGTGGTATCTGGAAACTTATTACAGATATAGAACGTATTGGTGATTATGCTACCCATGTAGCTGAAGCTGCTAAAGTTTTAGCTAGTAAACCTACTTTAAAACCTCTCATAGATATACCTGCTATGGCTGATAGTGTTGTAGACATGATATCAAAGTGTGAATCTGCTTTAAGTAGCTATGATGTTACATACTTAGATTCTATCTGGGAGACCGATGCTAGAATAGATGCGCTTTATGATCAGGTTTTTAGGGAGCTATTGAGTTATATACTGGAGACTCCTAGACTTATTACTAACGCTATTTATCTTGCTCAGGTGGCTAGATATCTAGAAAGAGCAGGGGATCATGCAACTAATATAGCGGAGAGGATATTTTATATAGTTACTGGTAAGAAGATAAAAAGGGGAAAACCTTACTATAAAAGTTTAGTGGAGGAGGTATAGATGAAATTAGGCGTGGTAGTATCTCTAGCTGAGGGAATAGAACTATCTATAAAGAAGGTAAAGGATTTAGATTTATCTACCTGTCAGGTTGTATGTTGGGAGCCGGAATTATTTACTAAGGAGAATGCTCAAAAACTTAAGGACTCTGCTAGAGAGTCTGGGATAGAGATAACTCATCTTTGGGTGGGTTGGCCAGGTCCTAGGGTTTGGAATTTTATAGAGGGTCCTATAACACTTGGTCTGGTTCCCCTTGAGTATCGCTATGTTAGATTGGAGGCTCTTAAAAAAGGTTCTGATTTTGCTAAATTAATAGGGGTAGAAAACTTAATAACACATGTAGGATTTATACCTGAGAATCCTAACGATTCTCTATACCCTGGTCTTATATCAGTGCTTAGAGAGATAGTGAGATATTGTAGGAATAATGGACAGTACTTCTGCTTTGAAACAGGGCAAGAAACACCAACTACTCTACTTAGAACCATAGAAGATATTGGAATGGATAATATTGGAGTAAACCTAGACCCTGCAAATCTTCTTATGTATGGTAAGGCAAACCCAGTAGATGCCCTAGATATAATTGGAAGATTTGTAAGAGGGGTTCATGCGAAAGATGGGGAGTATCCTATTGGAGGTAGGACTTTAGGTGTAGAGAAGCCTTTGGGTGAAGGTAGAGTTAACTATCCTCTATTTATTTCTAAACTAAAGGCTTATGGCTATGATGGTTCTTTGACTATAGAAAGGGAAATCTCTGGTGAACAGCAGATAAAAGATATATTAAAGGCTAAGGAATTTTTAAGTAGACTAATATGATAAATAAAGGTCGCTTTATCGTCTTCTTTAGTCTTTCTGTGTCAGTATTTATAACGTTTCTCCTTTCTATATCTATAGGAACTGTAAGGGTTTCATTTCTTAATATTATAAAGAGCTTATTCTACTATAGTGATACTATAGGAACTAGCACTATTATTAAGCAGATAAGATTACCTAGGGTAATCCTCTCTCTATTGGTAGGAGCATCGTTAGGTGGGGCAGGGACGGTTTTTCAGTCTCTATTTAGAAATCCCATGGCTGATGCTTATATTATTGGTATATCCTCCGGTTCTGCTTTAGGTGCAGTATTAGCAATAGCTTTCAGACTAAGGTTTTATATACTTGGATTTAGTCCCATCCCTCTATTTGCCTTCATAGGAGGTATCAGTACAGTATTTCTTGTATATGCAATCTCTTCTAGAGGACGTCATAATCAGATGTTGAACCTTTTACTATCAGGGCTTGCAATAAATTCATTCTTATCTAGCTTGATGTCATTCTTGCTTCTGATGAGCGATACCTCTTTACATGAATCTATATACTGGCTAATGGGTGGATTTTCTGGAAGGGGTTGGGAGCATATAAGGATTGTAGTACCATATTTCATAACCTCTATCTTAGTGTTATTCTTATTTACCAGAGAATTGAATATACTTCTCCTTGGTGATGAGCAGGCAAAGAACTTAGGTGTAAATGCGGAGCAGGTAAGAAGAATTATTATAATCTTTACCTCGTTGTTAACTGCCAGTGCGGTGTCTGTAAGTGGGGTTATAGGTTTTGTAGGTCTAGTTGTGCCTCACATTCTTAGACTTGTGATAGGTCCAGACAATAGGACTCTGTTTCCTGCGAGTCTATTTGGAGGAGCCATACTACTAACGCTTTCAGATCTTATAGCTAGGATTGCCCTATCTCCTAGCGAGATACCTGTAGGTATTGTAACCTCATTAATAGGCGCACCGTTCTTCCTTTCTTTACTTGTCAAAAGAGGTTAATTAGGCGTAAAATTTAATTAAATATCGAGGATAGGAGGTAATGGAAATATGAAACAGATTGGACCTTTGGCACCGGATAATCTGAGATGTGAGTACTCTGTAAATCCTTTAGGGGTTGATAGGAGAAATCCTAGATTGTCTTGGTTTTTATCTCATTCTGAGCGGGGTGAAAAACAGACCGCCTATCAAGTGATAGTATCTAGTTCTTTAGAAAATATAAATAACGACGTCGGAGACGTCTGGGATAGTGGTAAGGTTTTATCTAACTCTCAATTAATTCTTTATAACGGTTCTCCTTTGGAAGCCAAAAAAGGATACTATTGGAAGGTTAGATGGTGGGATAGTAAAGGCCGTGTAAGTCCATTTAGTAAAGTAGCTTACTTTGAGATGGGACTTTTAGATGAGTCAGACTGGAAAGCCAAGTGGATAGGACGTGATACTTATGAGCACATTACTATAGAGTCTAAAGATATCCCATTTGGTAGATCTTATACGATACCATATTCTGCTCTTTTTAGAAAAGGATTTTTACTTAGAGGACAGATAAAGAGAGCAAGGGTATATGTGTCTGGTTTAGGTCTATATGAGCTTTATATTAACGGTTGCCGGGTTGGAGATAAAGTCTTAGATCCAGGGCAGACAG
This sequence comes from uncultured bacterium, assembly GCA_937958695.1. Classification (GTDB taxonomy): domain Bacteria; phylum DUMJ01; class DUMJ01; order DUMJ01; family DUMJ01; genus DUMJ01. Next base: position 24,872 of record CALGNK010000007.1, read on the forward strand.
ATTATAAAAAGAAGGTGTTCTATTCTACATATGATGTAACCTGCCTTTTAAAAGAAGGTAAAAATGCTTTAGGAGTGATCTTAGGTAATGGAAGATATGTGAAGGATTATGGATATGACTTCCCTAAATTAATCCTACAGCTTGAGGTAGAATATACTGATGGTAAAACTGAGATTATAACCAGCGATGAAACCTGGAAGACTAGTTATGGACCTATACTTGCTAATGGGATATACTATGGTGAAGTGTATGATGCAAGAAAAGAGATCCCAGGTTGGAATCTAGCAGAATTTGATGATAGCAATTGGGAAGATGTAAAATTAGTAGAATCTCCAGGTGGTAAGCTAGTATCAGAAATTATGCCTCCAATCAAGGTTATTAAGACTTTAAAGCCAGAAAAGATAATCAATCCAAAGCCAGGAGTGTATGTGTATGACTTTGGCCAGAACTTTACTGGTTGGGTAAGACTATTCATAAAAGCTCCTGAGGGTAAAGAGATTAAACTTAGGTTTGCCGAACTTATAGATGAAAATGGTAATATAAATATATTACCAAATAGAGGAGCCTTAGCTACCGATACATATATAACTAAAGGTGAAGGATTGGAGGTATATGAACCTAGATTTACATACCATGGCTTTAGGTATGTTGAGCTTACTGGTTACCCAGGAGTTCCAACACTTGAAACACTTGAAGGACGTGTAGTTCATTCTGCAGTTGAGCCAGTGGGAGAGTTTAACTGCTCTAACGATTTGATAAATAAGATCCATAGAAATATCCTATGGGGACAACTTAGTAATCTGATGAGTGTTCCTACAGATTGTCCTCAGAGAGATGAGAGAATGGGGTGGATGGGAGATGCACAGCTTACTGTAGAAGAGGCAATTTATAACTTTGATATGGCAGGATTCTATATAAAATATCTAGATGATATAAAACTAGCCCAGAAGGATGATGGTAGCGTCTCTGATGTTGTTCCTCCATACTGGAGTTTATACCCCGCGGATCCGGCTTGGGGAACAGCATATATAACAATAGCTTGGTATCTATATCAATATTATGGAGATATAGAGGTCCTAAGAGAACACTACGAAGGTCTAAAGAAGTATGTGGACTTTTTGTCAGGACTTGCTCCTGATAATATATTAAGATTTTCTAAGTATGGAGATTGGTGCCCTCCTGGTACTATAAGGCCTAAAGATTTCTCCGGTGAACTTGTTTCTACTTGGTGTTACTACAACGATACTCTTACCCTATCTAAGATAGCTAAAGTCTTAGGCATAGATGATGATTACTCTAAGTATTCGAAACTAGCAGAAAATATAAAGGATGCATTTAACAAAAGATATCTTAAAGAGAGATTTTATGCGGTTTCTATTAAGCCTGATATCCCGGAAGATATAGCTTCTAAGATTTTAGAAGCTGTTTTATCTAGTATGCCTCCAGACCAGAGAGAAAGGATGAAGCGATTTATTGAGCAAAACCTTTCTTATACCTCTCTTACAAGTCAGACGATAAATACCCTTCCATTATACCTAGATATGGTTCCTGAAGATAAGAAAGAGACTATCTTAAAGAGCCTTATAGATGACATAGTGGTTAGTCACGACTATCATCTAGATACGGGAATAGTAGGAACTAGATATATATTCGATGTCCTTACCGATAATGGCTATATTGATATAGCTTACAAGATAGCTACGCAGGAAAGTTATCCAAGCTGGGGATATATGATAAAAGAGGGAGCTACTACCGTATGGGAAAGATGGGAAAAACTAACATCTACCGGAATGAATTCTCATAACCATATAATGTTTGGAACAGTAGATCCATGGTTCTACAAAGCCCTTGGTGGTATAAAGTGTGTGGCTCCTGGCTGGGATAGAGTATTAATAGAGCCACATATAGTTGGAGGATTAAAATATGTAAAGGCTGGGACTAGGACTCCTAAGGGTTATATAGGTGTAGATTGGGAGATCTTAGAAGATTCGGTAAGTTTTGTAATAAGTATACCTGCTAATATAGAAGGCGAGATTAGGATTCCTAAGTTATATAAAGATATGGTGATAGAAGAGGGGGATAAAGTAATCTGGTCTAATGGGTCCTTGGCTGAGAAGGTTGAAGGGATATATACGGCTAAAGAGGAAAAAGATTATGTAAGCTTTTCTTTAGGCTCAGGGAGATTTGTCTTTAAGGTCAAATCAAAGTAAGTCTTTCTAAGGGGGGTAGGATTGGATGTAGATTTTAAATAAGGCACTTATCTCTTGCAACAACACAGATCTATACACATCTAACACAAAAAACATTAAGCCGTAGGTCCCCAACGAATCTTTGAAAACCTATTACCAAAGTTTCTTAAGCATTTTGCCTATCTACCTTTGGGTTCCTTACTAAATTCCAGAATAACTTCTAGAACTTTAGCAGGTTTCCCTTAGTAGCCTAGGCTACTAGCCTAAGTTTCTTTGGTTTTAAGGTCTTCTAGACCCCTTAGAAACCTACGGCACTTATATCATACCCCCCTTATAAAATGCTGTCAATAC
>CALGNK010000008.1 GCA_937958695.1 uncultured bacterium
AATCTTCCCCTCATCTACAATACATCTCCTTTTGTGATGAATGATGACAACCTTCGGTAAGCTCTTCTAATTTATCCTCTTTAAATGCAGATATTATATCCTTTAATATTTCAGTATTAGATCTGAGTACTGCTATTTTTGCCTCTTGGAATCCCATCAATGCTCCTGGTCCCATGCCCTGTACTATAATTACGGTTGGATTTAAGGTTAGTATTTGGTCTTTAGCCTTTCCTCTACCACCAAAGTGTTCACCAGTATTAAGTATGGTATTTATACTGATCACATTACCCTCTTCGTCTAGATCGATTACTGTGAAGTAAGGGGCCCTACCAAAGTGTTCAGATATCCTAGCGTCCAATCCACTATTTTCTACTGTTGGTATAACAATCCTTTCTTTCATATCATCCTCCTGATATTTTATTTTTATATATTTAAATATATCACATATATGCATATTGTCAATATAGTATTTTTGAAAATATCTGATTTGAAATTAGATCGCTTCCTTAAGATTTAATTTTGATTAAAGATGGGGTAATTTTACAGAATTCTGTGAAATATCTAGATACTTACGTTATAATTGGACCAAAAAGGAGGTATCAAGTTTATGAAGGCTGTCATTATAATGGGTTCTAAGTCTGATCTTGAATGGTCTAAAAAGATAGTTGATACTTTGAGGATCTTTGGTATTGAATCCATCGTTAGAGTAGCTTCTGCCCATAAGACTCCTTTAAAGGTTTTGGAGATTATAAAGGAATACGAAAAGGAAGATGTTATATTTGTTACTGTTGCAGGTAGGAGCAATGCTCTTAGTGGATTTGTTGATGCAAATACATTTAGACCAGTTATAGCTTGCCCTCCATATAGCGATAGATTTGCTGGAATGGATATTTTATCAACATTAAGAATGCCTTCAGGTGTCTCTCCCATGACAGTTTTAGAACCTGAACAGGCTGGTCTTGCAGTTGCAAAAATATTTGCATTAATGGATAAAGAACTGGCAGAAAAGATAAGATTGTATCAAGAAAGAAAGAAGATAGAGATAGAAGAAGATGATAAAGGTGTTTTGATCTAAGATTTTATATCTTATGTTATAATCATAATTTATGAATAAGCTTGATAGACTTACAGAAATCTGTCAGAGATATGATATTGGGTTAGCTTATCTTTTTGGATCACAGAAGGAAAATGCCTTAAAGATATTAGAAGGAGAAGAGGTAGAGATTAAAGACCCTTTAGCTGATATAGACGTTGGGATAGTATTTATTAAAAATATTGATAATGTCCCGGAAAGGTATAAGCTCTATGCAAATGTATACAATGATCTAGAGGATTTATTTAAGCCATATCATTTAGACTTAGTTTTTCTTCAGGAGTGTCATTCTGTTTTCCAGGTAGAAGCTATTAAAGGTATATGTGTGTATAGCATCTCGGAAGAATTTAAAGATAAATACGAGATTGAAATACTTAGAAGATCTGCGGATTTTAAATATGTGTTGGATAAATATTATGAAGAAGCTTTAGAAAACTATTGATTATGATAAATAAGCAATTTATTAATGAGAGATTATTATTAATAGATTCTTTTCTCAAAGAGTTACATAAGTTAGCCTCTTTGGACAAGAATTCTTTTATTTCTCAGAAACTAAATACCGCTGCATGCGAAAGCTTTCTTAGAAGGACATTAGAGGCAATCTTTGATATAGGGAGACATATTTTAGCTAAAACTGGTTATATAGATATGGCAACAGAGTATAAATCCATAGCCAAGGGATTGGTAGAAATTCACGTAGTAGATAAAAAATTAGGGGAAAAACTAATACAGATGGCAGGATATAGAAACAGATTGGTTCATATGTATAACTTGGTCAGTGATGAGGAGCTCTATCAGATAATTCAATCTGATCTAAAAGATATAGAAGAATTTGTTTCTGCAATAAAAAGTTTTACACAAAGATCCGCATCTTATAATAGCTGAATTAGCAGTTTACTTTAACTTCTTGGCAAGATTGTCAGGGGCTCTGTCTTGCGTAAACATATTGAAGTTATTTTATTGTTGTGATATTATATAAGTAGAAAATAAACCCTGCCATGTGCGAGTTGCGCAAGACGTGTTCCGAGCCAACACTCACACGTGGCGTGCCTAACTCCAAGGGTGGATTAGAGGCTTCGAAAGAAGCTTCATGAAGCCTTTGGGAGGGCACAAAAGTTGTTTCCGGGGTTCGGGAACAAAGCGCATACGGCATGGCGGGGTTTTAAGGAGATTTTTATGGGTCTATTTTCTAGACTTTTTCAGAGGAAGCCTCAAGAAAGTAGAGATTTTTATTATACTGTAAAGTGTAAACGCTGTGGAGAGGAAATAAGGGTGAGATTGGACAAATTGAGTGAGCCTTCTCCAGAGTATGATGAAAAAGGAAGGGTAAGTCATTATATCTATAGGAAGGATGTTTTGGGGCAGAAGTGTTTTAATCTGATCCATGTAGAGTTTGTATTAAGTCCAAGTTTTGAGATAGTCTCTTCCGAAGTTACAGGAGGAATTTTAATAGAACCAGATGTTAAGTGAACCAGAAACGATTGGAAGAGTAGTAAGAATTGATGGAGAATTTGCAGAGGTTGCTATCCCTAGAAGTGAAAGGTGTAAATCTTGTGGAATTTGTCCTTTCAGTGGAAATGATAGCGTTTTGTTGAGGATTCAGATGAATGCTCCTGTTAAGGTTGGAGATAGGGTAAAGATAAGGACGGAGGATAGGTATGTTATCCTATCAGCCTTTATCTTATATATATTTCCTATTATTGCATTATTAGTAGGGTATCTTGTAGGAAACTTAATCTTTTCCTCTGAGATTTTTAAAGTCATTTTTGGTTTTTTGTCTATGGGTTTATCTTTTTGGGTAAATAGAATTATTGACAAAAAGGTTAAATTCCCACAGATAGTGGAACCGATAGAATAGGGAGGAATAGTTGCCAGTATTATTATGGTTAATATTTGTGATTATTATTCTTGCCTTTTGGCTAATAGGAAGGAGTAGGCAGAAGAATCAGAAAAAATGTCCGTTTTGTGGGAGGATGATTCCGAAAGATGCGGACAACTGCCCATACTGCGGAAAGGGTTTGTCTGAGACATGCCCATATTGTGGGATGCCATTAGAGCCTAATTGGGGGGTTTGTCCTTATTGTGGGAAAAAGGTTGAGAGACGAAGGCTAGTGTAGTTTTATGAGTGATCTCTTTGATTTTGGTTTAAAGAAAGATTCACCATTAGCTGTAAGGCTAAGGCCAAATAGTCTTGAGGAATTTTTAGGACAGAGACATCTCCTTAAGGATAATGGTTTTATAAGGAGAATTATAGAGAGAAAAGAACCTCCACCTTCCCTTATCCTTTGGGGCCCTCCAGGTTGTGGAAAGACTACCCTTGCCCTTATAATTGCCAAGAATTCTAATTGTAAATTTGTAAGAGTAAATGCTGTCCTTAGCGGGGTTAGCGAGCTTAAGAAGATATTTGGAGAGTCCGAAGAGTATAGAAGGCTTTATGGGAAGGGAACTATCATCTTTATAGATGAGATACATAGATTTAATAGAGCACAGCAGGATGTTCTACTTCCCTATGTGGAGGATGGTTCTATAATACTCATTGGAGCTACAACAGAGAATCCGTACTTTACACTTAACAATACATTAATCTCTAGGTGCAGGGTATTAAAGCTTGAACCATTAACCGATGAGGATATCTCTATTATTATAGATAGGGCAATGACCGATGAAAGAGGGTTAAAACATCTTAACTTGAAACTTACTGATTCTGCCAAATCCCTTATAATAAGGTACGCTAATAATGATGCAAGACAAGCTTTAAATCTTCTTGAAGAGTCCGCATTACTTGTCTCAAGTGAAAAGAGGATTACAATTGAACCAGAAGATGTTGAAAGACTCTTTACTGAAAGAATTTTTAGGTATGATGAGCATGGAGATGAACACTATAACCTTATATCTGCCTTTATAAAAAGCTTGAGGGGTTCTGACCCAGATGCGAGCGTTTACTGGCTTGTCAGGATGATAGATTCTGGAGAAGATCCGAGGTTTATAGCTCGTCGGATGATTATTCAGTCTGCTGAAGATGTGGGTAATGCGGACCCTATGGCTTTAGTAGTTGCGGTGAGTGCTAGTCAGGCATTAGAATATGTAGGATTGCCAGAGGCTATAATACCTTTAGCTCAGGCAGCGATATATATAGCATGTGCACCTAAGAGTAATTCTGTTTATAGAGCTATATCTAAGGTTAGAGAAGATCTAAAGAGTGAGGTATTAGGAGATGTTCCCAAGCATCTTAGGAATGTTAGAGATTCGGGTTATGTATATCCGCACGACTATCCTGACCACTTTGTATTACAGGATTATTTGCCGAGAGAACTTTCGGGAAGAAGATACTATGAGCCTTCTAATGAAGGCTTAGAGAAGGAGATAAAGGAGAGATTAAATTTTTTATGGAAAGGAAGAAAGATTTTCTAGGAGGTGTAAAGTTTTGCTCACGTTAGAAGAAATAAAGAACAAAAGGATACTTGAACTCTTCGAAATAGCAAAGGAACTAGGTATAACTGGAGCTAGAAGGATGCATAAGAAAGATCTAGCAGAAAAGATATACGAGGTCCTAAAAGAGCGTGAAGAGGAAGAGAAAAAGAAGGAAGAGGCTATTAAAAAGGAACAAGAGGTAAAGGCGCAGGAGGTCCAAATTACTCAGCCTACAGAAGCTCTCGCAGAAGCTGTGGGGGAAGCCAGAGAAGGAATCCTTGAGATCTTACCTGATGGATATGGGTTCTTGAGACACAATGGCTACGTCCCTACCTCTCAAGATATATACGTCTCACAGTCCCAGATCAGGAGGTTGGGGCTTAGGATGGGCGATCTTATAAGGGGTCCTATAAGACTACCCCAGACCCAAGAGAAGTACCCTGCCCTTTTGAGGGTGGAGACTGTTAATGGGGTGCCAATTGATAGAGCTAGGATTAGACCTCATTTTGATGATCTAACTCCTATATATCCTATAGAGAGACTTGTAATGGAGTCAGATCCAAAAGACATAACTACTAGGATGATTGATCTTATATCTCCATTGGGGAAGGGCCAGAGAGGACTTATCGTTTCTCCACCTAAGGCAGGAAAGACAACTGTTCTTAAGAAGATAGCCAATAGTATTGCCATTAACCATCCAGAGGTCCATCTTATAGTCTTACTAATAGATGAGAGACCTGAAGAGGTTACAGATATGGAACGTTCAGTGAAGGGAGAAGTGATAAGTTCCACTTTTGATGAACCACCTGAGCAACATGTAAGGGTTGCAGAGTTAGTCCTAGAAAGGGCTAAGAGATTGGTGGAAATGAAGAAGGACGTAGTAATACTTCTTGATAGTCTCACCCGTCTTGCTAGAGCTTATAACCATGTAGTTCCTCCAACAGGTAGAACCCTCTCTGGTGGATTGGATGCTACTGCATTAAGAGGGCCAAAGAAGTTCTTTGGATCTGCTAGGAATATAGAGGAAGGGGGTAGTCTTACCATTATAGCCACTGCACTTGTAGATACGGGAAGTAGGATGGACGATGTGATATATGAAGAGTTCAAGGGAACTGGTAATATGGAGATACATCTTGATCGTAGACTTGCCGATAAGAGGATATTCCCAGCTATAGATGTTAGGATGTCAGGAACGAGAAAAGAGGAATTGCTCTATTCTGAGGAAGAGTTGAAGAAGGTTTGGCTATTGAGGAAGATGTTAAGCGCTATAGATTCAGAGGATATTACAGAGATTCTTATAGAACAGCTTTCTAAGTATAGAAGAAACGAAGACTTCCTTAGAAACCTAAGGGCTGTTGCCTAACTTATCCCTTCTTTTGTGGTATAATTTTTAAAAAAGATGGAGGTGTATTTTTATGTCTAGGTATTTAGTATTGTTTTTGCTTTTTTGTATACTATTTTCTACAGTAGCATGGTCTAAGAGTATAATAGATGAGATAAAAGCTAGGGGAGAGCTTGTAGTTGGTAGTGATGCAGCGTACCCACCATTTGAATTTGTAGATAAGGATGGGAATATTGTAGGGATAGATATAGATATAGTTAAGGCAATAGCGGATCATCTTGGTGTAAAGCTTAGAGTTGTGAATACAAGTTTTGATGGTATCATACCAGCCCTCTTAGCCAAGAAGTTTGATATTATTATCTCTGCAATGACTATAACCCCAGAAAGGGCTAAACAGGTAGACTTTTCTATCCCCTACTACAATGCAGGTCAACTTATAACGGTAAGAGAGGATGATAATAGGATAAAGAGTGAGAAAGACCTGCAGGGCAAGATAGTGGCGGTTCAGTTAGGAACAACAGGACAGTTCTATGCAGAATCTCTACCTGGGATAAAGGAGATTAGGAAGTTTGAAACTGTAGATGGTGCATTCTTAGAGCTTAAAAATGGAAGAGTAGATGCAGTAATAGCTGATGATCTAACATCTCTAGCATTTGTTAGAAGTACTAAGGGACTTAAGGTTATAAACAAACTCCTTACCAAGGAACAGTATGGGATAGCTGTTCGCAAGGAGGATAAGGCGCTTTTAAGAGAGATAAATATAGTTATAGCAAGATTAAAGAAGGAAGGGGTTATAGAAAAGCTCAGAGAGAAATGGGCTAATTGGTAAAATTGATTTATGACTAATGAGCCTTTCTTTCCCTTTTTAAGAAGTATACTCCCCCTTTTGGGGAAGGGTGCTTTAATGACCGTAGAACTTACCATTATTTCGGTAGGGATAGGGGTAATTATTGGTATCTTTGGTGGGATAGCTAGGGTTTCAAGAAATCCAATTCTTCTTGTGCCTTCTACTATATACGTAGAAGTAATAAGGGGAACTCCTCTTTTAGCACAACTATTCCTTGTCTATTTTGGACTTCCTTCTTTAGGGATAAATCTACCGCCATTTACCGCTGCGGTTATTGCTATGGGTATAAATAGTGGTGCCTATGTTACTGAGATATTTAGGGGAGGAATTCAATCTATAGAAAGGGGGCAAATGGAAGCGGCAAGGTCTCTTGGTTTATCTTACCTTCAGGCTATGAGATATATAATTCTCCCTCAGGCCTTTAAAAGGATACTCCCACCTTTGGGAAATGAGTTTATTGCTATGTTGAAGGACTCTTCTCTTGCCTCTACCATAGCAATAGCAGAACTTATGAGGGTAGGAAGAGAAATTACTAGTAGGACATTTAGAAGTTTTGAGGTCTTGACTGTTGTTGCCCTTTTGTATCTAGCAATCACCTTACCACTTTCTCTAATTGTTAGATATGCGGAGAGGAGAATGAGTGTAAGTGATTAGACTAGAAAAGATATACAAAAGATTTGGTAGGTTAGAGGTTCTTAGAGGGGTAGACCTCAATATTGATAAAGGTGAGGTTGTTGTGATTATAGGACCTAGTGGTGCTGGGAAAAGTACTCTTTTAAGATGTATAAATCTTCTTGAGAGACCAACTTCTGGCAGGGTAATATTTGAAGGGGTAGATATAACAAGGATGGATGGAAGGGATATAGATAAGGTCAGGGAGAGGATTGGTATGGTCTTTCAACATATAAATCTCTTTAATCATCTAAACGTTATGGATAATGTTATTCTTGCACCTATGAAAGTAAAGGGCTTATCTAGGAGAGAAGCTGAACAGATTGCCAGGTCTCTATTGGAAAGAATGGGACTAGAGGATAAGTTATATGCTTATCCAAGCCAGTTATCTGGTGGTCAGAGGCAGAGAGTTGCTATAGCAAGGGCTTTGGCAATGCAACCAGATATAATGCTTTTTGACGAACCAACCTCTGCGTTAGATCCAGAGATGATAAAAGAGGTCCTTGATGTTATGAAGACCCTGGTAAATGATGGGATGACAATGGCTATAGTTACTCATGAGATGGGTTTTGCAAAAGAAGTGGCATCTAGAATAATATTTATGGATGATGGCTGTATTATAGAGGAAGGGGCTCCTAAAGAGATCTTTTCTAATCCAAAAGAGGAAAGAACAGCTATGTTCTTGAGTAAAATTCTTTACTAGTAGGAGGGTAATATGCGCATAGGACTTCCAATTAAAGTAATAATAATTATAGCGTTAGTAGGTTTGAGTGTATGGACATTTATGAGGTATTCTCTAAAGTTAGGATTAGATTTACAAGGTGGGGTGCATTTAGTATTTGAAGCTCAGGATACCCCTGAGATAAAGGTAACTGGAGATACTCTTAATAGAGTCCAGGCAATTATAGATTCAAGGGTGAACCAACTTGGTATTACAGAACCGATAATCCAGAGAGAGGGGGAGAGGAGGTTAGTGGTTGAACTTCCAGGCTATCAACAAGACCCTCAATCTGCTATAGAACTTATAGGTAAGACCGCTCTTTTGGAATTTAAAGATACAGGAACTAAGTTTGTCGAAGAAGGTACAAAGTTGACCGATGCTCCTACTATACTTACCGGTGCAGACCTTAAGGATGCTAGGGTTGGATATGATCAGTATGGTAGGCCAGTAGTTGAGGTGGAATTCAACCAGAAAGGGGCAAAGATCTTTGCCGAGTTTACTAAGAACAACATAGGGAAATATCTTGCAATAACTCTAGATAGCGTTGTTATAAGCTGTCCGGTGATTCGTTCGGAGATACCAGATGGAAAGGGACAGATAGAGGGTAACTTTACTCTCGATTCTGCAACCCAATTAGCGGTACTTCTTAGAGCAGGTGCTTTACCTGTTCCCTTAGAGCTTATAGAGATGAAGCGTGTAGGCCCTACCCTTGGTAGAGATACTATAAATGCTAGTATAAGGGCTGCAATTATAGCGGTAATTCTAGTAATGTTGTTTATGCTTGTATATTATAGATTCCCTGGCACTATAGCAGCTATAGCGCTTATTGTATACGTTGCCCTTTTAATAGGTTTGATTTCTGCTCTTAGGGCTACCCTTACATTACCAGGTATTGCAGCTCTTATAATGTCTGTTGGTATGGCTGTAGATGGAAATGTAATCATATTTGAAAGGGTAAAGGAAGAGCTTAGAAAGGGGAAGTCTTTAATGGCAAGTATCGAAACAGGCTTTAAGAGATCCTATGCGCCGATTTTAGACTCGCAAATAACTACACTAATAGCATCTGCTGTCCTTTTCTATTTTGGGACTGGACCTGTTAGAGGTTTTGCAGTGATGCTTGCATTAGGAACCATTATTAGTTTGTTTACAGCTATTGTAGTAACACAGACCTTCTTCCAACTTGTCGGTCAGTTAAAAATTATTAAAAGCACTAAGATGTTTGGGATATAGGAGGAGCTTATGGGATACTTTGAGAAATCTAAAATAGACATTATAAAACACACTTCTCTCTGGATAGGTATCACTATCTTAGTGATTCTATCTACATTTTTACTCTTCTTTACTAAAGGACTTAACTGGGGTCTAGACTTTACTGGAGGAACATTGATAGAGTATAGATTGGGGAGATCTTTTGACAATGTAGGAGAGGTAAGACCCTTACTTGTCGAATTTAATCTTGAAAAGACATTTATACAGAAGGTAGAAGATAATGGTGTCATTATTAGGGCAAAAGAACTATCTAGTGAAACTAGAGATGCTATAACTAAGAAACTTACTGAAAAGTTTGGCGGTGCAGATCTTGTCAGGCAAGAATTTATAGGACCTGTAATAGGTGCTGAACTCAAAAGAGCTGCTATCATAGCAACTATTTTGGGATTAATTGCCCAAGTCATATACATAAGCGTAAGATTTAGACCCGATATGGCTTTGGCAGCAGATATAGCCCTTTTACACGATATATGCGTTGTTATCTTGGCATTTATACTTACGCAAAAAGAGATAAATACACCTTTTATAGCTATACTCCTTACTATTGTAGGATATTCTATCAATGATACTGTTGTTATCTTTGATAGGATTAGGGAGAACTTGAAACTTAGACCAAGAGATTCAAAAGAGACCTTCCCACAATTAGTTAATAGAAGCTTGTTAGAGACCTTAACAAGGAGTATAAATACTGTTGTTACCACTGTGATTGCTGTTCTAGTTGTATACTTTTTGGGAGGCTCTGCTATAAGAGATTTTGCCTTTGGACTTGCTGTTGGAATGACAGCTGGGGGTTATTCGTCTATCTTTATAGCTGCGCCAGTGTTAGTCCTCCTTAGGAAGAAGGAGTGGTTAAAAGAGGAGGAGAAGCTTAAAGAAGAACCAACAGCTGAGGTTTCAAGGGTATCTAGGGTTGCAGAAAATCCTCCAACTTCATCTACCCCAAAAACTCCTTCACCAAGGAGGAAAAGGAGGTGAAATAATTAATGATGTACGTGTATTTAGTTATAGTCTTTATAGTTGCCTTTTTTGTAGCTTTGTTTGTCCAGATAAATAACTATCCGATAAACTTAAACTATTTTTGGGGGACCAAAGAGGTAAGTCTAGCATTAGCACTTTTTATAGCATTTGTGATAGGTTTTCTTATAGCTGTGATTGCTAGAATCCCCCAGGATTTGACAAATAGAAGAAGATTTAAGAGCCTAGAGAGAGAATTGTTTGAAAAAGAGAATAGATTAAAGAGTTATTATCTGTCTCAGAGCCCTTCTCAAACTCAGGAGAAAGCTGAAGGCGAAGAAAAGGGTTAATTCATAATCTATGCGTTTTATACTTAGAGACTGTCCGCTCGATTGGAAGGACCTTAGTAGCAGTCTAGGTGTTCTTCCACCGATAGCAAGGATTCTTGTTGGGAGAGGTATTACCTCTTCCTTTTTAGCTAAAAGATTCTTATCTCCATTTATAGAAGGTATATCAGATCCGTTTTTACTTCCAGATATTGAAATGGCAATATCTAGGGTGAAGAGGGCTCTGATTAATAGGGAGAGGGTTTGTCTATATGGTGATTACGATGTAGATGGTCTTACCTCTATTGCTGTTCTGTTCCATACGATGAAAGGGTTGGGTTTTGATGTATTCTATTATATACCAAATAGACTTACCGAGGGCTATGGCTTAAATATTGAGGCTATAGAGAAGATAAAGAAGCAAAATGTCTCTTTAATAATAACTATAGACTGTGGTGTATCTTCCTCTACTCCTATAGAATATGCACGCTCTATTGGGATAGATACTATTGTAGTTGATCATCATAATGTTCCTGAAGTTTTACCTCCAGCAATAGCAATATTAGATCCAAAGAGAGAAGATTCCCTGTATCCATTTAAACAGCTCTCTGGTGTTGGGGTTGCTTGGCAATTTGCCAGGGCATTAGTAAAAGGTTTATTAGATGAAGAGTCTTATCTAGAAGAGAGCCTAGACTTGGTATCTTTAGGTACAATAGCGGATATAGTTCCCTTAATCGAAGAAAATAGAATCATAGTGAAGAGGGGTATAGATAGAATAAAGTTCTCCCCTAGGATAGGTCTTTTGTCTCTTATGCGGAGTTCAGGCATAGAGGACAGTATATTGAGTGCTGAGCTTTTAGCATTAACCTTAGTTCCAAGGTTAAACTCTGCTGGTAGACTTGGTTCTGCAGATATTGCAATAGAACTCTTATTAACATCAGATCCGGCAAGAGCTAAAGCTCTTTCCAGTCAACTTGAGGAGAAGAATAAAAGTAGGAGAGGATTGGTAGATAAGATACTACAAGAGGTTATCAGGAGATTAGAGGGAAAGGATCTTGGTTCTACTATACTTGAATATTCTGATTCTTGGCATTCAGGTGTTCTTGGTATAGTAGCTTCTAGACTTGTTGATATGTTCAATAGGCCAGCTTTTATTGGAAGAAAAGAGGGGGATGTGATAAAGTTCTCTGCTAGAAGCCCAGAAGAGGTAGATATCTACTCTATACTCTTTCCGTTTAAAGGTATGTTTCTAAAGTTTGGAGGGCATCATTATGCCTTAGGGTTAACCATAAAAGAAAGAGATATAGATAACCTCAAAAATATACTTGATAGTAGTATCCAGGTAGAAGGAGAAGAGTTGATAGAGATAGATGCAGAGTTACCACTTAAAGAGATAACTCCAATGCTTTTGAAACAGTTATCTCTCCTCGAACCATTTGGGATGGGAAATCCTAGACCAGTCTTTATTGCTAGAGGAGTAAGGATTATTAGGAGAGAAATGCAAAGTAATTCAAAAAGCATTATAATAGAAGATGAAGGGAAAAGATTTGAGATTTTTGAATTAGATGAAAGCATTCTTATGGATGATTTTATAGACTTGGTTTATAGTATAAAAGGAATGGGAAAAATAATAGGAATAGGAGGATTGAAAAGTGGAAATAACTGAACTTGCAAAACTTATAAGAAATATACCAGACTTTCCTGTAAAGGGAATACTCTTTAGGGATATTACACCGCTTCTTAAGGATAGAATCGCATTTAGATCTGCAATATCGATGTTGGCTGATAATTTTAGAGATCTTGGTATCGATGTGGTGTCTGCAGTTGAAGCTAGAGGTTTTATAATAGGTGCCCCTCTAGCAATGGAGCTATCTGCAGGTTTTGTTCCTATAAGAAAGCCCGGAAAACTTCCATATGAGAGCATTAGAGAGGAATATGCTTTAGAGTATGGTACAAACGTATTGGAGATTCATAAAGATGCCATTAAGCCTGGAGAAAAGGTCTTGATAGCTGATGACCTTATTGCCACCGGCGGAACAGCTATAGCATGTAAAAATCTAATAGAGAGATTGGGAGGCAAGGTTGTAGGCTTTGCCTTTCTTGTTGAGCTTACAGAATTTAAGGCGAGGGAGCAACTGAAAGGTTATGATGTCTATTCCCTTTTGAAATTTTAGAGAAGTTTGATGAAGATGGTAAAAATCTCATAATATCTGCGTATGAATTTGCACTTTCTGCCCACAATGGGCAGAAGCGCAAGTCAGGGGAGGATTTTTTTGTCCATCCACTAGAGGTAGCAAAGATCCTCTCTAGTATGGGTGT
The DNA here is from genome assembly GCA_937958695.1 of uncultured bacterium. Classification (GTDB taxonomy): domain Bacteria; phylum DUMJ01; class DUMJ01; order DUMJ01; family DUMJ01; genus DUMJ01. Next base: position 12,955 of record CALGNK010000008.1, read on the forward strand.
TGATTCGGTTACTATAGCATCTGCATTTCTCCACGATGTAGTTGAGGATACTAGGGTATCTATAGAGGAGATAGAGAAGAGATTTGGACAGGAGATTAGTAATTTAGTTGATGGTGTAACAAAGCTTAATAGGCTTACCAGTTTGAGTGGAGAGGAACGCCAGGCAGAGAATCTCCGTAAGATGTTCCTGGCGATGGCAAAGGATGTTAGGGTGATATTTATAAAGCTTGCCGATAGGCTTCACAATATGAGGACCCTTTCTTATCTTTCTCCAGATAAACAGAAGATAATTTCTAAAGAAACTTTAGACATATTTGCCCCTCTTGCCCATAGGCTTGGGATGTGGAGGATAAAGTGGGAATTAGAGGATCTCAGTTTTAAATATCTAGAGCCTGAGAAGTATAGAGAGATATCTAGGCTTGTTGCCAAGACTAGAAAAGAGAGGGAAGAGCACATACAGGAGGCTATATCCATAATAAGGTCTAATCTAGACTCTCTAGGGATAAAGGCAGATATACAGGGAAGGCCCAAACATCTATACAGTATCTATATGAAGATGAAGAGGGATAATCTTACTTTCGACCAGATATATGACTTACTTGGTATTAGGATTATAGTAGAATCAACTAAAGATTGTTATGCTGTTCTTGGGGTTATACATTCGCTTTGGAAGCCCATACCTGGAAGATTTAAGGACTATATAGCAGTTCCAAAGTCTAATATGTATCAGAGTCTCCATACTACTGTTATAGGTCCTAGAGGTGAACCATTAGAGATACAGATAAGAACATATGAGATGCATAGGATTGCAGAGTATGGTATAGCTGCCCATTGGAAGTATAAAGAGGGTAAAACAGACCAGGATTTTGACATAAAGCTCTCTTGGCTTAGACAATTGCTTGAATGGCAGAAAGATATGCAGGATGCCAAAGAGTTTGTAGAGCAGGTAAAGGTAGACCTATTTGAGGATGAGGTCTTTGTCTTTACACCTAAAGGAGACGTGGTATCTCTTCCTAAAGGGGCTACTCCTGTTGATTTTGCTTACCGTATACATACTGAAATTGGTAATAGATGCGTAGGAGCTAAAGTAAATGGTAGGATAGTGCCATTAGACTATAAACTTAATAGTGGAGAGATAGTTGAGATTCTTACATCTAAATCCGCTACTCCTAGTTTAGACTGGTTATCCTTTGTAGCTACTAACTCTGCTAGAAATAGAATAAAGCAGTACTTTAAGAGATTACAGAGGGAAGAAAATATAGTAAGGGGTAGAGAGATCCTGGAAAAAGAATTAAAGAGAATTCAGGGGGATCTTCCCGACAAGATGAAAGAGCTTGATTGGGCTCCTCTACTTGATGCCTTTGAGTTAAAAGACCCTGAGGAACTCTTCCTTGCGGTAGGAAATGGTGAAATTACTCCCCAACAGATATCCCAAGTATTGCAGAAAAGTACAAAAGGAGAGAAGGTTTTAAGTTTACCTAAGAGGGAAGAGGACACGGGTGTATATGTTGATGGTGCGGATAATCTCCTCATAAGATTGGCAAGGTGCTGTAGTCCATTACCTGGTGATGAAATCATAGGTTATATATCTCAGGGAAGGGGGATTACCGTTCATAGGAAGGAATGTACAAACATAAAAAATCTACCTAAAGAGAAGCTGATAGAGGTCCGTTGGCGTGCAGACAATATACATAAATTTAATGCGAGGATAGATGTCTATGCAAGAGATAGGGTTGGCTTACTTAAGGATGTGTTGACTGAGATATCTAACCTTGGTAGCAATGTATACGATGCAAGGGCGGTAGTAAAGAATGGCAGAGTAAATGTCTATATAGTGCTAGATGTTCAAAATATACATCACTGTGAGGCTATTTTAAGGGCAATAAGGGGTGTAAAAGATGTTATCTCTGTTGGGAGGCATACGTAGCAGATGAGAGTAGTAATCCAGCGTGTAAAGTCTGCAGATGTAAAGGTTGATGGTAGAACAGTTTCTTCTATAGGTAAAGGTTTCCTTATACTTGTTGGTATAAGTAAGAACGATACAGAGAAAGAGGTAAAAGAGATAGCCAAGAAGGTCCCACATTTGAGAATATTTGAGGACGAAAATGGAAAGATGAACCTGAGCCTTAAAGATGTTGGAGGTGAGGTACTTTCTGTTTCTCAATTCACACTATATGCGGATACATCTAGGGGAAGAAGACCTGGCTTTGAGATGGCAGCCCCTAGAGATGTTGCTATTGAGCTTTGGAAGAAATTTAATGAATTTTTGCAAGAAGAGGGACTTACAGTAAAAGAAGGAGTCTTTGGTGAACATATGGAGGTATCGCTTGTAAACGATGGTCCCGTTACTATAATAATGGAGGGATAGATGAATTCTTATGAAAGGGTTTTAACTGTTCTTTCTGGTAGAATTCCGGATAGGGTTCCGATCTTTGAGCTTCTTATCGATAGAAAGGTTATAAAAAAGATTACAGGTAGAGAAGATTATCTGGATTTCTGTGAAAGATATCCCATAGATATTGTCCTAACAAATACACCCTCAAAGCTCTATGAGGAAAAGGTTATAGATGCTAAAAATAGGATTGTTATAAACGAATGGGGAGTTAAGAGACAGTATACAGAAGAGGAGGTTTCTATTCCTCTAGAAGGTCCTATAAAGACCCCTGAAGATCTTGATCATTTTGAGCCCCCTGATCCTTACAAAGAGAAGAGATATGAAGAATTGAAGGAGATAATAAGAAGATTCAAGGGTAAGAAATTCATTGGAATGCACCTACACGATGCTCTTAACTATCCACTCTATCTTAGGGGGGCAGAGCAATTATTTATAGATACGATAGAAAACCCAGAGCTTGTTCACAGGCTTGTAGATATATCTGTGAGGCATAACATTGCCATTGCAGAAAAGGCTATAGAGCTTGGAGCAGATTTTATAATCATTGGTGATGACTATGGAAGTAGCAATGGTCCTATGATGTCTCCAAAGTCCTTTAGAGAATTTTTCCTGCCAGGTATAAAAAAGGTGGTTCAGGCGGTTAGAGCTAGAGGAGCTTTTTGTTTTAAACACTGCTGTGGAAATATAAATGCCATACTCGATGATATGGTCTCTACAGGAATCTCTGCGCTACATCCACTAGATATAAGTGCAGGGATGGATATACTAGCGGTGAAGAATAGATATCAATCTTTGACTGTTATTGGTGGAGTAAACTGTGGGGCTCCATTAACTGATTATAGTGTCGAGGACTTAATAGAGGAGGTAATACGTGTTTTAAAGAGGCTAATGCCAGGGGGTAGATATATCTTAGCTTCTAGTAATTCTATACATAGTAGGGTAAAACCTGAAAATCTTTTAGCAATGTGGGAGACAGTAGAAAGGTATGGAAGGTATGATTAATATCTATGAGATTTCTAAGGTGGGGAAAGAGATCCTATTCTTATGATTACTATTACAAACAGTATCCTGAGAGGATAAAAAGAGAGCTTAATCTTAGAGATATCCGCTTTGTAGAGAGGGTTCTTGCTATATGTAGAGATGCTGGTGTTGGTATGAGTTCAGAAGAGATATGGGATGCTCTTCTTAGATACAATAGTAGTATAGATGTCAAGCTAAAAGAAGATGTTATAAAGTGGATAAGTCAACTTAGGAATTTTGTTATGGAATCGAAAGAGGCGTATCCTTCCGGACTGTCGAAATTCTTTAAAAGAAAAGATGAGTATGAATTATAGCATTAATTGACGTGTCTAGGGGTATATAGGAAAGTTTGACTCCCTAAAATTAAAAACCTCATGGCTAGAGGGTTATCTTAACTTTCAGACCTAAGGCGTAGGCACTACTAAGAGGGCTCATAAAAGCTTAGCGTCTTTATCTCCAATTGATTATAAGTTAAAATTTTATCCGGAGTCTCAAATGTATTTGACGTCTACAATAACTTTACATATCATTTTTCTTATAGTATAATCTTTACTAGAGATAAATATAGAGGCCTTAAGCCTTCGGGGACGGGTGAGAAGCTTAAAAGGCTTCAATTCCCTACCGGCGGTAAAGCCCGCGAGCCTCTTAAGAGGCTGAACTGGTGAAATTCCAGTGCCGACGGTATAGTCCGGATGGGAGAAGGTGTTTTTTATTGGAATAATAAGCCCCGAAGGTTTTCGGGGCTTAAAGATTTTATAAGGAGGGCTGATATTATGGGTAAGAGTACTAGAATGTATGTAGGAGGAGCACTTCTATCTGTAGTTGGCTTTGTCTTAATGCTATTTCAAATTCCTCTTATCCCAGAGGCTAATTTCTTACTCTACGACCCAGGAGATGTTGCGGTGTTATTGTCTGGAATCCTATACGGACCTTGGATAGGGTTTCTCTCTGTTGTTATAAAGAATATATTGTATTTTATCTTCAAAGGGGTTGGAGGTCCAATAGGGATACTTATGAATACAATAGCCACAGGAAGTTTTGTGGTAGTTCCATCAATTATTCTAATTTATAAGAAGGATTCCCTTGCCCCAGCACTTTTAGCTGGTGTTGCTGCTAAAACTATCATAATGATACCGGCTAATCTTGTTTTTACACCGATATATACAGGCCTTCCGGTGGCAGAGGTATGGCGTCTTGTAAAGGTAGCAGTCACGCCATTTAATATAACCAAAGGAACTATAAATATGCTTTTATTTCTCCTTGTATACGGAGTGTTAGAAAGGTATCTAAAAAAGAACGAGAATGTAGATATTTAATTTCTAACTTCTTAATAGGCAGGTATCTTTTTCCTGCCTATTAAGATAAATACTACGAAATTGCAATTTTTTATGCAAGAATTATTTTACTAGCCCCTTATTGGTAACAATTTAAGAAATTTTAATCTGGGGTGATTTTTAGATTTATTAAATTCTTTAAAACTCTTTAATGCCTCCCTGAATCCTACATCTCTACCGAGCTCTTCGCTCTTATACCACTTGTGCGTAGAGATGTATAGATAGAGGTCTCCTAGTGTCTTATCTGGGAACATCTTATTGAGTTTTTCCCTTTTTATCAATTCACAGGAATCTAGAAAATCTCTATACCATAACTTTACAGCCTCTTCAAAAGGTATCTTATTTTTACTAGCATAATCTTCTATCTCTGATAGAAAATTTTCATACCCTGCTATCTCTGTCATTTCTATATCTATGCCAGTTTTCTCTTTAAAGGATTCTCTGTAGCTGTAGATTATATCCTCTCTCTTTGGTCTTAAAGGATAAGCTCGTATTACATTTGCGTCTATGAATTTTTGTTTTAGTTCCTTTGCTACCGCAACCCTATGATGCCCATCTAATACATAGTACTCATCTCTTATCTTGTAGACCTCTATAGGCGGAAGGATCTCTCCTTTTTCCATCTTACTCTTGATATTTAGATATCTCTCAGAGGGTTTTCTCCACTTAAACCTAAAATTGCCATCTAGGTCTTGCGGTCTTCCAACAGATCCAACAATCTTATCTACTTCTATCGGCTGAACTCCAAGATTTATTGTCTTTAGGTAACCTATACCGCCGTACTCTTCCTGTAAAGATTTTATGCTTCCTATTCTTTTCATAATCATCACCCCTAATTAAATCCTACAGGAAGAGCTTTAAATAATATTTAACAGGGAATTAAGATTAGGTTAATTCTTATTTAAGATTAGATTAAAACTTATCTTATAACAATACCCGCTCTTTTATCTATGTATTCCCCACTCTCTAGAATGATATTACCATTCAGAATTACGTATTCTATACCTTCTGGATATTGGAAAGGATCATCGTAGGTTGCTTTATCAATGACTTTTTCAGGATTAAAGATCGTTATATCAGCATAAGCTCCTTCTTTTATTATTCCTCTATCTTTTATTCCCAATTTTTGGGCTGGAAGATATGTCATCTTTGATATGGCTTCTTCTAGTGATAAAATTTGGAGCTCTCTTACATATCTTCCTAAGATCTTTGGGAATGTTCCAAATGAACGTGGATGAGTCCTATCCTCTCTGTTTCTCTTCTTATAACTAGAACCGTCAGAACCTATAAATGAATATCTATAGCTTAAGAATCTCTTTATGTCCTCTTCGCTCATCTGAAAACTTATAACCCTTACCGGCTCATTCCTCTTTAATAGTTCTAGAGTAAATTCTTCTGGGGATATATTCCTCTCTCTTGCCAATTCTAAAATACTTTTACCACTCTTTTGAGTATCAACATCATATCTAGAGATATGTATTAGGTCCCAGTCTATACGATAGTTTTTTAACTCTTTTAATAAATCCTTGTATCTATTAGAGTCTAATAGCTCATTGGGAGAAGCTCTAAATGGCATGATTGCTATGTTTAATCTTGTCATATAGGCAGTATAGGGGTATAAATCATAAGACACGTCGATACCTTCCTTTCTTGCATCCTCTATTATCTCGATGATTTTCTCTGATTTTCCCCAGTTTCTCTTCCTCTCTACCTTTAAATGGGAGATCTGGACTGATATTTCTGCTATTTTCCCTATCATTATAGCCTCTTTTACTGCCGATTCTAAATAATCCCCTTCGTTTCTAAGATGTGTAGCATATATACCTCCCTTTTTACCTGCAACCTTCGCTAATTCTATGATCTCTTCAGTGGAAGAGTATATCCCTGGTTCGTACTCTAGCCCAGTAGAAAGTCCTTTTGCCCCTTCGTCCATCACAGATTCTAAGAGATTTTTCATCTTATTAAGTTCTTCTTCTGTTGGTTTTCTCTTTTCATCTCCCATTATCTTACTTCTTATCACTCCTTGCCCTGCTAGAAATATAAGGTTTGTACCAATACCTCTCTTTTCTATACCATTTATGAATTTGCCAAGCCCTTCTTCCATCATCCCTATATTTATTCCACAATTGCCCACAACCTGGGTTGTTACTCCCTGTCTAATTATATTTTCCATCTCTGGAAAATCCTTTATTGATAGATCAGAGTGGGAGTGTATATCTATAAAACCTGGGGCTACCACTAAGCTGTTAGCTTGTATATTTACTATAGCGGATTCCTCCACTTTGCCTATCTTTACAATCCTATCTCCCTTTATCCCTATATCACATGTGTATCTGCTTTTCCCTGTTCCGTCTATTACTATTCCGCCAATTATCGCTATGTCTAAAATTTTTATTCACCCCTTTTTATCTCTTCCCAAAGTTTATCCATCTCACTTAATGTTAGATCTTCTAATGAGATATTTCTCTCTTTAGCCAAGTCTTCCATCTGATTAAATCTGTTTATAAATTTTCTTATCGTATCCCTGAGTGCAGACTCCGAATCTATACCTAGAAGCCTAGCGGTATTTACAACTGAAAATAGAATATCTCCTATCTCTTCTTTGATATTCCCTCCGGTCTCTATCGCCCTATCTAGCTCTTTTAATTCTTCTTCTATTTTCTCCCTGGGACCCTTATAATCTTCCCAGTCAAATCCTATTCTTCTTGCTTTCTCCTGGACTTTATTAGCCAAGACAAGGGATGGTAAACTCATAGGTACGTCCATAAGTCTCTTATTCTCTCCCCTTTTTATTCTCTCCCAATTGGTTAATGCCTCTTCTGAACTTTTTATCTTTACCTCACCAAATACATGGGGATGTCTATTTATAAGTTTCTCTATTATTCTATCTACTATATCTCCAAGGTCAAAAAGACCTTTCTCGCTAGCTATGATAGACATAAAGAAGATGTTAAATAAAAGATCTCCTAGCTCCTCCTTTAGATGTATATAGTCTTCCTCTTCTATTGCATCTATAACCTCATAAGCTTCTTCCCTTAAGGTATATTTGAGGGAATCGAAGTCCTGCTCTGCATCCCAAGGGCATTTCTCCCTAAGGATTTTCCCTATTTCAAGTAACTCTTTTAATTTATCTTCTAGAGCCTTTTTATTCAAGGCTAAGTGCCTCCTTTATCTTTATTAGTTTTTTATTCTTCTCTTCCCACCATCTTATAATCCAGGTCTCACTATTAATCTTTTTTAATTGCCCAAACCTCTCTAACTTCCTGATAGATGACCAATTACCATTAGTATCTCTAAGTACTATTAATATCTTATCATCAGTGATGGATAATTTCTTTATATCCCTCTTTTCTGATAATATCCTCACTGTAGTTATATTTAAGAGGTTTTCTACCTCTTTTGGAATCTTTCCAAATCTATCTATCAATTCCTCCTTTATCTCATCTATATCCTTCGGAGAATCTGCAAGAGATAATCGTCTATATATCTCAAGCTTATATGGGGGCGATATGTAGGAATCTGGAATAATGGCTGGTATAGATATCTCTATTACTGTTGGTTCTACCTTCCACTTTGTAGGTTCCCCTCTAAGCTCCCTTACTGCATCCTCTAACATCTTTAGGTACATATCAAACCCTACTGCAACTATATGCCCGTGCTGTTCTTTTCCCAAAAGATTGCCCAATCCTCTTATTTCTAAATCTTTCATAGCTATATTGAATCCCGAACCCAAGAAGCTATTTTCATATATAGTTCTTAACCTTTCCTCTCCTTCGGGGGTAAGCTGTTTACTGTGAAATATATACGCATAAGCCATTCGTCCAGATCTTCCTATCCTTCCTCTAATCTGGTATAGTTGGGCAAGTCCAAACCTTTCCCCTTCTTCTATGATTAATGTATTAGCATTTGGTATATCTATTCCACTTTCAACTATTGCAGTTGATATAAGTAGCTTGGTTTCTCCCTTATAGAATCTCCAAAACTTTTCCTCTACTTCCTCTTCGTCCATAGTTCCATAGAGTATGTCTATGCTTAAATTGGGAAACATATTCTTTAGTTTAAATTCCAGTTCCCTTACTCCACTTATCCTTGGATGTATATAGAATATCTGCCCATCTCTAGCAAGCTCCCTTTCTACTGCAGATCTTACAATCCTTTCATCATACTCTCCAACATAAGTTGTTATTGGGATCCTACCTTCAGGAGGGGTTTCTATTATACCAATCTCTTTCAAGCCATACAATGACATAGATAATGTCCTTGGGATAGGGGTAGCTGAGAGTGTAAGGACATCAACAAGGGGGAATAGCTCTTTTAGTCTTTCCTTCTGCTCTACACCAAATTTATGCTCCTCATCTATTATCAAAAGCCCTAGGTCTTTAAACTCTATATCTTTACCAAGTATCTTGTGGGTTCCTATAACTATATCAATGCTTCCATCCCTTAGCCCCTTTTTTATCCTCTTTATCTCACTTGCTGGTGTAAATCTTGATAGCATACCGATGCTTACTGGAAATACAGAGAATCTCTCCCTAAATGTCTCGTAGTGCTGATGGGCTAATATGGTAGTTGGGACAAGAAATGCTACCTGTTTGCCATTTAGAACTGCCCTAAACGCTGCCCTTATAGCTACTTCTGTTTTACCATATCCAGGATCTCCACATACCAGAAAGTCCATAGGCCTAGGCCTTTCCATACTTTTTTTGACCCTTTCTATGATCTCTTTCTGATCAGGTGTTTCCTCGTAGGGGAAGCTTTCCTCTAAGAGTTTTTCCATCTCTGGGTATGGTTTAAAGGATACACCTGGCATAACTTCCCTTTTTGCATTTATATCTATAAGAGCCCTTGCTACCTCCTTTACATCGTTTTCTACCCTATTCTTTATCCTTGCCCATTCTGGGCTCTTCAATCTATATATAGGGGGTGGAGTATCGTCAAAACTTTTATATTTATCGAGTCTTCCTGCCTGTTCCACAGGGACTAAAAGCCTATCCTTTTCGGCAAATTCAAGCACTATGAATTCCCTAGGTGTCTTTTCTATAAATTGAACCTCAAGCCCAGCAAACTTGCCAATCCCATGGTAAGGATGAACAACATAGTCCCCTATCTCAAATGGAAGCTCTCTTCTTCCCTCTATAGGAGATGCAAATACAGGTAAAAACTCAAAGTTAAACAGTTCTTTGTCTGATAAGATTACTATCTTGGGGGAGTGAATTATAGCTCCACCTGATAGTTTCTTTTTATAGAAGTTTATTTCCCTCCATCTTTTCAGAATAGACTGTAGTCTTTTTGCCTGCACAGTGTATAGGTATATACTATAGCCATCGTTTATCGCTGAACTTATGTATTCCTCTATTCTTTTTATATCTCCAAAGAAGGATGGAGGCTTTTCTCCTTTTATATCATCCCCCTTACCTATCCTAAGGATCTTACCAGGTGTATCGAAGCTAGAAGAATATGTTATGAATAGTGTCTCTGGAGGAACGACCTCTTCAACTCTTGTTTTTACCTCTGTGGGATTGATAGGGACAATACTTATAGGAGGTTCCATCTCTCCAATGGACCTCTGGGTTAAGGTGTTGAACTTTTTGATGCTAGTTATCTCATCGCCAAAGAAGTCTAGCCTTATTGGATGGTTTAGATTTACAGGATATATGTCTACTATCCCACCCCTTATAGAGAATTCTCCTCGTCTTTCTACCATAAAGACTCTCTTATATCCAAATTCTACAAGCCTATTTATTATGTAGTCCCACTTATTCTCTCTTGTAATTATTAGAGAAATCCCTACAGCGGGAAAGTTCTTTATACCTTCTGATGTTCCTACTAAGATAGAGAATTCTCCCCTAACAAATCCTCCAGCTAAACTAGTCCTCCTCCAATTACTCTCTCTATCTGTAGGGTCATAGGGAAGATATGTTGTATCTATATCAAATATTGTTTTTATATCATTTTCTACCCTGATAACGTATTCCTCTTCATCTATAACTAAGACGATAGGGACCTTAAGGTTTATCGAGAGATACCCTGTTAGGATTGGAACAAGAGAAAAAGAACTTACTCCTACATACGAAGAGGTAGATCTTTTTACCTCCTCAGCTAACTTAGAGAAAACATCCTCTTTTGAGAGGAAAGATAGTATAGGATTCATCCTTTTATTCTTTTATTATACCTACTCATAGCCTTTTCTATATCAGTTATTATCAATGGTAATCCTTCAATAGCTGATTCTATAGTTTCATCCAAGATTCTTAGTTCTTCCTCTGAGAATTCTGAAAGGACAAAATCTACACTGCTTGCCCCTTCTGGTAGAGGACCTATACCTATCCTCAATCTAGGTATATCTTCCGTATTTAGTGCATCTATTACAGATTGCATTCCATTGTGTCCACCACTTGAACCCTTTATCCTTAGCCTAACACTTCCAAGTGGAATCCAGAGGTCATCATATACTACAAGGATCTCCTGTGGCAGAATAGAGAATCTTTCAACTATTGGTGGAATTGCCTCACCACTTCTATTCATATATGTGAATGGCTTTAGGATAAGAACGTTATTACTATCTATTGATATCTTTCCTAAGATACCTTTCCCTGTTTCCTCTATCCACTCTCCCCATTTTGAAATCGCTGAATCAACAAATATAAAACCAACATTATGCCTAGTATTAGCAAACCTTAAGCCTGGATTCCCTAAACCAACTATAAGTCTTATCATATATCACAAATAAAGGGTGATAGGTGTACTTCCCCCATCACCCTTTTTAAATTTATATTACTCTTGAGTCTCTTCTTGGGCCTGTGCCTCTTCAGCTGGCGCTTCCTCAGCTTCTGGTGTAACCACTGTTACAATGACTTCTTCTCCTGGTGTTACAATTGTAACACCTTCTGGCACTACAAGGTCTCTAACATGGATACTATCTCCAATATTCAGGTTACTTATATCTACCTCTATATGTGGTGGTAGATTCATTGGTAAGCACCTTACGTCTACCTCGTCTAAAACTGTCTCTAGGATTCCGCCTACCTTTGTCCCAACTGCTTCTCCTTTGAGTAAGATAGGTATGGTGGCTTCAATCTCTTCCTCTAGACTTATCCCATGCCAATCTACATGGATAACATTTAGCTTTGTTGGATGAAACTGCACATCTTGTAGTATTGCATACTCTTTTCTTACTTCTCCATTCTGTATGTTTAATGTAAATAGTATCCCTCTACCTCCTTCGGTGGAGGTCAAGATCTTAACTAATTCCTTCTCTGGCACTACAAGACAGACCGGTTCCTCTAGGTGCTTACCATATAGTATGCCAGGAATATATCCTTCAGCTCTTAATCTTTTTACCTTTTTACCTTTTACGTCCCTTACAAATGCGTTAAGTTCTACCTGTTCCATCTATCTATCTCCTCCTATACAAATAGTTCGCTTACTGATCTGTTATTGTGAATTCTATCTATAGCCTCAGCAAATAATTTTGCTACTGAGAGCACTTCTATTTTATCACAAAGATGTTCTTTATCCAACAGTATCGTATTAGTTACTATTACCTTTTTTATATGACTCTTTTTTATATTCTCAATGGCATTTCCAGAGAAGACTGGATGCGTAGCACAGGCATATACTTCTGTAGCTCCTTCTTCTAGTAATGCATCTGCGCCCTTTACAAGTGTTCCTCCTGTATCTATCATATCGTCTATTACAATACATGTCTTCCCTTTTACATCTCCCACTATATACATAACCTCTGACTCATTTGGCGCAGGTCTTCTCTTATCAATGATTGCTATAGGAAGGTGTAATCTAGAGGCAAATGCCCTGGCTCTTGCCACACCTCCTACATCTGGAGAAACTACCACTGAATCATCTAGATTTAGATTATTCTTTATGTACTCCGCTAGTATTGGGCTTGCCTGCAGAGGATCTACAGGTATATCAAAAAATCCCTGGATCTGTCCGGCATGAAGGTCCATAGTAATAACCCTATTAGCTCCTGCAACTGTTATAAGGTTTGCCAGGAGTTTTGCTGAAATTGGTTCCCTTGGTCTAGTCTTTCTATCCTGTCTAGCATAGGCAAAGTAAGGTATAACCGCTGTGATTCTTCCGGCAGATGCCCTTTTCATCGCATCCATCATGATAAGGAGTTCCATTATATAATGGTCCACCGGATTACTGAGAGACTGAACTATATATACATCACAGCCTCTTACCGTCTCCTCTATGTTTACTCTTGTCTCTCCATTACTAAAGGTAGTTGCATATCCCTGTCCAAGAGTGATCCCTAGATAACTAGCTATCTCTTCTGCAAGGGGCATATTAGAGTTACCAGCAAAGATCTTTATGTTATTACTCACCTTTTCCTCCTTCCTCCTTTGGCTTTCTCTCTATAGGATGAGCAGGAACTCCTACCACAGTGGTTCCCGGAGCAACATCTTTTAATACTACAGCTCCTGCCCCAGTAATAGCTCCTTTACCTACTCTAATAGGTGCTCTTAAACAGGTATGGGAGCCAATAAATGCCTCATCTTCTACAATAGTCTTATGTTTAGTCTTTCCATCATAGTTGCAAGTTATGGTACCAGCACCAATATTTACCCTCTCCCCTATCTCTGCATCACCTAGATATGAGAGATGCAGTGCCTTTGTATAGCTTCCTATTGTACTCTTTTTTACCTCAACAAAGTCCCCTATGGCAGAATAACTCTTTATGTGTGCTTCGTCCCTTATGTGGGCAAAAGGTCCTACCCTTACGTTAGAGTCTATTTTAGAGTTCTTTATTACTGAGTAAAAGATCTCGCAGTCGTCTCCTATACTTGTATTTGATAGATATGTTGATGGACCAATGGTACATCTTTCTCCTATCACAGTATTACCTTTTAATACAGAGAAAGGCTCTATCACTGTATCTCTTCCTATTTTTACATCAGGCTCTATGTATGTATTTTCAGGAGAGACAATAGTAACTCCTTCATCCATAAGCTCTTCCATCTTCTCTTCTAATAGTCTTTTTGTTGCCAAAGCTAAATCTAACCTAGAGTTTATTCCAAGAGCAAAAGAGCCTAGATCGGTCTGATAGGATATGACCCTTTTCCCCATACTATTCAGTATCTCAACTAGCTGTGTTACATAGTATTCTCGCTGGGCATTATTATTATCTAGTTTATCTATTGCTAACTTTAGATCTTCTATCGAGAAACAGTATGCACCAGTATTTACCTCTTTTATTAATTTTTCTTCAGGAGTTGCATCTTTTGCTTCCACTATCTTTATAACGTTTTCCTCTTTGTCTTTTACAATCCTTCCGTAGTGCATTGGATCCTCTAAAATTGTAGAAAGTACAACTCCAGATATACCATTTTTGAAAGAATCTAAGAGACCTTTAAAGATTTTGTCTGTAATTAGTGGGGCGTCTCCGTTTACTACAAGAACAGTGTCAAATCCATCTAGCTCTGGCATAGCCCTTCTCAATGCATCTCCTGTCCCAAGAGGATCCTCTTGAAATACATAAACAAAGTTATCTTTTCCTATCTCCTTGAATCTACCTTCCTCTTGAGGCGGGATAACAAGAATATTTTTGTCTAGATTTAACCTTAAGATGTTATCCAAGACATACTTTATAATAGGCTTACCTAATAGATTGTGAAAAAGCTTAGGAAAAGAAGAATTCATCCTCACCCCTTTACCACCAGCAAGGATTACCCCAGCAATCACTTTAACCTCCTTATTAAGAGAATAATATTGGCTGGGGCGGTAGGATTCGAACCTACGAATCTGGGATCCAAAGTCCCATGCCTTACCGCTTGGCCACGCCCCAACTATTTTCTATTGAGCCTTATTGAAGGCTTCTAGAACGGCGTTCTGGATACTTTCTCTCATCTGATTATTAATTGGATGAGCTACATCCTTGAACTCTCCATTACCCACATCCCTTCTTGGCATAGCAACAAAGTATCCATTCTTTCCGTCTATAACTTTTAGCCCATGAACTACAAAGGCATTATCAAAGGTTATAGACGCAAACGCCCTTACTTTCCCCTCTTGGGAATTCACTTTTCTAATTCTTACATCTGTAATCTTCATTAGTCTACCACCTCTTCTCTAAATCTAGAAGATATTATAACAAAAAATATCCTGCATGTAAATTGTCCGATCATCTTTCCCGTGCTGGGGAGTTGAATAATATTTAATTTGTTATATAATTAATTATTATGATAAAGTGGAAAGAAGAATATGCTATTGGTGTAGAACATATTGATAAACAGCACCGTAAGCTTTTTGAAATTGCAGGTCATGCTTATGAGGTTATGAGTGATAAATTGAGTGTTGATAAATATGACAGGATTGTGGCTATTTTGAATGAACTTAAGGATTATACTGTCTATCATTTTAATTCAGAAGAAGAATACATGCAGAGCATAGGTTACAAAAGGTTTCTATCTCACAAAGTAGAACATAACGATTTCATAGAAAAAATAAACAGTATAGACTTGGATAAAATAGATAAGGAACAGGATAAGTTTATACTGGAACTTCTAGACTTCGTAGTTAGCTGGATCGATAAACATATATTAGGCATGGATAAAATGATAGGTAGGAATACTTAGAAACTTCTAAATGGTTTAAATTAGGCATAGATGCACAACTTGAACCTAAGGCTGTGGGCAAAAGGGACCTGTAATTTAATGTTATTTATTAGCGCTATTTGTATTCTTTGATATAATTGATATAGAAGTTTTATTCTTTTCAAGCCTTCTTTAGCTCTTCTCTTACGTCATCTATAGGATAGTAACTATATATTTCTTAGTATTATGATATAATTAATAATCAACTAACGCCTTAGGAGGAAAGTAGAATGGAGGAAGAGAAAGGTTTAACCTTATTAGATAAGATTCAACCATTAGTTCTTATCTTCTCAATTATCATTGGTTTATCTATTGCAAGATACTTCCCATATTTTGCAGTATCTATTGGATGGGTAATTTCCTTTGGAATATTTTTGGTCATTTACAGCATTTTAACGGGCATAGAAATCAAAGAGATTCTTTTAGCCTTTAGAAACCTCAAAACTACCCTCATTGCATTAATAATAAACTTCTTGATAGTTCCCCTCTATGCTTGGCTTTTAGGTTATCTTTTTGTAAGGTCTTATCCAGACATCTGGGTAGGACTGATTTTATACCTTATTACTCCATGTATTGGCTGGTATCTCATCTTTACAGACCTTGCTGGAGGCAATGTTCCTTTAGGTATAACTCTTTTAGCTTGGAATGTTATCCTACAGATTGCTCTAATGCCAATATACCTTCGTTTCTTAGCTGGTAAGATTATCTCAGTTGATATTTTTCAGATTCTAAAGAGTATTGGAATATTTTTGGTTTTACCTCTTCTTCTAGGATGGCTTACTAGAAGTCTTTTTATTAAATCCAAAAGAGAGACTTATTTTGAGAGATCCTTTAAGCCATTTTTGTCAAAACTTAAATTTTTTGCTCTAATTGCAGTTATAATTGCAATGTTTGCTTCTCAAGGAGAACTTCTTATCAAAAATCCATCAGTTATTATAGCTATGATACTACCTGGAATAGTATACTTCTTTTCTATATTTGCACTGAGCATTATATTGGGAAGGATATTCCACCTACCTTACGGAGATACTGCATTATTGTCTTTTACTACTACTGCAAGAAACTCCGAAGCTTCGGTAGCCATTGCTGTTTCAGCCTTTCCAGCCAATCCTCTAGTTGCTTTGACGGTTGTAATTGGACCTGGTATTGAACTACCTGTTTTGATAATATTTACACAGATACTTTTATTGATAAGAAAGAGATGGTAGTTATGATAAGAAATATCTTTTATATTCTTTTTGTGTTTATCCCTTTTTGTTTTATTTGGGTTTTTAAAGCGTTTGGAGGAACACTTCCTTTTTTAGAGAGTCACTTCTTTGAAGTGGAAGATTTGACGTTCCATGTGCGTCTTTTTGAACCTTCTATCAATCCTCGTGGGAAGGTACTTTTTGTTCATGGTCTTGGAGGCTCAACCTTTTCCTGGCGTTATGCTCCAGGGTACCTTCTTAATCAGGGATGGTTTCTTGTTCTTGTCGATCTTCCAGCGTTTGGTTATAGTATCAGAAGAGGTATAGGCTCAAGGGAAAAACAGGCTGAATACCTCTGGAAGCTAATTATTACCCTTGAGGAAGAAGGATATGTTCCCAAGGATATCCCCTGGTTTCTTGTAGGACACTCTATGGGTAGCGGAGCTGTTTTCCTAATGAGTATGGAACATAGAGAAAAAGTTGCCGGTACAGTTCTTATCGCTCCAGCTTTTGGAAAGGAAGGGATTCAGAGCCTTAGTTCCATTTTAACATCATCTTTTGTAAAGAGGATATTTGATAAGATAATACGTTGGATATTTCTTTCCCCATTTAATGTGAGGCGGTCCTTAGCCTCTGCATATGGAAGAATGCCAACAGAAGAAGAGTTTTTAGGATACTTAAGGCCTTTACAGGAAAAAGGAACCTCTACAGCACTCCTTGAGTTTTCCTTAACAGCATCTGGTGTCGATCTTTCTGCATTTGAGGGAAAACCTCACCCACCTTTTTTAGTGATTCTTGGAGAGAATGACTCCTGGACAAGAGATGACACCAATTATTTCCTCAAAAAATTTCCAGAATCTTCTTACTTTGTCATCCCTGGCGCTCATCACTGTCCTATGGAGACACATCCAGCAGAGTGTTTCGCTTATATTCTTGATTTTTTCTCAAAGAATATATAATCTTTGATTTTAACTTGAAAGGGGATAAGAGATATGGAAAAAGTAAAGGTTGCCTTGATAGGAGCAGGTAGTATGGCTAATGCGGTACATTATCCATCTTTAGTAGAGTTTAAAGATGTAGAAATAGTTGGACTTTGTGACCTAATTGAAGAAAAACTAATGAAAACAGCAGAAAGGTTTCATATAAAGAATACTTTTAAAGATTACAAGGAAATGATAGAAAAGACTAACCCAGAAGCAGTTTACATCCTTATGCCTCCTCATCATCTATTTGATATAGTTATACATTGCCTTAAACAAAAACTTCATGTATTTATAGAGAAACCACCAGGTGTCACTAAAGAGCAAACTCGTCAGATGGCGCTAACCGCAGAGAAAAATGGTTGCCTTACTATGGTGGGATTTCAGAGAAGATTTGCCCCTTTAATTACATCTTGCAAAAGAGAGATAGATGCTAGAGGAGGAATAACACAAGCTATTGCTACATTTGTAAAAAATTACAGTGGAGGACCATACTATGAAGGAGCTATCGATATACTGACCTGTGATGCCATACACTCAGTAGATATCCTTAGATTTCTCTGTGGCGAGCCTAAAAAGGTTGTCTCTGATATAAGGGCTATAGACTCTACATTTGATAATTCATTTAACGCCTTAATAAAGTTTGAAAATGGATCAGTGGGATATCTAAATACAAACTGGAAAGCTGGTAAAAGGATCTTTTCTGTGGAGATGCACTCTATAGGTATATCCGCATTTGTAGACCCTGAGGTAGAAGCAAAGATATTTAAAGATAACAGTGAAAATCCTGAAATACTTAGTGCTAAAGAGTATGTAGGCTCGGATGCTCTTTATAAGATAGCAGGATTTTATCAGGAGAACAGACACTTCATAGATTGTATTAAAGAAAGAAGTTTACCCATTACCAATTTTTATGATGCCTATAAAACAATGGAACTAGTTGATAGAATATATAAATCTCAGATATAGATAGAAAGGGAACTTAATCCGTGATCAGATTCAGCCCCTGGAAGCTTCTGATAGAATAATGGAAACCTCTAGAAGTATCATCTAATAAGGATCCCACAGAATTATTTTTATAACTAATTCCTCCATCAATCCCAGAGAAGGCAAAGATTGCCCCCTGCCCATATATATTAGGTGAAACATTATGAAACATTCATTCTTTTATGTTATAATCTTTTCATGAGGGTTGGTTTTGGTTTTAGCACTTTAGAAGACTCATATAGTGCTGGGTTACAGGCGCTAAAAGATGCTGTTTCTGTCTCTGGTGAGCCGTCTGTAATTATCCTTTTTAGCACTTTCAATTATGATCCTTATGAAATTTTTAGAAGTATAAAAGAGAATACTAAAGATTCAAAATTGATAGGGGGAACCAGCAGTTTTATTATTGTTTATGACAGATTGATTTCAAGAGGGATTAGTATCATTACTCTTAGCGGAGAATATATAAATGCAGTAACGTTTTCTCAGGATAAAGTTCTTAAAGGTAGTGATTATACTGAGATGGGGAGAAAAGTTGGGAAACTTTTCTCAAAGGATAACCCTTATGGAGGAATGGTTATAATATTTTTTGCTCCGGAGCTTGCAGATGTTCCTAAGATACTTTACAGCTTATATAATACTATGGGACCAAAATTTGGATATGTTGGTGGAGGTTGTGTTCGCAATCCAAAGGCTTCTTTTACCTATACCTTTACTGAAAAAGGTGTCAATACTGGTCCCCTGGCATTAGCAGTCATTAGCGGTATGGAATTTTCTACTGCAGTTGGACATGGATTTGAGAGTATTAAAGATCCATTAATAATAAATAAGACCTCTAAGAACAAGATAGTAGAGATTGATGGAATTCCTGCTGTCGATGCCTATACTAGAAGGTTTAATTTGGTACCCAATATGGACCTTCTAACTCAGATGGTTTTTCATCCTTTGGGATTTCCAAACCTTTCTGGAGATTATATAATACGAGACCCTATAGATATAGATAAAAAAGCAATAGTATTTCCGGTAGAGATTCCAGAGGGTGCTGTAGGATATGTTATGGATGGAAAGGTAGATAGGCTTATTAAAAGCACTAGTGTTATAACTGAGAAGGCATTAAGAGGTATCACTGACCCAAGTTTTGTCTTGGTTTTTGACTGTATAAGTAGGAGATCTCTTATGGAAGATAGATTTGTATTAGAATTAAAGGCTATAAAAGACTCTATAAGATTTGATATACCTATTACTGGTATGCTTACTATGGGAGAGCTTTGCTGTTATGGAGATTCCCCAATGTTTCATAATAAGAGTACAGTTTTAGTGGTTTCTGGAAGAGAAAAAACAGACCATCCGATAGGGGATGAAATAGAAAAGTCAGATCTTGATATCTTAGAGGCTGAGCTATCTATACTTCATGAAATAGCTTCTCTATCCTCTTTAGTTTCAGAGGAAGATCTTATAGAAAGTTCTATAGAGAAGTCTGTTAGACTTTTTGGAGTTAGACGTTCTGCTTTTATAAGAAAGATAGGAGATAATTATAAGCTATTAGCTTCCTGGGGTTTTAATCGTGTTAGAGATGTCTTGAAAAGTATGTCTAAAGATACTCCTAATAAAGAGGTTTTCTCTTTAGGAGAAAACGGAGAGTACGGGGTTTTATACATAGAGATGAATAATATTGATGAACGTAAAAGACGCCTTTTTAGGATATTTGCTAGAAGGCTAGAGGAGATATTTGGTTTACTAGAAGCTAATAGAGAAAGGAAAAAGATAGAGAGGTCTCTTAGGAAATTGGCACTCACCGATGATCTGACCAAGCTCTATAATAGAAGAGGTTTTTTATTATTTGGAGAACAGTATCTAAAACTTAGTGAAAGGTTGAAGCGTAAGGCTATTTTACTATACATAGATGTAGATAACCTAAAATGGATTAATGATAACTTAGGGCACAGTGAGGGCGATAGAGCCCTTATAGAGATCGCTTCTATCCTTAAAAAGATATCTAGGAAGTCCGATATATTAGCCCGTATAGGTGGTGATGAGTTTGTCCTTTTAGGGCTGGAGACAGGAGAGAGTAATTCTTCCGCATTGTTGAGAAGGATAAGAGAAAGACTTGAAGCTAAAGATAAAAAAAGGCATTTGCCGTATAATCTTTCTATAAGTATGGGAGTGGCAGTGTATGACCCAGATAATCCCTTATCCTTAAGATCTCTTTTAGAAGAAGCGGATAAGAAGATGTATGAAGAGAAAAGAAGGAAGAAAGAACTTAAACTCTAATTATCCCGATTCTATGAGCTTTCTCTTTAATTCCATATAGTAAAGAAAATTTTCATAAGGGATATCAGGAGGAAATGTATGATCTAGATTCGGTATATATCCTCCGCTTTCTAAAAGTGGTGGTATCTTACTGTAGACCTCTTCTTCTATCTCTTTTTTGCCTTTAGTAAGGGCCCTTTTGTCTATACCACCACATAAAATTAAATCCTTACCATATTTTTCTCTTAGCTTGATGGGATCCATCCCCGCTGCCTGTTCTAATGGCCAGATGCAATTAATACCGGTTTCAATCATATGCGGTATCAAGACTTCAAAATTCCCATCACTATCAACCCAGAAATACTTTACTCCATATCTTCTAAAATGCTCTATAACCCTTCTAACCCTAGGGGCAAAGAATTCTTTATATATCTTTGGAGATATAAGTGGACCACTCTTGCCAGCAAAATCCTCAGAAAAGTTAAAATAGTCAATCTGAACACTAGATAGTGCCTTAGTGCTTAATTCTATTATAAAATCGGCAATAAAATCTAACATCTCATGTACAAGGTTTGGATCGTCATAGAACATGTAGGATAGGTTCTCAGTCCCAACCCATTCCCTTAACGTCCAATAGAAACCTATCTGGGCGTTTACAAATAGGCAGAGGGGATAATCCCTATCTTTCCATAGCCTTACCATTTCATCCCACCACATAGGATATCTTATAGGTGAATATGGATTATAACGTTTCTTGATCTCTTCAAAGCTCTTTCTATCTTTTACAGGAAAATCTATATATTGGTCCATAGAAGGTCTAGTTCCCCTGACAGTGCCCTCTTTCATGGCCTTTCTTATACGTCCTACAGCATCTCTAAAGGTAACATATCTTTCATCTTCTTCTATGATCTCTTCATCAAATCTTGGAATCATTCCAGCATTAACAGGTATAAAGGCTCTTCTATCTATCCCAAAATATGGCTCCCCTTCAAACCAATTCCAATAACATACATCCTTAGGAAGACCCTCATTATGCCATCTTTCTATAGTCTGCCCCCATACTCCTAATTCATAATTTGGAACTCTATCTACCGATTTAAATTCCATAGTATTTATAAACCTTTCTCTATCTGTCATTTTGCACCTCTAAAACTAGAATCCAGTCTTGATATATAGGAAGTCTCATCCCAGAACCCTTTACTAATTCAGGCAACTGCCATTTCTTTTCCTGAGAAGGATTAACTATACCAACCTCAATCTCTTCCCCTTCTACTGGATTAAAGAGATATGCCTTATAAGTAACTCCATCTTCTAAATCTCTTACTTTAAAATTGTTATAGAATAATGGCAGATATACAATACGGACCTCTTTAGGGATCCCTGCACAGTAAGGATAGTAGTGATTCTTTTTATTATCTTCTGATACCTCTACCTCTATCCATTCAGGATGTGGCTCAAAATTCCACCACTGGTATCTCTCCAATAATCTCTTTGCTATACCCAATTGCCTTGATCCTGGAAATCTGTAGGCTTCTTCCCAAGGGGTATTTCCCCAGCTCATCCCATGAGGAGAGGGTCCATAAGGTTTATCCTTTCTATTGATCTGCCAAACCCCATTAGCCCCATATGTGTAACCACATGCTCCATTTAAAATAGTTCCCCAGAACATAAGCCTCTGAATTTGCTCCTTACACTGCCCCCCTATTCCTTCATAACACACCTCTCCGTTGACTACTGGCTTTCTAGGTTCTCCATTATAAGATTGCCTAACTCTAAATACTGTATTCCCTATACTATTATCACTATGACCTGTCTGAAGCATGTCAAAATCTATAACCTCTAGGATAGGCGTAAAATCCCTAGTAAATGTTCCAGGATGAATAGTTACCGGTCTATGAAATGGGTCTATTTCTCTTATATATCTTCCTAGCTCTATCCATCCTTCTCTCTGAAAGTCTCTATCCTTAGTTTTATCCTCTGACAGATAATAAGGCATATCATACTCCCCTGCTAGGCACCACACTACCGGATAGGCAGAATATCTTGCCACTAGATATCTCCAGTGTTTCTTTATCTTATCTATCCCCAATAGGGGAAGGTAGTATCCCCAACACCCTACAATGCAGGGAACAAGTCCTGACCTTATAAGCCAAGATATTCTTAAATCTGCCATATCAAAATAACTTGGATTTATCTTAGAAAAATCATTCTCCCAAGGAAAACCTGCTTCATTTGCCCCTCTGTGGTCGAAAACAGGCATATCAGGATAGAGACCTGCTACAATCTGAATAACAGAGAAACCTTTCTCTACCCTATCCTGGGTTAGGGTCTGAAATTCCTCTGGCCATTTTAATCTCTTAGATAATCCCATCCACCAGGTATCACCTAGCCAAAAGAAGGGAGTTCCATCTGTATGTTCTAGATGCCTTTTATTTTCACTTACTTTGATAGGTCCGTGTCTGAATAATGGATTATCCCCTTCATAAGGAATAACCTCTAATTCTCCCTGCTGACCATTAAGACTTATGTTAGAAGGATCTGAGCAGATTACTTGGAATTTATGTCTTCCTATTTTACTGCTTGAATAACGAACTCTCCAAGTATTTCCCCCTGCCCAAAAGGCTGGAATAGCCTTTTTACTACCATCGGGTTCACTAAAGATTACAGAGACATCCACATCATTAAATGGATCTTTGTAAAATTTCTCAGACTCAAAAGTCCATTCAAATATGCAATTTTGCATAACGTATCTCATAAAAACCTCCTCTAGCAGTTTAAACATTAAACATTTTAACACAATATTCACATTAGTAAAGGTATTTTCCAGAATTCTCATAACTATCTTAAAGTTTCTGAAAATTAGTGATAGAATGAAAGGGTATAAGATTTTGAATATGCAAGTTAAAGATTTAATTGGGGAGGAAGGTGATAATATGGAAGAATATTCTTTTGGTGATGTTTGGAGGAAGTTTAAGGATAAGAAGTGGAAACTTCGCCGAAATATTATTTATTCACAAGATTGGTTTATCCGCTTGGGTAATCTAGAATTTAAGGGTGTTATGTTATCAAAGGTTCAGGGCTATGTATATTTCAATTTAAAAGGGTTAGAAGACTGTCTCCAATATATAAAGCCTCTAACTTTTACTGTAGAAAGAACCAAAGAAAAGAAATACTCTTTAAAACTAGAAGTCCCATATGAAGACTCAGAATATTGGGAGAATTTAAAATTTACGCTCAAAGATAAGCCTGAACTTTTCAAGAAGATAGAAGATTACTGGAATAAGAATAAAGACATATCAGATCTTAAAGGCTTCCTAATATATATAACCCTTATTATTCAACTCCTAACATTATTAAAAGAAAAGAAAAAGTTTTATCTAGAGGAAGAGCCTCTAGAATGGCTAGAGGAAGAGGAAGAAGATATAGAATTATTTGAGGAAGAAGAGATAGGTCTAAAGGCAATTGAAGAAGATTTTATATATCTAGTTGCACCAGAAGATGGATTGCCAGATGTCCTTGCCTCTGAAGATGATACTATAGATTTTCAAGAACTGTAAGAACTATACGAAGTCTTTTAGCTTGCAGAAAAGGAATCTATTAATTTTTTGAAAGAAACTAGCTCTTTTAGAAATTTAGAGATATTTTTATCTAAATCCTATGCCCGAGCTTTAGACTTCGCCTAATTGATCACTAAGTGTTGAAACATTTCTGGAGACAAATCCCTATTAAGTCCAATGGATGCATTGTATAAGCCAAAAGCTGTTCCTCTTATATTTTCACTAACTAAGTGTGTTACTAGGGATTTTGCTATTCCTTCGGTAGTAGAGTAATATATACCATAGACCATATATAAGATCCATATGTGCCATTGAGCATTAGCTAAAGCAAAGCCGATATAAGTAATAGCATATATAAACCATCCTAGCCTTATCACATTGACTCTTCCAATCTTATCCGATAGAATTCCGCTAGGTATAGATAGAGCTGCGTAGAGAAGATTAAACATAGCTATAATTATCGGTATAATTGCAGGAGAGACACCAACATTTTCAGCTCTCAAGATTAGAAATGCATCGCTGCTATTGCCTAAGGTAAATATCAGCATAGTGATGAAAAATAGTAGAAATTTCCCTTTTAAAATAGATAGGTCTATCTTAAGGTCCGCCTGTAATTTTTCTTTTCCACTTTTTTCTACTACAAATAAAGAAACAAGCACTACAGCTATAAAAGCAACTACTCCTCCGATTATAAATATATTCCGATAACTTAATATCCTTGATTGAGTAAATCTCATTAAAAGGTAAGCAGTTATTAGTGGTCCAACGAATGAACCTAAAGTATCTAATGCCCTTTGAAGTCCAAAAGAAAAGCCAGTTCTTTTCTTATTAGAAGATTCTGCAACTAAGGCATCTCTAGGTGCATCTTTTAATCCTTTCCCTACTCCATCAATCAACCTAACACTTAAAACACTGGCAGGACCTCTAGTAAAAAATAGTGAAATTCTCCCTATAGCAGATAATAGATATCCTAAAAAGACTATAGACTTCCTTTTTCTTAACTTATCAGATATAATCCCCGATAGAATTTTGAATATACTTACTATAGTAGTTATACTGCCTTCAATAAGCCCTATCATACTTTTATTTAAACCTAAAATCTGCGAATAGAATGTTGGAAGGATAGGACTTATCATATCTTGACTTAATCCACCAAAAAACGCCACCCATCCTAATACTACTACATTCCTATCTTTTTTATTATTCCCCTCCATAGTTAAGATTCTTCTCCCTCTCTATTTTTCAAGATTTTCTCCGCTTCAAATGCAGCCCTTCTTACCGTTACATATTGGTGTCCTTTGGCTTTTTCTATTAAGTCCAAAGCTCTTACCCCTTTAATCTTTGCTATTGCAATAACCGCTTCGGCAGCTATATAAGGGTCGCCTTCCTCTATACAAATGGATAAAGCATCTATAGCCTTAGGATCTCCTATTTCTCCAAGAATATAGACCGCACTTCTAGCGGTAAAATAGTCATTAGACTTTAAGGCATTGATAAGTTTATCAAGATAAGTACCCTCCCTTTCCATTTTTTCTATGTCAGCTCCGCAATAGGGGCATA
Organism: uncultured bacterium; assembly: GCA_937958695.1. GTDB lineage: Bacteria > DUMJ01 > DUMJ01 > DUMJ01 > DUMJ01 > DUMJ01. The sequence continues at coordinate 38,838 of CALGNK010000008.1, forward strand.
TCTTTGTATCTTTAAGCACTTCTTCCCAGCAGTTCGGACAGAAATAACGTATCTTCTCCATAATTCCGTCCCTCCTTTTACCATAATTAGCCTTTTCATATAAAAATAAAGCTCCTACTAGAATTTCTCCTAGTAGGAGCTATCAGCCTTACTTAAGGCAATCAGGCGAGCTCCATCGCCCTAAGAAAATTATAATATTCTTTTATAGAAAATTCAATAGATAAAGAACTGTTTCTATCTTACTCTTGCATCCTCTATGAGTTTTTCGAGAGGGACAATTTTATATCCCTCTTTTCTTACATAATCGATAAATTGAGGTAATATATCTACAGTACTTTTTACCCCAATATGAAAGACTATTATAGCTCCGGGTAACACTTCTTTCTTTACCTTTTCTAAGAGCAAATTCTCTTTATCTTCTGGCATCAAGTAGTCCCCTAGTTTCTTTGTCCAGAGAACAAGATGTATAGAGTTTTCCTTTAATATCTCCTCTACCTCTCTGTCATAATCCCCACCTGGGGGTCTAAAATATTTGCATCTTTCGCCTGTAATAGCATATATAATCTCCTGAGTCTCTAGGATTTCCTTACACTTTTTATCATGTGGAAGAAGTGTAAGGTTTAGATGATGCATAGTATGGTTTCCTATAGTATGCCCATTCTTTATAATATCTCTAGCAAAATATGGATATATCTGAATTCTCTTTCCTATAAGGAAGAATGTAGCTTTTACAGAGCTTTTGTCCAATATATCCAGTATTATTGGGGTATATACTGCTCTTGGTCCATCATCAAAGGTAATTGATATCTCCTTAAGGTGAGGATTCCCTCTCCATATGGTATTTTTATAAATCCCTCCGGTTCTAACTCTTCTATAAGTTACCCACAAGTTTTTGAACCAAGTTGTTAGGCCTTTTTTAGAGGTATCAACCGTTCTATTATTGTTTTCTTCAATATAAGACTCCTTTTTCAAACTAGAGAGGTCCAATTTTAAAAGGGCATCAGAATAGTAGACTCTACCAATCTTATCCAAGAATACATCAAAAGGTTGATCTTCTCTATATAGATTCTCAAACTCCTTTCTATATATAGAGGCTGTAAATGTAGGCTCTTTATAACTATTTTTAACTTTATTACTGTCTCTATAAATTCCTGATAAGTCAATCTCTATTACGTAAGGGAAAGAACAAAATATCAACTTAGTTAGAGCTGATGAATATGTGATCAAATCTTGAAAGACCTTTTCTTTATCTTGTGTATAAAATAGTCCATAGAAAAATGTAATGCCAGCCACTATATTTCCCCTATAATTTAGAGTATCTATACTTAAAACTCTCTCTGAGAGATTGTGTTCTCTAAGGAAATTATAAATTTTTCTCTCTAAAGGCATCTCAGTAAAGTTATCACCAATTACTACGTAAGAAAATCCCCTAGATGTAACAAAGAAAAGGAAACAAAGTATTATTAATATGGTATTTTTTACAACTTTGGACATTTTACATCACCTCGTCCCTATATTTCAGTCATCCCAATATTTAAAATCTCAGTTAGTCATAGTATTTATTATACCAGAAAGATAATCTTTTCCAATTTCTTCTTCCATCTAAAGATGATAGATCTTAATACCCCATAAGAAACTTAGGCTGGTAGTCTAGGCTACTAAGGGAAACCTGCTAGTTAGATATTTTCGGATTAGAGTACTCTTATCTTGAATATTCTGTAAGAAGGTCGATATTTATCTCTAATCGTTTCTATGTTAGAATTTTATCCAGAGCCTTAAGTGTTGGTAATGTTTATAAATTTTTGGAGAAATTAGTATGATGTCTCTTGAGGAGATAAAAGGTATACTTGAAAAACATAAAGAGGAGATTAGAGAAAAATACGGAGTAGTAATAATTGGTATATTTGGTTCTTATGTAAGAGGTGAGCAGAAAGAGACAAGTGATATTGACATTTTAGTTGAGCTTGAAAAGCCTATCGGTTTTAAATACTTTGAATTGTGGGATGAACTTGAGAAGATATTGGGCTTACCGGTAGATATGCTTACTATAAAGGCGGTAAAACAAAAGCCGTTACTATGGGAAAGTATAAAAGAGGATCTAATTTATGTCTAGACGAAACTGGAAGCTATTCATCCTTGATATGTTGAATTGTATTGAAAAGATTGAGAACTATACCTTAGATCTTTCATATGAGGATTTCATAAAAGATGAGAAAACAAAGGATGCAGTTATTAGAAACCTTGAAGTTTTAGGAGAAGCAGCTAATCAGGTCCCTAAAAATATACGAGAAAGTTATAAGGATATCCCTTGGCAACAAATTATAAGCATAAGAAATCGTTCACTTCATGGTTACTTTATTATTGATTATGATATTGTTTGGGGCATAGTAAATGAAGAGTTATATAACTTGAAAATAAAAATTAAAAAATCCTAAGAGATTTAGAAGAGAAGATCTGATTAAAAAAGCATAAGTTACTTATACCCCCTATGGGTATTGACAGTATTATATAAGGGGAGTATTATATAAGTGCCGTAGGTTTCTGAGGGGTCTAGAAGACCTTAAACTCAAAGAAACTTAGGTTGGTAGTCTAGGCTACTAAGGGAAACCTGCTAAAGTTCTAGAAGTTATTCCAGAATTTAGTAAGGAGCCCAAAGGTAGATGGGCAAACCGCTTAAGGGACTTTGGGGCAGGTTTTCAGAGATTCGTTAGGGACCTACGGCTTATTGTTTTTAACTCTTCGGAAAGTGAAAGATCTCCAATAATACTCGCTGATTTTTCTAGGGGGTCCATTAGGGACCTCCTAAATTTTTTGTAATAGAAGGAGGAAGACATGGATAGACTATTTGACAGGATCTATGGATGTCTGGTTGGTGCTTTTGTTGGTTCTGCGTGATGAAGTATTGTATCGGGTTGTTGCAAGCGGAATACATCCTGCCTATGCGGGGTTATACACAGACTTTTTGGGAATAATCTCTTTTGCTAGGTCTTGTCATCCTATAGGTCTTATAAATGCCTGTAATCCAGAAGAGGCTTATAGAGATGTCTGGGATGTAGGAAGATTATATCAGCCATTACATGGGGGAGGACTAGACTGGGCAGCTGTTGTTGCCTGTAGTATAGCCTATGCCATAAGACCTGATGCTACAGTTGATGGTGTTATTGATACTGCATTGAAATATGCTCCTAGGGATGGAAGATATAGGATAGAAAGGGCAATAGAGTTGGCAAAAGAAAGTAAAGATGCATTTGAACTCAGAGAAAAGTTTGATCCGATATATTCTGGTAAAGGCATAAGGTATAGCTTTAGTTGGGGTGAAGAGGTAGTTCCAAAAGGATTAGCGATATTTTATGTAACAAAGGGTAATTTAAAAGATGCCATTATAGCTGGGGTTAACTTTGGCAGAGATACAGACTGCTGTACCGCTATAGGCGCTGGTATAGCCGGGGCATTTTCAGGGGCTTCGGGTGTGCCTAGTGAATGGATAGAGCAAGTAGATAAGGCTACTAAGGAAAATGACTATACAGTATCCCAATTGACAATAAGAGAAAATGCTGAAGCTATCTATAATGCCCTTATGAATGAAAAGAAGAAGTTGGAGTCTTATATAAGACTCTTAGAGAGTTAATTCTCTAATCTTAGAGAACTGATTCAGTCTTATAGGGGTTCAAAATTTGAACCCCTATTCTAGATCTTGTCAGTATTTTACCGGAAGCTTCTATAAAATAAGGGCTATATTGAGAGTACGAAACCATAATTATCTGTTATAATAATTAAAACGTTCAAAGGATTACTGAAATTAATGTTGGGAGGAAGTTATGGATATATTGAAAGACTTAAAATATGGCAGTCATGTAATCTGGATCTATCAGAGTAATAATGAATATGAAAGTATTCTATTAGAGTTAGTAACTGGAGGATTGTCTAAAGGTGAACGGATTATTTTTATTGGCCCAGATAAAGAAGTGTCTAGATTTAATAGGATTATAGGTGATCTAAGTAGGAATGAAATGGTTTTTCCTATATCTACTGAGGATATCGATTCTTTTTTAGACGAAACTTCAGAAACCTCTTTTGATTCTTGGTACAATAGGATTATAAATACCGCATATATAACTGAAGATAAATCTATAAAGGAGATCCTTGCAACGTCCGCAAAGATTAACAGGCTTTGTACAGGAAATACTATCTGGATATGTGCATACAATAAGAATAATCTTTCTCCTATACATCTTTTACATCTAGTTCAAGCCCATCCCTATCTAATGGTAAAAAATAAAATATTTAATAATTTCATATATATCCCTCAAGAGAGGATCATCAACGGTACTACAGATACAATCTTAGATCTTATTATTGGCCTTTTTGAAAGAGAAAAGGCTCGTTCCTTAGAATTACAAAATACTCTATTGCTCTATAGGTCTCTATTTGAGGCTACAGGGACAGCCACCGTTATTATAGAAGATAATACGATAGTATCTGTGAATGATGCTTTTGAATTTTTAACAGGTTTTACTAAAGAAGAAGTAGAAGGTAAGAAAGAATGGATGGAGTTTATTCCCCTTCAGGAAGATTTAGAGAGGATGTTAAGATATAGGGAATTGAGGCTTAAGGACCCAACCCTTGTTCCTAAAACTTATGAGACACACATAAGGGATAAATATGGGAATATAAAAGATATAATGTTAACGGTAAATACAATTCCAGGGACTAGAAAATTTGTTGCATCCCTATCTGATATAACCGAATTAAAGAAGATAAATAAGGCTTTAAGGATACTTTCACTTGCAAATCAAGAATTAATAAAAGCAGAGAGTGAAGAGGAACTCTTAAAACATATTGCTGAAATACTTCAAGTTTATGGAGATTACAAGGATATTAGGATTGAGGCAGATAAAGAGCTTGGAAGGGTTAATATAATAGTCAATAGAGAAATGTCTCAGGATGAAAGAGATATCTTGAACGAACTTTTAAAGGATATAAGGTATGGAATTGATGCGCTAAGGACAAGGTCTCAGTTAGAATATAGCGAAGAGAGATATAAGACCATATTTGAGAATATTCCCGTTCCTCTACTGGAGATAGATTTATCCAGTTCTGTACTATATCTAAAAGAGCTAATAGCTTCAGGTATAAAAGATATTGAAAATTATCTTAAAACACATAGGGAAGAATTAGATAAGATTTTAGCTTTGACTAGGATTTTAGATATAAATAAGGCAGGATTAAAATTATTTAACATACAATCTAAAGAAGGGCTAAACGATATAAGGGAGATTGCTAAAGGTTCGATTGAAGATGTCTGTATTGGTATTTTGAAGAATATCTTTAATGGTGTCTATGAAGGAGAGTTCACAGAGATAAGATGTAATAAAGGTGAAAATGAGAAATATC
>CALGNK010000009.1 GCA_937958695.1 uncultured bacterium
TCCTTCTTGCCATTTATCACCCTAGAAACAGTCATAGCTGAAACTCCAGCCTTTTTAGCTACATCATATATGGTTGGCATTCTCCTCCCTCTCATTCTATACGTTACTAGTAACAATATAGCAAAAAATTTTTATGTGTCAAGAGTTTCCCCTAGCCAAATTATACTAAACATTTCTAGTACAAACTATTCTCATAAAATATCTGTAACGCATACTTATAAGTATCAAAATTAACTGTTGGCGGGATAGAATGATCTGAATGAAAGAAGTATGAAATTCTCATCCTCTTCAATTCAGTTAACTTTGATAATATCTCTTCTCTTATCTTTTCTGGGTTATTTGTACTTAATGGAACAACATTAATGTTTCCCATATATGATAACTTATTCCCATAAATCTTTGCTATTTCTACTATATTACATCCAGCCTTAGCCTCCATTGGCTGTAGACAATCAAATCCAACTTCAATAAAAAGCGGAATTGCCTTCCTTATATCGCCACAGGAATGTAATATTACAGAAAGTCCATAAGATTTGAAAAATTCTACAAGTTCCCTTACGTAAGGTATTATCAATTCTGACAAGACCTTAGGAGAGCAAAATAGACCATTACTGTATCCATAATCTTCATAAAAGAAAAATCCATCTGGAAGTCCGACCTTTTGAAAGAGAAGTTCAAAATGTTTTATAAGATGCTCCAAATAGACTTGGCAGAAGTCTTTTATCCATTCAGGATCAAGGAGTAATGCAGGAAGAAAGTTCTGGTCCCCAATGGTAGCCCTCATATGCTCAAAAAACCCCATATGTCCAAATACAGCAAACTTTTTCTTCTCTCTAGCTAGACTTAGATTTTGTCTAACTTCATCTAAATTACCAAGTCTCTCTTCTCTAACCTCTAAAAGAGGCTCCCTATATTCCTTCCATTTCTCAGGTGTTGTTACCTCAAAATCTATATGTTCTGGAGTACCAGATTTATGCTTCCAGAACTTTAATGTAGCCCCTCTCCCATCCTTTATAATCTGCCATTCTTCAGTCTCTTTAATGATCTCCCTCCTACCCATAAATGGTTCTGTATTGAACCAACCGCCGCAAGGGAATATATCGTAATCAAAATAAATCTCTGGCCTCTCACCTTCTGGATATCCCTGTTTGGGCCAGTAATCTCTCAAAGTCTCAGGCCAGAAATGTTCAAAAAGCCCCATTCTATCTGGAATTTCCTTATTCAGCAGAGCCTTTACCCTTTCGTAAGAAGTCATAAAATAAACCCCCTCATTGGTATTCTATTACTTATTTTAAACCTATTTACATTTTGACTAAGTTTAAAATCATACCACCTAGATGCTTATTTACTAAAAATTAATCAATTCACATCTAGGTGGTATTCTACAGATTAAGTTATACTCTTTATCAATTTCCCTTCATTTAACCAAACTATATCGCTGTATACCTCATCCCAATCTCTATAAATACTATCAAAGCAAACTTTAATATTTTCTGAGTCTTTCACAGCATCAAATACTCCCTTTATCTTTTCAGAAAATTCTGACTTGTATATAGGATCATGAACATCATAAAATTGTCCATATATATCTTCTAACGGTGTACTCAAAAGAACTATTTCTACCTCTTTTATATATTTTTTAGGATCTTCTCCTAAGGCTAAGCAGTGAGATACGTTTAGTGCAGGTATCAAGTTTTTTATATTTAAACTTCTAACAAACTCTAATACTTCCTTCATACTCTTACGCCATCTTCTCCATGGATTATTTTGTAAATGAATCTTAATCCCATATTCAGAAGCTATCTGAGCTATCTCACTCATATTTCTTCTAAACATATCTTCTGCTTCTTCTCTAGAAACCCAATTTTCAGCATTCCTGTGAAGGGAGAAGATTACATCTTTTACATTCATAAACTGTACCTTCTTAAAAACTCCTTCTAAAGTCAGTTTAGTCTTTTCATATCTTGAAGGAATATTATCTAGTAAAGTAAGATCAGGATAAAAGTTCAAAAGTGGAGAAAAGTCTATAATAACTTCTATCCCTTGCCTCTTGATAAATTCTGCTTCATATTTTAACGACTCTATATCCCTATCTATAAAATATCCTGCATCTATCTTTACACTATCGAAATATTGACCGAAAGTAGGTCTAGATAATATCTCCTCCTTCAGGGAGGAAATATTCCTAAAAGAGAATACTCTATTCTTAGACTTATCTTGGAATGATAGCTTTGGTTTAATCTCTATATTTGAATCCTTTATTTTTATCTTAAATATCCTAACCTCCCTAGATTCTATACCGTAGTCATATCCTTCCCCAATATCTCTATACGTTACTCTAACATTTTGAGGATAATAACCTCTAGTATCTGGCGAAGGACCATCTATCTTTAGTTCTTCTATTTGTTCAATCTCTCCTATCTTTACCTTTATATTAAAAGGCTGAGTCTCGTCAGTATTATTACTAACAGATAAGGTCAATACCTTTCCTTCTTCTGCTAGAGCTACGCAATATTGCAAATCTCTATTATCTAGATCGACAATTACCTCCTCACTAAATATATCGTTAAGATATGCCTTAATAACATTGAGGAAATCATAAACTAATGGTATCTCCTTCTCCGGTGAATTATATAATATTATCTCTCCCTTTACTTTTGAAACAATCCCAAATGGCGCACAAATAATATCTACTTTACCCATACCTTTTGTTATTCTAACTATAAGAGGGAAGTTTTCTGCTGTAGCTATTATCTTTGGTTCTTGTAAAAATCTAACTTTCCTTATACTAAAGGGCTTTTCTTCATATTTACTACCCATATAACTAGCTTCATTAACGGTAAATATCTCATCTTCTATAGAATCTATCCAAAACAATTTTAAAAATTCTTTATCATTTGTTAACTGGTCTAAGCTCAATATAATATGTCCTCCTTTTTCTACATATTTCAAAAGTTTATCTACCGTTTCCAAATCTAGTTTTATCTCTCCAACTATGAAAATTTTATTATAAATATTCAATACCTCTTCTCTAGCATCAGAAAAAATCACATCAAAACTATCACCATAAGGGGTAGATGTTAGAAAGCCCCTTTCATCCCTGAAAAAGCCAGAATTTTCGTATCCGGGATAAAGCATATTAAATAATGCATGTATTTGGTAATCTCCAGACCTATAAGGTAAATTCCCCCAAATCTTATATACCTCATTAGTATATAGATGCCTTGGAAATGTCCAACCATTAAAAAAGTCCATAAAAATAGCTATAGGTGTATACAATACTCCAGGTCTACCATATTTTTCTACAAATTCCACAGCTTTTGCTTGAATCTCTCCTACCGGAGAAAGTTCAGCCTTGGAAGAATCTTTTTGAAATGGTACCTCTTCCCCCTTAATTCTTTTTTCGGTATTGTCATTTGTTAACCAACTTTGTTCAAAACCCAAGATTTCACAATTGTACATATACTCAGTATATAGAAGCCTCTTTAATAGGCTTAAACTTGTACCGCTTTCTGGCCCAAATTTGTATCCATCTATGTCTTTACCTTCTGACTCATAGCATTTATAACCCCACCTGTTCCATACAGAAACATTACCAAAAAGTAGAATTCCGTATTGTTTACTTGCCCCTCTTAAGAAAGAAAACCAGACGTTAACATTGGGTAAAGCCTGTCCAGATTCTTCTCCTAGGATGATACTATCTCCCTCTTTAGCAAAATAATGGCCAAAGTTTAAAGAGCAGAGGACTGCTAAATGATGGTATAAATCGTCTCCTAAAGCTTCGAAAAATCTTGAAAAGTTAAAATACTGTCTTTTAAGGTCTCTATAAGAAGGACACATCAAGGGAGCATAACCGCCTATATATCTTCCATCTTGCTCACCATTATCAAGTCCAAGAAAGTGATTCCCTAATGCCTCTTTCATATATTTAATAGCTTCTTCAGGAGGTCTATATTGACCCCAAGACTGACGTGTTGGATCGCTCCCAGGAACATATCCCCAAAAGTCAAAAAGATATAATCCTCTAGACTTGATTTCATCCACTAACTCTTTAAAGTTCTTAGCAAATAGAGTATTACAGAATGGCCATATAATATTTCCAAGTTTTAGCCTTTTTGTATATATTTCCAGATCTTCTTTGTAATTAACTATTTCTCCATCTTTTATGGTAAAAACTCTAAATGTTGTAAATTGAATCTTATTCTCTAAGTCCTCTCTTGTAACAACCTTTACAGGTCTTTTTTTATACTCAGGATAACTTTCCGGCTCTACTAAATACATATAAGCTTTATATTTCAATCTGAACACCTCCAATTTAACATTTCCTTCATCCTTTTATTGCCCCAATCATAATTCCTTTAATAAAATATCTCTGTATAAAAGGATAAGCTATTAAAACAGGAATCATACTTATAATTAAAGTTGCTGCTTGCACACTTTGTGATGGGATAGGTATAGCTCCATATTCTCTCAATCCTAAAAACTCTTTACCTATAGCCATAACTACGATATCTCTAAGTATAATAGTAAGAGGAAACTTAGTATCATCGGTTAAAAAGATTAAAGGAGTAAAATAGTCATTCCATATACCAATAGCAATGAAAAGAGACATTACCGCTATTATTGGGGTAGAAAGAGGGAAAACTATTCTAAATAAGATCTGTAGGTCATTGGCCCCATCTATCTGAGCGGACTCAATAAGACTCGGATGAATAGTTGATTGAAAAAATGTACGAACAATAATTATATTCCACGCACTAAGTGCCCCTGGGATAACCATTGCCCATAAGGTATTTAATAATCCCAAAGCACGAACAACAAGAAAGTATGGTACTAATCCTCCACTAAAGAGCATTGTAAATGTAATTAAGAAGGTAAAAAGGTTACGTCCGGGAAAGTTAGGACGCGAAAGAGGATAACTAGTAATTAATAAAAGAAATAATCTTACCACAGTTCCAATTGATGTATAAACAGTTGAATTCCAATAAGACCTCCATATCCTAGGGCTTTCTATTACTTTTTTATAAGCAGAAAAATTAAGACCTACCGGAAATAACATAACTTCACCCTTAGTAACAGCACTCGGATGACTAACTGACACAGAGACTGTATATATAAATGGATATACAACAATAAAAGTAATAATCCCTAAAAGAAATATATTAAAGTAATCAAAAATTCTTGATTCACCCTTTATCCTCATTTTTCACCTCTTATTACCAAAGACTGGTTTCACTTATTCTTCTAGCTATACTATTTGTAAGCATTATGGTTATTAACCCCACAACGGACTGAAACAACCCCACAGCTGTACCTAAACTGAGATTGGGAGCTCCATCTATCCCTGCAATTCCCCTCCTATATACAAAGGTCCCTATGACATCAGCAGTTTCATATGTCATAGGATTGTATAAAAGCAAAATCAAATCAATCCCTACAGAGAGAATATGTCCCATACTCAATATTAAAAGTATAGTAATGGTAGGGGTTAAGCCAGGTAATGTGATAAATCTAACCCTTTGCCACCTATTCGCCCCATCAATAATAGCTGCTTCATACAAAGTTGGATCAATACTTGTTAAAGCGGCTAGATATATAATAGCACTATACCCCAAGTTTTTCCAGATATTAGCGGTAATATATATACTTCTAAAATATTCTGGTTTAGTTAGAAAATATACAGACTCTCTCCCAAACCATTTATTAAGAATTATATTTATAATACCTGAAGATGGTGATAAAAACTGTACTATCAAACCGGCTATTATCGGCATAGAAAGAAAGAAGGGGAAATAAGTAACTGTCTGAATGAATCTTTTATAAATTTCACTATTCAATTCATTGAGAAGTAAGGCAAAGATTATAGGTATAGGAAAGCCAAATATTAATCCATATATATTTAGTAGCAAGGTGTTTCTTATCAGTCTCCAAGCATATGGTCCAGAAAAGAAATCATAAAAATGCTTCAAGCCTACCCAAGGACTTTCAAATATACCAAGCCAGGGACTGTAGTTTTTAAAGGCTATAATTATCCCCCCCATAGGAATGTAAGAGAAGATTATAAAATAAAGTAACCCTGGCAAAAACATAAGTAAAAGATATCTATTGGGCCAAAATCTTCTATTCCACCAGTATTTGACATTTATCATACTCTTAAGGTCTCCTTCTTTAAGAAATTAAGTAGGGACCTACTAGTCTTCAGTAGGTCCCTTACGAAAACCTTCTATTTAGAAAGTCCTACTAGCTTCTCTATACCTAAAAGATCATAAGTTACTATTGGTACAAATCCCTTAGGCTTTCCTACAGACTTAAGATATCTTTCATAACCACTATTGTAAATCTGTTCGACCTTCTCTAGGCCAAGTTTCTTTAACCCTGAGATAAATTCATCCCACTTAGCTAGAGGTTCTCTCCCAAGAATAAACTTGCTCTCCCATTCTCCTATGTAGGTATTAACATTAGACATAATAGAATTTACCTCTTGCTGCTCTTCCGTTGTTAACCATATAGGAGGACCAAGCTTGGCTAGATTCTTTGCTACTATAATCTGTCCTTTTATATAGTTTATAGGTTTTCCATAAGCTAAACCTTGCAAAACTTGAAATTTTGGATCATACGGGGCCACATTAATGAAATATAAATTAACCCCATAATTCTGTGCTAAATAAGTATCTAGGGCTTGATTAGCCTTTTTAGCCTCATCAATAACTTTTTCTGTAAACTTAATAGTCCCATCCTTTGCTATATTATAAGTTACCCCTTTAACTCCAAAATAATAGAGGTACGCGCCATCCTTACTGTATAGATAGTCTAAAAATTTAACAGCAGATTCTATATCTTTGCACTTACTCGAAATCGATATCCCCCACCAGGAAGTTGGACCCATCCAATCACATCCACTCTTCCCATACGGTCCTTTAGGTGGAGGTAGTGTTTCAAGGGAATCTACAACATCTTTTGGAACTCCAGGTTGCATATATGGAACACCCTGGTAATGTAGTATGGAAAACGCTTTTCCTGAAGCTATTACTTCATTACGAATCTCATCAGTAGCTGTTAAAAATTCTTGATATAATAGTTTTTTACTATATAACTCGTTGAAGAAGGTAACTAGACTCTTCATCTCAGGAGTAAGCCATGGATTACGAAGAGATCCCTTCTGCATTATATAACTCTCACTAGTCGTCCCCCACCAAGTTGGGAAGAAGAATTGATGTAATAATCCAGTTCCTTCTGTAAATATTGGGATAGCTTTTGGGTCACTAGCCTTTACCTTTTCCCAAGCAGTTACCCATTCAGTTATAGTCTTAGGTGCACTTAGCCCTAATTTATCCGCCCATTTTCTATTCCATACCCATCCCCACTCAAGATATGGCCAAGTACCTGTTAAAATATAGAGATTTCCACCTGGACCATATATCCAAGGGTTCTTTTTAACATCAAAATGCTTTTTTAGATTTGGAGCTTTATCAAAGTATTTGTTGATAGGGATGAAAGCTCCTTGAGGCCCATAATTGTTAGCTATGTTTCTTGGGGTAGACATTATATCTGGTAAATCTCCAGAAGCAAGCATAGTGTTAATCTTCTCATTTATAGCACTAACATCCATCTTAGTTAGCTTAATCTGTACCCCAGTCCTTCTCTGCCATTCCTGAAAGAATAAAGACTCTTCTTTAGGTTCTCTCCAAGAAAAACTACCTATAGCAAAATTCAAAGGATCCTTACCTAAAGCTAATAAAGGGAAAAACACCATCATACTCGCTAGTAATACCCAGATTATTAACTTTCTCAGCATTTTAACTTACCTCCTTTTAAAAATTTTTCTAAAACTTTCAGCTTACTCTACCAACCTCAATCTACTTATCCCCCTTAAGAACTTTTAA
>CALGNK010000010.1 GCA_937958695.1 uncultured bacterium
AGTACTATTATCCCAACCTGAGTCATTACCGTGATTATACTGAGGAATCCCATCATTATCATAGTCTCTATAGTTAAGCCACCAGTTTGTCCATCTACATAGTGGTTCATATATCTCTAATAGCTTTTTACTATCTATATAATCTGTATTTTTCATCACCTTTTTTAATGCCCACCCATGAATAGGAGGCTTAGAGAAGTTCCATACTGATATATAATCGTTAATACTGTCTGGTATAGCACCGTTCTTATCCTGATGGTCGAACATTATCATAAGTTGATCCCAGGCAAGCTCCGGATATTTATAACTTAATGCTATAGCATTGAAGCAGTGATCCCAACTCCATACATTAGTCATCCAGTTCTTAGACATAAACATAGCAGGTCTCTTTATTAGTCCGTTAGGTTCTACAACACAAGACCAATTTATATACCCTGCTAACTCTCGCACTTTAGAAAACTCTTCTGGAACTTCAGGCATTTTATCTAAAAAGTTTGTGTATTCTTCCCTAACTTTTTCTAATCCACTCTCAAAATCTTGATAAGGATGAGGAATCCATGAAGTGTAAAATTCTTCTATTGCGTATTCAATTTCTGTATCCTCAGGCGATAGATCAATTTGGAGAGAGTGACACCTAAGCCCATCCCAAGGAGCATTCACATTTAATTTCCCCTTTAATGGTGTTAACATTAGTTGCACCTTACTAATAAATGCATTTATTACCCATTGTTCTTCTCCAAATGGGATAGCATTATCAAAGGCAGATGCTTTATGAGAAGATAGTCTTAACCCTACACCTTTCCCTCTAAATCTTATGACCTTTGACTCAGGAATACATATATCAACATATCCTTTCTCTGATTCTAATCGAAGCTTTTCAGGTGACGCCTTGGTCTCAAAGGGGATGGGAGATTCTCCGTCAATAAGTTCTATCTTCATCATCTCTTTTGACATAGCATCACCATGAAGTGTCCTAAGGTATAATCCTGGTGACACATTTGTCGATCTAAATCTTTCGGTTATCTTTGAAATAGCAAAGTAAGAACCATATCTACTAAATGGAACCATCTCTATGTTAAAATTCATAGTTACACCTCCAAAATTAATTTTACTACTTCTCGATAGATATGTTTTTGAAGTCAATAGTCAATAAAGATTTAATAGTATAAAGCAAGCTGACAATAAAACTATAAAGATAATTCAAAGTAGGAACTTATCTCCTGAAGATCTCTAATAAGTATTACTGTAGCCTCCAGGAGATAAGTTTCCCATTATTAGGATATTATAAGTTCTCCCTCCTTTTACCACCATTTAAGATTAGCCCCACCGGCTAGTAACAGAGTAATACAACTGGCTAAGATAGCGAGAATCTTTATCATGATAAGAGACCACCTCCTATTTTGTTGTTTTTATAATACATTCTTCCAGATACACCTCACTAAAAAATTCCAACTAATTATACAACATAAAAATACATTTTTCAACTTTGTCGGGTTTCTGATTTGTAATTATTTTGACAATCCCTTTCTCAGAGAGGTATGAAACCTATAGGTGAATATTGTGTTAAAATATGTAGTATTAATTTAGGTTATTGTTAAGTTGCCTCTTAGAAGTTTTAAAAGCCTTTGGAAGGTAATACTGGTTAGAAATTATTAAGAGTAGAGCTTAAGTAATATAAGATAATTTTACTTGAGGAGGTGGATAAATTGGAGTCATTTTTTACTAGCTTTGATGGAGCAAAGATATTTTATAGATATAGTGAAGAAATAGAAAGTAAAAAGGTGTTTGTTATAGTACATGGCCTTTTGGAACATAGCGGAAGATATACAGATGTGATGAAAAGAATCTCTTCTTGGGGTTTTTCTGTATTTATTCCAGACCTAAGGGGACATGGAAATTCTGAAGGTCCTAGAATAGATGTAGAATCTTTTCAGCATTATCTACTGGATCTAAAAACACTCTACGATATGTTATTTACCTGTGGTTATAGAGAATTCTATCTATTAGGGCATAGTATGGGAGGACTTATAGTAGTAAGATTCATCCAAGAGTATCAGGAGTTTATAAAACAGACAAAAACTGTAATTCTATCTTCTCCATTTTTAGGTTGGAAGGATGTTTCCTTTTTAAGACTTAATCTTATAAAGATTCTCTCACTTATAGCTCCTAGTTTATATCTAACTGATGTAGTTAATCCTGACTATCTTAGTCGCTCTAAAGAGATAGCAAGTAAATATAGGAATGACCCCTTAATCCATAATAAAGTCACAATTAGACTTATAGTTGAGATCGATAAGAATATGAAAATCCTCAGAGAAAAACTCAATGAACTCTTTCCACCATTATTACTCTTAGTATCTGGGAAGGATTATCTAGTAGATACAGAGTCTGCAATAGATATCTTTAAGAAAATCAACTCTCCACTTAAGAAACAACACATCTTCCCTGAAAGTTACCATGAGATATTTAACGAAGAAGACGATATAAAAGAGACTGCCTATAAGATAATTAGAGGGTGGATAGAAGAGGTGAGGTAGAATATTGGGTGGAATTTTTATTTAATATTGAGCTCTTCTCTTAATATTCTCTCGGCTGGGATAATTTTAGTCTCATAAGCTTCTATCTTTGCATTAAGTCTTTCTAATGCTTTTTTCATTTCTTCTATACGCTTTATAAGCTGGTCTCTCTGCTCAATTAAAATCTGTTTTCTAGCCTCGATAGTCGTATCTCCTTGCTGGAAAAGTTTAACATACTTTATTAGAGCATCAATTTGAACCCCTGCACTCCTCATACACTTAATAAATTCAATCCACCTACAATCCTCTTCAGTATAATCCCGGATACCACTTCCATTACGATGAATCCTAGGAATCAAGCCAATTTTCTCGTAATAACGTAATGTATCCTGAGAGATTCCATACTTTTCACTTATCTCTCTGATTGTCATATCTTCCCTCCTTGAACTATCTTAAAAAGCCTATTTTACGTAACCACTCAGAGATTTTAGCTTGAATATTTTGGACATCTCCTCACTCTCCTAGATATTCTCTTACTAGCCGAACATTTTTCTCTATCATATCAGGGATGGGAAGTTTATAGGGGCATCTAGGAAGGCAAGTTCCGCACTTTGTGCAGTTTTGAGCTTTCAGATATGCATCATAAAACCATCCACTGCTAATCCCTTCTTTAGGCAATCTCTTTATAAACGAATCCGCTCTAATAATTACAGAGATGGGGATTCCTTCAGGACATGGCTGACAATAGTCACATCTCCTACAGAATGTTGGTCCCATCTCTTCTCTCATCCTCTCAATCTCCTTCCACTCTTCTTCTGTTAGAGGAGAAAGTTCCATAGCAACTTTTACATTTTCTTCTACCTCTTCAATAGTTTCCATGCCAGGGTCTGGGACTATAAACTCTTTCTGAAGGGCAAACTTTAGCGCAAGTCTTGAATTTGTAAACACTCCCCCTCCCATAGGCTTCATAGCAATAATTCCAATATCTCTTTCAAGAGCCATCGGAAAAACCCTTTCTTCTACCTTTGTTTCTATAAAATTATAGCATAATTGAATGACATCAAACTTATCGGTGGCAATTAATTCTTCCAAAAGATCAGAGCTGTGACTAGATACCGCTATAAAATCAATAAGTCCCTCCTCTTTTGCTTTCAAAAGGCCATAATAAGCTCCGTCAGAGGAAAGAACCTTATTAAAAGATTCTTTATCATTTACCCCATGCAGATGATAGATATCTATCTTCTCTACCCCTAGATTCTTTAAACTAGTCTTTACGTCTTGATATATTCCATCCTTAGTCCTGTTTGAGGATTTTGAGGAGAGATAAATCTTCTTTTCAAAACCCTTTATTGCCTTTCCAATCTTTATTTCGCTATCTCTATAACCCCTTGCCGTATCTATAAAATTGATTCCAAGTTCAATGGCTCTTCTTATCACCCTTATGGCATCCTCTTCCTTTACCCTCTGTATAGGGATTCCACCAAATCCTATGGGAAAGACTTCTATATTTGTTCTCCCAAGCCTTCTATACTTCATTCAAGACCCTCCTTTTAAGTTATCGCAATATTTATTGATTAGCCTATTGAAAAATAGACTTCTACATCTTCTCTAAAACATATCTTCTCGTTCCTAATCCCAATCTCTCAGCGTATTCTAACTGAACACTCCAGTCAATCTCTGGATGTATAGCCCTAAACTTGTCTTCGCCTGGATTAAAGTTACTCTTTAATGCTGTTTCCCTAAGCCCTATGCTCTGATTAACTAAGTCTACTGAAGCCTGATCTATTGCTACTATATCTGAGCTTCCAAGTATACCAATGTCAGGAACAATATTCGCATCGTGCCATCCTGCACAGTCGCAATCTGGACTTATATCCATAACAAAGTTTATAAATGCAACCTTCGGTTCTTTAGGTTTTACCATACCATATGTAAATTCAACCATCTTTTCTTGTAGACCTATAGCAGACTCATTCCAAGATATCTCTATAGCTGAAGTAGGGCATACAACAGCACATTCTCCACACCCTATACATAATTCCGGAGTAAGTACAGCTTTTCCATTTACAAGTCTTAAAGCTCCTTGAGGGCAGTGATTTACACACCTAGCACAACCTATACAGATTTCTGGTTTTGGATCAGGTTTAAACTGTGCATGTTGCATTTGTTTACCTGATCTTGGCGCGCCCCCCATGCCCACATTCTTTATAGCTCCTCCAAATCCTGCTGCCATATGACCCTTAAAGTGTGTCAGGGCAAGGAGAAAGTCTGCATCATATATTCCTCCTGCTACTTTTACTTTTTTGAAATTCTTAAGATTTACTTCTACCTCTTTATAGTATTCTCCACTTATCCCATCTGCTATTATAAGAGGAGCCCCAACAGAGGAGTAATCAAAGCCATTATATATTGCTGCTTCTAGATGGTCTATTGCATTAGCTCTTTCTCCTTTATAAAGCGTGTTTGCATCTGTAAGGAATGGTTTCCCGCCCATCTCTTTAACTACTTCTACAACTTGCCTTACAAAAATAGGTCTTATATAGGCGTGGTTGCCAGGCTCTCCAAAATGAATCTTTATAGCAACAAGATCTCCTTCTTTCATCCTATTTTCTAAAAGTCTTCTGGTCAAATTTTTTAATCTTTTGAGTAAAGAATGATTCTCATCATGAGCCCTTAAAGAGAGAAAATATACTTTACTTGCCATCTGTATTTACCTCCTTATCCATTCATCTTTAATAAGAAGTATACTTATTGGAGTTAGCTCCAAGTCAATATACTATATAGTATAATAGATCTAAAGTAATTAAATACTGGGGGAGAAGAATGATAGACTTAAATGGATATTGGGATTTTCAGATAACACCGATAGGAAAATTCCACACTAAAGTGATAGGCACATCTTGGGAAAAGATTCTTGTGCCAGCTTCTTGGGAGAGTCAGGGGGTAGATGTAAATATTGAAGGGGTAGGGACCTACAGAAAGATATTTACATTACGAAAAGAGGAAGTAGAAGAGATAAATAGTAAAAGGGCTTTTATTAGGTTTAACGGAGTAAGCGCATATTGCAAAGTATGGCTTAATGGTATCCATTTGAAGGAGCATATCGGTATATGGGATCCGTTTACTATAGAAATTGAGAAACCTCTGAAGGAGGAAAATGAGCTACTAGTAAAAGTCGTAAAACCAGGGAAGTATCTCCCACTAAGAGAAAGTCTGGCAGGATTTTTACCAGATGTATATGCACCTTTTGGGGGTATATGGCAACCTGTAGAGTTTTTGATAAAAGAAGAGGTATTTATAGAAGATGTTGTTATTAGAACTGAAAAGGGCGGTAGATTAGATGTACTCGTAATGGTTAATACTAATAATAGGCATATAAAGGCAGATTTAGTCCTAGAGGTCATATATGGAGAAGAAGTTGTAGCAACTCAAGAATGCTCTACCAACTCTTTAGCTCGGTTTAATCTATCCATAAAAGATCCAAAACTCTGGTCACCAGAAGAGCCAAATCTTTATAACATTCGCTTAAGATTATACAGGGATAATATATTAAAAGATGAGTATAAAACAACATTTGGATTTAGAGATGTAACTTATAATGGATATAAAATTCTTCTAAACAATTTCCCTATCTATCCTAGAGGTATACTCCACTGGGGATGGTATCCAGAGAGTATAAGTCCAAATCCAGACAAAGAAACAATTGTAAAAGAGATAAGAGAGCTTAAAAGTCTTGGATTCAATCTTATAAAGTTCTGTCTATTTGTTCCATCTAAAGATTACTTTGAGACTGCAGATAGAGAGGGAATGCTTATATGGCAAGAGCTTCCCATGTGGCTACCAAGGGTCAATTATGATTTTAAAATGAGTGTGTTAAGGCAATATAAAGCTATAGCTAGAATGCTTCACTATCATCCATCTATAGTTATATGGACGTTGGGTTGTGAGTTGAATAGAGAAGTAGACGAAGAATTTATAGAGAAGCTATTCTACACTGTAAAAGATAACATTAATGGAGGGCTTATAAAAGATAATAGCGGTTCTGGAGAATGCTATGGAGGATTACTAAAAGAATATGGAGATTTCTATGATTATCATTTCTATACAGACCCTCAATTCTATAGAGATTTAATAGACAGATTTGGCGTTTCTTGGAGAGATAAAAAACCATGGCTCTTTGGTGAATTTTGTGACCTCGATACGGTTAGAGATATTGCTAAGCTAAGAGAGAAGTATGGGAAGGATCCTTTTTATTTGGATAAACCTAAGATTGGTATTGACTGGCAAGTAGATTATAAAAACCAGTATGAGAAGTTAAAAGGGGAGGGACTTCTAGATAGACTTAATGAGCTGGTAGAATCTTCAAAAGAGAAGGCATTCTCTTACAGAAAGATGGTCCTTGAGCTAGTAAGAAGTTATGAGAGAATATCTGGATATGTGATTACAGGTATGAGGGATACGCCGATAACTACTAGCGGAATATTTGATGATTTTATGGAGAAAAAATTTAGTAGTGATGATTTTTTAAAGATAAATAGTGATACGATTTTATCTCTGGGGTGGGATAATAAGAGAAGCTGGATAAATGGAGGAGATAGACTTATCGAGTGGGATAGATTTAATTATTTAGGAGGTTCCTTAGTAAGGGCGCATCTTATATTGAGCCATTATGGAAATAAGAAGATAAAGAGACCAAAACTTAGATGTCTAGTAAGAGATCGTAACAATACAGTCTTATACTCTAAAGAAGAGATCATCAAGAAAACTATTCGTCCTGGGGATGCTTCAGAGATAGGTATAATAGAGTTTACAGCTCCAACTGTAAGGGCACCAAAGAGGCTTAAATTAGAGGCTTCCTTAGAATTTGATGGTAAACTAATAGAAAACTATTGGTTTATCTGGGTCTATCCTAAAGTCAATATGGATAAGCTAAAGATCTTTGATCCAAAGGGAATTATTAAGTTTAATGTAGAAGAGCCAAAAGAAGATGTATTTGTCTCTACAGAGTTAAATAAAGATATCTTAGAATCTATATATAAAGGGGCTAAGGTTTTATACATACAGCCAGAAGAAGGCGGACTAAAAGTAAACCGTAAGCCATTCTTTAGAGAATCTATCCAGGTATTATCTGATCATCCAATTATACAACGTTTTTGTCCGTATGGACTATCGATAGAACAGTGGTACTCCCTTGCCACAGACAGTGTTTTCCCAAAAGAGGTTTTAGAGGAATATGATGCTAAGGGTATATTCTCAAGACTAGATACAAGAACATACATATTAGACTACTATCTTATAGAGGCGAATCTAGAAAAGGGGATATTGATGGCAACCACATTAAGATTTAATGGAGGATTAGGAGATCAAGCAGAAGGAATTGACTATAGTCCTTCAGGGAAATATTTGCTCTGGATTATAATGAGATATCTTAGTAGAAGATAGAATCTTTTTCGCATTTTAGAAAGGGGATGGCATTGCCATCCCCTATAATAAAAAATCTATCTAGACTCTTTGATAAAGAATTGTTCTAGATTTAGATAACCAGGTGAAAGAAGCGGATATGCGTATATTGCACTCTTAGGGACATTTTTGAAGTTATTTTTCACTACGCAAGGAGCAGGATATCCAGCTATAGTAGGAATAGCAAAGAGATTTTTGGCGCATAATACTAATGCATCCTCACTTAACTTAGCCCTTTGTTTTTCATCGGTGGTAACTTTTATCTTATCAAAGATAGCTATTAATTTAAGGGCATCGCCTGTGGGTTTCTCAGCGCCCTCTGCCTTACCACCAGAAGCGTACCAGAGACCCCATAATGGAGCCCAATAGGTAGAACTGGCATTTGGTATAAAGCTACGGGAATATGTTAAGAAATACCTTCCAGTAGTATAGTCAACCTCATAGGCTGCTATTTGATATTCACTTGCACTAATCCTAGGCCACCAAAGTGCACCACTTACGGTATCTATAGCAGTCTTTATACCTATTGCGTCCCAATATTTCTGAACTAATTCTGCAACATCCGGATGAATAGGATAAGCCAAATTCACTATTACTGTAAGATTAAGTGGTTTTCCGTCTGGCCTAATTCTATAGCCAGTCTTATCTCTTTTTAAGCCAAGTTCATCTAGGATTTGATTTGCCTTTGTTGGGTTATACTCGTATAAACTCCTTAGCTCTTTATCATCCCAGTAAGCTTCTGGTAATAATTTATATGCAGGATCTCCTAGACCTAGATAGATAAGATTATTTATCTCATCTCTGTTTATAGCTAGAGATAGAGCAAGTCTAAATTTGTAATTTCTAAATAGCTTCTGCAATACACTATCTCCCTTTAGATTCTGATTTATAAAGAAGGCTGTCCCTGATGCACCTGAAGTCCATCTATAAACATCGTAGCCTCCTTTAGCTCTATTCTCCATCAAAAGTGTATAGTTAGGGAATGCTATATTTCTACACTGCATATCGATTTCTCCAGCAACTGCTTTCATATTTATTAACTCTATATTCTGCACCATATCAAAGGCTATCCTATCTATATATGGTAATTGATTTCCTTCTGTATCTATCTTCCAGTAGTATGGATTTCTTTCTGCTATTATCCTTGTAGCGGTAGGTTCTGATCTTAAAACCCAAGGTCTTAGTGATGGTAGTTCCTTGTTAAGATGTGCTGAAGCTTTGTTGGAGAATAACTGATACCAAAATTGGAATTTAGCTTCTTTTGTCATTTCTTCAAGCTTCTTTGGATCGGTATATTTGGGATGGAATTGTCTTAGATAATGCTTAGGAAAGTCAAATAGATTAGGACCCGGACCCTCAGGTCCTGCAAGGTAATCTAAAAATAGAGAATGCGGTCTAACAAATCTGAACCTAACTGTATATGTATCTACTCTTTCTACTTTACCAGGAGTGCCCTCTACTACAAACCAACTTGGTATTGTAGGCGAAATCTCTTTATTTAAAAGGACATCTTCATACCAAAACATAATATCATCTGCAGTAAAAGGCTGGCCATCGGACCACTTAACACCTTTTCTTAGGTAAAATGTATAGACCCTTCCTCCCTCTGTTACCTTCCAAGAAGTGCAGAGATTTGGAATTAATGTCTTCCCATCTCTAGCCCACCTTACTAATGGCTCATAACCTAGACGTTGATGTATCATAGTGTCAGCCGGAGATAGTGCTGCCCTTCTCCAGGTTCCTCCATACTGACCTATCTCTTCAGCTGGTTCTACCACCGCAGGCTCTTCAGGTAGTCTCTTTTCTACTGGTGGAAGTTTTCCCTGTTTTACCAACTCTGCTAACATTGGAGCTTCATTAAACTTGGCAATCTTTTTCCCTGTAGCCTTCTCGTACTCTTTTATCGTTGTATACTGTCCTAAAGGATTCTTTTGTTGAGAAAAGACTAAAGAGAAGCTACCTAAGAGTAAAAAAGCACACAAGGTTAAAACTAGTAAACTTTTAAAAATTCCTCTCATTTTAGAACACCTCCACCTTTTTAGGCACCTATACACCAATTCACATTATTTACTAACTCCATCTTTCCGCTCTTTGCAGAGCGTATCCCTGCATCTAGGATAGCCATTGCATCAAGATTTATCGGTATATCTAGAGTAGGGTGCAATGGCTCTCCTGTCTCTAGATGATGCATCACCTCCCTCGCCAAAGTCTCTCTACCCTGAGGAAGTGTTAGATTTTCAAAGACAGTAGTAGGTTCTTTACTCTTTCTGTCTTTAAAGACCAGCACCTTTCCATAATCGACAACAATAGTCCCAGTTGTTCCATAAATTATCGGTCCACTAGGCACACCTGTATTGACTGTACTCCAAGTAGCCTCTAAGATTGCCATGCTAGAAGGAAATCTTACCAGTATAACTGCATTATCGTCCGCATCTCCATAGTGGCTAGTGAAATTTGCCTTAATACCAAAGGCAGAAGTTGCAGGTTCGCCTAAGAACCATCTGGCTAAACATGCACCATAACAGCAGTAGTCTAAAAGTGCTCCTCCCCCTGTCTTCTCCTGATGCCACCACTCTTGACCTTTCTCCCAATCAGTTATCTTCTGTCCATATGCCAAAGGACCCATCGAAGCTCCATTTCGCCATTTAATCTGCCATACTGCACCAATCTCATCGGTATCTATAAGTTCCTTTACCTTTCTTATAGCTGGTGACCAGGTTGTAGGCCAATTAACTACCAACTCTACACCATTATAATAGGCAGAACGGACCATCCTAAGGGCTTCTGAGAGGCTACTTGCCATAGGCTTTTCTGTTATCATCATTAATACCTTTTTCTTAGCAATAGCCTCTGCCACTTCGCCATGTCTAGCGTTCTCCGGACAAAAGAGGATAATATCAAAATTTTCCCTCTCTAACATCTCTCTATAGTCTTCATATGCCTTCATCCCTGTCTTTTCTACTGCGTACTTTAAATTAGCCCTACGAGTCCCTGGTTCTAAAGATATAGATGGAACTTCCGGTATAGTATCTGCACAGGCTACCCACTCGATATTTGATAGTTCTAAGAAATAATCGATTAGTGAGGTTATATGCATATGGGCAAAACCTATTACTCCTAATCTATAAGTTTTATTCATCCTATAAACCTCCTCTAAAAAGTGGTCTCTAAATCTATAGCTCTACCTTCCCTAGCAGACATATATGCCTTTTCCATTATCTCAATAACATGAAGTGCATGTTGAGGAGTAAGAACAGGTTCTCGATTCTCTTCTAACGCCTCTATTAAATCTCTTACTCCACAGGACTGTTGAATCTTCTGCCAGTGGTATATAGGTTCTATCCAACCTCTAATACCTTTTTCTCTTTCATCTAAGAATAGCAACATTGGCTTTTCTGGATCCCGCATAAAGGTTATTGTCCCTTTTGAACCATAGACTTCCATATATGGAGCCTTTGTAGATTTTACACAGTATGTAGCATCTACAAAGGCAAATTCTGCTTCACCAAAGTCCAATAGCATCAGAGTATTATCATCTACTAGGGTTTCTATCTCTTTACCATCGAAAGCTCCTGTGCGGACGATACGCTTTTTCTCAGAGATACCTGAGAAACAGCTAACCCTTTTGGCCGGACCCAAAAGTCCAGTTACCTGATGTAATCCATGAACCCCTAGATCTAAAAGAGGACCTGCATTAGGTTTATAAAACCAACTCGGATCTACATCACGAAACTGAAAATACTCCGGTCCACCGTGAGAAACAGAACATCTGATAAATGATACCTTTCCTATAATGCCTTCCTTTATAATTCTTCTAGCTTCCTGTATATCAGGACGTAACATATGTATGGGAGATGCGCTTATTTTAAGGTTTCTCTTTTTCGCCTCTTCAATAAGAGTCTTCGCCTCTTCTACAGTTGTAGTAATAGGTTTCTGGGAATATAAATGTTTTCCAGCCTGAAGAGCCTTAAGATTAATTTCAAAATGGGCATCTATGGAAGCTAGATCTAAGAGGATTTCAAACTCGCAATCTCTTAATAGTTCATCTATATGCTTATACCATTTAGGTATGCCAAAACGTTCCGCACTTCTTTCTGCCCTTTCAGGTATGATGTCACAGACTGCAACAATCTCTGCATTAGGCATATTCTTAACTTCAGGTAAATAATTAGAGTTTGCTATAAGTCCACAACCTACAACAGCTATACGCCATTTTTTATTCATAAGCACCTCCCTTATTCGTAAAGGAAACAGTTAACTTCTTGATTATTAATCCTCTTTACTGAAGGAAAATTCTTTTCACATATGTCCATAGCGAACTGGCATCTATTATAGAATGGACAACCACTTACTAGTTCTTTACTAGATAACTTCTGCAATTTTGCTACATCTATCACTACCCTATCCTGCCACCTTTTATTTGGATCTGGAACCGGGATAGAGTTTATCAACATCTTAGTATATGGATGTAATGGATTCTTTATTACGTCTTCAGTAGGCCCTCTTTCTAAGATCCTTCCAGAATATATGATCATTATCCTATCCGCTATGTAATATGCGGTGTTCAGATCGTGCGTTATATAAAGGGTACTGATACCTAAATCTTTAAAATTCCTAAGATGGTCTAGAAATATAGCCCTTAAAGATGCATCTAACATAGACACAGGTTCGTCTGCTACTAGTAACTTAGGTTTTATAAGATATATTCTAGAGAGCATAATTCTTTGTCTCTCTCCACCACTTAACTGATGGGGATATCTGCCTAGAATCTCTCTCGGTCTTAGTCCTACTGCTTCAAGACTCTCATAAATAAGTTTACTAGCTTCATCGCCAGAAGCAATATTAAATTTTTGGATAGCCATCCATAGAACTCTGTCTACCCTATAAAAGGGATTATAGACCTCATACGGATCTTGAAAGATTATCTGTACCTCTCTTATATAATCCTTTTTATTATTCTTAAGCCACTCGGATATGCTTTTCCCTTTATAAAGTATTTCTCCAGAGGTTGGTTCTTCTAAACCTAGTATAAGCCTACATATTGTGCTTTTCCCACTTCCACTCTCTCCTACCAATGCCAAAACCTCTGGTTCAGAGCTTAGAGAAAAGGAGACATCTTTAAGTGCTTGAACTACCGCCTTACCTAAAAAACCAAAACCTACCCTTCTAAATATCTTGGAAACATTTTGAAATGTCAGTAGATTTCCGTCCATCTATTTACCTCCGTAGAGAAAGCAGGCTACAGAACGACCAGGTTGAACCTCTTCCAATACTGGTTCTTCCTCTTCGCATATCTTCATTCTATATGAACATCTAGGGTGAAATCTACAACCGCTAGGCCATTCTAAAGGGCTTGGAGCAAGACCAGGGATGCCTTTTAAGTTTCGCTTCTCTAAAGAAGGCACTGCAGATAAAAGTCCCTTGGTGTAAGGATGAAGAGGATCAGAAAATATATCGACAGTAGATCCAACTTCTAAGATCTTCCCCGCATACATAATACATATCCTATCACATATCTCAGCATGACAAGCCATATCGTGTGCTACCATAACGACTGTAATGCCATACCTATCCCTTAGGTCTCCAAGTGTCTGTAGATTTAATTTCTGCATTACAACATCTAGACCAGTTATAGGTTCATCCGCAAATACAATCTTAGGGTTTAGACATAGGCTCATAGCAATGCAGACCCTCTGTCTCATACCGCCGCTTAACTCATGGGGATACATATCTAATACGTCAGGTGGCATCCCTACAGAATTAAGAGCAGACAGTGCCAATTCTTTCGCCTCATGATACGACATATCCGCATGAGATAAGATACCATCAACCATCTGTTCTTCTATCTTTATAACAGGATTTAGAGAATTCATAGAACCTTGCGGAACATATGATAATTCCTTCCATCTAAGTTTTCTAAATTCCTCTTCAGGAAGACTTAATAGCTCTATCCCTTTATAGTAGACTTTACCTTCAGGAATATAACATGGAGGTTTATAGATCTTTAAAACTCCTTCTACCAGAGTAGATTTACCGCAACCAGATTCCCCAGCTATCCCTAAGATCTCGCCTTCAAATACCTTTAAAGATACCCCATCAACCGATTTAGCGTCCCCTAGAATTGTTTTGAAGTATACCTTTAAATTTTCTACTTCAAGTATAGTATTCATCTTTATACTCCTGTAACCTGTCTAAGTCTAGGATTGAATACTTCATCTAGTCCAACATTTATAAGATTTAAAGAGACAAATGTAAGTATGAGAAACGTTATAGGGGAGATAACGATTAAGTAATGCCCCTGTGCTAGCGTCCCTGAGTATATGGCCCAATTTATAAACTGTCCTAAGGAAGGAATATCTCCTGGTCCTAAGCCAACTAATCTTAATGCTGTCTCAGCCATAATCGTTCCGGTTACCGCATAAGAAAAACCAACAAATATATAGGGTAAAAAGTTAGGTAGTATCTCTTTGAACATAATTTCTAAATCGCTAAAACCGGTAACCCTAGCTAAGTCTATATAAGGTCTCTCCCTTAGACTTGCTATCTGCGCCTTTATCTGTCTAGATGACCCAGCCCAACTAAAGAAGGCTATTATTGCAGAAAGTAAAAGGAGGTCAACTTTTCTAACAAAAAGAACTATTATTGCAAGTATAGGCCAAGAAGGAATAATTAATATAGCATTGGCTATAGTAGTTATGAAAGCCTCTATTCTACCCCCCTTGTAGCCGGCTATCGATGCCAAAACTACTGCAATAAACGTGGCTAAAGCCCCTGCGGTAAAACCAATAAGAAGAGAATATTTAAGTCCTGTTAAAAGTAAAGATAGCACATCTCTACCATAAGCCTCTGTTCCAAATGGATGCTCTCGACTTGGTGGAAGAAAAGTATCGAATAGCCCTATCTCAGTAGAAGACCTTCCATTAAGTCTATAGTAGTTAATAGTGGGTTCTAAAACTGCTAGTACTATTAAAGATAGTAATATAACTACACCTACGGTAAGTTTTGGAGAATATTTGAAAATCAATAAGATTCTCTTCATCTTATCCTCTCCTTATTCTTGGATCAATTAATGGGTATAAGAATTCTATAATGAGATTTGCGGTAAGAACACAAAACATAGTAGTTATCGTAATACCCATCAAGACATTATAATCCATCTCTCTTATTGCCATCATAAAGAGTCTTCCAATACCAGGATAGTTAAATATCCATTCTATTAGGAAGAATCCGTTTACAATAAAGCCTAAACTTAGAGCAAGGCCAGTAGTTTGAGGTAATAATGTATTCCTTAATATGTATCTATTTACTAGACGAAAACTTTTTAGTCCTTTAGCCTCTGCTAATTTTATATAGTCTTCTCCTAAGACGCTTATCACTAATGCCCTTTGAGAGATCATTGTGCCAAAGACATAGACAAAAACTAGAGAAAGAGAGGGTAAGAATGCATGTTTAATAAGACTAATTATAAAGCGCAAACTAAAACTACGCTGTAACATAGCGGAGTAAGCTCCACCCATAGGGAATAGATTCAACCAGAAGGTAAAGACCATAACTAAAATTATAGCCAATAGATAAGTTGGTATCTGAGATATCACCAAACCAGTAGTAAAAATTGTAGAACTTATTTTTGATTCTCTGGTCCACCCTATTATAGTTCCTAATATCACCCCCAGAACCCAAGCTATAATTACAGATGTCCCTAAAAGTCCTACTGACCAAGGTAATGACTCCAATATAAGTTCTATAGCAGGCTTGGGGAATGCTACAAATGAAGGACCAAAATCTTGGTAAAAGAGAAGTCTCTTTATATAGGAGATATATCTCTCAAATAAGCCCTTATCAAGTCCAAAGACTTCTTTATATTTTTGTATTACTATTTCAGATGCAGGGGTTGATAGACCGTACCTTTGCTCTAACATTTGGATATATCTAGTAACTGGATCTCCTGGCACAAGATTAATAAAGAAGAAGAATGCGCTTAGAGAGATGACGAAAATTAATGCGTAGAGAAGAATTCTATTTATAAAATAACTAAAAATCGACTTTTTCATCTCTTATCCTTCTCCTAACCTGATAGATTTTAATAGAGCCACCCAGCTTAACCTATAGCTAAACTGGGTGGCTCTTAATAGACTAACTAGCTGGTTTTAGTTTAAAGAGGATAAAGATAAAGCTGGGCCACCATTGATAGGGAACATGATACATGTTACCCTCGGTAGGCCAACCTTTCCAATATTTATCAGAAAAGACTTGGACAAACATCTTTTCTACAAGAGGAACAGAAGGTAGCTCTCTAAACCACAGATCCAATCCTCTTCTAGCATATAGAGAATATTTTGAACTATCTGGATCCATAGTAGCAAGAGTCTCTGTAATCTTATCTAATTCTTTAGATTTTAACCTGGACTTCATTCTATCCCCAGTGGTCTGATACTCTCCAAGTGGCTTTGCATGTCTACTATGATACGTATCTAGGAAAGGATATATGTCATTTGGAAAAGATACTGCTACATCTAGGACGTCAAAGGCAATATCATAATTTCCTGTATTGACCAGCTCTCCAAACATTCCGGGATCGACTACCTTTATTATGCCTTCTATTCCTATCTTTGCCAATTCATCAGAAAGATGTTTTGCATGGACATAACCTAAGTCTGGAGCAGGTCTTGTGAGTAGAACTAAGCTTAGAGGTTCACCTTTAGGGGTCCTTCTCTTGCCATCAGGCCCTTTCTTGAATCCTAGTCTATCTAAGATTGCTTCAGCCCTCTTTGGATCATACTTCAGCATTTCTCCATACTTAGTTTTAATCTCAGGAAATTCCCACTTATCAAGTGCTTTCCAGTCTGGCCAGGGCCACATTGTAGGATAGGACTTCTCAGCCATGGGATACGTCTTTGCAAGGAGTTCTCTATTAGCAAGATATTGTATTGCCCATCTGAAGTCTCTCAAACTTGTTGGATATTTAGCGCAGTTGTAAGTGAATCCTTGAGATACTGCATCCATATAAGGAGCAAGGACCACATTTTCAGTTCTCTTCTGGGCTGCCTTAATCATCTCCCAAGTAAAGATATGGGGTAAAGGTGCATCTACTCCTCCTCTTATAAAGTCTGCAAGATCAATATCGGGAGGCGGAGCCATTCTACAGATTACATACTTTGGACCTGGAGAAACTCCAAATACTTTCTTTGCCCAATAATTCTCATCTCTTTCCCAGATAAACAGGTTTAGGTCTTTGTTATAGCTGTGGAACTTATACGGACCTGTTTCAACCGGAGGCCAGTTAGCATAATCTCTTGGATCTTTTCCTTCCCACTTATGTTTTGCTACTACTGTAATCCCTCCCCACATCCTCAACTTATGGTGGAATCTGTATTCAGGATTCTTAAACTTTATACTGACAGTATAGTCGTCAACTGCAGTTACAGATTTTACATTGGCTACATGCACTGTTCCAAGTAAGTCTGGATTCTTCATAAGGGTTTCTATAGTAAACACAATATCATGTGCAGTATAAGGAGTTCCATCATTCCATGTTACCCCTTTTCTTACAAACCATCTCAGCTCAAGGCGATCTCTTGAATACTTCCAACCGGTTATTCTCCAGTAGATATTCTCTCCTGTAGCATAATTTATATACCAGTCCCACTCATTTGCAACCTGATGCCAGCCAGAACCCCATTGAGTTCCTCTGGGAACAAAAACATTAGCTTTATCAAACACTGTATACTTGGTATCTGTCTCATAGACATAAGCCTGATTTCTAGGTACAGGATACTCTTGAGCCATTATTGGCAGAGATATAGTAAGTAATGAAAGAATCAAGCTAAAGATTAAAAATATTCTCAAAATTTTCATATACTTTTACACCTCCGTTACTAAGTTTTTGACATAAATCATTAAATATAAATACCTTTACAGGTTAACTGGACTAGTCTATTTCTTTTATTTTATAATTATTCTTCTCTCATATATCACCACCTTTCTATAATGGTCTTACCATCTTACCAAGATTATACCATAATATAGCAATAAGAGCAACACCTGAGGATTTCACTTTTTTCTTCTTTTTATTCTCTCCCAAATGGGTTTCCAGTCTTCCTCTTCGACTAGCCCAATATCCTGAAGTATATGAAGAGTGGCTTCTAGTTTTCCTCTTTCTCCGAGAAAGGATTCAGCTGCTCTTATAAGATCCATATTATGACCTGTGAAACCATGACCTAAGCCTTTTACTTGAGAACTGGCATCTATAAGACTATGCAAGGCTGGTGTAGACCAGCCTAAAAGAGACTTTGATGCCCTTATATGGTCTATATTTTTAGGCATTTATATTATTTCTTCTCTTCACCTTTAGCAAAAAGTTTTATAACATCATCTAACATAAGACCAGGAACTTGATTTGCCTTTTCTAAAACATCCGCCACTGTTCCAATCCATCTTTGCCAAAGCGCTTGCATCTGGGCATCACTTATAGGTGGAGTAACCGCTCCCTTTCCTTTTGTTCCTGTCTCTTCCTCTCCAGTTCCTGCGACAAATAGATTTGAAGGTTTAGTGTCTCTTATATACCTAACAACTGCATCTAAGGTCTGCATAGCAGCAATTCTTCTTTCTTCCATCTCCCTTATCGTCTCTCTGTCCATCTAACTCTCTCCTTTCATAATGAGTTTTTTATATTATAGCATAACTTATAGTCATTCTGCTTGACAGTACAGATAAAAATGATTTATAATTTAAACAGTTCTTACTAACTGTGTTTTGCTAAATAAAACTATAGGAGGTAGTATGCCTGAGGTCTTAGGATTAGGAGAAATAATGGTAGTAATGGATCCATTAAGAAATGGTCCTTTAAGTAGTGTAGAGTTATTTAGAAAGACTATGGGTGGAGCAGAGGGAAATGTCTGTGTAGGTGTTTCAAGATTAGGTCATTCTGCTGGTTGGATAGGGAGATTAGGTAATGATGAATTTGGAAGGTTTGTACTTTCTTCCTTAAGAGCAGAAAATATTGACGTCTCTTGTGTGAAGATTGTAGAAGGATTTACTGGGGTTTACTTTAAAGAGAGAAGAGGCTTAGGAGATACTAAGGCATTCTACTATAGAAAAGGCTCTGCTGGAAGTACCCTATCGCCCGAGGATATATCAGAAGAGTATCTGGCAAGTGCTAAATTTTTCCATACTACAGGTATTACTCTTGCGTTAAGCGAAACTGCTCGAAATACTGTAGTATATGGCATAGAGTTAGCTAAGAACCTAAATGTTCAAGTGTCTTTTGATGTTAATCTTAGGCTTAAACTCTGGTCTAAAGAAGAGGCTAAAGAAGAGATAAATAGGATTATTCCGAAAACAGATATATTCTTTCTTACCCTAGATGAAGGTAAGATTCTTTGGAATTTAGATTCTCCAGAAAAGATTATAGATTATACTCTTTCGCATGGTCCTCATACTGTATGTGTAAAACTTGGCAGGGAAGGTTCAGTGATTGGAAATATTAAAGAATTATACTCCGTTCCTGCATTTAACAATTTCTCTTCGGTAGATACTGTAGGAGCAGGGGATGGCTTTGTTGCTGGGTTCTTGGTAGGGCAATTAAAGGGATGGTCTTTAAAAGATTCTGCCTTACTTGGCAATATAGTTGGTGCCTATGCCACAACTACTACTGGTGATAACGATGGATATCCAACATGGAACGAAATAGAGGAGTTTTTAGGAAAGAGGGAGGTAGTAAGGAGGTGAGAAATGAGGAGTATTAGTGAAGGTGTACGGGGCTATAAAGGGTTAAAAAATATTAAAATCTAGGGGGTGTTTTTATGAAAATTTTTAGAAGTTTTATAGTAACTATCTTATGCCTAGGTCTACTAACTAGTCTATTCTCAATGAGTCTAGCTGCAGAAAGGGTTGTAAAGGGAGAACAGTATAATTTATCAGATTATGAGAAACTTACTGGCAAGAAGATTACCAAGTTTAGTGAAGCTCCAATGCTAGTTGATTTAGTAAAACAGGGTAAGCTTCCTCCTATAGAAAAGAGACTTCCTGAAGAACCAGTAGTGATAGAGCCATGGGAAGAGATTGGTCAATATGGAGGAACTTGGAGAAGAGCATGGCTAGGTCTTGCAGATGGTGCAGGTCCATTTAAGATTGCTTATGAACATCTTGTTCGTTGGAATGCAGATGGATCAGATGTGGTACCCAATATAGTAAAGAAATTTGAGGTCTCGAAAGATGGAAGAACATTTACGTTCTATCTAAGAGAAGGCTTAAAGTGGTCTGATGGAACACCGTTTACAACAGAAGATATAAGATTCTGGTTTGAAGATATTATACTTAATAAGGATCTTACACCTACATTCCCTAGTTGGTTGACTATTGAGGGTAAACCTTGCTCATTTAGAGTAAGGGATAAGTATACCTTTACTGTTAGCTTTAGTAAGCCCAATGCTGTGTTCCCAATGCAATTGGCATACTTTGGTGGTTTTGTTGCACCATCTCACTATCTAAAGCAATTCCATCCTAAATATACTGATCCAAAGAAGTTAGAAGAGATGGCAAAAGAGGCTAAATTCCAATTCTGGTATCAACTATTTGGCTTCAAGAATCATTGGCTCCAGAACCCAGAATTACCATCTCTTTGGGCTTGGAAATTGGCAAGTTCTCCTACTGCTACCTTAATGGTCCTTGAGAGGAATCCTTACTATTGGAAGATAGATCCCGCTGGTAATCAGTTACCTTATATAGATAGGATTACCCATGAGCTTGTTCAGGATGCAGAGATTATTAATATGAAAGCTGTAGCTGGCGAAATAGATATGCAGATGAGGCATATAAGACTTCAAAACTATACATTACTTATGGAGAATAGAGAGAAAGGTAATTATAGGGTTATAAGATGGACAACTGCGAGTGGGGCAGACTTTATGCTTATGCCAAATCAAAATGTAAAGGATCCTGTATTGAAGAAACTATTCCAAGATAGAAGATTTAGATTTGCCCTTTCTCTTGCTATCAATCGTCAAGAAATTAATCAGCTAGTATTTATGGGCTTGGGTAAACCTCGTCAGGCATCTCTTATAAGCGCTTCTCCTTATTATGACCCGCTTTGGGAGAAGGCTTATGCTGAATATAATCCGAAGAGATCTAATCAATTATTAGATGAAATAGGCCTTACTAAGAGAGATAAGGATGGTTATAGACTTAGACCTGATGGTAAAACACTCGCTTTAACTATCGAGTTTGCTATCAGTCCAGTAGCGTCAGATGCCTCTGAGTTAGTAAAGAAATACTGGGAGGCTATAGGTATAAAGGTAGATATAAAACAGCATGAAAGAGCTTTAATGTATACAAAGACACTCGCTGGAGAATTTGAGGTTACTACTTGGGGAATGGATAGGGCTTTCCAACCTTTAGCTGACCCTCTATATCTAGTACCCTACAGGCAAGAGATTGGAACATGGCATCCACTATATGCGCTCTGGTATATGACTGGTGGAAAATCTGGTGAAGAGCCTCCAGGTATTATAAGACAGTTACAGAAGGTATGGGATGTAATTAAGGTAACTCCAAGTGCTGAGGAAAGAAAGAGATTAGTATCTCAGATAACGAAGATTCATAGAGAGAATATCTGGATGATAGGTACTGTAGGTGAAAGTCCTGCCTTAGTTGTTGTAAAGAATAACTTTAGAAATGTTCCAGAGAAACTTGTAAGTGATGATATTCTAAGAAGTCCGGGTAATGCTTACCCACAGGTATTCTTCTTTAAGAAGTAGAAAAGTATATTAAATACAGGGGAGGCGTTATAATCTCCCCTATTTTTTAGAAGGAGGAAATTTATGTTACAGATGACTGATAAGGAATACTCAAGGTTTATGAAGGCTCTTGATAGGTGGAATGAGAGGTATGATCCTGAGGTTTGTATGATCAAAGAACCATTTCATTCTCCTGGATATCATACTACTCTTAAGGGTGGTTGGGTACATCCGACAAGGAGCTCTTTGACTTATGCGGTAGCACTTTTAGATAGCGGTATAGAGGAGTATAGACTGAGGGCTATGGATATCCTTAGAAAAGTAATTTCTTTACAGGACCAAAATCCTGACAGCCCAACTTATGGTATATGGTCTTGGTTTTATGAGGAGCCTTTAGAGAAGATGTCTCCTCCTGATTGGAATTGGGCAAATTTTTGCGGAAAGGAGCTCCTACAGGTAGCTCTAGATCATTTTGATAGAATCCCTGAAGAGCTAAGAGAAAAAGTTAAAGAGGCTATTTATCATGCATGTAGGTCTATCATAAGACGTAATGTAGGTCCATCTTATACTAACATTGCAATTATGGGAGCCTATGTAACTCTTCTTGCGGGAGAGTTATTTGAATGGAAGGATGTCTTTAGCTATGGGAAAGACCTTCTTGAAAGAATCCATAAATATACAAGATATCATGGTGCTTTTACTGAGTATAATAGTCCAACATATACTATGGTTGCTATAGAGGATATTTCAAGGATACTTTCTCATATAAAGGACAGGGAATGTTTAGAGATTGCGGAATATCTAAATGACGTTGCCTGGAAGTGTGTAGCCTTACATTTCCATCCTCCTACTGGTCAATGGGCTGGACCGCATAGTAGGTGTTATAACAATATCCAAGGGATTAACCTTTGGTCTAGGATACAATTAGCAACTAGCGGAAAGGTAAAATTCCTAGAGGAGGATGAATTGTATACTGATATAAATTGGCATAGGATAAAGATAGGATGTCCTGATAATTATATAGATTACTTTATTACCTTAGATAAACCAAGAGGGATTAGAGAGGTCTTTTATAAAGGAGAGGAATCATTAAGTCCAGAGCTTAGGTCAATAGTAGGTGTTCCGTTTTATCCTGCACTTACAGCAACAACATATCTTACCCATTTTTACTGTTTAGGGACATTTTCTAAATCGGACTTTTGGAACCAGAGGAGAGGTTTTATAGGATACCTGGGAGATAAGAATAATCCTATCTATTTCCAACTAAGATTTTTACATGATGGCTATGATTATTCTTCTGCTCTATTACATACTGTGCAATTAGAAAATAGAGTCTTGGGTGCAATAAATTTTGCCACAGACTATGGTGATGCACATATAAGTCTTGATAGAGTAAAGGATGCTACTATAGTTGCAAAGGATTTAAGACTTAGACTAGAGTTTGGGGGATATATAGCTACTATTAGATTGCCAAACTCATCTAAGCTGGATAATATCCTAATTACCAATATTGATAGTGTGAATCTTGGAATAATGTTTCCAAAAATCTCTTTTGGAGATTATAAGATAAGTTTAGAAGTTGGTGAGAATGATAAAAATAAGTGGATAGACATTATTTTTTATAGCGGAAAAGAGAAGGCTATATGCTTTAAAGACCTAGAGAAGGCTTTTACTGTTTTTGCTTTTTATATTACTGAAGATAATACCGATCTATTAGATAAATTTTCAAATATAAGGATTGATGAACAAGAGGAAAAGATTTTTTCAAAATGGACTGTAGATGGTAATATTCTAGAGTTGGAGGCTGATCTAAAACCTGGTTCTATAGCGGAGCTTCTTAAGGGTAGTAAGGGTTTCATAAATGGAATACCCATAGAGAAGGAGGGATTACTTTGAAGGCTGGATTCTGCACGAATGTATTTAAATTTGATGAAATGGAATATGCTATAAAGAGATTAGCTGAACTTGAATACGATGGCTTAGAGTTCTGGCAGCAGTACTTGGATAATATTGATATA
This sequence comes from uncultured bacterium, assembly GCA_937958695.1. Lineage (GTDB taxonomy): Bacteria > DUMJ01 > DUMJ01 > DUMJ01 > DUMJ01 > DUMJ01. Next base: position 23,728 of record CALGNK010000010.1, read on the forward strand.
AAATGGTTAAAGAATTTTATGGATGAGCTAGGACTTGAGACTGCTCAGGTTTGTCCTTACTTTAACTTTACAGGGACAGAAGAAGAATGGAAAGAAAGTGTTGATCTTGCTAAGAGATACATAGATATAGCTCTTTCCTTAAACTGTAAAAGGATTAGGATATTTACCGGGTATATATCTGGTAGTTCTGCTACAGATATTCAGTGGGATATGGGGATAAAAGGGGTTAGAGAGATATGTGATCTTGGATTTGAATATAATCTAGATTTTATACTGGAGATGCACTATGATTCTCTTATGGATACATCAGATAATGCCTTAAGGCTTATTGAAGGGGTAAATAGACCAAATCTAAAGGTAAACTTACAGGTTCCTATAGATAACGAGGACGTTTTCTACAGTGCCAGAAAGCTTGGAAGATATACTGCACATCTACATGCCCACAACTGGGTTACTAGAGATGGAAGGATAAATTATACATTCTTGGATTCTGGAGAGATAGATTTTGAAGAATTCATAAAAATACTTCAAAAAGAAGGCTTTGATGGATATATATCTATAGAACACGCCTTACACCATCCTGTCTGGGAAACAGCAGAACATGAGATAAAATACCTGAAGGATCTTATAAGTAGATTGAGTAAATAGTTCCGTACAGAATCTTTCCTATTGTCTATATACTTATTCTGGGCTATACTTATTTTAAGAAATAATATTGAAAGGGGTTGGAGAGATTGAACGATAAGAAATTCTATAGGGTTATATCTAGGATGGATGGTTTCCCATATGGGGGAAGATATTTTGATGATATAGAGATAGTATGGTTTTATTCTGAGAGAAGAGAGTTTCCTCTAGTGAAATATGAAGAGGTGATACAAGACTACAACGAGAAGAAAAAGAGAAATTCTACTGAGAAATTGGAGAGTTATATAGACGAGTTCTTTGCCCTTCATGAGGCAACAAGATTAAAGAAATTTTTAGATCAGCACTTTAAGGATATCTTTACAGAGATTAGAGAAGTCGATTCTATCCCTACCGATCCTGATATTACACCATTAAAGGAGATTCCAGTTGGAGGAGGGGTTGATTTTTATCTTTTATGGAAGGAGGACAAATACCCCCTCTCTTTCAGGGTAGAGGGAATATTTGATATAAGGCCAGTATGGAGAAGAACCACTCAAAAAAGATGGAAGATAGAGCTTGCTCTTAATGAATTAGACCTATACGAGATTCCTTCTCTTACCGTAGCAGACAGGGGTATATGTATTATTGATGCTGGAAAGCTTGGTGGGGATTTTTTGGTGGTTTCTCGTGATGAGGAGTTTGAGAGAGTCTTAAGGGAGAAAGGGTTTGAGCTAGAAGAGATTCCTGGGAAGCTCTACAAGCTTTCCTTTAGGGGTAATGATAAGAAAGAAGCTTAATATACTTCTACTTACACTGTTATTAATCCTACTACCTGAGTTTGCTAAGGCGGATTATTTTCTTACTGGAAATTTTTTCTCTTCCGAGACTGATATAAAGAAACTTCCTCTAGAGGTATCCTCTATAGTCTTTGGGATTAATGATAGGCTATATCTTTTAGATAGGAGGGAGGGGAAGATACAGATATATTCGCCAGAAGGAGTTCTTGAAAGAGAAATTTACTCTAAAGCTGAGGTTATCACTTTAGACCCATGGGGCTATATCTATGCGATCTCTAAGGGAAGATTTGTAGACATACTTGATCCTTTAGGAAATCTAGTCAAGAGTATTACTCTTGAATCTCGAGATCCTATTTATGATTTTATCTCTTATTTTGGGTTTGTCTCTGTAGATGAGAGGGGTTACATATATATTGTTAATACTAGTTCTGGTAAAGTTTCTATATACTCTCCTTCTGGAGTTTATGTTGGAGACCTTATAAAGAGTGGATATGGATCTTCAGACCTTACTATGGTGAATGCAGTAGCTATAGACTCTAGAGGGAACATCTATGTAGCTGGAAGCCTGCCTAGATCAGCTGCTAGTAGGTTTGAGCCAAACTATATTGTAGCAAAGAGAATGAACTACCAGGGGTATACAAATATGACCTTTGGACCAATTATAAATGCATTTATAGGTGGAATAGTTGTGGACCAACTTGGCAATCTATATATTTTGGATACGTCTTCTTCTTATATCTATAAGTTCGATAAGAGAGGAGCTCTTGTTACTAGATTTTTTGTCGGTAGAGGCGCTACTTGTATTGCTATACGTAGCGATGGCTATATAGCCATAGGATACGGTGGAGAAGTAAAACTTTTTCATCCTTCTAGGTTGATGAAGATTATAGATAAGGCTAATGAAGCATTGCTAGATGGTAATTATGACCTTTCTGTAAAGTATTGGAACGAGGCATTAAGATTGAATAATTATATGAAATTTATCCATTCAGGTCTTGGAGAGACCTATTTATATATGAAAGATTATAGAAATGCTCTTAGGGAGTTTAAATTGGCAGAGGATAAGTTTAGATATTCTGGAACTGTTATCCTTTATAGGAGAGAACTCTTCTATAGATATATAATCCTTTGGGGAATATTATTTCTAGTCATAGCAAATATCGTTATTCTTTGGGGTAAAAGGTTCTCATTTATATTTAATAATATAATAGGTCGTATGATTTATGCCCCTGTAAAGACCCTAGTAGAGGTTAGAGAGAAGCCTATATACTGGGGCTTTATCCTACTAATTGCTCTTGCCCTTATAGATGCACTGAACAGAAGATATACCAATTATATCTTTCAGCCTAATTTAGAGGCTATAGATTATCTGTTCTTTCGTAGATTACTTATGTTTTCAGGTCTGTGGTTTGTAAGTGGGACTGTTTTTTATAGCGTTGGGGAGATATTTGATGGAATGGGAACTTGGAAGCAGTGTATGCTTACTGCGATCTTCTGTATAGTGCCGTATATACTATTCTCATTTCCACTTTCTCTTATTAGTAACCTTCTTACATTTCAAGAGAAGATTTACTACGACTATGCTAGACAGGGTTTAATACTTTGGTGCGGAATCCTCTTTTTCGTAAATGTCTATACCACACAACAGTTATCTTCGACTAAGAATCTTTTAATATTTTTATTAACTGGGGTGGGATTGGCTTTTGCTATTTCTATAATTTTATTCCTACAAGGTGTTAATAGAGAATTATGGTCCTTTATAAAAGATATCTATCTTGAGGCATGGTATAGGTTGGTAGGATACTGATGCGAAAGAGTATCTTATTTGTGTTTATTCTTCTATTAATAGCCTCTAAAGTTTATGCCAAGCTAGATATTACCTATGAAGTGAGTAAAGACCTTCTTATTGTTAGGAATGATAGTTATACTATGACCAGTTCTCCTCTAGACTGGAGGTCTGTAAATGATTATTGGGATTCTAAGATAAGGTCAATGTTTATTGTTGAATATTGGGATAAGGAATTGGGTAATTCTAGACTTTTATTCTCTTACGATGCAAAAAGGACTTCTGTTTCTAATAAAGAATCAATAGATATAAATTACAAGTTTTCATCTATAAACCTTAGTTTTACCGCTAAGTTATATAACAAAGGAGAATATATTGAGGTTACGATACCTTATAAGACTTTTAAGGAGGACCTTTCTTTTCCAGTAATTAGTGTTACCTTTTTACCATACCTAAACTCTGGTAGGGTTGGAGAAAGTGGATACCTAGTTATACCTGATGGTTGTGGGACTATCGTCAAATTTACAAAATTCTTTGGGGTAACCACACTTGAAAAACAGGTCTACGGTGATTTAACCCCATCTAGTTATGATATAAACCAGATACCTATCACTCTACCTGTATTTGGTTGTATAAAGGGTAATTTAGGTTTTGCTGGTATAATAACAGAAGGGGATGCCTTTAGCAGTTTAGTAATGGATATGGCACCTGGTAATGGATATTATTCTATAGGAGCTAAGTTTTATTTTAGAAGAATATTTGAAGATATATACCGTAAGAAGAGGATAACTCCTAGAAGAGATAATAGGGATAGGACTATTCGCTTCTATGTACTCAAAGATGAATCTGCCAACTATGTTGGAGTTGGTAAGAGCTACAGGGAATTCCTCTTAAAAGAAAGAGGTGCCAAGACTCTAAAAGAAAAAATACCTACCTATAGTTATCTAGATCCAAATATTATCGATATAGGGATATTTATGGGTGTTAAGAAAGGCTTTCAACTTTTTGATCCGGTGATTAGTTTAACATCCTTTAGAGAGATAAGTTTGATACTTGATAGATTAAGGGACCTTGGTATAAGGGCAAACATCATACTCGCTGGTTGGGAGAAATCTGGATTTGAGGGTGAGAATCCTACCACCTTTCCTCCGTTTGATGGTTCTAGAGGCCTTAAGTTGATATTAGAAAGGGCCAAGAATTTGGGACACTTTATAAGTCTTTCGGTTAATTTTTTTGATATCTATCAGAATTCTAGAGATTTTTATAGAAGGTTAACATTGAAGAGTCCTGTAAAATTACCATTAGAGCAGAATACGTATAGGAGAGGATATATTATATGTCCACAAGTAGCATTGACTAAATTTCAGAGGTTCTACAGTGAGGCAAAAAAGATCGGAGTAGCTGGGATTGAACTTAGACGTTTAGGTAGAGGTCTTATAGAATGTTTTGATGATGACCATCCCGTAGATAGATTTGATTGTGCAGGAATCTATACAAAAATGATAAGTTCAGCTGGTATAGTTGAGGGAGGCTGTGGTTATGGTGTATATTCGGTAAATAATTTTGTCTCTGTACCATCTAAGAGCTCAGGTTTTTTTGGTGGAGATTCTGTCCCTTTGTGGCAGATAGTGTTACATGGTATAGTAAGATACTCCTTTGAACCAATAAATCTTAGGAGGGACTTTGATTACGAATTCCTCAAGACTCTAGAGTACGGGGCATTACCAACCGCTATACTGACTTATAGATCTCCGATATTGATAAGGGATACCTTTTACAAAGACCTCTTTAGCTCTAGATTCTTGGATTGGCAGAACGATCTAAAGCGTGAGTATGAACTTCTTAATAGAATACTTGGATATCTCCAGTATCATTTTATTACCGACCACAGAGAATTATCTAGGTATGTATATCAAACGACTTATAGTGATGGCACTAGGGTTATAGTGAATTATTCAAACAAAGAATTTAATGGTATAAAGCCGCTTGGGTATAGAATAATTAAAGGAGATAATCAATAGTGAGGTGGCTTATTTTACTTGTCTCTCCATCTGAAGCTTGGGAATATGTTAAGAATACCAACTGGCTCATTATTCCCATTTTGGTGGGAATCTTATCAGCACTCTGTAGTTTTTACATTACTATAGATCCCAATGTTATGTATCTTAAGGCTGAGACGATTGTAAGATTATCTCGTAATAGCTTTTTCTCACTACCAGAAGGGGAAGGGATTATAAAACTATCTATCACTCTAGGGTTTATTATGCTACCATTATGGTATATCTTTAGAACTATAGTTTCTAGTATGATTGCAAAAAGGATACTTAAGTATATAGAGTATAAGAAACTTTTAATTATCTTTTCTTTATCTCTTTTACCAATTATTCCTTTAAGATTCATTATTCTGTACTTTATTAAGGTTAAAGGCTTAAAAGACCTAGTTGACCTTAGAGACCTTTATATAACACTGAGCCCTGTTCTATTCTATGCATTAAATAGAGATATACTTAAGAACGATATGCTCTATATGTTTCTTAGAGAGATAAGCTTGCAGAATATCTGGACTATGGTTATATTTGCAGGTCTTTCTTCTAAAGAAGGTATAGATACTAGAAGAGGTATATTGGCTTTTCTTATCGTTCTAGCAGTTATGAGAATTATAGAGATACTTTGGGAGAATTATAGCTATAATATAATCTGGTTTCTTCTTGTTGGAGGTTGAGTATGAGAAAGAAGTTAGGTATTACTGCGCTTATTGTAAGTATTTTATGGGTTATGTATCTTGGTTTTATATATAATAGAACTTATTTCGAACATTACCCTAAGGTTACTGTTACCGTTGCCGAGAGAAAACCTTTTATTCAGGATATATCTACAATTGGTTATATAGAGCCTGCTGTTAGGTCTACTATAAGGAGTACTGTATCAGGAAAGGTCTTAGAAATAATGGTTAATGTTGGAGACTATGTAAGGAAAGGGGATCCTCTATTTCGTATAGAATCCCCAGATTTAGAACTTCAGATAGAGCAGGCTAAGTTAAATATAGAAAAGCTCAAGATAGAAGAAGAAAAGCTAAAAAGTGAAGTTTATGATATATCTCAGCATGAGGTAAATCTAAAAAGAGAGGAGGAAAATCTTAATAGAGCTCAAAAGGAGTTAGAAAAGGCAGAGTTTCTCTTTAAGAATGGGATTATTACCCTCTCAGAATACAGTAACTATAAAAATCTATATACCCAGGCAAAGCTTACCTATGAACTGGCAGAGAAGAATTATAGAATTAGTAAAAGACAGTATGAAATACAAGAAAAACTTAAGACCGATAACCTTTTGGTTTTGCACAAGAGTATAAAAAATGCCAAGGCACAATTAAAAAATTTGGAAGATCAGAGGTTGGTTAAAGCTAGTATAGAAGGTAGGATAGTTTCTATCTTTGTAAAGAAGGGAGAATATGTTACAGTTGGAACCCCTATTGTCTATATGGCTGACGAGAGAAAATTAATGGTATCCTCTGTAGTAGATCCAAAATATATAGATAGGGTCAAAATTGGTCAGGAGATAAGATTTAAGGTTGACCCACTCTCTACCAAGGAGTATAAGGGAGAAGTAGATTCTATATCAGAGGGAACAGAGGAATTGATGGGTAAGACTGGTATAAAGGTTACTGGAAGAATAAAGGATAAGATACCGGGTATCAAGGTTAATATGCCTGTGTATTCAAGGATTTTAGTACGGAGTAAGGAACTTAGTGTAGTTGTTCCTGTAGCAAGTATATATCAGGAGACCCCTAAAGGTGAGGAAAATCCCCTGTATTATTTGAGTCCACCCAGCCCAAAAGATGTTGAATATTACGTTTTTGTGCTTGAAAGAACACCTATAACTACTGATGACAGAGAACTTAGAAGATTGATAAGAGATAACGTTCAAGTTGTGAGAAAGAGAAAAGTTGAGGTAGGCGGGGTTAGTGAAGGCGAAGCGGAGATTATTAGCGGTTTGAATCAATTTGAAAAAGTAGTTACATATAGTAGCAGATCGCTTAACGATTATGATAGGGTTATAGTTATAGAGAGAGAAAAATGGGCAAAGGATTAGAGGGAGTAAAGATAGGGATAGCTGTTATGCTTGTTTCTCTTGTATTAGGTTCACTAGAGTCTATTAGATTTGGCTTAGGGTATAATATCTTTACCTATGGGATGGATATATTTGCAGTTTCTCCATATCTAACAGAGGAGATGAAATTAGAACCTCTTACCTGGGAAGATGCTAAGGCTATAGCAGACATACCTGGTGTGAAGTCAGTAGATAGTGTAAAAAAGGGTACCGCTAAGGTTTTATTAAGAGCCGAAGAGACAAATATGAATATCACCCTAATTACTCCAAATTTTGTAGACATTATTGGGAGAAGGCTAATAGATGGAAGAAATTTCACAAGTACTGATTTTTCTAGGTCTTATAAGGTTGTTCTTCTTCCAGAGAACACTAAGGACATACTCTTTAGTAAAGATGTAAATCCTCTTGGGAGCGAGATATATATAAACAGGGAGAGATTTATTGTAGTTGGTATCCTGGGTCAGGCATTTATGGAGAAGATAATAAATAGGTTTAAGATACTGAGGGATTATCTGCCTATGATATCACAATTGGCAGAACTTATATATCCAAAAAGAGAGCTTTTAATACCTTTATACTACGATCCTTATGATAGATTAGATGCTTTAATAATAACTGTTTATCCAAAGTATTCTTGGGGAACCTTTAAGGCAGTCTTAAAGGATGAGATAGTAAGGACATTAAGATTTAGACATATAGGGGAAAGTGATTATGAGGTATTCAATCTACACGAAAGGCTTTTAGCATTTAAGGTTTATCTATTGATCTTTCTCTCAGTAATGTTTGTTATATCTGTAATACTTATAGCATCTGCTTTTCTAAGAACTAGAGGTATTCTTTTCAGAGATAAGATACTTCTATTTTTAATTTGGATAACTGTAGGAGAACTTTCAGGATTATTGTTATCTAGAGTTGTTACAATTAGGTTAGATATACCTCCATCACCGGTTTGGTGTTTCTTAGTAGGATTTTTCATACCATTCTTTATTTGGTGTAGATATGAGATTAAGAAGATTAAACTATAGACAAAAGAATATACTGATGAGTTATATAGCCATATCTCCATGGCTTATAGGGTTTGCTGTCTTTTTTGTATTCCCTCTATTATTCTCCATCGTCTTAAGTTTTCTAAAATGGAGCTTTAATGGAAGCACATTTGTATGGCTTGATAACTATAAGGAAGCACTTTTTAACGATAGGGATTTCTGGTATAGCCTAGGTGTAACATTAGGTTATGGTGTTATAAGTATTCCATTTACAATACTATTCTCGCTTATACTTGCCCTTCTCATAAATCAAAAGGTAAAAGGGATAGGTTTTTTTAGAATGGTGTATTTCTTACCAGTAGTAGCTGCTTCAGATGTTGTCGTAGCCAAGATAGGTCCTGAAATATTTAGTAAAATGGTCAGTGTAAATGTAACATTGGAGACATTTGGCATTCAGGTCAATCCAGATGTCCAAAACTTTATAGGGCTCTTTTCTACCCTAATTACTCTAGGACTATGGCGTGTAGGTATTCAGATGCTTATATTTTTAGCTGGTCTTCAGAGTATAGACCCTCAGATATATGAGGCGGTAGAATTAGATGGTGCCAGCTGGTGGAAGAGCCTCTGGGCAATAACTATTCCTCTTTTAGGTCCCTTTATAGTTATTAATGTCGTCTTTACTGTAATTGAGTCTTTTACTAATGTCTTTACAATAGCAAGGGTACTAGCAGGGGGAAGAAGTGTAACTCCTTTCTTTATGGACTATGTATATAGACTCAGTTTTGAACAGTATAGGCTTGGATATGGATCTGCGGTAAGCTGGATATTTCTTATTATTGTTATCTCATTAGTGCTATTAGCTTACTATTACTCTCAGAAGTATCTAGTTGAGAGGTAAGAGAAGATGAAGTACAAGACTAACATCCTCTATAAGATTAAAAGGATAATACCAAAGCTTATAATCTACTTTTTACTTATTGATGGGGCTTTTATATTCCTCTATCCCATTGGGAGGACGGTAGTCATATCCCTTATGACTATAGAGGACTATATGGATCCTTCGGTGAATTGGATCCCAAATAGGTTAAACTTTAGAAATTATATAGATGTATTAAAACCTATGGAATTCTTTACCGCCTTTTCTAATACTGTAAAACTGACAGTGTTCTGCATCTTAGGACAGGTCTTATCCTCTGCTCTTGTTGGATATGGCCTTGCTAGAGGTAAGATTCCTGGAAAAGAGGTTATTATGATGATAATACTTGCTACCCTTGTTGTTCCTCCTCAGACTCTCCTCATACCTTACTACATCCTATATCACAGATTAAACCTCTTAGATTCACTTAATGTATTTATTATTCCTTCTTTCTTTGGCTTTGGAATATATGCACCTCTATGCATATTTGTCTTCAGACAAGTATTTAATACACTTCCGACTGAACTAGAAGATGCAGCCATAATAGATGGTGCAGATTTCTTTAGGTGTTTCTGGTATGTCTATCTTCCACTATCTAGGTCTGCCTTTGTAACGGTAGGACTCTTCACCTTTGTCTGGTATTGGAACGAGTATGCCAGGAGCATCATCTTCTTTAATAATATAAGGACTATTCCTATAGCTCTATCTCTACTATTCTCTGCCGATCCTGCATATGTAGGTACAGGCTTTGGTGGTATGAATATTAGTGTTGTGACCTATCCTATGATGATGTCTGCGGTTATGCTGACTATACTTCCCTGTCTAATTTTATACCTCTTTACACAGAAATACTATTTAACTGCTATAGAACAAGTTGGGATAAAGGGATAAAACTATGCTTATCCTATTGACATTTAGGTCAATTTGACCCATAATAATGTAGCTAATAATCAGGAAAGAAAGGGAGTGTGAATAGGAAGAAGTGTATGGGCCACATTTAATGTTAGATTGTTATGGCAGTCCGAAGAGTATATTGGCAGATGTGAGTTTTCTATATGAGGTTTTAGATGAACTGCCAAGTATAATTGGTATGCATAAGATTATGCCACCATATGTCTTTAAGTATGATAGCAAAGATATTCCAGAAGACTGGGGACTCTCAGGGATAGTTTTGATAGCTGAGAGCCATATAGCTATACATACGTATCCAGAGAAGGAATACTTTACAGTGGATATCTTCTCCTGTAAAGAGTTTGATCTAGAGATTGCTAAGAGGTACTTAACGGAGAAGTTTAAGGTTAAAAGATATGAGTTTCATCATATAGATAGGGGATTAGAATTCCCAAGGAGCACTCCTAAGGTGTGATGTCTTTTTATACTCATTACATCACCTTTGGTGACTTTCCAGAAGAATATAAGGATATAGAGAAGGCTAAAGCGATTATAGTTCCTGTCCCCCTAGAGGAAACAGGAACGTATCTCTCTGGTACTCGTTTTGCTCCCGATGAAATAATATTAGCTTCTAGGGCACTTGAATGGTTTGATGAGTCTTTAGATTTTGAACCTTTTAGGAAGGGTATAGCTACTATAGCCTCTCCACTCTGGGAAAGGGGGAATGTGATGTCCTGCTTATCTCAGGTTGAAGAGGTTGTGAAAGAAATAGTCAACCAAGGTAAGTTCCCTATAATAATTGGAGGAGAACATACGGTTACTATAGCTGATATAAAGGGTGTCCTACAAAATTATGATAACCTTTCATGTCTTATATTTGATGCACATGCTGACCTTAGAAATATCTATGATAGATCTTCTTTTAGCCATGCCTGTGTAACAAGAAGGATTGCAGAACTTGATGTTGAGAGTATTGTAGAGGTTGGGATAAGAAGTCTTTCCTTAGAAGAGAATGAATATATAAACTCAGTTGATAATATTAGAGGGATAAAAGCTAGAGATTTTCTAAGGGATCCAAAATTCTTTATAGACCATATATCTAGCATGCTAAGTGATAATGTGTTTATCTCTATAGATATGGATGTATTTGATCCTTCCCTTGTTCCTGCCGTTGGGACCCCTGAGCCTGGAGGACTTCTATGGTATAATGTAATTGATATCTTAGAGGAGGTTTTTGCCCATAAAAATGTAGTAGGATGTGATGTTGTAGAGCTTTTAGGGATTAATAAGACGTCCTGTTTTATAACTGCTAAACTTATCTATAAACTTATTGCGTACAAGTTTTTCTATGAGTAGAAGAAAGCTTCGCAGAAAGATATTTCAGTGGCTATTTGAACTTGAATTTAGGCCTGAAGCTATAGAAGAGATAGAGAAAAAATTGGATTTTGAATTCTTAGTTGGAGAGGATAGGGAATTTGCCCTTGATATTATTAAGGGGGTTTGGACTAAAAGAGAGGAGATAGATGAGATAATTAAGTCCCACCTGAAAGGATGGGACTTTGAAAGGATATCTCCTGTGGACAAGAGTATACTGCGTATAGGTATATATGAACTCTGTTTCTATAAAAATACTCCTCCCAAAGTAGCTATAAACGAAGCTGTAGAGTTATCTAAGTTATTTGGGAAAGATAGCTCTCCAGAGTTTATAAATGGCTTATTAGGGAAAGTTTTTAGAGGGAATGGAGTATAAAAGGATGGTAGTAACCCTTGGGGGAAGAGTCCAAGGGGTAGGATTTAGAAGCTTTGCTAGATATAAGGCATTTATGCTTGGAATAAAAGGATATGCAAGGAATACTTTTGACGGTAAGGTTGAGGTTGTTGCGGAGGGACCTTTAGAAAAACTTGATGAATTTTTGAAAGAGCTTAAAAGAGGTCCTACATCTGCTAGGGTAAGGGAAGTTGATGTCAGGTTTGAACCTCCAACATATGAATTCTACGACTTCTCAATCTACTAAAGAGAGACTTGATGCCCTTTTATTAAATTTAGGGCTTGTTTCTACTAGAAGTCAAGCTCAAGCACTTATTATGGCTGGAGAGGTCTTGGTAGATGGTAAGGTTGTTACTAAAAGTGGAACCTTGGTTAGAAAAGATGCAGAGATAGAAATAAAGAGACCTCCTGAGTATGTAAGTAGAGGAGGTTTTAAGTTAGAGAAGGCTATAAGAGAGTTTTCTATTGATGTAAAGGATAGGGTATGTGTAGATATAGGTGCTTCTACAGGTGGATTTACTCACTGTCTATTAAAGTTTGGAGCAAGACTTGTTTATGCTATAGATGTTGGTAAGGGGCTTTTGCATTCTATCCTTGCTAATGATCCTAGAGTTAGGGTTATTGAGGGTTATAATGCAAGATATCTAGAACAAAGTCTATTCCCAATAAGACCTACTCTTTCAACTATAGATGTATCTTTTATCTCCGTTAGAAAGATTCTTCCTGCACTCGTTGATTGCCTTGAAGGGGAAAAGGAAATAATAATACTTGTCAAGCCTCAATTTGAGGCTGAGTATAAGAGGGTAAGTAGAGGAGGAGTTGTTGTAAAGCCTGAGTTTCACATAGAGGTGATCAAAAAGGTTATGGAGTTTTCCGAAAGACTTTATCTATACCCTCATAATCTTACCTTTTCTCCTATAAAAGGGAAAGCTGGGAATATAGAATATTTACTGTATCTCTCTAGTGTAATGTCTACAAGAGAGATTGATATAGCAAAAATCGTAGAGGAGGCTTTTAGATATTTTGAAAATAATAGTATTACCACATCCACATAGAAGAGAGGCTCGTGATGTAGGGAAAAGAATATTAGAGTATGCTTTCACTAAAGGGATCGAAGGAAGACTTTGTGAAGATTGGCCAGAAGATATTACTGAAAATTTCGATGTGGGGATTGTGATAGGTGGAGATGGGACCCTACTTAGTGCATCAAGGCTATTAAGCCCACTTGGAATTCCTATTCTTGGAGTAAAAGTAGGAGGTTTAGGTTTTCTTTTAGATGTAGAACCTGAAGACTATAAGCTTGCTATGGATAAACTAATGAATGGAGAATATTTTGTTGAGAAGAGGGGAACCTTAGAAGTGATCGTAGAGAGTGAAAATGTAATCAAAGGCAAATTCTTAGCTATCAATGATGCAGTTGTAAGCAAAGGGACATTCGCTAGGATGCTAGAGATAACTCTTTTTGTGAACAATAACTTAGTTGCTAGATATCCGGCAGATGGGATTATCGTTTCTACTCCAACAGGTTCTACTGCCTATTCTCTTTCTGCTGGTGGACCTATAGTTTCTCCAAACTTAGATTGTATACTAGTGACACCTATATGTCCTCATTCTCTATTCTTAAGACCGTTACTCTTAAATCCAAAGGATACAATTGAAATAGTAGTGGGAGAAAAGCATGAAGAGGTTATGCTTACTATAGATGGACAGCTAGGTTTACATCTTGATACAAAAGATAAGATTAGAGTGAATTTTAGTAATGTTCACTGTAAACTTATTAGACTTAGTGAGAATTCCAATTTCTTTGCTGCCCTTAGAGAAAAGTTGCATTGGGGAGAGGGTATTGGAGATGCTCAGAGAGATCTCCGTTAAAGGCTTTGATATTATAGATAGTATAAGTGTAACCTTTTCTCCTGGGCTTAATATTATTACTGGAGAAACTGGAGCAGGTAAGTCTCTTATAGTTGAGGCTATTCAACAGTTACTCGGAGCTAGATCAAGCTCTTCTATGGTAAAGTCTGGATATTCTAAAGCTCAGATAGTAGGGGTTTTTAGCCTGCCAGAAAAGGAAGAATTGATAAGACTTTTAGAAGATAATGGTGTAGAGGTAGGGGATGAGATTATAATCCTTAAGGAGATATCTAACACTGGTAAGAGCAGTTTGAGAATAAATGGCACTATAGTTCCTGCCTCTGTGGTGAGGGATATAGGAAGATATCTTGTTAATGTCTTTTCCCAACTAGAGAACAGTGAGATACTCTCCCCTGAATATCAGTTAGATATTATAGATTCTTTTGGCAGATTATATGATCTTAGGAAGATATTTAATGACATATTTTTAGAGTGGAAGTCCTTAAAAGAGAAGAAAGCGGAGATAGAATCTAGGATTCAAAATAGATTTCAGGAACTAGACTTTTTAAACTATCAGATAGATGAATTAAAGAGAGCTAGACTTACAGAAAATGAGGATGAGATCTTAAAAGAAGAGGAGGGTAGATTACTGAATCTAGAAAGATTGAAAAGAGATGTAGAAGAATCGTATATGCTCCTTTACGAGGATGAAGACTCTGCTGTCTCTAGACTATCTAAGGCATCTCAGTTGTTAATAAGTTTAGAGGGTATAGACAGTCAATTGGGTAGTCTTGGAAGAGAGCTTGAAAATCAAGAGATTTTAATCAGTGAGTTATCTAGAACTTTGAGAAGTTATATAAGTAAGTTACGAGAGATAGATAGCTCCGCTTTAGAAGACCTAGAGGCAAGGTTACACTTCTTAAATGATTTAAAGAGGAAGTATAGAGTAAAATCGGTAAATGATTTGATAGAGGCACTAAAAGCCTTAGAGGCTAGAAGAGAAGAGCTAGAAAAGATTGAGGAAGAGAGTGGGAATCTAGATACTCTTATAGAAGATGCTTATAGTAGACTAAAAGAGGTAGGGAAAGAACTATCTGAGAAGAGAATAGATACTGCAGAAAGACTATCACGTTATCTAGAAGAAGAGCTAAGGGAGCTTGGAATGCCAAATGTTAGAATAAAGTTAAAAGTTTCTCAGATAGAAGAGCCTATGTTTAATGGCTTTGATAGTGTTACGTTTCTTATAGCTACAGTACCAGATGAACCACTCAAAAAGATTGAAGATGTGGTTTCTGGCGGTGAGTTGTCTAGGATATCACTAGCTGTAAAAAGTTTACTGAGAGACGTAGAGTTATTTCCCACACTTATTTTTGATGAGATAGATATAGGTTTAGGAGGTAAGACCGCCATAGCTGTGGGAGAAAAGATATATGAACTCTCTAAGAAGACCCAAGTAATAAATATAACACACCTACCTCAGGTTGCATCCTTTGCCGATGTCCATATGTGTGTTCAGAAGTCTGTAGATGAGAATGGAAAAGTAGATGTAGCTATTAAGATCCTTGGTGGGGAAGAAAGGGTTATGGAGATATCTAGGATGTTGACTGGCCAGATAATGGAATCTACGGTGATAAATGCGAAAGAACTGATTAATTATGTTGAGAGATTAAAGGAAGGGATTAATAGTGAGATATAAATATACTATTATTATAGATAAAGAAAGATGTAAAGGTTGTGGAATATGCATCTCTTTCTGTCCTAGGAATGTCTTAGAATTTGAAGATTACCTCAATGAGGGAGGGCATCATCCTGTTAGGCTTACTGGGAATGAGTGTGTAGGATGTAGAGCCTGTGTTATTATGTGCCCTGATATTGCATTAGAACTCATTAGGGAGGAGATCGATGAAAGTACTTATGCGAGGTAATGAGGCTATAGCCGAGGGAGCTATATATTCAGGTTGTAAATACTTCTTCAGTTATCCTATAACTCCTCAGAGCGAAATACTCCACTATATGGCTAAACGTCTGCCAGAGGTTGGAGGTGTATTTTTACAGGCAGATAGTGAGACGTCCGCTATAAATATGGTCTTTGGCGCTTCTGCCTGTGGGGTTAGGGTAATGACCGCTTCTTCTGGTCCTGGTTTGAGCTTGAAGCAGGAAGGTATATCATATCTATCTGCTGGTGAACTACCTTGTGTGATAGTAAATGTTATGAGGGGGGGACCAGGATTAGGTGGTGTACAACCAGCTCAGAGTGATTATTTCCAAGCGACAAGGGGTGGCGGGCATGGAGATTATAGGAATATAGTACTAGCCCCCTCCACTGTCCAAGAGTGTTTTGATTTTACTAGATTAGCCTTTGACCTTGCGGATAAATATAGAATACCTGTAATGATACTTATAGATGGTGCGCTAGGCCAAATGATGGAAGATATCGAGATACCAGAGTATAAAGAATCTATGCTTCCAGAAAAACCTTGGGCTTTAGGTAAGGGAAAATTTGGTAATCCTAATCATATAACGACTATGCACCTTGATCCTGATGAGCTAGAATCGCATAATCTTCACCTTTTAATGGTATATGAAGGTATATCTTTCAACGAGCAGAGATGGAGAAGTCTCTTCTTAGATGATGCTGAGATAGTTCTTGTTGGCTATGGAACTGTAGGCAGGATATTAGAAGGTGTAACATTTATTGCTAGGGATAAGGGGATTAAGGTGGGATGTATTAGACCTATAACCTTATGGCCATTTCCATCATACGCATTTGTTACATTACCGAAATCGGTTAAGTCTATCCTTGTAGTAGAGATGAGCCTTGGACAGATGTTAGAGGACGTTAAGTTGATCGCTAATGGTAAATATCATGTATACTTCTATGGTAGAGTGGGGATTATCCCTACAGCGGAAGAGATATTAGATCAGTTAGAATTAATTCTTCAAGAGGTGAAAGTATGAATGTCTTTAGCTATCCAAAGGCATTAAACGAGTTGAAGTTTCATTACTGTCCAGGATGTACGCATGGAATAGCACATAGAATTCTAGCAGAAGTCTTAGAAGAGATGGATTTACTGGATAGGACTATAGGTGTAGGTTCTGTTGGTTGTTCTGCCTATATATATGAACATTACAACTTTGATTTTATACAGGCAGCGCATGGAAGAGCTTCTTCTGTGGCTACAGGTATAAAGAGGGTCTATCCTGATAGGGTAGTCTTTGCCTATCAGGGAGATGGAGATATGGCAGGTTTAGGATTAGGCGAGGCTATTCACACTGCTGGAAGAGGAGAACGAATAACGGTGATATTTATAAACAATGCTGTATATGGGATGACTGGAGGACAAATGGCACCTACCACATTAATCTCCCAGAAAACCTCAACGACTCCCACTGGTAGGGATCCGGATTCTGCTGGTTATCCTCTAAAGCTTTTAGATATGATGGCTGTTTTGGACGGTTGTGTATTTGCTGCTAGGGCTTCTCTTACATCCCCTAAAAATGTCTTAAAGGCTAAAGAGTATTTGAAACAGGCATTTCAGTATCAGTTGGAGAATAAGGGATATTCTATAGTAGAGCTCCTATCAGCCTGTCCTACTAACTGGGGTTTAGAACCCGTTAAGGCTTTAAAGTATATAGATGAGGTGATGAGTAAGTATTATCCTCCTGGTATTATAAAGCAGTGAGTCCTTTACAAAGGTTATTGGTTTTGATATTATATTATTGTTTGATAAGAATCTGCTATTCTTAAAATAATTAGGAGGAATAATGCAGTTAACTTTATTGAATAAGATATGGCAGAGAATAAGACAGTTTTTTAGAGAGATTAGGGCAGAAGTAAGAAAGGTCACTTGGCCTACTAAGGAAGAGGTCAAGGTTTTGACCTTAGTGGTAGTTTTGTTTGTATTTATATTTACTGCGTTTATAGGGATAGTAGACCTTATACTGGCTAGAGTATTTGCTTTTATAGCTAAATAGGTGAATTATGTCTGAAAATAAGGTAGATACAAAGAAGGGTAAATGGTATGTAATACATACCTTTACTGGATATGAAGAAAAGGTAAAGGCTAACCTGGAGATGAAGATCCGTTCTCTGGGGGCAGAGGATAAGATTTTTCAAATCCTTGTCCCTATAGAGAATGAAATAAAGCTTGATGATCTCCAAAAAAAGGTTGTAAAGAGGAAGATCTTTCCAGGTTATCTTCTTATTAATATGGAGATGGATGATGACACCTGGATGATAGTAAGAAGTACTCCAGGTGTTACCGGATTTGTTGGTATAGGTGGGAAACCTACCCCTATACCAGAGGATGAACTGGAGACTATACTAAGAAGAATTAAATGGGAAGATACGCAATATAAGTCTTCTCTTCAGGTTGGGGATGTGGTTAGGATAAAGTACGGACCCTTTGAGGATTTTGCAGGGACTGTTGAAGAGATAATTCCTGAAAGAAAGAAGGTAAAGGTGACAGTCTCTATCTTTGGTAGAGAGACGCCTTTAGAATTGAGAATGGATCAAGTAGAGAAGGTATAAGGAGGTAGTATTTAGATGCCTAAAAAGGTAATAGGTATAGTAAAACTTCAGCTTCCAGCAGGTAAAGCAACCCCAGCTCCACCAGTAGGTCCTGCATTAGGACAGTATGGGGTTAATATAATGGAGTTTTGTAAGTCTTATAATGCTCAGACGTCTGGTCAGGCCGGAGAGGTAATACCGGTTGAGATAACTATATATGAAGATAGAAGCTTTACCTTTGTCCTTAAGACCCCTCCAGCATCTGAGCTTATAAAGAAGGCTCTTGGATTAGAGAAAGGTTCTGGAGAGCCAAATAAGAATAAGGTGGGTAAACTTACAACAGCCCAGCTTAGAGAGATTGCGCAGAAGAAATTACCAGACCTTAATACTGATAACTTAGAAGCAGCTATGAGGATCATAGCTGGAACAGCCAGAAGTATGGGAGTAACTATAGAGGATTAAAGGGGAGATAAAGATGCCAAAACACGGTAAAAAATATTTAGAAGTACTTAAACTTATAGATAGACGTAAGAGATATGATATAGATGAGGCTATTGCTCTTGTGAAGAAGATAGGTTATGCAAATTTTGATGAATCTGTTGAGGTTTCTATAAGATTGGGGGTAGATCCGAGACATGCCGAGCAGAACGTAAGAGGAACTGTTGTTCTGCCCCATGGAATTGGTAAGGAGAGAAGAGTATTAGTCTTTGCTAGAGGAGATAAAGCACAAGAGGCTATAGATGCTGGAGCAGATTATGTAGGAGCAGAAGACCTAGTAGCAAAGATTAGTGAAGGATGGACGGATTTTGACGTGGCGATAGCTACTCCAGATATGATGGGTTTAGTTGGACGTCTTGGTAAGATTCTAGGACCTAGGGGACTTATGCCAAACCCTAAGGTTGGAACTGTTACTAATGATATAGCCAATACAGTAAAGGAACTAAAGCAGGGTAGGGTAGAATTTAGAGTTGACAGGTTTGGTATAATTCATACTGTTATAGGTAAAAAATCCTTTGATGAAACTAGATTAAAGGAAAACTTCAATGCCTTGATGAATGCTGTCCTTAGAGCAAAACCCTCAGGGGTTAAGGGACAGTATGTTAGAAGCGTAGCTCTTGCTACCTCTATGAGTCCTGGTATAAAGGTTGATCCACTTAAGGCAACAAGGGTAAGTGCACTTTAGTTTTATAACAGTTGAATATAGAATTTTAAATAGAGCTTCCTAAGAAGGTAGGTGCCGAAAGGCTTAATATCCTACTGAGGAAGGATAACCCTTCCAAAGGATTAGGAAGGGTTATTTTATAGAAGGAGGAATTATGGCGCTGAGGCAAGAAAAAGTAGCAGTAATAGAAAGCACTTTAGAAAGGCTTAATAAAGCTAAAGGTTTTATAATAGCTGAAAACAGAGGGCTTATTATAAAAGACTTTGAGAGTTTGAGGAAGAATGTAAAACAGAAGGGTGGGGAAGCTAAGGTCATAAAGAATACTCTATTTAACATAGCCCTCAAACAGAAAGGTGTTAAGTTTGATGGAAGCAAGTCTCTCCTTGAAGGACCTAATATATTCATCTTTTCCTACGGGGATGAGATAGAGCTTTTAAAAGAAATAATAAACTTCTCTAAGGGTAACGATAAGTTTGTCCCAAAAGGGATCTTTTTAGAGGGCCGTGTATACGAAGGTCCTCAACTTGAAGCATTGAGCAAACTTCCGCCTAAAGAGGTCCTTATAGCGAGAGTCGTAGGTGGAATAGCTGGTCCTCTTGTGAGCCTAGTTAATGTCTTACAGGCGCCGATAAGGGACCTTTTATATGTCCTAAAGAATATAAAGGAGAAGAAATCTTAAGAAGGAGGTAAAATAAGGTGACAAAGGAAGAAATTATTGAAGCCATTTCTCAGATGAGCGTATTAGAACTATCAGAGCTTGTTAAGGCTCTAGAGGAGAAATTTGGGGTTCAGGCTGCTCCTGCTATGGCAATGGCACCTATAGCTACCGCTCCAGTTGCAGAGGAGAAACCAAAGGAGCAGACAGAATTTGATGTAATACTCACCTCTGCTGGAGACAAGAAGATACAGGTTATAAAGGTAGTAAGAGAGCTTACAGGATTAGGACTTAAAGAGGCAAAGGATCTTGTAGACGCTGCCCCGAAGCCTATTAAAGAAAAGGTCTCTAGAGAAGAAGCTGAGCAGATTAAAGCCAAGCTTGAAGAGGCTGGGGCTATCGTAGAGATAAAGTAGGGGAAACCCTACTTTATCCTTAATATTATAGGAGGAGCAACCGAAGTTGAGAGAGTACGAGTTAATGTGTATTTTAAATCCTGATTTAGAAGAATCTAAGATAGAGGAGATTCTTAATAGGTTTCAGGATATTGTTAAGAATAATGGAGGAGAGATACAAGGGGTAGATAAGTGGGGTAAGAGAAGATTGGCTTATCCTATAAGGAAGTTTTATGATGGATACTATGTAGTTATGAATTTCAAGGGTAATAATGAGCTTCTTAAAGAGCTGGATAGGGTAGCAAAGATTACAGAAGAGAATCTGAGACATATGATAGTCAGGAGAGACTAATTATGAATTATATAATATTAACGGGTAGGTTGACAGCAGATCCTATACTGAGATATACCCCTACCGGGGTTCCTGTGTTAGGTTTTACTCTAGCAGTAGATAGGAGATCTAAGACTCCAGAGGGAGAAAGAGAAGCTGATTTTATAGATATAGTTGTATGGAGAAAACAGGCGGAGATATGCGCTAACTATCTTAAGAAAGGTAGATTGGTTGGTGTAGAGGGTAGATTAGAGATAAGCAAGTTTCAGGGCTCAGACGGACAAGTTCATAGAAAACCAAGAGTAATAGCCTATAGAGTCGAATTTTTGGATAGTAAGCCTAGAGAAGGGGAAGAGGTTCCAGAAGAGGTTCCTACCTTTGATGAGGATGCCTTTATTGAGGATATTTCGCAGAAGATTGACATAGATTTAGGAGGAGATGTTTAACTATCGCCTAGGGTGAAGGCGAATATTAAGTTTTCACCCACCCTTTGGAAGGGTTCCAAGGAGAGATATGGCTCAGGATAAAAGAAGAGAGGGAGTAAGACGTTTTAGGAGTCAGAGGAAAAAGGTTTGCGCATTTTGTACTGAAAAGATTGCTATAGACTATAAAGATATAGATAGATTGAGACATTTTATATCAGATAGGGGAAAAATTCTTCCTAGAAGAACTACTGGTACTTGTGCTAGACATCAGAGAAAATTATCGAAAGCTATTAAGATGGCTAGAATAATGGCACTCTTGCCATTTACAAGTGATTAATTATGGAAGTAATCCTTCTCAAGGATGTTCCAGGTTTAGGTAGGTCTGGAGATATAAAAGAGGTCCCAGAGGGTTATGCTAGGAATTATCTAATACCTAAAGGTCTTGCCGTAAAGTCTACCAAGGGGAGAGTAAAGGACATAGAACTACGTAAGAGTGCTTTAGAGACAAAAGAGGCAAGAGAAAAAGAGTCTGCTATGAAGCTAGCAGAGAGGTTAAAAGGGGTTTCATTGAGCTTTAAGGTGAAGGTCGGAGAAGAGAACAAACTCTTTGGTTCTATCACGTCTATTGATATAGCGGAAGGATTAAAGAAAAAGGGTTTTAATATAGATAAACATCAGATAGTTCTAAAGGAACCGATAAAATATTTAGGGACCTATGAGGTTACAGTAAAGCTTGGGTTTGGGATAAGTGCACCCATAAATATTTTGGTAGAAAAAGAAGAATAATTATGGGTATTGAAGAGGTTGTAAAGGCAAATGTTCCTCCTCATAATCTAGAGGCTGAAGAATCTGTGCTAGGAGCAATGCTCCTATCTAGGGATGCTATTGCCCAAGTAATAGAGATACTAGACTCAAGAAGCTTTTATAGGAAGGCGCATAGAGATATATATGAAGCAATTATAGAGCTCTTTGAAAGTGGAGAGCCGGTTGATATTATAAGTGTTTCTGATCATCTTTCTAAGAAGGGATTATTAGAATCTGTAGGAGGGTATACATATCTTTCTAGTCTTCTGAATAAGATTCCTACCCCTTCTAATGCTGCCTACCATGCAAAGATAGTTCAAGAGAAGGCTATATTGAGAGAACTTATCGAAGCAGGGATAAAGATAAAAGAAATTGCAGAGGAAGAGAGCGATGAAGTCCCTGTTATTATGGATAAGGCGGAACAGCTTATCTTTGCAGTAACTCAGCGTAAGGTCTTTCAGTATTTTATTCCTCTAAAAGAAGAACTATTTAATGTATTTGAGTTAATAGAGGTCAGGTCTAGAAGACATAGTTATTTAAGTGGTATACCTACAGGATTTGAGGAGTTTGATAAGCTGACAGGGGGACTCCAGTACTCCGACTTCATAGTGATAGCTGGACGTCCGTCTATGGGAAAGACTGCATTCTGTCTAAATATAGCCCATCATGTAGGTGTCAATCTTAAGTTACCAGTAGCTGTTTTTAGTCTAGAGATGTCATCAGAGCAGGTAGCTATGAGAATGCTCTCTGCAGAGGCTGGGATCCCGTACTATAAGCTTAGGGTTGGTGACCTTTCAGAACCAGAATGGAGAAAGATAACTACAAGTATAAATGCCCTGGCGGAGGCTCCTATATACATAGATGATTCTCCTAACATTAGTGTATTGGAGATGAGAGCCAAGGCTAGAAGGCTCAAATCAGAAGTTGGGTTATCTATGATCATAATAGATTATCTACAACTTATGAGTTCTGGGGCAAGGATGGAGAATAGAGTCCAAGAGATTTCAAAGATATCAAGGGACCTGAAAGCTATGGCTAGAGAATTAAATGTCCCTGTAGTTACCCTTTCCCAGCTCTCTAGGGCGGTAGAGCAGAGACAGGATAAAAGACCTCAACTATCTGACCTGCGTGAGAGCGGTGCAATAGAACAAGAAGCTGACCTTGTCTTATTCTTATACAGAGAAGAGTATTATAATAAAGAAACTCCACAGAAGGGTACCTGCGAGGTTATAGTTGCAAAACATAGGAATGGTCCTACAGGCACAATAAAACTTGGATTTAATAAGGAGATTATGAAGTTTGAAGACCTAAGAGGAGGGTTGGTTCAGTAAGATGGCTTCTGCATTACTTATTATAGATATGTTAAATGACTTTGTCCATCCTAATGGTGTTTTATACTCACCTCTTTCTGCTAGAACGATTCCTTACATAAAGGAAAGGTTAGAGTCTGCAAGAAAAGACCGCTTAGATATCTTTTTTATATGCGATTCTCATCTAAGAAACGATAAAGAATTTGATAGATTTCCCCCTCACTGTGTAGAAGGGACTTGGGGTGCGCAGATTATAGATGAATTGGCACCTAGAGATGGCGAGAGGATAATAAAAAAGAGAAGATATAGTGGATTTTTGGGGACAGACTTGAATTTATCTCTTAAAGAGCTTGGCGTCGATGAGCTTATTATAACTGGAGTTGTAACCAATATCTGTATTTTATACACCTCTTATGATGCTAGGATGCTTGGATATAGAGTAATCATCCCTAGAAATTGTGTGGCATCATTCTCTGAAGAGCTACATAAGTTTGCTCTAAATGAGCTAGAGAATACACTAGGTGTAGAGATAATAGATTGACAGCAGAATATGATAGTTTTGCCTGGCTCTACGATATAGAATACAGAAATATTGTTGAAGATATTCCTTTCTACGTAGAATCGTTTAAAGATATCTCATCTCCTATACTTGAACTTGGTTGCGGTACAGGGAGATTATTATTTCCTCTAGCTTCTAACGGCCACAGCGTTGTAGGGTTAGACATATCTAGTGAGATGCTAAAGATAGCTAGGAGAAAGCTAAGAAAAGATTTCCCTGATTTAAAAGGGATGGTTAAATTAGTTAAAGGGGATATGAGAGATTTTTCTCTTAAGATGTCATTTGGCGGAGTATTAATAGCCTTTAATACCTTTATGCACCTTATCTCTATAAAGGAGCAGGACAATTGTCTTTCCTGTATCTATAAACATCTAGAGCCTAATGGTAGACTCATAGTCAGTGTTACCAATATAACCCCAGAGTTGATATTTTCTAGAGATTTCTACCATCATAATGCGCTATTCTCTATAGATGAGATTGGGGGGTATCTACAAAAATATGAAACAAGGCTCTTTGATACCGTTCATCAGCTTATAAAGCTTAACATATTCTACGATATAGTAGATAATAAGGGCACTGTTACTAGGTATGTTAGGGAAATGCTGCTTAGATACTTTCATAGATATGAGATGGAAAGACTATTTCTCTCTTATAACTTTAAAGTTTCTGCCCTTTACGGAGATTATGACTTTTCTTCATTTAAAGAGGATAGTCCATATATGATTTGGTTATTGGAGAAGAGATGATGGAGATTATTCTAGCAAAAGAGTTAGGATTTTGTTTTGGTGTAAGAAGGGCTATAGGCTTGGCAGAAGAGGCTTTAAGGCTTAAAAAGCTTGTAGCATCTCTAGGCCCAATAATACATAATCCATTAGAGGTTTCTAGATTGGAGACTATGGGACTTAGGGTAATAGATAATATTAATGAATTAAAAGATGGAGAATCGATACTAATAAGGTCCCACGGCGCTCCGTTTGATGTCATTCAAGAATTAAAAAATAAAGGTATAGATATCATCGATGCTACCTGCCCTTTAGTGGCTAGAGCTCAGCGAATGGTAGAATTTCTATCTTCAGAAGGGTATAAAGTGATAATAGTTGGAGAACAGGGACATCCAGAGGTAAGGGGACTAGTCAGTTATGGAAAGGGTGATACCTTTGTTGTCTCTTCCTTAGAGGAGGTTCCAGAACTATCTAAAGAAAAGATAGGGATAGTAGGACAGACTACCTTTTCTTTAGAAAGGTTTAAGGAGATTGTAAGTGAAATAGTCAGTAGGTCATGGGAGATAAGGATATTTAATACCCTCTGCGATGCCTCTAGAAAGAGACAAAGAGCAGTTGAAGAACTGGTAGATAAAGCAGATGTTATAATAGTTATTGGTGGTAAAAATAGTGCTAATACTAGGAGATTAGTTGATATTGCAAAATCCAAAGGATCAATTGTATACCATATAGAATCTTGGGATGAGGTCTTGCCTGAGTGGTTTGTAGGTAAAGATAAAATTGGGATTACTGCAGGTGCTTCTACTCCTGATTGGGTTATAGATAAAGTCTTAGAAAAGATTAAAGAACTATGTTACCAGTAGTGGCTATTATAGGCAAACCCAATGTTGGGAAATCAACACTATTTAATAGAATACTTGGCAAAAGAAAAGCTGTAACCAGTCCTATACCCCATACTACTAGGGATAGGTTGTATGAGGTGGGAGACTGGAATGGTATCCCTTTTGTCCTTGTTGATACGGGAGGATTCACTACAAAGAACGAAGATCCTTTTCAAGAGGATATAAATCTTGAGCTTAAAAAGACATTAGAAGAAGCGGATAAGATTATCTTTGTTGTAGATGCCAAGACCTCTATAACTAGTGATGACTTAGAGCTTGCCCAATTGATAAGAGATTATGGTAAAAAGGTAATACTTGTAGTAAACAAGATAGATAACTTTTCTCAGAAAGACCTGATTTTATCAGAATTTTTTTCACTAGGTTTTCCTGACATAGTCCCCATCTCTGCCTATCATGGGATAAATATAGATGAACTTTTAGATAAGATTGTAGAATCATTTAGTCCGTCAGAAGAGTTAAAAGATGAGACTAGTTATTTGAAAGTAATCCTAGTTGGCAATGTAAACGTTGGTAAATCTTCGCTCTTTAATAGACTTATTGGTAAGGAAAGGTCTATAGTAAAAGAAATAGCAGGGACCACTAGGGATACTATAGAGGAAGAGTTAGCCCTAGATGGAGAAAAGATTCTACTTATAGATTCAGCTGGTATAAGGAGGAGATGGCGGGAAGGTTCTATAGTAGAGAAGGTTGCTGTATCAAATACACTGAGGGCTGTGAATAGGGCAGATGTAGCTATCTTGGTGTTGGATATAGGGGAAGGTCTTACCAATTTTGATAAGAGAATTACTCAGAGTATAGTGGAGATGGAAAAGCCAATCATTGTTGTTTGGAATAAGGTAGACCTTTTGAAGAATATTGCAAATCCTCCTTCAGTTTTTCCCTTAGTTCCATATGCTCCTGTATGTTATACATCTTGCCTTACGGGAAAAGGTATAAAAAGACTGAAGAGCACAATACTTTCGGTTATAAATTCAGGCAGGAAAGAACTAAAAAAGCGTGAGTTGGACAGTGCTATTGCAGGTTTGGCATTCCCTGGAGAGGAGGGTAAGATGGTAAAGGTCTACTATGGAAAGCAGGTAGAGACTTTACCTCCTAAATTCTTAGTTTTTGTTAATAGTATTGAAGGGGTAAATGAAAGGACATATCAAGAGGTAGTAAAAAAGATAAGGAGTGTTTATCCATTTTTGGGAAATCCTATAAAAATAGAATGGAGGGAAAGTTGAGAGTAATACTTCTCTATATCTTTAGTTTTTTACTTGGTGGTGTGCCTTTTGGGTATCTTATAGGAAAGCATATCTATAATGTGGATATAAGGAGTAAGGGTAGTGGTAACATAGGGGCTACCAATGTCTTTAGGACTCTTGGAACCGTTCCAGGTTTAATTGTCTTTGCTACCGATCTCCTAAAAGGGGCAGTGCCTGTCTTTATAGGTAGAGCGATAGGGCTACCCAGAGAACTCTTCTTGCTTGCTGGAGCACTATCCGTATTGGGTCACTGCTTTTCTCCCTTTTTGGGCTTTAAAGGAGGAAAGGGGGTAAGCTCTACCTATGGGATGATGTTAGCATTTGACCCTGTTGTAGCAATCCTTTCTTTTTTAGTTGAGGGAGGATTCATAGTTATCTGGGGCTATGTATCTTTAGGCTCCATAGCTAGCGTTATATGCATGGTACTGTTTCTTATAATAAGGGGACATAACTTTTTCTCCATACTTATAATGGCTCTTACCTCTTTACTGATCATCATTCGTCATAAAGATAATATAAAGAGACTCCTAGAGGGAAAAGAGAATAAGTTCGTGCTAAGGACTCGTTAATGGCAATACCTAAAGCGCTGAAATCTAGAATAAATGCCTTAAAACTTAGTATAGGAGATGCCCAAGAGAGATATTTCCTCGCTGAGGGATGGAATGTAGTTAGAGAGGGGCTAAATTCTGGTTGGCTTCCTAAATGGCTTATAATAAGTGAAGAGAATGTAGAAAGGTATACTTCAACTATATCCCAAGTTAGTAATGAAGTAGAGATATACATAGTAGATAGGAAGGAAATGAGAGATCTTTCTACGTTAGAAACCCCTCCCGGAATAATTGGGATATTCCCTAGAAGAGAGTTATCTCTTCCTGATAGTAATATCTTAGTGATTGTAGATGGACTTCAAGATCCAGGTAATCTAGGGACTATTATAAGGACAGCTGATGCTGTTGGGTCTGGTGGGGTAGCGGTTTTAAAAGGAAGTATAGACCCGTATAATCATAAGGTAGTCCGTGGTAGTATGGGATCTATCTTTCATATCCCTGTTATCAAGATAGAAGATGTGGAGAATTTTTTGAATAGAATAAAGGATAGGTATCTTATAGTTGGAACAAGTTCTTATGGAGAAGAACTCTATTATAATTTCCCTTGGAGTTTTCCGGTAGCTCTAATATTTGGAAGTGAGGCTAGGGGACTATCGAAAGAAGTCGAACGATTCTGCAATGTCATAGTAAAAATTCCAATATTCGGAAGATCTGAGTCTCTAAATGTAGCAGTAGCTTGTGGGATTATTCTGTACGAAGTGGTAAGAAAGTTATCCATTAATAAATAGCCAATTAAGAATGAGAGTATGATAAAATATTAACTGTCCTATTATTTTTTATTAAGGAGGGATATATTATGGCTACTAAGATTCGTTATGTTAGTAGGGGGGCTAAAGATCTACCAGAGTTATATTCGGTAATACCGAGTAATTATCAATATGTATTTGATAGTCCTTCTCAGGCTAGGCAAAAGGCTAAGTCTTTGACGTTAGAAACAGGTGAAAGCCATATAGTGGTAAAACATCTAGGATATATGGAGGTTGTCCCTGAGACAAAGAAAAGAGGAAGAAGGAGTACAAAGTAGTAGATTCCCATACTGTTTTGCCTGTGGAGAGTTAAATCCGATAGGGCTTCATCTAAGATTTATTAAGAACGATACTTATATAGAAACAGAGTTTTCTCCTAGCGAATTCCATCAGGGATATCCAAATATTGTTCATGGGGGAATTGTGACTACACTGCTAGATGAGGCTATGGCTTATGCGCTAGAGCTTAATAGTTATAGAGGTCTTACTGTTAAACTCTATGTGAGATTCTTAAAGCCTCTTAAGCCCCAAGATAACTATAAGATAAGGGGTTATATAGATAAGATTAGAGGTAGATTGGCTAGAGTTCATTCCGAGATTATAGATCAGAATGATAATATTATGGCTAAGGCTTATGGGCTATTCTTTATAGATAATAAGATAGGAGGCGAGTGATTTTGACTAAGAGAGAAAGGGTTTTATCTGCAGTAAAGGGAGAGCTTGTTGATAGGATACCATTTAGTTTTTGGTATCATTTTAGATGGTTAGAATTCCCTTCAGGAGAACCTTTAGCTAGAGAAGAACTTAATTTTTATAAGATGTACGATCCAGATTTCCTAAAGGTTATGCATGATATACCATATGAACTACCAGGTGGGATTTCTGTTATAGATAATCCTGAGGACTGGTATAAACTAGATATACTTAGCCCAGATACGAAGAACTTTATAGCCCAGCGTAAAGCATTAGAAATAATAATTAAAAATCTACCTGACGATGGATTTGTTATAGATACCATATTTAGCACGTTTGCCTATGCAGAAAAATTAACCAATAAAAAGACTTTGGAGCATCTAAAGGCTAACCCCAAAGCACTACATTATGGCTTAGAAACTATAGCCAGGTCTTTAGCTAATTTTATAAAATCCTGCAAAGATATAAAACTCTCAGGCATATATATGGCTCTCCAGGGTGCTAATAGAGACATAATGGACTCTTCAACCTATAGAGAACACTTTATGCCATACGATATGATTATATGGGAATCTGCAAGAGGCTTAGATTTTAATATCCTACATCTGCATGGCTATGAGTTAATGTTTGATGTTATCAGGGTTTTTAACCCTGAGGTTATTACTTGGAGTAACAGACTCACACCTCCATCTCTAGAGACAGCTAGAAGCCTATATGATGGTTGTATAGCGGCTGGATTGAACGAAGAGGCTATTATAAATTACTCACTTAATGAGGTTAGAAAAGAGGTACTTAAGAGCATAGTTGAAGCTGGAGCCAAGAAGCTTATAATAGCACCAGGTTGTGCTGTCCCTACCGAGACACCTAAAGAGAAACTCTTGGCTATTAGAGAGACGCTAGAGGAACTAAGATGATGCAACAGGAAACGCTATCAGAATTAACTAGGCTTGTAGAGGCAAGAACAAAAAAGATTGCTGTTATTGCCTGTGAAGTATTGTGTAGAGAGGTCTGTTATGCAATTCTAAATAGTAAAAATATTATCCACCCTGTATTCAAGATTAAAGGACTCCATGATAATCCTGAGAAGATGAAGATAGAATTGCAGAAGGAGATAGATAGGATATCTTACTCTTCTTATGTAGACTATCAGGCTATTGTCTTGATATATGGTCTTTGTAGTAATGGGACTATGGGGATTACTGCTAGAAATATTCCAATTATAATTCCAAAGGCTCATGACTGTATAACGCTCTTTTTAGGCTCTAAAGAGAGATATAACAGAGAGTTCTCTAGAAATCCTGGAACTTATTATTTTACCACTGGCTGGGTTGAAAGAGGTGGGGAGACTATAGACAGGTCTCCTGCAAGTGGATATGGTTTGGGAAGGACTTACGAAGAGTATGTAGAAAAGTATGGGGAGGAAAATGCCAAATATCTTTTTGAGTTAGAGAGGTCTTGGCTTTCTAGATATAACCGGGCGGTCTATATAGATATGAGGCTTCCTATTCCTTTTTCCTATGAGGAGGATGTAAAGAGAGAGGCTGAGAGTAGAAATTGGAGCTATAGTAAGATAGATGGTGATATGAGATTAATTATTAGTGCTGTTGATGGTTCTTGGAATCCAAACGATTTTCTTATAGTCCCTCCTGGATACTCTATACAGCCAAGTTATGATAGAGAGGTTTTAAAGATAGAACCTGAAGGATGAATGACACAATAGGACTTTCACCTAAACAATACAGGAGGAACTTTATACTTGGGGCGACCCAGTCAGGTCTATGGGGATTAGCATTGACCTTTGCATCTACAGCAACTGTAATCCCTATGTTCTTAAAGAAGCTTGGGGCTTCTGATGTAGAGATAGGTCTTATTCCAACATTAGTTAATCTTGGTTTTACCTTTCCAAGCATCTTTTCTGCTCCTATTGTAGAGAGAGTAAAATCTGTTAAGAGTTTTATTATAACTGTTACCTGGATTGAGAGGAGTCCATATCCTTTCCTTTCTCTTTTAGCCTTTACTCTAGCAAAGACAAATCCTGCCTTGACTATTTACTTATCACTTATGTTTTTGGCCATAGGATACTTTGGTGTAGGTTTTATAATGCCAGGTTGGATGGATTTTGTTGCTAGGATTATTCCTGTAACCAGCAGGGGTAAGTTTATCGCTTTGGGTAACGGACTTGGAGGTGTTCTAGGGATAGGCGGTTCTATACTAGTAGGTAAGATCTTGAGTACTTATCCCTTTCCCAAAAACTTTGGTATCTGTTTTGTTATTACAATGGCTATTCTTCTTATAGCCTATGTTATTCTTCTATTTATAAAAGAGCCGGAGATAGAGAAAAAAGAGAATAACGAAAAGACAAGTTATATTAAAGAAATACCCAATATCTTGAAGATTAATAAGCACTTTAGAAATTATGTATTGGCAAGATTCCTTGTTAGTTTTGGTGTGATGGGATTAGCTTTCTATACTGTGCATGCGGTTAGTAAGTTTTCTCTTCCTGATAGATATATAGGGACATTTACTATGTTTTTTGTTGGCGCTCAGCCTCTGGCTAATCTGCTCTGGGGTCCCTTAGCAGATAGGACAGGTCATAAGAATGTCCTGCTTGGTGGTGTTACCTGTAATCTTATAGGGAATCTTATAGCCCTTGTTACCCCTATAGTCAGTCCATACTATATTGCCTTTGCCCTCTCTGGTGCTATGAATAGCGCGTTTATGATCTCTAGTCTTCCAATAATACTTGAGTTTGCTCCTCCTGAGAGAAGACCAACCTATATAGGAATAAACAACATCTTAATATCTCCAGCATTAGCTCTTAGCCCGCTGATTGGTGGATTTATAGCAAAGAACTTTGGTTATCCAACAGTATTTTTTGTCTCTTTAATAGCAAATGTTATAGGTTTAATTATTCTCTACTTTGGAGTAGTAGATCCAAGAAAGAATGAGTTATAGGTATTTTCATTACAAATATTCAATATAAATATCAGCTAATGACTAATTTTAAAGTGGGTTGAAGGTTATTTAAAGCTTGACAATTGTTTTATAGTATAAATAGCATAATTAGAACAATTTATTAATTAACAATATTTTAAATGGAAGTACATATTATGGATATAAATTGAATCAGAAATTTTGAGACAGGAATTCAGAATATAGATTATCAACACAGATCTTTTATGGATAAGCTTAATCAATTCTTTGAATCTTGTATCCAGAAGAGTTGTAAAGATGAGCTAAGGATAAGTTTGAGAATGAAAATGCAACTTTGGAGTTTTTAAATGACACTGAAAAGTTTTTGACAAATTGCTTTTAAAATATAAAGAAGGTTAGGTGAATTAAAGTGATAGAAAAAATGTCTATAGACCTAATAAAGATAGTTAAAGGGATTTCTGAATGTGTGGATTTGGTAAATTCTATCTTTTCTAAGCACCATAGTATGGTAGCTTGTATTGCTCTAAATATAGCTGAAGAAATGAATTTATCTTTGGGGGAGAAAAGAGATATTTTAATAGCTAGCCTTCTGCATGATGTAAGTGCGATGTCTATCAAGGAAAGACTCAAATATTTAAAGTTTGAAGCTGATTTTGAAGTTGTAGATACGTATGGACATGCAGAAATTGGGTATCGCCTTTTTAGAGATTTTGAGCCATTTCTAAATCCAGCCCTATTTATAAAATATCATCATACATATTATAAAGATATAGAAAAAGATAAGATTCCTATTGGAGCCCATATCCTTCATCTAGCTGATAGAGTAGCTATATCTGTAAGAAGAGATGACAACATATTATCTCAAAGTCAGGATATAAGGAAGAAAGTATATGCGCAAAAAAATATAATGTTTAATCCAGATGTTGTAGAAGCTTTTTTAGATGCATCTAAAAAAGATAGTTTCTGGTTTGATACGGTATATATGCCATTAGATGCACTTATAGAGGAGAATAGTTTAGATAAAGGAATAGATATGAATTTGGAAAAGTTATATTCGTTAGCCCTTATATTCCATATAATTATAGACTTTAGAAGTAGATTTACCGCCTTCCACTCTTGTGGAGTAGCTGGGGTTGCGGTAGAACTTGCAAAAGACCTCGGTTTTTTAGAAGAAAAGATAAAACTTATTGAAATATCAGGATATCTCCATGACCTTGGTAAGATAGCTATACCAGTAGAGATCTTAGAAAAACCCGACAAATTGACAGAGGAAGAATTTAATTTAGTTAAGAGTCATGCGTATTATACTTATAGGGTCTTAGAAAATATAAAAGGATTAGAGACGATAAAAATTTGGGCTTCTTTTCACCATGAGAAACTTGATGGAAGTGGGTACCCCTTTGGCTTAAAAGAGGAAGATCTCTCTCTAGGATCCAGAATTATGGCAATATCAGATATATTTACTGCATTAACTGAAGATAGACCGTATAGGAGAGGGTTAAGCATATATGATGCTCTTGAGTACATCAAAACTCTTGTAGGAGATAAAAAACTAGATAAAGATGTCTTCTCCTCCTTGGAGAGGAATATAGATCTAATAGTAGAGAAGTTATATTATATAAAGAAAAGTGGAATAGAAAGATTTAATAACTTTTATTCTGATACGGAGGTGTAATTTATGCCATTAGTATGGAACGATTCATTATTAACAGGGATAAATATTATTGATAATCAGCATAAGGAACTTTTCAAAAGGATAAATGAGCTTTTAGATTCTGCAGGGCAAAGTAAAGAAAGGGTAAAAGAACTTACTGGTTTTTTGCAGAATTATATAATTAATCATTTTGGGACAGAAGAAAGGCTTATGGCAAAAACCAACTATCCTGAATATTTAGCCCATAAAGATTCTCATGATAAATATTCTCAAGAATTTAAAGGATTAAAGGACAGCATAGATAGAGAAGGTGTAAATATTAGTCTTACTGTTAAGATGAACAATTTATTGATAGACTGGTGGATAAATCATATAAATAAAGTGGATAAAAAGATGGCTGAGTTTATAAGAGATAAAATATAAAGCGAGAGTAAGTTTGATAGGTAAAGTCAAAAATTATTCATTTACGTTAAGAATAGTTTAGGGCTATACTTTTAATTAGGAGATAGTAGAAAATTTGCATGAATCTCCTAATGTAACTTGCGTCTACTCCTTAGGCCTGAAAATTAAGATAACCCGCTAGCCATGCGGGTTTTTAAATTTTAGGGTGTCAAACTTGCGTTAAGAGCCTTTCTATATCTCTTCGTTCACCAAGTTATCCTTTAATTTATGAGAAGACATATAATAGCTAGAGTATATGTTAGAATAAGCCTTTATATCACCCAGTCTTCTCTTAAGGTCTAGCTCTATCTTTCTAAGATGGAGCATAATCTTATCGTTGTTTTCTCTTATCTCATAGGCTTCTTCAAGTCCTAGTTTTACCTCTGGGATTAAACCTAACAATTCCTCTCTCTCTAGGATAAGTCTTGATATCTCCAGAGGATCAAGAAGGGATAGGATCCTTGTATCAAGATCTATTATCTTATCCATTAATTCTTTCTTGTTCATACTCCCTTATTGCCTCCCATGCTTCTAATAGTCCTGCCAATATGTGTCTTACCCTAATTAATCCGTCTTTATCTTTACCTGTGTTACTTCTTGTTAATGTGTATAGAGAAAAGTCATATATATCTGCTAGGTTTTTTGCTATATCACCGCCATTTTCCATATCCAGAACACTTAGTAGATATTCAATTATCTTACAGGATTTCTTTATATCTTCACTAAATTCAACGAAATTTTCAGAATCGAACTCTTTTATCGCTTTATCTATTAGCTCTATACTCTTTTTGTAGAGTAGTATTACCCTCTCTAGAGGGCTACAGGTTAATATGCTTGCAGTTCTATACTGTTCGTAAGGGCTTGCTATAGCCATTATTTCCCTCCTTGTTTTTGTAATCCTGTTATATAAGTGGATAAATAACTACTCTGAGACTGTAGACTTGCAATAGCACTCTCAAGGGCAGTAAATTTTCTTATAAGGCTCTCCTCGTAAAGAGATAACCTTGCATTTGTATCACTTATGAGTTCACTAAGTGCTTTATACTCACTGGTAAGGTTATTTATCGTATATGGAATAACTCCAGTAACCTCTTCAGTGTACCTTTTCAATACGTTATTCAGCCTTACCGCTATCCCAGCCATACTATCTGTTGTTGATCTATATCCGTAAGACACCCTTAGACTAGTAGTTGGAGCTTGTCCTAGTATAAGTGTCCCAGTATTATAATCTATCTTGAACTGCCCAGCCCCGGGGTTTGTATTACCAAAAACTTGCGTAAGTAAAACCCCATCTGCATAGACCATAGGTCTTACATCGTAAGATATTGGAGCATACTTCAGCTTGAATGTGGTATTTGATCCATCTATGCTTCCATCTGGGGTCTCATCTTGAATAAATGTATATGACTTAGAGAATATTTCTGCCACTAATTCCGGAGATTCAGTTAATGCCTCATTTAGAGCTTCATAGTCTATAGTAAGCTTACCAGCTATTATATCTTCTATAGAAACATAACCCACTCTTCCAGTAGAGATACCTATATCTGCTAGAGATCTTATAGTTGAAGATATTGGTGTATTTTGAGCTTTGTGAACTACTCCTGAAACTATGCTTCTAAGCTGTTCCTCTATCTCCCTTAATGTAGAATCATTCCTTAACAGTCCTACCTTCAACTTTTCATTGTGCTGTTGAATCTCAAAATACGTCATATTTGCTTTCTCATTTTCAGTTAAGAAGTCTATCCCTTCTTCTCTCTCTTCTGTTAGCTTGGTTCTTATATATGTTATCGTCTCGTTGTAAACATTAACAAACCTTTCTATATTTGATACCGCCTTAGAGGTATCATAATTTATTGTAACTATAGATGTACCAGTAGAGTTGATATTTAGAGTAACCCCATCAAAGAGATCTGTAACCTTATTTGATTGCCTTACAACTGTTCCTGATATGCCAGATATAGAAAATTTAAGGTCGGTAGCGAGCTGAGTCTTTACTCCAGTACCGTTTGGGTATTTTACAGTACTATCTTCATTTAAAACACCTAGTGTAATTAATGCATCGTTATTTCCAGAGAAGTCTATGGTATCTATACTTCCTATTAGAGATGTTATGGCAAGCCTATAACCTGAACCTGTATCTACTATACTTGCCTTTACCTTAGAACTTATATCGATATCACTATTTATTGCATCTACTATGTCTTCTAAGGATGCTGATGTCCCTATATTTATCGTCTTTCCATTTATTGTTATATTGCCAGTAGTAAACGTTATAGGATCAGTTGTTGATATAAATGTATCACTCTGGGCTTGGCCAACTATTCCAAGAGAGATTAATATATCATTATTCTCAGCACTAAATGTAATGGAGTTAGTCGTCCCCGTCTGCTTGGCTGTCAATACAAGTTTATATTCATTTGAGGATAGACTTATAACACTTGCTGAAACATACTGCCCTATATCTGCATCCTGATTTATAGCCTGAGCTATATCTAATAGAGAAGCTTGATTTCCTACCGATATGGTCTTCCCACTTATTGTTATATATCCTTGGGAGAATGTGAGTTTTTCAGACCTACTTGCATAGCTATTACCTGTAACTGTATGGGCTCTGGCTATATCTAAGACTTCGAATATATAAGTCCCTAAGGGAGCTGAACCAGTAGTAGATATTGAAAGGACAGATTCATTTGAAGAGACACCCTTCTTAGTAACAATCCCTTCTTTATCTGTAAGAATAGATATGGCATCTTGAAGGGTCTTGAGCTTCTCCTTTACTGTGTTCAAAGCTTCCTGTTTCCACTTTATCTCTAGCTGTTGATTCTCATATCTAGTAACAGGTGCCTTAGCTGATAACATCAAAGCCTTTATAACGTTACCTGTATCTACACCTGAGGCAAGTCCCCAGATATTAAATATACTAGCCATATATATCACCTACACCCTTTCATCTATAATAAGACCGGACATCTTGAGGAACTCCGAGATCATATTTAAGATCTTCTCTGGGGGAAACTCCCTTATGACTTCGCCTGTCTGTGAATTTATAATCTGGACAACTATCTCATTGGTGGGTTTATGGATCTTAAACCTAAAGTGCATATCTATAAGCTCAAAGTCTTTCTTCTCTTCATTCTTTTCTGTATTTATCTCCAAAGGCTTTACCTTTGGTTTTGGATTTATAACTAATGCCTTTAAATTTTCTTTTACGCTCTCTATAGGCTTACTCTCCATTCCTAACCTCCAAAATACTTCTCTAATTTTTTATATCGGTAGTAGATACTAGAACTTTATATTTATAATTTAAGAAGAGTTATAATTAAATATGATGATAGAGATTGGAGTCCTAAGAGAGAGAAGAAATATAGCTTATTCTTATCTAGATTCCTGTAGGCTATGTCCTAGGGAATGTGGGGTAAATAGACTCAAAGGGGAGAAAGGATTCTGTGGTGTAGATGCAAGGCTTTGGGTCTCTAGTTATGGTCCACATTATGGAGAGGAGCCTCCATTAAGTGGAAATAACGGTTCTGGAACTATATTTTTTACCTATTGTAACCTCAAGTGTGTATACTGTCAGAATTATACTATAAGTCAGCTTGGTGATGGTGATACAGTTTCCGAAGAAGATCTCGCTAATATGATGCTATATCTACAGAGATTGGGCTGTCATAATATAAATCTAGTTACTCCAACACACTTTCTTCCCCAGATACTATCAGCCCTCACTATAGCATTAGAAAGAGGATTTAATCTTCCAGTAGTTTATAACACCAGTGGCTATGAGAGGGTTGAGATTCTTAAACTTCTCGATGGTATTGTAGATATATACCTTCCCGATATGAGATACAGCTCAGACGAGTATGCTGTAAGGTATTCTAGTGCCCCAAGATATCCTGAAGTTAATAGGCTTGCGGTAAAGGAGATGTATAGACAGGTTGGAAATCTGATCTTAGATGAAAGAGGCATAGCAAAGAGGGGCATCATTATAAGACATCTAGTAATGCCAGAAGATATTAGTGGTACAGAAGATGTCCTTAAATTTATAGCTGAAGAGATATCAAAAGATACCTATATAAGCCTTATGGCACAGTATAGACCTGAGTATAAGGCAAGAAATATCTATCCATTAAATAGGAGAATAACTAGAGAAGAGTATAAGAGGGCTTTAGAGATAGCCAAAAATCTGGGACTTAGAAATGTATGGACTCAGATGGTTCTGTAAAGATAACTACACGATTTCTTCCCGAAGATTTTGCCTGATAAAGTGCCTGGTCAGCTTTTCTTAACAGATCTATTGCTTCTTCTCCGTCGGTAGGAAAACATGAGATCCCAAAGCTTATAGTGATCCTTTCTAGAACACCTATCTCTTTAAAAGAAGTTTCTTCTACTTCTATTCTTATCCTTTCAGCAATCTTATATGCGTCATACTTACTTACATTATGTAGGAGTATAACAAACTCCTCGCCACCATACCTAGCAACAACGTCTTCTTCCCTTACATTAGCCTTGAGTATAATTCCTAACATCTTAAGAACCTCATCTCCTACCTTATGTCCATAGGTGTCATTAATTCTTTTAAAGTGGTCTATATCAGCCATAACAATCGATAGGTAATTTTTAAATGCCTTAACTCTTATCAACTCATTTGCCAATTTTTCCTCTAAGAATCTTCTGTTGAATAGACCTGTTAGTGAGTCTGTTATCGCTAATTTCTCTGCCTCTTCTTTAGCCCTTTCTGTTTCAAACAATTTCATATCTAAACTTGCTAAGGCAATCTCTAACTGTTGACTTCTCCTATTAAGTTCTTCGTTTAAAGTTTTTATCTCTTCTAAAGCATCTTCTAGCTCCTTTTCCTTCTTTTCTATCTCTGTAAGGTCAGAAAATACTATCAGGTATTCTAATGCCTCTTCATTTACCCTTAATACCTTTATAGAAGAAAGGGTAGGTATCAATCTTTTGTCTTTGGCAATTATACTTATTCTCCCTTTACACTCCTCATTCTTTATACATTCTTCTAGTTTATTTTTTATTGATTCTCTTTCATTAGGATCAAAAATTTCTAATAGTTCTATTCCTCTAATCTCTTTTTCAGAGTATCCTGTCATCTCTAAGAATCTTTTATTTGCAAATTTGACCCTCTTACTATTATCTAACACAATAACCCCCTCGCCCATCTCTAGAAGAAGTGTCTCTAGATATGTCTGTTCTTCTTTTAGCCTTTTTTCTCGCTCTTTTATAGTATTACGCATCTCTTGAAATGCATTAAGTATGTCGCCTATTTCTTTATAATTAGATATAGAAAGATTCTTAGGAGGGTCTCCTAAGACATATTCCATTGCTGTTTTTCTTAGTAAGTTAATAGAAGTTGTTAATCTCCTTAGAGGGATGATTATCACCAAGAATAATGTTAATAAAAGAATAGCAGAAAGAATCGTTATGTTTCTCAGGCTTCTATAAGAGTGATAAAGTATATCTTCCTTTTCTACAGTAGCTAAAATCCTCCAATTTGTTCCAGGAATTATACTTGTTCCTACTACATAATCTTTACCATTAATCTTCTCAATACGAATACTCCTGTAACTGTAATCTATCGGGAATTTATTCCATATCTTCCCTATCTCGGTAGGATCTTCACTAAAAAGTATTATCCCTTTACCATCTAATATCTTTATAACTCCACTGCGATGGAATCTAATAGAAGAAAGAAGATAATTAACCCTTTTTTCTCCAATTAGTATCCCTCCTAATACTAGTCCATTGAAAGAGTTATTCTTTACTATAGGCACTGTTAGTGCAACCCCATAATTACCAACTATATTTTTAAAGCTATCACTTATATAAGGTCTTAGGGTTTCTTTTGTCCTAATGAAGTATTCCCTGTAACTTATGTTTGTTTGCTTTATCTTTTCAGATTTTGACCAGTATTTAATTATATTACCCTCTTTATCAGCATAAAGTATGGCGTCAAAATCTTCGAGTAGACTATTAATCAGAGCTGTATGCACACCTTTTTGAAGTAACTCTTCTTTTAATATTGCTAATAGCTTTAATTTTTCATCTAGCGTATTTTCTATTCCTTGAGAAATTAGATCAATAATAGTTTCCATATGTTCATAAGACTGAAGCAACGCATGTTTCTTGCTTTGAGAAAATGATAAGTAAACAACTAGAGATCCAATGATAGAAATACCAACAACTATTATAACTATGGTAAGTCTTATAAGAGAGACCTTTTTCACGCCTTTGGAGTTAGCCTCCTATACGTGTCATTCATAAATGGTGAAGAGATGAGAAAATCTGCCGATGCAAGGTTAGTTGCTATTGGTATATTCCAAACCGTTGCTATCCTAAGGAGAGCCTTTATATCTGGATCATGTGGAAGTGGTTCTAACGGATCCCAGAAGAATACAAGGACATCTATCTTTCCTTCTGCAATCATCGCTCCAATCTGTTGGTCTCCGCCTAATGGACCACTTTTGACTTTAGTTATCTGAAAACCTAAGCCTTCTAAGAGCCTTCCCGTAGTAGCAGTAGCATAGAGTTCATGATGTATAAGTAAATCCCTATTATTCTTAGCCCAGTTTAATAGCTCATCCTTTTTATTATCGTGCGCTATTAAGGCTATTCTCTTTCTCTTACTCATTTCAATGGCTGTATATTCCATCATTCTTTCCTCTCAAGATGTCCTTTAAATAATTCTGGTATCTCCCTCCCTATACCTATAAGGTGCAGCTCAGTAAATGAGGTCTTATTGTTTCTTATAAAGTCTAGTATAGTTTCTATTATAACACCTGTGCCAAGTTCTGGAGGATAGCCAAATATTCCACAGCTTACAGCTGGTATACTTATACTTCTTATACCTTTTTCAGTTGCTAATTCTAAAACACTTATAATAGCAGATCTAAGTTTTCTCTCTTCGTCACCCTCTCCCCATCTGGGTCCAACTGTGTGTATAACATATTTAGCTTTTAATGAGCCTGCAGAGGTTATCGTGGCTTTACCTACAGGAAGAGGACCACAAGTTTTTATATATTCATCGCTTTCTTCCTGAATGATTCTTCCTCCCTTTCTTACAATAGCACCCGCTACTCCTCCTCCATGTTGTAGATAACTATTTGCAGGATTTACAATACACTCGGTATCTTCTTCTGTTATATCCCCTTCGATGACTTTAATATTTATGCCATTTATTTCCCTTTCAAAGATTACTCTACTCATCTTCTCCTCCCCTAGAAGAATAGAGATAGTCTCCTTAATGCACTAAGTTCTTCTTTTTGCCCTAGCTTAGCCCTCTTTATAGCCTTTTCTAATATTTCAATAGATGTATCGTAAAGTCTTCTATCAACAGGATAGGGATGTCCATCCTTGCCACCATGGGCAAAACTGAACCTTGCCGGATCTTTAAAGCTTGGCATTTGTCCATATACAAGCTCACTTATGAGAGATAGAGCCCTCAACGTCTTTGCTCCTACCCCTTGATATAGTATTAGACTTTGAAAGTCTTGAGGCGGATTCTGATATGTCTCTAGAAGGATACTCTTTAGATTCTGAGGCTTTATCTCGTTAGCACTTACTGGATGATGTTCTGGTAGATGAAGGATTACCTTCTCCCAATCTTTTACAACCTTATCTGGGGGCTCTTTGCTAAGCTCAGTTATGACCTGCCTTGCCCCTTCGCTCTCTTTAGCTACAAGGTTTAATACTAGACTTTCAAATCTTTCGCTACATATAGCCTTATGAGGTTCGTTTACAAAGCTCTTTACTTCTTCTCCAAGCCAGTGATATCTCCTAGCATATCTATTATTAGCATTCATCCCTTGTTGAATTACACACCAGTTACCATCTCTTGTAAAGACTAAAAGATGATAGTAGAGTTGATAGCCATCCTGGATTGCATTATTATCCACTCTTGCTACAAGTCTACTTAAGTTTATCCATCTCTCAGCATCAAATCCAAAACTATCGGCAAGTCTTCTGATTTCATCTGGGGTATGAATAGCAGTTTTACCCTTTCCACCAACAATAAACAGTCCAGTCTCCTTTGATAGTTCTTTTAAACCCTCTTTAATAGCTCCACCTGTAGTGGTTGTAAGACCGCTAGAGTGCCAGTCAAACCCAAGTACACAACCAAGGGCTTGAAACCAGTAAGGGTCAGAGAGATTTCTTATAAGTTCATCGATCCTTCCCTCTATAATAAAAAGCATTACTATCTCCTTAGCTAACTGTTTCATCCTCTGAAAGAGCCAGCTAGGAGCTTTTCCACTATGTAGGGGTAACTCTGCTAGCCTCCTCTGCATAGAGATCTCCTATCATCTACAAGATGCTATTATTTTAACATATTATTTACTAGAATTATGTGGTTTTTTGAAAAGCTAAGAAGCTTAAAGTTTCGAGAGCCTTAAAATGCTATATTTTCTATAGACTTTCTGAATGTTGAGGATTAGTAATCTCTAGATTATCTCAGTTAACCCATCTAGAATAATATAATTCTGAAAAGTATATTATTGGGAAAAGATCATATATTTGATTTTATATTATTCGTAATGAGAATTTTACTTCCAGAGAAAACCTTTTAGCTTCCTGTTGAGTTATAGTGCCTTACTCCTATACGTCAGATCTTACTGAAGAGGTAGAGAAAATAGTTCATAAAGGCTATGGGTATAACAAATATAAACTCTGAATAGACTAGAAGGATAGTGTTGCATGTAGGAAGCTACGCTTGTCCTATTTCTGCTATTTGTTTGAGATGTTCTCTTATAATTAGAGCTATCGCCCCTCTTGCTGCAACATCCTCTTCAAGCGAGGAGAATTTAATCTCTGTACCTCTATA
This sequence comes from uncultured bacterium, assembly GCA_937958695.1. Lineage (GTDB taxonomy): Bacteria > DUMJ01 > DUMJ01 > DUMJ01 > DUMJ01 > DUMJ01. The sequence goes on from CALGNK010000010.1 coordinate 66,379, forward strand.
TACCTGAGGAACGGAATGTAAGGCTATCTCTCTCTTTATTGTATCAAGAAGCATGTCTCCGGCAGAGTTTAGAGACCCTGCAAGGACAACTAGTGGAGGTGCCAATAAATTTACAACGTAACTAAAACCTAGACCCAAGTATCTTCCAGCCTCCTCTATAAGATTTATAGATAGTTTATCTCCATCTAATGCGGAATCTGCTATATCTTTAAATAATATTGTCCCCTTTTCCTTATATATCGCCGTTAGAGAAGTATTTATTCCTTCATTTACAGCTTCTATTGCCTTTTTCTCTATTGCTAAAGGTGAGGCAAGTGTAACAAGACAACCTCTACTTCCACAGAAACACCTTGGGCCTTTGGGGTCTAAGACAAGATGTCCAAATTGTCCAGCAAAGCCATCCTTTCCCCTCACTATCTCTCCATTAAACACAATACCTATATTGAATCCGCTACCTGGTCCAGAATTGAAGTATACAAAATCAGAATTGTATTTTCCTTCTCCATATATAAGTTCTGCTAAGGTTGCAACATACAATCTAGCATCTAACTTTACCGGGACTTTAAATCTATCTTCTATAATAGATTTTAGCGGAACATTCTCCCAATCTTCACTTGATGGGAATGTTAGAGATATGCCATTATCATGGTCGACTAGACCATGCATTCCAACACCTATCCCCTTAACCCTTTCCCAACTGATACTGTTTTCTTCGATTAAGGATTCTATACTTTTTATAATGGTATCAATGAGATATTCTTTGTTATAACTTTCAAAAGTGATTCTTTTTACCGCCTTTATATTTCCGTTAAAATCTGCCAGTGCACTTTTGACTCTGATATCAGTTACCTCTAATCCTATGATATATCCATAGTCCTCATTTAGCTGTAAAAAAGAAGCCCTTCTTCCTCTTGGCTTAATATCATGGCCATTGCCTACTTCTTTAACTACTCCAAGCTCTATAAATTCATTTACAATATGGGTAACAGCGGTAAAGCTTAAACTAAAAAGGTCTGCCAACTTTGTCCTAGAGATAGGAGCATGTTGGCTTATTGCAGAAAGTATATCTGCCTTATTTGAACCTAGTTTTAATATGCTGTGTGTTCTCTTCAGATCTTCCATAAGAAGATTATACTTTTATGGACCAGTAAAGTCAAGAAGAATTAGGTATTACAAAAGTTTTTTAAAATATAGGTTGAAACTCATAAGAATAATAGACTCTTATATTTTTACTTCTAGCGTATTCTTCTGTCTCTATATCAGTCATATATGTAACTAATATTGGAAAGATTTCTTCTTTAAATGTTTCCTTTAAATCTTTAAGTTTATCTACGAAATCTACTATATGTCTAATAGAGAGATTAGCTTTGGCTTCTCCTATTATGTATATCTCTTTACCATTCTTTTCTGCCTTTCCTATAATATTTATCTCCATAAGGTCACCTTTAATGGTCCTTATCATTTTCCTTATAAGTTTTTCTTTCATTTTTATACCAAATTCTTCTTCTAAGAGTTTAGGAAGAGAGAAATATGCCCTGTCCTCTAACTGAAAGCCGACAGCATGGGCTAAACCACCGAGTTGCCTTTTTATATCTACTATTTCTTTTTGCATCCCTTCAACTACCGCTATAAGTTTTTCTAGTCTAGCCTCGGTTCTAGCCTGAGCTTGGGCCAGCTCTTCCAGTCTAGCTTCGGTCTTAGCCTGAGCTTGGGCCAGCTCTTCCAGTCTAGCTTCGGTTCTAGCCTGAGCTTGAGCCAGCTCTTCTAGTCTAGCTTCGGTTCTAGCCTGAGCTTGAGCCAGCTCTTCTAGTCTAGCTTCGGTTCTAGCCTAAGCTTGAGCCAGCTCTTCTAGTCTAGCTTCGGTCTTAGCCTGAGCTTGAGCCAGCT
>CALGNK010000011.1 GCA_937958695.1 uncultured bacterium
TTTAAAATCGGGGAACTCTTCCATAAGCTTCATTGCTGTGGTAAATGTTTTATAAGAGGTGTCTACAGTTTCTGGCCAATCCCAGAGCCAGTTCATATCTATATGGGCATGACCAACATAGTGTATGGTAAATGTCTTTGCGACCTCACCTATGGGCTCTAAGATTTTCTCTGCTGATTCTATCAGTTCTTTAGTATCCTTCTTACCAAGATTACTAGAAACTAGTTCAACCGCTTCTTCGATAAGCCTCTCCCATTCTCTCTTTCTATCTGGAAATGCCTTTGCCAACCTTAGGGCAAAGTTAACTTCATACTTGAATCTTTTGAGCTCCCACTCTAAGCCTTTCAAGGTTTCCTCTAACTTTTCCAGAATATTCATAAATAACTCGACCTCCTTTTGTAACCTTTTAGTTAGATATTACCATATTCTAGAGTAATTTGATATAATGATATATCTAAATTTTAAGTAAGGAGGACAGGATGTTTAATGTAATAATATTAGGCATAGTTAGTTTACTTACAGATATAAGTACTGAAATGGTTTATCCTCTTGTCCCTCTTTATCTGACCAGTAAACTAGGGGCAAGTCCTGCTATAGTAGGTCTAATTGAGGGTGTAGCAGAGAGCACTGCAAGCATTCTAAGAGTATTCTCAGGTTATATCTCTGACCTAATAGGGAAAAGAAAACCATTAGCGATCTTAGGCTACGGTTCTTCCACTATTGGAAAACTCTTCCTATATTTATCCAATTCTTGGGGGTTTGTCTTTATCGGAAGATGGATAGATAGATTTGGTAAAGGGATAAGAACCGCTCCAAGGGATGCCTTAATAGCGGATTCCACAGACTCAACCAAAAGGGGCAGGGCATTTGGTCTTCATAGGACAATGGATACATTTGGAGCAGTTTTAGGGATACTTTTGGCATATTATTTCTTTACAAGATTTTCAGGGGATTACTCTAAAATATTTCTATACTCTCTCATACCTGCATTTATAGGTGTTTTGGCTCTATTCTTTGTAAGAGAAGTAAAAAAGGTAGATAAAAAGGTTGCATCTAAGCCGTCTCTAAAATGGTCTCTCTTAGACCGTAGACTTAAGGGATTTCTTATGGTAACCCTCATATTTACCTTGGGAAATTCTTCCAATCAGTTTCTACTCCTTAGGGCAAAAAATCTAGGGTTTAATGATGCTACAGTTCTTCTCTTATATCTAGCATATAATCTCGTCTATATGGTGTTTGCATATCCTGCAGGAAGGTTATCGGACAGGATAGGGAGAAAGAAACTAATAGTAATAGGATATCTCTTTTATGGGCTAGTCTATCTAGGCTTTGCCATTACAAAAAATCAGCTAACAGTTTGGCTCTTGTTTGATCTATACGGTATATACATAGGACTCACAGAGGGAGTACAAAAGGCCCTTATCTCAGATATAGCTCCTTTAGATACAAGAGCTACATTAATAGGACTTCACGCCACATTAGAAGGGATAGGACTCTTACCTGCATCGTTTATAGCAGGACTCTTATGGAATAATATCTCAGCTAGTGCTCCATTTTACTTTGGAGGGCTGATGGGCATCATAGCTTCTATTGGTATGATGCTAGTTCTGTAGCCTATCTTAGGATAGCAGGAGTACAGAGATATAATTCTAACTGGTTAATTTTGTAATAGAATTCTCCAAAGATAGCTATGCTCTTTTCCTTGGGATTATCAATAATTATAAGATAACCATCAGGGGTCTTCTGAGCCTCTCTATAGCTCCATATAGAATAGACAAAGTTTTTGTCTACAGACTCTGCATACCATAATCCTACCCCAGCAGGTCTTATATCTGATTTCAGTATGAGCTTTACGGAGGATTCGTCCTCTTCTACCTTCCAATCTATCTTAGGGAAGGGGATTCTCCCTGCAATATATAAATAGAATGTAGATATATTTTTTATAACCCTTTCTCTGTCATTAAGGTTGTGACCTGAATTAGGAACATAAAGTATATATTTTTCTCCAGGCAAATCTTCTATATATAAGTTAACTGCATCTATAGCCCAATAAGGGTCGTTAGAACCATTAATAATAAGTTTAGGTACCTTTAGCCTCTCTCTGTAGGAGAATGGGTCTATGATAGATAGGATGGTATCTCCTATAGGTGAATCTGCCAATTTATCTAATCCAAGCATTGTATAATCTGACAGTTTATAGCTATAATCACCCCAGAGCTCCTTTTGATGTTCAAACTGAACCTTTATGTTTAGATTATCATATACCATTGGGGCTATACCTTTTACTCTATCATCACATACCGCAGTAAGCCAAGTGGTCCAACCCCTCTTTGAGGCACCCGTAACAACAAAGCCTTCTATATTTATAAATGTCTTTTCCTTAACAATCTCCTGTATAGCATCCATAGCCTTTACAGCACTCTTTGTCATAGGCAATAGTAAGGGCCAATCATTTTCCTGCGTCTCGGCAAACTTGGCAAGTGTGTAAGCTATTAATGCGTCCTCCCATAAATTGTTAAAGAGAGGCTGATTAGGAACATCAAATAAAACCGCAGTTACACAACCTAAATTCTTAGACAGCTCTTCTATATATAGTACCTCTTCAGAGGCTTCGCCCCTCCAGCTTCCTGTTATAAATAGTATCCCCACTTTAGGATTAATAAGCAATTTAGGAACGCCTATAAAAAGCCTATGCGTCCAGGTTATATACCTCCACTTCTGAGAGGTCAACACTATCTCATAAATGGTTACATTATCTTTTTTCTCTTCAGATAAGAGTTCCCATTTATAGGAGTCATCAACTTTATTTACATAATCTATAAGAGGCTGAGTGTAGGATACAGATGATGTAACAAGAAATAAAAAGAAGACTAGGAATAATATTTTAAAAAATCTAATCATACTCTATCACCTCCTACATATTATTATAACAGGTTTGTTTATACCTTTACTTTTTTTATTATCTCTGAGTCTGACTTATACCCACAGAGTTTCTTTGCACACCCTAATTCTATCCATTCTGCCCTTGTAATCTCTCCATAGGCAGGAGAGAGGTCAAAAGAGATCGCCCTTGCCAAATACCAATAGACAGTCTTATCTATATTTCCCTTTTCAGAGTGTGTATACCTATAATGAGTTTCCCCCAAGTATCTTTCAATTTCTACATCTATCCCTGTTTCTTCTTTTACCTCCCTAACTGCAGTTCCTTCTAAAGATTCACTATCCTCTACCTTACCTTTAGGAAAGGTCCAATAGCCAAAACGGTCCAAAATCATAAGGACATATATCTTTCCATTCTCTCTATAGACAATACATCCAGAAGAAACCTCTTTCATACTTCCTCCAGTCTCTCTATAACTCCTAGAGGGTCATCTGAATCGTATATAGGCCTACCTATTACTACAAAGTCTACCCCCTTCTCCTTTGCATCCCTATAAGTCCCAGTTCTCTTCTGGTCATCCTTACCTTGAAAGATTCTTATCCCAGGGGTAACAACAAGAAAATCCTCACCAATTTCTCTCTTTATAGTCTCTGCTTCTTTAACACTTGCAACTACACCCTCAAGTCCAGACTCCTTACAGAGTCTTGCCCTCTTTAAAACAATATCCCTCACATCTCCAGAGATGCTCAACATCTCCAGGTCTTCTTCTCCAAGACTGGTAAGTAGAGTAATACCCAATAATCCTATTTCGCCTTTAGTAGCCTCTTGAGCCATAACTAGCGCCTCTTTCCCCACACTGCTATGAATAGTAATAAATGTAGGCTTATGAGGCAAGATCGCCTCTATAGCATGATATATAGTATTAGGTATATCGTCAAGTTTTAGATCCAGCATCACACTCTTTCCTAAATCTTGAAGCCTATCTACCAAATCCCAACCAAATCTATAAAAAGCTATATAGCCAACCTTATAGTAAGATACCTTACTACCAAGAAGACCTACAAGGTCTAATATCTTTTCTTCATCCATCAGATCCAACGCAACTATTACCTCAGGCTTCATCTATCCCCCTAGAATATCCAACCCAATACCCAGGATACTATACTTATAAATAATCCACCTAGTATGGCAGACCAAAAGCTTGCTATCTGAAATCCTGGAATTAACCAGGCAACTATTTCTAATAGAATAGCATTTATAACTAACGTAAAGAGCCCCAATGTAAGAATATTAATTGGTAGTGTTAATATCTGCAAAATAGGTTTTATTATTAGATTTAGCACCCCTAAAACCAAACCAGCTATTAAGGCATCGATAAAACTCCTTACCGATATGCCGTAAACTACATAGGGAGTTAAACATATAGCTATTGTAAGTATAAACCAACGTTTTAACATATATTCACTCCTTCCAGATGTAAAAGTAAAATCTTTTTATCTATCCCTAGACTATAACCTCCTAGTCCATTTCTAGCAGTTAGTCTATGACAGGGAATTACTATTGGACAAGGGTTAATTCTCATTGCGTTTCCAACTACCCTTGCAGATCTTGGTTTTCCAAGTCTTTCTGCAACTTCCCCATATGTAATTGTATTTCCGTAGGGGATATCTCTTATAAATTCTAATATCTCTCTGTATGTAATACTGATATCTCTGTAATCTACAGGTACACCCTTAAAATCTACAGTCTCCCCAGAGAAGTAAAGTTTAAGTAGTCTGCTAAGACCTAGAGGATCTTCATAATCTTCTCTCAAATCCTTTTCTTCTTCCCAGTTAACTCTAATAAGCCCTTTATCACTTATCTCGTATATAAATGTCCCATAATTGGGAATGGTCAAAGCGTATACTAAAGGGTCTCTAGCCATCTCTTTACATTCTCCACTACACTCTTAGGTATATTACATCTCTTAGCTACTTCTTCCACAGGAAGACTCTTTACTATAGAAATATCAGGATAGTTTGACAAAAGTCTTTTCAATCTCTCTTTACCAATCCCAGGTATCTCTAGAAGACTAGACTCTAGCTCCTTTTCTCTAAGCTGGTGATGATACCTTACTGCAAATCTATGAGCCTCATCTCTAATCTTTTGAAGAAGTTTCAATGCCTGAGACCTTCTCGAGAGTCTTAAGTTATAACCTTCTGGAAACCATATAACTTCTTCTCTTTTTGCTAGACCTATGATAGGTATATCTAACCCTTTCGAATCTAAGACCTCCTTTACAGCTCCTACTTGCCCCAGACCTCCATCTATGAGTATAAGATCTGGAAGTCCCCAGTCCTCATTATCTAGCCTCCTCCAGATAACCTCTTGAAGCATAGCATAGTCATTAGGACCATCTACCGTTTTTATCTTGAACTTTCTATAGCTACCCTTATCTGGAAGGCCATTCCTAAATACAACCATAGAACCAACAGCAGTTTTACCCCCTATATTAGAAATATCATAGCCTTCTATCACCTCAGGTATCTTGGAAAGCCCTAATATCTCCTTTAAACTTATAAGAGGATCATCTATATTGACTATCTTCTGGTTAAACCTCTCTATAGCATTCTTCTCTGCTATATCTAAAAGTTTTTTAAGGTTTCCAACCTTTGGGCTTTTTATCTCCACCTTTTTCTGGGATCTTGAAGTCAACCAATCTTCTATCAATTCTCTATCCTTTATCTCTTGATTAACAAGTATGATAGGTGGCGCTGGATTCCCATTCCTATAAAAAGCAACAACAAACGCCCCCAATATATCCTCCTCTCCTGGATTTTCAAGGTCAAAGTCTTCCAATCCTATAAGAATACCTCTTCTTACAAAAAGAACGACCACATTGTATTTTGATTTTACATTGAAAAGGGCAAATATATCTGCATCTATCTTTTTGTCACTTACAACGTACTGTTTCTCTGTAAGTCTTTCTAAAGCTCTTATCTGGTCTCTTAGTATTGCTGCCTTTTCAAAGTTTAGTTCTACAGCCATCTGGAACATTTCTTCTCTAAGAGAATCTATTATCTCTTTATTATTTCCGTTTAATACCTTTATAACCTCCCTTACACTCTCTAGATACCGTTTATGAAAAGACTCACTGTCATTTATACAAGGGGCAGAGCATAAACCAATATGATAATTCAAACAGGCATTCTTAAATCTAAAAGGATCACCTGTGCAACTTCTTATTTTAAATTTCTTACGTACTACATGGATAATAGCTCTCAAGGCTTGAGTACTTGTATATGGACCAAAATACTCTCCTTTACTTTCTATCCTACGGGTAACTGTAAGGGTAGGATATTTCTCCTTTGTAATGAGAATATAAGGATACGTCTTATCATCTCTAAGTCTTACGTTGTATGGGGGTTTATACTGCTTTATGAGGTTATTCTCTAGGACAAGAGCCTCCATCTCAGAAGAGGTAACAATATAGTCCACCTCCTCAACGTAAGAAACCATATCCCTTATACGAGGATTTTCTGGATTTAGGTATGACTTAAGTCTATTCTGCAAGATCTTAGCCTTTCCAACATAAAGGACATTATTATCCTTATCCCTCATTATATAGACACCGGGAGACTCGGGGAATATATCTGTTAGCTTAGGCATAGACCCTTTCCTCTATCTTTAGAATCTTCTTTAGATACATCCCAGTATAGGAGTTTGGATTTTGGGCTATCTCTTCTGGAGTTCCTTCTGCTACTATATAACCTCCTTTATCTCCCCCCTCTGGACCTAAGTCTATTATATAATCTGCAACCTTTATTACGTCCAAATTATGTTCTATTACAATTACTGTATTACCCATATCTACAAGCCTCTGGAGGACATTTATCAACTTTTCTATATCTGCAAAGTGCAGTCCAGTTGTAGGCTCATCTAATATATAGAGCGTCTTACCAGTACTCTTCCTACATAACTCTGAGGCAAGCTTTACCCTCTGAGCCTCTCCCCCAGAAAGCGTTGGGGCTGGCTGTCCAAGTTTTATATATCCAAGGCCAACATCTTGAAGTGTCTGTAGTTTTTGTCTTACTGCCGGAATATTTTCAAAGTGAACCAATGCCTGATCCACCGTCATATCAAGTACATCTGCAATATTGGCACCCCTATATCTTACCTCTAATGTCTCTCTATTATACCTTTTACCATTACAGACTTCACAGGGGACATATACATCAGGTAGGAAATGCATCTCTATCTTTATCATCCCATCCCCATGACAGGCTTCACACCTTCCACCTCTTACGTTAAAGCTAAACCTGCCTGGTTTATAACCCCTTATCTTTGCATCATGAGTCTCGGCAAAGACCTTTCTTATATCGTCAAAGACCCCTGTATAAGTAGCAGGATTGGACCTAGGGGTTCTACCTATAGGTGATTGATCTATATTTATAACCTTGTCTATATGTTCCAAACCTTCTATCCTATCATATTTACCTGGTATTACTTTAGACTTATAAAGTTCCTTTATTAGTGCCTTGTAGAGTATATCATTCACTAAGGTACTCTTACCTGAACCTGAGACCCCTGTTATAAGGACTAAAAGCCCCAAGGGTATATTAACTGTAATGTCCTTTAAGTTATGCTCCTTAGCCCCAACTATAGTAAGATACTTGCCATTTGGAGAACGCCTCAGAGGAGGGATTGGAATACTCTTTTCACCGGAAAGATACTGACCGGTTATAGATTCTTTGCACCTCATTATCTCTTCTGGTGTTCCAACAGCTACTAGATAACCACCATGTTCACCAGCCCCTGGACCTATATCTACTATATAATCTGCCGATCTCATCATAGATTCATCGTGTTCAACAACTATAACGGTATTACCCAGGTCTCTAAGCCTCTTCAATGTATCTATAAGCTTTGCCTCATCTCTGGCATGTAAGCCTATGCTTGGCTCATCTAATACGTAAAGTACGCCCATAAGTCCTGATCCTATCTGAGTTGCAAGCCTTATCCTCTGCGCTTCTCCACCGGAAAGTGTTGCGGTAGGTCTATCTAAAGAGATATAGTCTAACCCTACATCTATCAAGAATTGAAGCCTTGCTTTTATCTCTTTGAGTAACTGATGGGCTATATAAGTTTCTCTTTCAGTAAGTTTGAGATTATTGATAAAGTCTATCAGCTCCCTTGGAACCATTGAGATAACATCTGCAATAGATTTTTCTCCAACAGTTACCGCCAGGCTCTCTGGTTTGAGTCTTTTCCCATTACAGACAGGACATGGGTATGGTCTCATATATTGCTCGATCTCTTCTCTAGAATAGTCTGATTCCGTATCTACATACTTTTCTTCCAACATAGGTATGATACCTTTGTAATACATATTTACATATCTCTTCTGACCAGCAAAACCCCAGAAGCTAAACCTTAGAAATATATTGGGATCACCGTATAAAAGTATTCTAAACTGTTCATCGGTAAGTTCTCTAACAGGTGTTGTAAGATAAAAACCTAACTCTTCCCCTAAGGCTGAAAGTAAACTGGCATGATAGCTTCCAAGAGGAACCCAAGGGGCTATAGCCTCCATTATAGGAAGGTTCTTATCAGGTATAACAAGATCAGGGTCTACTTCCATCTTAAATCCCAATCCAGAGCATTCAGGACATGCCCCATAAGGACTATTGAATGAGAATATACGAGGGCTTAGCTCTTCCATACTTACGCCACAGTATGGACAGGCAAATTTTTCACTAAACAATAGTTCTTCTCCGTCTTCTATACTCGCTATAGCTATCCCTTCTCCCATCTTCAGCGTCGTTTCTAAAGATTCTGCAAGACGTGTCCTTATCTCTGGCTTTACTATAATCCTATCCACAACAACTTCTATAGTGTGTTTCTTATTCTTATCAAGGGTTATCTCTTCTTCAAGCTCTACCAGCTTTCCATCTATTCTAGCCCTTAAAAATCCAGCTCGTCTTATTTCATCTAATACACCTTTATATTCTCCCTTTCTTCCTCTAACAACAGGTGCTAATAGTTGTAACCTTACTCCATTCCCAAGAGACATTATCTGGTCAACCATCTGGTCTACTGTCTGTTGAGCTATGGGTCTTCCACACTTCCAACAGTGAGGATGCCCTATCCTTGCAAAAAGAACCCTCAGATAGTCATATATCTCAGTTACTGTTCCTACTATAGACCTTGGATTGTGCGATACACTCTTTTGGTCTATCGATATAGCTGGAGAAAGTCCATCTATAAAATCTACATCCGGTTTATCCATAAGTCCTAGGAACTGTCTGGCATAAGCAGAGAGAGACTCGACATAACGGCGTTGTCCCTCTGCATAGATAGTATCAAAAGCAAGAGAAGATTTACCTGATCCACTCACTCCGGTAAGTACAACAAGCTTATCCCTAGGGATTTCCAAGTCTATATTTTTGAGATTGTGCTGTTTAGCACCTCTTATAATAATCTTATCTAGTGGCATTATCTCTTTACCGGTTGTCCTAAGATTTCTCTCAACTTAATAATTTCGTCACGTATCTTTGCTGCCTTTTCAAACTCCAGATTCTCAGCAGCTCTTCTCATTTCCTTCTCCAAGAATTTTAGTCTCTTGGCTATCTCTTTTTTAGAGAGCTCCTCCACATTGTAAATCTCTTCTTCTTCGGCTACCTCTAACATATCTTTTACCTCTTTCTTTATAGAGGTGGGAGTTATGTTATGGAGCTTATTATACTCTAACTGTGCCATCCTTCTTCTATTTGTCTCTTCTATAGCCCTTCTCATAGAAGAAGTGACAAAATCTGCATACATTATGACTCTACCATTTATATTCCTTGCCGCCCTTCCCATAACCTGTATGAGGGATCTCTCTGACCTTAAGAACCCTTCCTTATCTGCGTCTAATATTGCTACCAAGGTTACCTCTGGCAAGTCTAAGCCTTCTCTTAGGAGGTTTATCCCTACAACTACATCGTACTTTCCACTTCTAAGCCCCTTTATAATCTTTGTCCTCTCTATAGCATCTATCTCAGAATGTATATAGGTAACCTTTATATTTAACTCTTTAAGAAACTGACTTAGATCTTCCGCCATTCTCTTTGTAAGAGTAGTAACTAAAACCCTACCACCATTATCAACCGTCTTTTTGATCTCTTTTATAAGGTCTTCTATCTGTCCTTCGGTTGGTCTTATCTGTATTTCAGGATCAGGAACACCGGTTGGCCTTATAAGCTGTTCTACTACCTGACTAGATACTTCTAATTCGTATGGACCAGGAGTGGCAGAAACAAATATTGTCTGTCCTACAATATTTATAAACTCGTCGAATTTCAATGGCCTATTGTCTAGCGCTGATGGGAGCCTAAAACCATATTCCACTAATGTTTCTTTTCTAGACCTATCACCCTCATACATACCCCTAAGTTGTGGTATCGTCACGTGAGATTCGTCGATAAAAAGCAAGAAATCTTTAGGGAAGTAGTCTATAAGTGTATATGGTCTTTCCCCAGGTTTACGACCACTTAGATGTCTTGAATAATTCTCTATACCTGGACAGTATCCAATCTCTAATAACATCTCTATATCGTAGAGGGTTCTAGATTCAAGCCTCTGCGCTTCTAGTAATTTCCCTTGAGACCTAAACTCTTTCAATCTTTCTTCAAGTTCAGCCTTTATACTCTCTACCGCTCTAAGGAGCTTGCTCCTTGTGGTTACAAAGTGCTTGGCTGGATAGATAACGATAGTCTTTAAAGTACCTAGGATCTCACCGGTTACAGGGTCAAACTCTATAATTCTATCAACAGTATCTCCGAAACAATCTACCCTGTAGATAATCTCCTCTGAAGATGGGAATATTTCTATAATATCTCCTCTTACCCTAAAATTGCCTCTACCAAGCTCCGTATCGTTTCTCTCATACTGTAGGTCAACAAGTTTATCCAAAAGTGCCTCTCTATCTATAGTATCTCCAACCCTTATCTGTGCAGTAATCTCTTGGTAGTCTTCTGGAGAACCTAAACCATAGATACAGGAGACACTTGCAACTATTATGACATCCCTACGCTCCATAAGTGCCTGTGTTGCCGAATGTCTCATCCTATCAATCTCATCGTTTATCGATGCATCCTTTTCTATATACGTATCAGTGGTAGGTATATAAGCCTCAGGTTGATAGTAGTCGTAATAGCTGATAAAATATTCTACCGCATTATAGGGGAAGAACGTCTTAAACTCGCTGTATAGTTGTGCAGCCAATGTCTTATTATGGGCAATAACAAGGGTTGGCCTTTGTACCCTCTCTATAACATTAGCCATAGTGAATGTTTTACCACTTCCGGTTACCCCTAAGAGGGTCTGAAATCTGTAACCCTTATTTAATCCTTCTACTAGTTTTTCTATAGCCTGAGGCTGATCACCAGTGGGCTTAAAATTAGAAACCAATCTAAACTCTTTATTCATAGTATACCTCTTAGTAAATTATAACACAGAAATAAAAATGACAGCCTCCAACATAGTAAGGAGGCTGTCTATTCTATCTTGTCTTGGCAAATCTACTATTTATAATGTTCTCTAAGCTCAGTATTCCAATCCTGATTTAGCAATTCTTCTAGAAGATTCTTTGCCTGTCCAAATGACTTTGTCCTATGGTCTTCTGCAATCATAAGTAAAAGACTCATTCTATCTCTATCCCTAAATGCCTGAAGAATATTTTCCATCCTCCACCATCTTGGGGCTATAATATGCACCATCAATCTATTTGGAAGCTTCTCAATCTTTTCTCTCTCTATAGTGTCCTTACCTACAACAACAGGAACCTCTACCACCACATCATCTGGGATTCCTTCTATCGCCCCATTATTTGGAACATTTAAGATAAGCCTAAGTTTTTTATCATTTACTACGGAGTCTATAAATGGAACAATAGACTCCGAGCTTGGTAACATCGAAAATTCTCTAGCTAGACTAATCTCTTTATTCTCATAAGCCATCATCATTGATCTAAGTCTAAGTTTTAAACCAAAGAGATACATTGTCCAACCAATCTCAGAATCTGGTCCTCCTGAAGAGAACCACCTCTTCTTTGTCTCTAAGTCTGTGTTAAACCACCAAGGAGAAACACTCCTTACCGTATCCCCAACTGGGAATAGACCATAGAGTCTATACATCTCTATAACTGCTGGGCAGAGCTGATAGCCCCAAGGATTATTTAGATACTCTTCGCTCTGAAAATATTTTGCTGATTCTTTTTCTATCCACTCATCAAGAATTGGATAACCATCTTTCCCCTGATACAAAAACTTTGTCAGCCAGATACAGTGATTGAATCCAGCAACCTGAAAATATACATCCTCATCCTTTAGTCCCATCAACTTCGTTACCATCTTAAACTCTTCCGCTCCATGACAAAAACCTATAGCCTTTAGTTTTGTCTCTCTCACAACAAGATTTGTCCCTTCAAACACAGGATTAGATACCTGCAAGAAGTATGCATTTGGGTTTATTCTCTCCAGATCTCTTGCTAAGTCTAAGATAAATTTTAGTTGTTTAAATGCAGCAAAGCCTCCATAGTAGTCACTTACTTTATCCCCTATCCCTCTATAATAACCATGTCTCTCTGCTATATCCCTCTCTGCCTCCATAAATCCGTAACCACCAACCTTTACCGTATTTATTACAAAGTCTGCTCCATCTAATGCTCTTTCTCTATCTGTAGTTTTCTCTAGCTTCAAATCAGCAGAAACCTCCTTCATATATCTTGATGCCAGATCATAAACCATGTCTAATCTCTTCTCGTCAATATCCATAAAAGTAACAGTACTTCTATATAAGTCCTTAGCTAAGGCCAAATCTCTAATAAGACTAGCAGAAAAAGCTACACTACCAGCACCAATAATAGAAATCTTAGGCACAAAAATCACCTCCTTGCTATTTTCTTCCTATTGGGATTAGATAGATCGGAGTCTCTCCTCTTTCTAGATTTAAAACCTTCTTTACCCCTTCATCATCAAATGCGCCAACAACCACCATACCAAGTCCTAACGATTCACATTGTAAGTATACGTTTTGTGCACTATGTCCTGCCTCCATATATACATATCTGATTCCTCTTTCTCCATATTTTCTAGTGGTTCTTTCAAAAATAGCAGATATTACCATGACTACCGGTGCATCTTTTATACAATCTTGCATAAGAGAAACCCTATAGAGATCCATTCTCTTATCCCCAGAAGAAAAGAGAATAATATCATGATTTTGAGGTCTATACCTATATATGCCTGGAGTCAGATCTTTTACATTACCTACAACTATATAAACCTCTAGAGGATAAAGCGCACCTGCGGAAGGGGCAGTTCTAAAACCCGTCCTTTTATCTGTAATCCCCTGTGCAGACCATAGAATCTGTGAGATTTCTTGAATTGTTAGAGGTTCATTTCTATACTCTCTTACAGACCTCCTCTTAAGTATCGCCTCTTCTACAGAGACATTACTAGAAAATCTTGGTTGAGGTAACTTTACTATTTTATTTTGTGCAGAGGTAATAAGGGGTAATAAGATTAAGAATAAACCTAAAAATATAAAAATTTTCAATATATCACCCCGTAGTCAGATAAGTTATATAATCCTCCAGGAACTGGCTTTTCCTGAGAAAAGGCAAGAAAAACATTCCCCAAACTTAGAAAAAGGATCAGCGCAAACATCAAAAATCTTTTACTCATTATCTCCACCTCCTATTTGAATTTTTGCTCTAACTCTAGTATACTACTAAACAGATTCGATTTACAAGTAGAGGAGGTGTTACTGATGGAGAGAAATATCAAAAAGATAATCTCTCAGATGACCCTTGAAGAGAAGGCAAGTCTCTGTTCTGGTTTAGATATGTGGCACACAAAGCCGATAGAGAGGCTAGGTATCCCTTCCATTATGATGACCGATGGACCTCATGGGGTTAGAAAACAAGTAGGACCCAATTTTTCTGATAGTGCCCCTGCTACCTGTTTTCCTACAGCCTCCTGCTTAGCTAGTTCTTGGGATAGAGCACTAATAGAAAAGGTTGGCAAGGCTATAGGAGAGGAATGTCAGGCAGAGGGAGTATCGATTATACTTGGACCTGCAGTTAATATAAAACGGTCACCTCTGGGTGGGAGAAATTTTGAGTATTTCTCTGAAGATCCATATCTTTCTTCAGAACTTGCCAAGAGCTATATATCAGGAGTTCAAAGTCAAGGTGTTGGGACATCAATAAAGCATTTTGCAGCAAATAATCAAGAGCATAGAAGACTCACAATAGATGAAATAATAGATGAGAGGACTTTAAGAGAGATATACCTAGCCAGTTTTGAAAATGCAGTAAAATATGCGCAACCTTGGACGGTTATGTCCGCCTATAATAAAATTAACGGTAAGTACTGTAGCGAAAATGAGTTTATCCTTACAAAGGTATTAAAAGAAGAGTGGGGTCATGAAGGATTTGTTGTCTCCGACTGGGGAGCTGTTGATGATAGGGTCTCTGCACTTATGGCAGGTTTAGAATTAGAAATGCCATCAAGTTATGGTATAAATGACAAAAAGATAGTCGAAGCAATAAAAAGTGGTAAACTTCCAGAAGAGGTCTTAGATAGGGCTGTAGAAAGATTACTGAGAATCATCTTTAAGGCTATAGATAATAAAAAGGAAGGGGCTACTTATGATAAACTAGCCCATCATAATTTGGCTAGGGATATAGCAAAGGAGTGCATAGTTCTTCTGAAAAATGAAGATAATATACTACCGCTAAAGAAAAAAGGGAGTATTGCTATTATAGGAGCATTTGCCAAAAAACCTAGATTTGAAGGAGGAGGAAGCTCTCATGTAAATCCTACTATGGTAGATATTCCTTATGAGGAAATAGAAAAGATTGTAGGAAATGATACAAAACTTCTCTATGCCCAAGGTTATGATCCTGATACCGAAGAGATAGACAAAAACCTTATAGTTGAAGCAAAAGAGACCGCTAAAAAGGCTGATATCGCAGTTATCTTTGCCGGTTTACCAGATAACTATGAGTCTGAGGGGTATGACAGAGCTCATATGCGTATGCCAGAGAGTCATAACAGATTAATCTCTGAAGTAGCCGATGTGCAGAAGAATACGGTTGTCGTTCTATTCAACGGTTCACCTGTAGAGATGCCCTGGATAGAAAATGTTAAGGGGCTAATTGAGGCATATCTACCGGGACAGGGAGGAGGTAATGCCATAGCAGAAATTCTCTTTGGACTTACCAATCCTTGTGGAAAGTTAGCTGAGACATTTCCTCAAAAATTAAATCATAACCCATCATATCTTAACTTTCCCGGTGAAGATGATAGAGTAGAATACAGAGAGGGCATATTCATTGGTTATAGATACTATGATAAGAAAGGTATAGAACCACTGTTCCCATTTGGCTATGGTCTAAGTTATACTACGTTCGAATACACTGGAATCTCTGTTGATAAAAAAGAGATAAATGATAATGAGACGGTTACTGTAACAGTTAAGGTTAAAAATATTGGAAATATGGCTGGAAAAGAGATTGTTCAGCTCTATATAAGAGATATAGATAGTAGTGCAATAAGACCTGAGAAGGAACTGAAGGGGTTTGAGAAGGTAGAGTTACAGCCAGGAGAGGAGAAATCTGTAATATTTACCCTAGATAAGAGGTCCTTTGCATACTACAATGTTGATATAAAGGATTGGTATGTAGAGACAGGTGACTTTGAGATACTAGTTGGAAGCTCCTCTAGGGATATTCAACTTAAGGAGACTATAAAGGTAAACTCTACTACAAAAATAAAGAAGCGATTCACTAGAAACACCCCAATAGGAGACCTATTAGAAGATCCTATAGGTGCTTTTATCTTTAAGCAGATCATGGATCAGATAAAACAGAATGTCCCATTCTTAGAAGGTGCAGAAACGTCTCCAATGATGATGGCAATATTTAGATATATGCCTTTAAGAGGCCTTATTCCCTTTAGTAGGGGAGCATTTACTGAAGAGATGCTAAATGAGCTTTTAGCTAAACTTCAGTAATTATCCTGCTCCACCACCACCTCCACCACCGCCTCCACCTCCTCCGCCACTGGAGAATCCACCCCCTCCACCGGAGGATGGAGAATAATAGGCGGCGGAGCGAACCGCTGAAGAAAAGCTATTTATCATACTGGCAAAGGCGGCAAAATCTGCTCCTCTTGTATATGAATGTAGTATTGGGGAATTACTAAGATCCTGTGAAACTTCTGGCACAAGTATCCTCATACCTTTTGCAACCTTATCTGCAATACCAAGCGAAATTCCATATATAAGATACTTTTCCCAGAGGATTATAGATTCTGGAGGCATACTCTTTAGTTGACTAAAATCCGAAAGAAATCTCTTTAGATTGTTCCATCTTTTGTAATGTAAAGCCCCTACCTCTGTCCTCTTATTAAACCCTGGTCTAAATACAACAGTTATAATAAAACCTAAGAACCAACTTATAAGAGAGCCGATTCCTATTCCAATAACAGGATCCCAAGCTGGAGAGTAGAGTCTTCCAAACTTAACGATAATTGCATAAAGTATCACACAGAATAATCCTATTGCAAAAAGATAAGAAGTTATCTCTCCTGCCAATCTAGCCCCCTTATCATCAAAGAAATTAAGCTCCTGAACCTTACTCTTTACCGAATCTTCCCACCGCTTATACACCCTTTGAAACTTAAGAGGATTATCCTCTATTTCCCTCTTTAGGATAGAAAATAAGAAACCTCCCTCTTTCCATTTTATTCCATCTAGAAAATCTAACACATATATTTCAAAGGGATCTAACTTGCTTCTATCTTTATCCTTTCTCAACGAGAGTAAATAGTCATCTCCGATCGGAGTCATATCTATATATCCCTTATGGACTAGATCCAATATTGTTGCAGTAAAATCCTTTGAAGATGGACTCATTGACCTTAGATCCATAAGTGCACCTACTACAGCAGGAGGATAGTCATATGGAATTTCTCTCTCATATATAGCCTGGTATCTTACTTTTGGTTCTTTTCCATATACAAAGTAGAGGTATATAAAAATAAAGATCATAGAAAGGAAAATCCCCAATCCCCCAAGGATAGCAATAGAAAGATATAACTGCTCCCTTCTAGTCTGCCTTGTAAATTGTTCTTCTTCTCTAAGGATTGCCTCTAGCATATCTTTATTAATCCTATTGGCTCCATCGTAAGAAGATAGAACAGTTGTAGGGAAAAGGGCTCTTATCTCAACCCACTGATGTGCAGAAACATCCTCTGTCTCTAGAGAAAAACCATCAAGTCCTTCTAGTATATCTACTCTTCCAGGTAACCTAGGATGACCCCATACGTATAACAAATCTCTAAATAAAGCAGGCTTAGGCAAAAAGACTTTTACTTTCAGGGTTCCTACTTTCACATCCCAACCTTCGGGCCAGACCTTCCAGTATAGTTCTGCTATATCGTTATATACCTTAAGTGCCCTTTTTAATCTATAGGAAAGCCTAAATATCCTATCCTCATTCTCTGCAGAAAAACTCCACTTTATCCTAACAACATTACTTTTAAATTCTATAGTGTAAGGCTCGGTGGCAGATATCTCATCAATAATTACGCCGGAGGTAGGAATATCAACGTAGGCATAAGAAAATCTGCCACTAAAAGAAAACTTAAGGGAATAATCCCATCTAAGGCTTCCATCATCAAGGACATCTATCTTACAGTTTACCTCTGGAAGCCAGTAACTCTTTCCGTAAACGGGAGAAACGATAAAAAAGAAGATAAAAAATACTACTATTAGCCAAGGCAACCTCTCTTTCATCTCTCACCTTACACAAGTATAAGATTTATACCAAACTTTCTAATATCATTCGCTATCTTCTCATCTAAATCCTTATCAGTAATTATCATATTAACCCTTTCTAATGAAGCAACAGTAGCATACTCTACTTTCCCAAATTTACTAGAATCAGCAACAAGAATTATCTCCCTAGCGCTATTCATCATTACCTGCTTTAGATGAGCTATCTGTATATTTATCTCAGTAAGACCCTTTTCTACATCGACACCATGAATAGCCAAGAAAAATTTACTTGCGTTTATCTTAGAAAAGAACTCCTCTGTCTGAGGCCCATAAAGAGAATAACCTATAGGATTGAATATCCCTCCTGGCATTATCACAGTTATTCCGTCTTTACCTCCCAACTCTGCAGTAACTTTTAGAGATGGCGTAATAACTGTAAGGTTATCCACATTCTTGATATGCCTTGCTATGTGTGGAGTAGTGCTTCCAGAATCTATAATAATAGTCTCTCCATCTTTTATCATCTCTGCAGCAGTCATACCAATCTTACGTTTTTGAACAGCATGTTCTCTAGCCCTTTTGGCAAAGTCTATATCTACTATGGATTCCCTGTTTAATGTTGCCGAACCGTGCTCCTTTATAATTAGCCCTTCTTCTTTTAATTTAAACAGGTCATGTCTTATAGTCTCTCTACTAACATTAAAAAGCTTGCAAAGTGTCGAAACTCTAACACTATTGTTTTCTATAAGAAGTTCTAAAATCTTTTCTCTTCTCTCCCTAGATGTAGGTCTACTCATCTTTCATCTCCCTTTTTACAAGTTTACCTTTATTTTATCACAACCTTGCAATTTTGGGTATAATATCTCATAGAAAGTCAAGTTTATAAAACATATTTACTCTAAATTCCAAGTTTTGATTCTGGAGGAGGTGATGGGGTATGGTGGTAAGAGATGCTGCTGAGAATTCTACTATGGAAGTACTACCTCTTTCTAAGATTAAAGAGAATATTCCTAAACTCTTTGGTATTCCTTCTGGTATTCCTGGATTAGACACACTATTCTACACTTTTGAATACGAGGGGGACGAGGCAAAAAAGGTTCCCCTTGGAGGATTCCCCTCTTCTGCGGTGATACATATAACAGGGATCCCTGATACTGGAAAGTCCCTTATGGGTGAACAGTTTGCTTTATCTCAGGCTAGCAGAGGCTACAATGTACTTTTTGTAAGTGTTGAGATTCCCACACCTTTCCTCGCCCAAAGCCTAAAAGAGAGGGCTAGAGCTTTGAGGATAGAATGGGAAGAGATAGAGGATAGGATCTTTGTTTTAGACATCACAAAATATCCTGAATTAAGAGATAATATAGTGAAGCTTGACCGAGTTATAGGTGAGACTATAGAAGCTAATAATATAAAATCTACTGTTGTTGACTCTATAACCGGTCTTTACGAAGGAAAGGAGATGATAGCTAGGACTATAGTAAGAAAACTATACGAAGTTATGAAAAAATATTATCAGACGTCAATATTTATCTCCCAGAAAAGAAGTAGCCACGAAGAAGAGTCTTCCGAAGCTGCTGGTGGCTATGCTGTACCTCATATTCTAGACTGCACAATAGTGTTATCTAAGATAGTACTTTCAAGCAAAACCTTGGCCAATCTATACAACAGACCATTAGGGGATACAATACATACCTTAAGAATAGATGGTTGTAGGATGTGCGGACATGATAGAAGAACACATCTTGTTGAAATAGACGAAAGAGGGATAATAAAAATAGTAGGGCCTATTGAAAATCTTGCAAGGAGGTGATGTTATGAAGGAGGTAACACCTGTAAATGTAAATGTTCCATCTGCAGAAGAACTCTCTATGAAAGTATTTAACAAAGCTATAGAGATTTTAGGAGGGCCTAAGAAAATAATTATGTACAAAAAACTTACTTGGGTAGCTTCACTATTTGAATCCGCACTAGTCATTGTACTAAAAGAGATATTCAACAAGACAACAGATGAGATAGCCCAAGAACTTGGAATAGCAACAACCACGGTAAGAAGTATCCTAAGGGCAGAACCTGATAAGGCTATAGAATACCTTGAAAAGAGAATACAAGAAGAGACAACAGAAGAAGAAAATGTCCATATAGCAGGAGGATTAGCCAAAAAGGCTTTTGAAGAGATTAAAGCGGGGCTAGGGGTATAACCCCTAACCCCAATGACAATTTTAGACCCCGCGAGAGCTTGAAATTTTAGATATAGTTATGATATACTCTCTAGAGAAAATTTGAGATAAAGGATGGAGGTTGAATAAGTGCCAAATACAAGGTCTGCAAAGAAACAGCTTAGAGCTTCTATAAGAAAGGCTGAAAGGAATAAGGCAGTTAAATCTAGAATTAAGACTGAGGTTAAGAAGTTTTTAGCATATATAGCGGCAAGGGATGTAAATGCTGCAAAGTCACAGATAAGTCTTGTTTGTAGTCTATTAGATAAGGCAGCCAAGAAGAACATTATACATGACAATACTGCAAGCAGAAAAAAGTCGAGATTAATGAAGAGACTCAGTCTATTAGAGTCTCAAATGCTAACTGCTCAGGCCTAGAGAAATTATAAAATCTTCTAGGCCTTCTTTTGGTTTTACTTCTCCTGTTTTTATCCTTCTCTCAACTGAGAGGAGGAGTTTTATTTTTTTGATTAAGCCATCAGATGGGTAATCTCTGCTTATATTAAGGATAAATCTTGCATAGCCACTGGATATACCAAACACTTTTGCTAATTCTGATTCCTGAAGGTCTAAGGTCTTTGTATATAAAATCAGCTTATACCTTCTCCTTAACGCTGAAAGTAACTGCATTATCTCGCTATCAGGATAATATTCCTTTCTTAATAGAAAAAGTGCTTCAGATATCCGCCTTCTCTCTAGGAGATCTATAATCTGAAAACCGGCAAGTGTTGGAATACTCTTTATTACTTCTCTTACCTCTCCTTCCTCTATCCTTTCTTTATCACCTACTAAAAGTAATAGGGTATTCCATACCGAGAGAAGAAGGTATGGAGCCTGTAAAAGAGCGTTAGATAGCAAAACTAAAGAACTTTCTTCTATTACTTTTCCATGGTACTTAGATAGTCCTCTTATAAGTTCCCTTATGTATATTTCAGCTTCTCTAGGATTAGGCGGAGATAGAACAACTTGTCTACTCTTAGGTATCTTTATTGGGGTATCCGCATCTATAACTAGATATATATCATCTGGAATACTTTTAATTTTTAAAGGACTATTAAGTTTTGCTATGATAAGTTTTATTGTTGGTATAAGGACGTTCCTTGCATTTCTTATCTCCTGCTCTAACTCTATTTCTGATTCTGTTCTCACTAATATAGTATCACCTTTAGCCCTTAAAAGGTTATAGATCCTTGAAACTATATCATCCTTAAGGAAGTCCCAATCTCCAATTAAGACATAAATATGAGAGACTTCTCCAGTTTTTAGATCATTTATTATCTTTATGTAATCTGGTATATCCAATATAAATCAATCCTCCAATGATAACATACATTGATACTAATTCTATTATACTTGGATTATAAACAATTTCATAGGTCATACTGTTGCCCAAATCTACTACACGTAATAAAAGATAAACAACTGGTTTTATTATAATGCTTGCCAGATGAGTAATAAAGGGAACTGTAAATGTCGATAAGGAAAGAATAAATCCACCAATTGTCAAAAGAGAAATCAAGGGGGATAGTATTATATTTATTGGAAAACTTATCAAGGGTAAAGTTCCATTTTTGTATAAGAGTAATGGAGCCAAAATTCCCTGCACTACTAATGTTGGCATTATAAAGTCTAGCTTTTTTATCCTTATTAGAGGCAAGATGTATACAAGGCTAAAGGTAGCCAAGAAACTTAATTGAAAACTTGAGCCGAAGAGAGCCGTTGGATCGAAGGCTAATATTAATAATCCAGAAAAGGCTAGACTCGAAGGAGGATCGTAATCTTCGTATATGACACGGGCTAGAATATTTATACCCATCATAATACTTGCCCTTATTACACTTATCTCTAGTCCTGTAATAAAGGCGTATAAAATAATCATTGGAAAAAGTAAAAGTAGCCATAAACCTGACAATAGGGGCATTATTGCAGATGCGATAATAGAAACCTGAGCCCCAGAAACTACCAATGTATGTATAAGGCCAGTAACTTTAAATCTTCTATAGGTTTCGTATGGGAGCTCTTCACTTATACCCAAGACCATTGCCATAATGAGTTCTGATTCCTCACTATCAAAATAAATGGAAGTACGACTTTTTATTCTAGATTTTATACTGTAGAGATATCTCTTAAGAGATATGATTGGTCTTGATAGAATCTCTATTTTCTCTGGATATACGGTGCCTATAACTCTTTCCTGAAATTGTCTCTTACTTTTATCAACTATTTTATTTGCATAGACCTTTCCGGTAATAGACAACCTATCATCAATTTGACAATTATCTTTTTTTGTTTTTACATCTAACACCCCATAGTATCCCTTATCATTCAAGATTATATCTCCAACCCTTAATCCGTACCTTGATATATCCTTTACCGAACAGATTATATAAACTTTAGAACCTGAAATTTTCTCTACTGATCTTATAGAAGCTATATATCTATCATAGTTTCTAGCTGTCCACCAAGCACTCAAAAGTATTATAATTAAAACCAAGCTTACTTTCTCTCTTATGAATAGAAATACTAGCGCTAAGATTAAAAGTGGTAGAAAGATTAATTTTATATACCCGAAGATGAGAATACCAATAACTACAGAAAAGAAAAGTATTACACTAGGTCTACCTTTTATCTCATTCCACAACAATCAAATCCTTAATAGCTTCAAACTTTTTCTCACCTATCCCGGATACTTTCTTTATCTCTTCTATACTCTTAAAGGGACCATTAGTCTCTCTATAAGAGACTATTCTCTCAGCAAGGGCAGGCCCTATACCTGGTAATTCTTCCAGCTCTTTAGTGCTTGCAGTATTTATATTTATCTTCTTACTATTAGTAACAAGCGTTTCGCCTTGACTATCTTTAATATCTGAAGAGGTATCTAAAGTCTTCAATTTAGAGGGGACTAAGATCTTTGAACCATCAGTTACCTTGCTTGCCAGATTTATTGCATCCAAATCAGCTTCAGATGTTGGTCCACCAGCAACTTGAATTGCATCGGCAACCCTTGAGTCTGACGATATATAGTATAGCCCTGGATTTCTTACCGCCCCACCTATATGAACAGCGATCTTAAAACTCTTAGGTTCTTCATCCTCTATAATGATAGAAGGCTCTTCTTTTTTCTCCTCTCTAACTGGTCTATTTAGAGAGAAAAGAAGAGCCCCAATCAAAACTATAATTATACCTACTAAATACTTCTCTCTATTATTCACCTTAATCGGTTACTATATTTATAAGTCTCTCTGGAACAGTAATAATATTCTTTATCTCCTTACCTTCGATAAACCTTCTTACCCTGGGAAGCTGTAATACTATATTCTTTAGTTTTTCCATATCTCTCTCATCGGTTTTTATCTTATCTCTAAGCTTTCCATTTACCTGAATTACTAACTCGTACTCAAACTGCTTCATAAGGTCTGAATCATACTCTGGCCATCTCTCCTTAAATATACTCTCTCTATGCCCTAGTTTTTCCCAGAGTTCTTCTGCTATATGTGGTGTAAATGGCGATAAAAGTATCAAAAATGTCTCTAATGTATCTCTAAGAATAGTCTTCTTTGCCCTCTTTACCGTATCAATATTTCCACCAAGGAAGTTACTCCATTCCATCAACGCACTTATTGCAGTATTCAGATGAAATCTCTCTATTATATCTTCTGTGACCCTCTTTACTGTAATATGTCTCCATTTTATAAGTTCTCTTTCTATTCCACTATCTACAGCATCATCATCGCTATTTAAAGCGAAAGTTAGTTCATCATAGAGCCTCCATATACGATTAAGGAATCTCCACATCCCATCAACGCCTTCATCACTCCATTCTAGCTCCTTTTCTGGAGGAGAGGCAAAAAGGATAAAGAGTCTTAACGTATCGGCAGAATACTTTTCTATTATAGGGGAAGGTTCGACAATATTACCGAGAGACTTTGACATAGCGGTTCCGTCTTTTAATACCATCCCCTGAGTAAATAAGTTTGTAAATGGTTCTTCAAAGCCTACGTACCCTG
This sequence comes from uncultured bacterium, assembly GCA_937958695.1. Taxonomy (GTDB): domain Bacteria; phylum DUMJ01; class DUMJ01; order DUMJ01; family DUMJ01; genus DUMJ01. The sequence goes on from CALGNK010000011.1 coordinate 23,913, forward strand.
CATCGTATAAGACCTTGGTAAAGAATCTAGAATAGAGAAGATGTAAGACAGCATGCTCTACTCCTCCAATATACCTATCCACCGGCATCCAATATGCCACAACATCTTTACTGAAAGGAGATTTATCATTGTGGGGATCGGTAAACCTATAATAGTACCATGAAGAGCATATAAATGTTGCCATGGTGTCTGTCTCTCTTTTGGCAGGTCCTCCACACTTTGGACAGGTAGTATTTACAAATTCCTCTGACTTAGCTAATGGCGATATGGTACCAGTAGGTGTAAAGTCTATATCCTCAGGGAGAAGGACAGGCAGGTCTTCCTCTGGAACAGGAACTGTGCCACATTTATCACAGTAAACAATTGGGATAGGTGCACCCCAATATCTCTGGCGAGAGATAAGCCAATCTCTAAGCCTATAATTTACCTTCGGCTCAGCAAGCCCCTTTTCCTTAAGATATTCAACTATCTTAATCTTTGCTATCTCATTGTAAAGGCCATTAAATATAGAAGAGTTTACTAATAAACCCTCTCCCTCGTACGAATTATCTAATTCTCCATCTGGAGATTCCCCAGGCGGTAATATAACAGTCCTTATAGGGATTCCATGCTTTTTAGCAAAATCAAAATCCCTTTCATCATGGGCAGGAACACCCATAATTGCACCCGTACCATATTCCTGGAGGACATAGTTTGTTATCCATACAGGGATCTCTTCACCATTGGCAGGGTTTATAGCGTGAAGCCCGGTAAATACACCAAACTTTTCCTCCTTGTTATTTGATGCCTTTATCTTTGAAAGGAGTTCCTCCACATCTTCTTTTCTAAACTGAGGGGATCTTTTCATCTCTTCTATAAGGCTAGATTCGTTAGATACAGCAAAGAATGTAGCACCAAAGAGCGTATCGGGTCTAGTAGTAAAAACCCTTACATCTCTATCTATCTCCTTTATCTTAAATACAATCTCTGCTCCAACGCTCTTACCTATCCAGTTCCTCTGCATAATCTTTACATGCTCAGGCCAACCTGGTAGCTTGTCTAGGTCGTCTAGAAGCCTCTCCGCATAATCGGTAATCTTGAAGAACCACTGCTCTAAATATCTTTCCTCTACAGGTTGATGGCATCTCCAACAGGTTCCGTCTATTACTTCTTCGTTTGCTGTAACTGTCTTACAGTTTGGGCACCAGTTCACTTTCGCCTTACCTTTATATGCCAATCCCCTCTTATAGAGTAACAAGAAAAACCACTGAGTCCACTTGTAATAACTTGGATCACAGGTAGCTAGTTCTCTATTCCAATCATATGATATGCCTAATCTTTTTAGTTGCTTCCTCATATTCTCTATATTGCTCCAGGTCCACTTTGCAGGATGTATACCCCTCTTTATAGCTGCATTCTCCGCAGGTAGTCCAAATGCATCCCAACCCATAGGGTGTAGTACATTGTAACCTTTAAACCTATAGTAACGAGCTATTACATCACCAAGGACATAGTTTCTCACATGCCCCATATGTATATCCCCTGAGGGATACGGGAACATCTCTAAGATATATGCCTTTGGCAAAGAGGTATCATCTTTAGCCTCATTTAAACCTTCTTTAGCCCATCTCCTTTGCCACTTTTCTTCTATAACACTAGGATTATAGTCCATACTGCCGTTTTAACCCTCCATCAACCAATAGGATAGTCTATTTTGAGTATGAGTTTATATTATCTATCCTTATCTGTCAAGATTTTATGTTACTCTATACTCATATATAATATCTTTGTTTTTGTTGGTAAGTTGCCTTTTGAGATCTTGATTATCTTACTCGTCTTCTCTAAACCAGGTATAACCTTCTTTATATCGTCTAAGGAGGCCAGGACCTTCAAACCATATGGGTCTATTCTATAATGCATAATGATAACCATCTTAGGATTTAGCTTCTGTATAATATTTAGAGCCTTTTCAGCATCAATAGTATATACTCCGCCAACAGGAATAAATATTACGTCTGTCCCCTTAAGCTTTTCATACTGTTCCTGCGTAAGTTCATCCTCTCCATAGTCACCAAAATGTGCAAAATTAATACCATCCAGTGTCCACTTAAAGATAATATTACTGCCCCTCAATGTTCCGCCCTTATTGTCATGAAAAGAAGAGATTGCTATAAATTTTATTCCTCTGGCTTCTCCATTATCTCTAACTATTATAGGATTTCCCTTTACCATTGAGACATTGTTATGGTCTGAATGGGTGTGGCTCACCGTTACAATATCTGCAGTTACATCTGGCATAGGAAAACCAACTGCAGGATTAAATGGGTCAGTGACTATAGAGACAGAGCTAGACTTTATTAAGAATGTAGCATGACCGAAGTATGTTATCTCTACATTATCTTCACTTCCATATACAGTTCCAGCAGACACCAACAGTATAAATGCAATCAACAAAATTTTATAAAACATTTCTCATCCTTCCCTTTATCTTTTGTAATAACTATTATACCATATGCCCTTTTCTTAATTAACTGTTGATAGATTTTAGGGTATAATATTAAAAACTACCTTTATAAGGAGGATATATGAGTCTATTTGTTGGTTATGGAGAAAGCGTAATTACCCCTTCTTTATCTCTTAATATTGACCTTACAGGTTATGGATTTTATCTACACAGGAAAGGAGAGAATGTCCTATCCGACCTAAAAGCTAGGGCAATATACCTAGATGATGGTAAGAATAAGATTGTCCTTTTAAGTTGTGATTTAATAGGGTTTTCCATAGACTTTGCAGATAGTCTTAGAGAAGAGATAGCTAGTATAGAAGGGATAGAAGTAAAAAATGTGACAATAAGCTGTACCCATACACACTCTGGACCTGCAGTTCAAACACTGAGAGGATTAGGAAATGTTAATAAAGAGTATCTAAACGAGTTAGGAGAAAAGATTGTATCTACTGTAGGATATGCCAAAGGAGATTTAAGAGAAGCAAGAGTCTTTTATCACAGTGAGATTATAGAGCCAATCGGATTTAACAGAAGATTAAAGGATTTTAAGCCTATAGACCCGTATTTAAATATTCTTCTATTTGAAAGGAATGATAAAAGTATATTCCTGACAAATTATCCGTGCCATCCAGTAGTCCTCGGAAGGACTAAGGATATATCAGCAGACTGGCCAGGTGAACTAGTTCAGCATATAGAGAATGAAGGGGATAGCTGTATATTTTTTCAAGGGTTCTGCGGTGATATAGACCCAGTGACAAATATGAACAGATGGGGAGCGGGAACAAAAAGAGATATTGAGCTTTTGGGCTATATATTAGCTAATAGGGCATTAAAGGCTAAGGTGTATGGAAAAGAAGTTAAGGATGCTAAGATAGGCTCTATAGAGAATAGAATAAAGCTTCCTCTTCAGATCCCTTCCAAAGAAGAAATGGAGAAAGATGCAAGGTATTGGTTAGAGGTTTATAAATATGACGATAATGCAAAAAGATTCATAGAAGAATGGCTAAAAGAGGCAGAATCTTCTTATAAAGCCTTTATAGAAAATCCACTCATAGAAAATATTCCTATACAGGGGATAAGCATTGGAGATGTAAAAATTATAGGTATCCCAGGTGAGGTATTCTGTGAACATGGGCTAAGACTGAGAGAAAGATACCCTATGTTACTTACCTTTGGGTATACAAATGGACTCGTAGGATATATCCCTGTTAGGGATGCCTATAGGAATAGTAAAGACTATGCTTCTTACATTGCACCTAAGATCTTTAATGTATTTCCTTTCTCTCAAGATATAGAAGATATAATATTAGAAGAGGCTTTTAGAGTTTTAGATAAAATTTAGATATGTCAACAAATACTAAAAGGCCCCGGTATCTCCGGGGCTTTAATTTATAATACTGGAGTTACCTGTCCCTTATTGTCGGCAGATCTTATCTCCGCCTCTACAATCTCTATCGTTTCCTTACTACTCTCAGGAGGGGCTACAGTTATAGGTCTATCATTAAGGAGACACTCTGCGAAGTATCTTATCTCCCTGTAATATCCCATCTCATTTGAAAGTTCTGGGATGAAACTCTTACCTTCGTTTGGATTCACCTTTAGGACCCCATTCTGAAAGATAAGATTCCCCCTCTCAAAGTTTACTCTGAATAACATCTCAAAACCATATTCTCCTTGGAGTGTCCAATCATCCTGGGCATTTATAACCTTCCCATCAGGATATATGTAGTTTGTCGAAACGATGTCATATCCGCTTCCTGGAATGACATTTCTGGCTATCGTTGAAACCGCAGAAGGTTTCCCAAAGAGCCAATTTATCGTATCTACATCATGTATATGCTGGTCTAGAATGCATCCTCCACTTTTTTCCTTCTTTAATAGCCAGTTTTCATAAGACCATTTGGGGGTTCCTCCTCCCCTATAGAAATATCCCTCTAAGAACTTACCAAATCTCTCAGTCTCTACACATTCCTTTAGATATTCATACGCTGGCCAGAACCTTAGGCAGTGGCCTATCATCAATTTTTTATTATTCCTCTTTGCCGCTTCTATCATTTCTTCACATTGTTTAGAATTTAGCGCCATAGGCTTCTCACATAATACATGCATCCCTCTATCTAATGCCTTTATAGTAGCTTCTGCATGTAGATAGGTAGGAAGACAGATATCTACATAATCTAGATCTTCTTTCTCTAACATTTCATCTAGGTTTGTATAGAGTCTGTATCTACTGAAGTCATACTTCTTCGTTCCCACGTCTATGTTTCCTGGGATAAACTTATTTTCGAACTTAGCTGGATCTATATCACATATAGCTACCAACTTAACAGGAAACCCTTCTGACTCAAGCCTTATATAGTTATCTAGATGTCCCCTACCCATAAATCCAATTCCTACAAGTCCTACCTTTAACATATCTATTCCCTCCCAAGTATCTTATCCATAGATTTTGATGTATTATATATCATCTGTAGAGGATAGTGTCTATAAGCAAACATCTCTGCATTTAGATAATTATCATATCCAACCTCTTTTAATGCGGATATCACTTTAGGGAAATCTACATCTCCTGCTAACAGATCAACAAATCCCGCTAAGCCACATCCCTGTCTCCTGTAGTCTTTTACATGAATCTTCTTTATCCTGCTTCCAAGTATCTTTATCCAATGTTCTGGGTAGCCTATATAGATAATATTACCAATGTCTAGATAGGCTCCTACATACTTAGAGTTTATTTTATCTATAAAATCTCTCATCTCTAGGGGCGATAATAAGAACTTATTCCAAACATTCTCTACACCTATACATACCTTGGCTGATTCTGCAAATCTTGAAAGCTCAGCTATAGATTCTAAGGCATAATTATAAGCCTTATCATACTCTATTACCTCTGATCCTGGCATCCAGTCTACACCAACATATCCAGGAACAACAAGGATCGTATCAACCCCTAAGAGACTTGCAAATTCTATCTGTTTCTTACATATATCCTTAGCCTTCTCCCTAACCTCTTTGGAATTGCTTGTAAATGGATATCTCCAGTACAATCCTGCAGCAAGACCACTTATCTCTATCCCAATATCCTCTGCAATCTTTTTATACTTTAATATATCTTCTTCTTTACTATCTAGACCTAACTCTCCACTCTCCGCTATTGAGAGCTCTATCCCCTCAAAGCCGGCATCTTTGGCAACCTTCATACATTCCTCAATACTCATCCCCTGTGGAAATGACCAAATATTAATGCCCTTTTTCATAAAATCACCTCCAATCTCTACTCTTTATCTCATAGATAATAATACCAGCAGACACAGAGGTATTTAGAGATGTTATCTTACCCATCATAGGAATACCTATGATCTTATCACATCTTCTTCTCATAATAGGCCTAAGTCCTTTATCCTCTCCACCGATTATAAGTAATAGTGGGAATCTAACATCTAGCTTAAAATATGGCTCTCCACTTGGGTCTGCACCTAGGACAAAGAAGCCCTTTTCTAAGAATTTGTCTACTGTCTGTGCTGTATTGGTAACTACTGCAAATGGTAGATGAAATATAGCACCTGCAGAAGAACTTATAAGACCTTCTGATATAATAGCAGAACGATGCTTTGGCAGAACTATCCCATCAACCCCTGCGCACTCTGCGGTCCTCACTATTGCTCCAAGGTTATGAGGGTCCTCTACTCCATCGGCAAGGATAACAAATCTCTTATCAAGAAAGTATTCCAAATCTTTTGGCTCTACAGGGTATGTATAGGCTAAGATACCCTGTTTAGCCTTTAGAGAAGGAACTTCCTGAATGGGGATTCCTATCTTTTTTGCCTGGATAATAATATCAGCATATCTTGAAGCTAACCTTTTATCTATCTGTATCTTCTGTATAGCGATCCCAGATTTTAAAGCCTCTATTACTGAGTTTTTTCCTTCTATCTTTAACTCATCTTCCATCTAGTACCTTCCTTCGTATCCTCCAATATGATACCTATATTATTCAAACTATCCCTAATCTCATCACTAAGGTCAAATCTCTTATCCTGTCTTAGTCTATTCCTTATCTTTATAATAATATCCATTACTTCTCTTAGTTTATCAGTATCTAGAGAAATCTTAGTCAGTTCAGAGAATCTAAAGCCAAGAACTTCACACATCTTAAGTAAGTTAAACTTGAAAACTGGCAATACAGGATCCCAAGTACCTTTATCTAGTATTGGCCTATTCTCCCTTAGATATGAGAAGAGAACACCAATAGCCTGCGGGGTATTTAGGTCATTAGATAGAGCCTCTCTGAAATCAAAAAACGCCTGATCATAAACAGGTGAAGGAGGATCCGGTATATGAATTAAAAGCTTCACCGTATCTTCTATCCTTGAATAAGCCCTACCTGCATCCTCAAGGGCTTGAGGGTCAAAGTCAAGCGGACTTCGATAATGAGTCCCTAAAAGGTATAGTCTTAAGACCTCTGGTCGATAAGAATTCAATGCTTCTCTTAATACTATAAAGTTTCCAGTTGATTTTGACATCTTCTCTGATTTTAGATTCACCAATCCGTTATGTATCCAAAATCTAACAAATCTTCCATCACCTATAACCGATTCTGCCTGGGCCTTCTCATTCTCATGATGGGGAAAGACTAGATCTGCTCCACCACCGTGTATATCTATATCTTCCCCTAGATATAGAAGAGACATTACAGAGCACTCGATATGCCATCCAGGTCTTCCCTTACCCCAAGGACTCTCCCAATAAGGTTCTCCTGGCTTGGCAGACTTCCACAGTGCAAAATCTAACGGATCTCTCTTCTTTTCACTTGGATCCACCCTAGCCCCTGCAATCATCTCTTCTAGGGAACGCTTGGATAATTTCCCATAGTAGGGATAATTTCTCACAGAGAAGTACACATCACCATCTGATTCGTATGCGTATCCCCTTTCTATAATCCTTTCTATAAAATCAATTATCTCTTCTATGTGTTCTGTAACTCTAGGATATATGAATGCCCTACTTATACCAAACCTATCCATATCTAAAAAGTATTCGGAGATAAATCTGTCTGCCAACTCTTTCGGAGATATATTTAATTCGTTTGCCCTATTTATTATCTTGTCATCAATATCGGTAAAATTTTGAATCCACAAAACTCTATAACCCTCTGATTCTAAGAATCTATACAGGACATCGTATACTAGATAAGATCTTCCGTGCCCTATATGGCAATAGTCATAGGGCGTCACACCGCATACATACATCCTCACCATATTATGCTTTTTTGGGGAAAATTCATCTTCATTTCTAGTTAATGTATTGTATAATTTCATCTAATCCTCCAAAAACTTTAGTGCTTTTTCTAATCTCTCAATACATCTCTCTTTACCTAGAATAGGGATAAACTCTACTAGTTCAGGTCCAGACTCATAACCAGTTATTGCCAATCTTATTGGGTGATAAAATCTTCTTCCTTTAATCCCTGAAATCTTCATTGCCTCTTTAAATATACTATCTATAGCGTTTAAGTCATCAGTCTCTCTTAGTAGGCTTAAAAATGTCTCTATAGCCTTTTTACTAGATGCAAGTTCCTCTTTATGACTCTGATCTAGTTTAATATCACCAAGATAGTATTTCTCAATGTATTTAGGGATATCAGCCAAAGTCTCTGCGTATTCCTTTATAGATGCTACAGACCTTAATAACCAGTCAGTTGGATAGTTATTTAAATCCCCCAAGAATGGCCTTGTGTACTCTAACAGTTTTTCCTCGTCAAGCTTCATAATATGATGCCTATTTATCCATCTTAGCTTGGCAGGGTCATAGGCAGAAGGACTTGGAGAGACATCTTCCAAGGAGAACTCCTCTATAAGCTCGTTTAATGTCTTTATTTCATCTCCTTTAGGGCTCCAACCAAGTAATGCTAAGTAATTTACCACTCCTTCTGGCAAGAAACCCTGCTCTCTTAATTCTTTTATAGAGAGAGAACCCTCTCTCTTTGAGAGCTTAGAACGGTCACTTCCAACAATCATAGGTAGATGTGCAAATCTAGGAGGCTCTACCCCTAAAGCCTTATAGATGAGTAGTTGTCTAGGAGTATTTGATAAATGGTCTTCTCCTCTTATCACATGCGTAATCTTCATAAGATAATCGTCTATAACTACAGCAAAGTTATAAGTAGGCATCCCATCAGATCTGAGTATGATAAAATCTCCAGTTATAGCGTTTACATCAAACTCTATCCTTCCTCTAATCATATCATCAACTACAAAATACGCATCTTTTGGGATCTTAAATCTTATAGAGTAAGGAAGGCCCTTTGCCTCTAGGCTATCTACCTCTTCTTGCGAAAGATTTGCGCATCTTCCACTATATCTAGGAGGCTTACCGCTTCTTAAAGCCTCTTCCCTCTCCCTTTCCAGCTCTTCTGGAGAACAGAAACATTTATACGCTAATTTATCTTCCAAAAAACGAAATGCGTAACTCTTATATATATCTAACCTTTCACTCTGCTTATAGGGTCCTTCGTCCCAGTTTAGTCCTAACCAGGAGAGATCTTCTAGGATCCCCTGATAGGCAGATTGAAATGTCCTCTCTACATCTGTATCCTCTATGCGGAGTATAAATGCCCCTCTATTTTTTCTGGCAAATAACCAGTTAAAAAGGGCAGTCCTTACATTTCCCACATGAAGACTTCCGCTAGGACTTGGGGCAAACCTAACCCTTACACTCATCAGGTCCTCCTTTCATCTATAAGAACAACTGCAATCGCTACTATACCCTCTTCTCTACCTATAAAGCCTAACTTTTCATTGGTTGTAGCCTTTATACCAATAGATCTAGGACTTATCCCTAGGATGCTAGACAATTTTTCTTTCATCATATCAATATAGGGACCTATCTTTGGTCTTTCTGCTATAACAACACTATCAATATTTACTATGATATACTCTTTGTCTATCTTCTTTTTTACCTCCTCTAGTATAACACAACTAGATATACCTTTATACTCTGGGGTATTAGGAAAGAAGTGACCGATATCCGGTAATCCAACTGCACCTAAAATGGCATCAGATATTGCGTGTATTAATACATCAGCATCTGAATGTCCATAGAGTCCAAACTCAGAGGGTATCTCTATCCCTCCAAGGAAAAGCTTTCTCTCTCTTGTTATAGGATGAACATCGTACCCTATTCCAATCCTCATATACCTAGAAGCTCAAGATATCTATGGGCCAATAACAAATCCTCTCTAGTAGTTATCTTTAGATTGGTATACTCTCCCTCAATAACCCTGATCTTATATCCAATCCTTTCTACCAAAGAAGCGTCATCCGTCCCATAAAAGCCGTCTATATAAGCTCTTTCATATGCTTCAATAAGCACCTCGTATCTAAAAACCTGTGGTGTCTGTACACTCCAGAGTAACTCTCTCTGCGGAGTAGATTCTACATAGCCATCTCTTACAATCTTTATAGTCTCCTTAACAGGTAATGCAGGTATAACCGCTGAATAAACTTCAGCTTCCTTTATAAGTCTATCAATTAATTCAAAGCTTGCAAAGGGCCTTGCCCCATCATGAATGGCTACTATCTGAGAAGATGTTAATGCCTTAAGTCCCTTATATACAGAATCCTGTCTCTCCTTTCCCCCATGGATCATCTTTATAAAAGGATAATCAAAGCCAGCCTTAGATAGGATATTCCTAACATCCTCCTCATCCTGAGGCCTTATAACAATAACCAATTCTGAAAGCGAGTCCAATCTAAGAAATTTTTCTAATGAAAATAAAAGAACAGGTTTACCAGCTAGTTCCATTAATACCTTATTGTGTCCCAATCTCTTTGATTGGCCAGCAGAAGCTATAATTACTCCTACATTCACCTAGTCCTTCCTAAATCTCCCAGTCTAAATGGTGGAATTCCTCTACTACTCTGCTCCTTGATCCTTCTCAAGCCATCCCTTATATTCTTTGCCCTTATCTCTCCGATACCCTCAACCTCATCTAGTTGAGGTATATCTGCCTTAAGGATATTCTGCAAATTACCAAAATGATTTATCAGATTTTCTATAATTGAGGATGGGAGACGAGAAACATAACTCAATATCCTATAACCTCTACATCTCAGATTAGTATCAGTAGAACTTATAGATTCTACTATTCCTAAAAGGTTTGACATTAAATTTGTATTTAATAAATCATTTAAACCTTTCTTCCTTATCTCATCCTTAATGGTTTCAGGATTCAGCCCATCTCTTATGTAGTCTCTAAGAAGCAATATCTCCTCTTCCTGAACTCCACCGATAAGTTCATCTAACTGCATTCTAACCAATCTGCCCTCTACACCTAACTCTATTATGTATCTCTCTATCTCTTGAGCTATCCTTAAAACCATTTCTATACGGTATAGAACCCAAAGGATATCAAGAAACGTGGCACTATCTTCGATCTCTAGGGTGGTAAGATTAGACATCGCCTGATCCAGTATAACTCTATATCTCTCTAAGACTTGCAAACCCTGATTAGCCTTAACTAAAAGATTTCTTATATCTTGAAGGACATACCTTATATTCCCTACATATAGAGATATTATCTCTCTCCTCTCAGATATTGCTATAACCAATGCTCCAGCCTGCTTTGCAGTCCTTTCTGCTGTTCTATGCCTAGTCCCCGGTTCGGTAGAAGGTATGGATACATCTGGAGAAAGTTGAACATTGGCGTAGATAATCTTTTTCAAGTCTTCCGATATCACTATAGCACCATCCATCTTAGCCAATTCGTAGAGAGACTCTGGAGTAAAATCACAGTTTAAAGTAAAACCACCACTTATGATATTATTAAGGACATCTATATTGCCACCAACCACTATAAGAGCTCCCATCTTTGCACTTAGTATCCTATCTAAGCCCTCTCTTAGGGGTGTCCCTGGAGCAGTGAGCTTTAATGCTCTATAAAGGTCTAACGTAGAATCTGGCATCTTTTATTATACTGTACACCTCCTTCAATGTCCTTACCCCTATCACCCTTGGGCTTTCTTCCCTCCTCTTTAGAGGAACTATTCCTTCGGTATAGCCTAATCTTAATGCAGTCTCTACCCTCTTCTCATGCCACATAACCTGCCTTATCTCTCCAGTAAGGCCTATCTCACCAAAACTAAATAGTTCAGAAGTTAATGGAACTTCTAAGGCGCTAGATATAACTGCTAGGGCTATTGATAGGTCTAATGCAGGATCTTTTACAGTGACCCCCCCAGGTATATTCAGAAATACATCTTTATTAAAGAGAGGTAACTGTAAAAGCTTCTCCAAAACTGCCAGTATAAAAGAAAATCTATTAAAGTCTACCCCTTGGACAACCCTTCTAGGAACTGCGTATACAGAGCGCGTGACTAATGCTTGAACTTCCACTAATATAGGTCTTGTCCCTTCCATTATTACACTCACAGTAGCCCCAGGTGTTGATCCTAGACCTTCTCTAACAAAGAACAATGAAGGATTTGCTATCTCTCTAAGGCCTTCGGATGTCATCTCCATAAAGGCAACCTCATTTGTATCCCCGTACCTGTTTTTGACAGAACGGATAAGTCTAACTACACCGTCTCTGTCGCCTTCAAAATAAAAAACACCATCAACCATATGTTCAAGGGTCTTAGGACCTGCTAAGATTCCCTCTTTTGTAACATGCCCTGTTATAAAAGCCACACTATTATCCCTTTTTGCCAAGTCTATAATTTTAGATGTGCATAGCTTTATCTGTGTTACTGTCCCGGGCTGACTAGGTATTGAATCATCTCTTACCGCCTGTATAGAGTCCACAATAAATATATCTGGCTTTATCTCTTCATAAACCGATATTGCATTATCCAAACTAACCTCGCTTATTACCCTAAGATTTTCTCCAGTAATATTTAACCTATTAGCCCTTAAGCCTACCTGATATACAGACTCTTCTGCACAGTTATACAAAACCCTTAGGCCCTTTCTTGAGAAAGATTCTGACAATTGGAGCATAAAGGTAGACTTCCCTATACCTGGCTCGCCGCCAATGAGAAGAACAGAACCGGGAACTACCCCGCCGCCTAGAAGCCTATCTGTTTCAGGATAATCAGTAGTAATCCTTTCTATAGTGTTAGCCTTTATATCTCTAAGGCTTAAAGCTCTAACAGGGGTGCTCTTAGGCTTAGTCTTTTTCTCCTCTTTTTCAAGGATAACCTCTTCTAGTGTATTCCAAGAGTTACAATTGGGACATCTACCTAGCCAGTTAGAACTTGTATATCCACACTCTGTACACCTGTAAGTCTTACTAGATTTGCTCATTCTGGTCTCTGTAGAGGAAACAGAATCACCTCTCTTATAGAGTCCACATTGGCAAAGAGCATAGTAAGCCTGTCTATACCTATTCCTAAACCTCCAGTAGGAGGCATTCCATACTCTAAGGCTTCCAAAAAGTCTTCATCCATAGGATGAGTTTCTTCTTCACCCATCATCTTCTCCTTTAGTTGCTCTTCAAATCTCCTTCTCTGCTCTATAGGGTCATTCAACTCTGAAAATGCATTAGCAACTTCTAAGCCACCTATAAATAATTCAAACCTATCTGTAAACCTAGGATCACTCTCCCTAGCTTTAGCAAGGGGAGAGATTGCCACTGGATATCCAGTGATAAATGTAGGTTTTACTAGCTTATGTTGGACCTCTTCTTCAAAGAGTTCCATAAGGACCTTAGCCCAGAGACTCTCCTCCGTTGTTACCTTTATCTCAAACTTATTGGCATACTCTAGAAGTTCTTCTCTATTTAAGTTTAAAGGGTTTACTCCTGTATGTTCTATGACTATATCTAAAAGTTCTTTCCTCTCCCAGGGGGAGGATATATCTATCTCAGAATCATCTTTATATATAACAGGCTTACCAAAGATTGTATTTGCAAGGTAAATAATCAACTCTTCGGTAAGATCCATCATCGTATTATAATCCGCATAGGCTTGATAGAGCTCCATCATAGTAAACTCAGGATTATGAACAGTAGAGATTCCTTCATTTCTGAAACATCTATTTATCTCGTATACTTTCTCATATCCACCAACTATTAATCTCTTTAGATATAATTCAAGGGCTATTCTAAGGTAAAGATCAATATCCAGAGCATTATGATGGGTAATAAAAGGACGGGCAAAACCACCACCGGGAACTATATGTAGGATAGGGGTCTCAACCTCTATAAAACCTTTACTCTCTAAAAAGTTCCTCATCTCTCTTATAAGTTTTGACCTGAGCAAGAATATCCTTCTCGGATTCTCGTTTGCTATAAGGTCTAGATACCTTCTTCTATATCTAGTTTCTACATCGGTTATCCCATGCCACTTTTCAGGTAATGGTCTTAACGCCCTTGTCAGAACCCAAAACTTATTTATCCTAACAGAAGGCTCACCAGTGTGAGTTCTAAATGGCATCCCCTCCACCCCAATAAAATCACCAACATGAAATTCTCCCAACTCCTCATAAGAATCTCCCAAGTCGTCAGCTCTCCCATAAAGCTGTATTCTATCTTTAATATTCCTTATATCTAGGAAGATCGATCTTCCATGTCTTCTTATTGCGGTAATTCTTCCTGCTACCCTTACAGTCTGCTCGATCAGATCATTAAAGTTATTCTTTAATTCGTCTATAGAGTGCGTCGGAGTAAAATTCACTGTATTCTTACCTCCTTATCTCTAGGATCTTCAATTCTACTTCTCCCTTTGGAACTTTGACTTTTATTATATCCCCAATGCCAGCTCCTATCAAAGCCTTACCCACAGGAGATTCATCCGAAATTTTATTTTCCTTAATATTTACCTCAGGGGAACTTACTATGTGGTATTCGGTGATAGAATTATCCAATAGGTTAAGGATTTTTACCTTAGAACCTATAGTAACCCTATCGCTATACCCATCTTCCTCTATAATCTTTGCCTTATTAAGTATATTCTCTATAGTAAGAATTCTACCCTCAACAAAGGCCTGCTGATTCTTTGCCTCTATATATTCAGCATTTTCTGAGAGATCGCCAAATTCTTTAGCCTCTTTTATCTTCTCAGTTACCTCCTTACGTTTATTCCTTTTCAAATCTTCTAGTTCTTTTAAAAGGGCTTCATAACCTTCTCTAGTAAGGAGAATTTCTTTATCTTTATCCTTCACAGTATCACCTCTTTGAATCAATTCAACATCTCCATTCTTGGTTTAAAACCTATTCTATCTAAAAAATCTTCATCGCTTTCCCCAGAAAATTTTTTATCCTGCATAGCTATTAAAAATCCTTCCAGGACGTTAGTCCCAAAAGACCTCCCTTCCAATTCTGGTGTAGTAGTTATAAGATATTTAACCCCTCTTTCTCTAAGCAATTCTTTATCTTTTGGGGTAACTGTATTAGTAAATATAACCTTGCCTTCCAATCTCTCCGGCATATATTTTTTGATATATATAAAGTCTCCAGCTATAATATCTGCCCATAAGAAATATTTAGTAAATTTTGGGGTATTTTCCTCCTGCCTTTCTCCTACTGGATATAATATGTAAAACGGCAGATTGGTAAGTATTGGGAGTAATATATAAGCCAAGAATCTCAATGTCTTTATACTTTTTATAGGTATCGGAATCCCTAAGGCAAACATAAGGTCACCAATAATAATATTTGCCCCAAGATTATAGAACGCTTCTGTCATACCAAACCTATCAACAGCAGAGGGTAAAAGTACGTTTTTACCCCTGATACCTTCGGGCAATAGTTCATCTAATTTTTTCACCATACTCCGCTCTAATGTATCCTTCACCATACTCCCATCTACAATAGGGGTTTTCTTTGCAGATTTTGCTATTCTTAATGCATCCTTTACCGTATATCTTTTATCTCCTATAATAAAATAAAGGTCTATACCGCCTAACCCAATAGCAGAAACTTTACCATCAAGTTCTTTAACCTTCTCGATAGCCTTTTCTATATCTCCATCTGTCCCTATTCTTTCTATTATTACATCTTCTCCCAAAATAGACAAAGAGACCTTGTGGTCTCTTTTACTAGAACCCAAGCTTATACTAACTATCCTTTTCATATAGAGATTTTATCAGAAACAATTTAATCTTACAAGACAGTAGGAGGGGAATACTCCCCTCCTACTATTTATCACTCTTCTTCCCCATTATGCCAATACACATCCCAGCCTAAGTAATTGGAGAATGCTTCGTATAGAACTCTAGCAGTCTTAGACCTATTCATAGCTACATGATGCTCAAACCCTCTCTGGCACATCATTCTAAGTAATGACTGTAGATTCTTTACATATACGACACCATGGCCTCCGAAGGTACTAAGTGGGTCTTTGGTAAACTCTCCTTCTCCTATATATGCCTGTATAATTCCTACACTGTCATTAGTAGATACCCTTGCAAACGTCATAGGTCCGCTAGGAATTCTACCTGAACAGGAGCCATAGGCATTCTCCTTACCAACAGTCCCAGATATGATATCTTGGAATGTCATCTTAGGATCACTTAGGAAAGACTTAGGATAGTTACTGCAGTGAAACACCACCGCTTTATCGGGATCTTCTCCATAGTTATTATTCCAGTCAACTATAGCACTTGGAGTTCCAGATGCAAGTTGAAGGGCATACATTGCTATTACTCCAGTTACATCTGTCTCGCAGGCACTAGGCATTAGAGATTCACTCATCATACTCATAACAGCGCAAGGAACAATACCGTAGATATTCTCTATGGCACTCCAACACTGTATAGCGCTAGCTATAAGTCTATTCTCCTTCATCCAGTTTTCCACAACCACACTAAACTTAGCCATCTTAACCAATGCATTTTCTGGAACTCCAGTTGTATCAATATAGGTTCTAAGCTTCTCGGTCTTTTCTTTAACTGCACTGTCACTGTCAGAAAGCTTAGAGATGCTAGCAAGAATTTCAGATAGATCGATCGTCTCTACCGAGATACCATAGTTTTCCAGTAGTTTTTCGCTAAATCTAACCGTATTGAACGCTGCAGGTCTAGCCCCTATAAGACCTATCCTTGCATTTCTTAAACCATTTACCACCTTACATACCCCTATAAACCAATTCAAGTCCTCTCTGAAGCTTCTGCTCTCAGGGGAAACGGTATGTAGTCTAGTAAGAGAGAATGGGATAGCGTATTGCACAAGGTTATTGCAAACAGAGAGTTTACCACAGAAGCTATCTCTCCTATGAGATAGGTCCATCTTATCGATGTCATCTGGAAATGCATGTATCAAAACAGGAACATCTAATCCGGCAAATCTTAAGGTATTCGCAACCGCCTTTTCGTCTCCAAAATTCGGAAGAGTAACAATAATTCCCTCAATCTTATCCCTATTTACCTTGAAGAGTTCAGCACAAGCTATAGCATGGTCTAAAGTCTCTACCGCACCAAACTTTCCCTCGTTAGCATTTAATGTGATAACATTTAAACCTTCTTCTTCAAAAACCTTCAAGATCCTCTCTCTTCCTTCTTTCACGAGTTCTGCTGGAAAGAATCCTCTGCTCCCAACTATCAATCCAATCGTTCCTTTCATATATAACACCTCCAATTAAATCTCTTCTAACGGCTTCACATTACCAAAACGGATCTCAGGGCCTTTTATAGGTACTGTCCATTTAACTGCATTGTATATAACCTTCTGAACTTCAGATTGATAATATATAGGAAAAGTTTCATGCCCTGGTCTAAAGTAAAATATCTTGCCTTTTCCCCTATAGAAACAGCAACCGCTTCTAAAAACCTCTCCACCAGCAAACCAGCTTATAAAAACTAGCTCATCAGGCTTAGGTATATCAAAGCGCTCTCCATACATCTCGGTATGAGGTATCTCAAAGTATTCACCTAAACCTTCAGCTATGGGATGTCCAGGTTCCACCACCCATATCCTCTCCTTCTCTCCAGCCTCTCTCCACTTTAACATACAACTTGTGCCCATTAATTTTCTAAAGATCTTAGATAGATGTCCTGAATGTAGCACAATAAGACCCATTCCATTTAAAACTCTACTATAAACTCTTTCTACTATCTCATCCTTTACATCGTTATGAGCCATATGGCCCCACCATATTAGTACATCAGTATTGTCTAGGACATCTTGGGTTAATCCGTGCTCAGGCTCATCAAGGGTAGCAGTTTTGACCTCTATATCCGGCTGTTTTTTTAGATACTCGGCAATGGCATTATGTATTCCATTAGGATATACCCTAGCTACTTCCTCATGAATCTTTTCATGACGAAACTCATTCCAGACAGTTACCCTAATATTTCCCACCTTTCATCACCTTCCTTTTTTAAACTTTTATTGAATTATACTATATAATTTTCTAGTAAGGAATAGAGATCAAAAAAGTCTAAGAATCTGTAATTAATCTCTGATCTTTTCCTCCCTTATAATTTCTCAGGATAATCACTTAGAGACCTCTAAGAAAATATTTAAAGAATGCAGAACTCTTTATTAGTGACGTATTTCATGATATACTCATAAACATGAAAGGAATATTCTTTGAAAATGAAAGATTAAAAATAATTAATGATGACGTTCTAATAACCGAAGAGATTCAAAATAATAGCATAGATCTTATTGTTACTTCCCCTCCTTATAACGTTGATGTAAAATATAATACTTGCGACGATAATTTATCGTATGAAGAATACATAGAATTTAGCAAAAGATGGCTAAGTAGATGTTACAGCTGGCTTAAAGATGATGGGAGATTATGCTTAAATGTGCCATTGGATAAAAATAAGGGTGGACAACAAAGCGTAGGTGCAGACTTAACTGTTGTTGCAAAAAAGATTGGATTTAAATATCATTCAACTATTGTTTGGAACGAGGGAAATATATCTCGAAGAACTGCTTGGGGGTCTTGGATAAGTGCAACAGCTCCTTATGTGATAGCTCCAGTAGAATTAATTATAGTTTTATATAAAAAAGAGTGGAAAAAAACAAGTGGAAGTAGGATCTCAGACATTACAAAAGAAGAATTCATAGAATGGACTAATGGGCTTTGGACTTTTCCAGGAGAAAGTAAAAAGAAAGTTGGACACCCAAGTCCTTTTCCAATAGAACTACCTAAAAGGTGCATAAAACTCTTTAGTTTTGTTGACGATTTAGTCTTAGATCCCTTCATGGGTAGTGGAACAACCTTAATAGCTGCTTATCTTACAAATAGAAGGGCTATCGGCATAGAGATAGACCCATCTTATTGTGAGCTAGCAAAGAAAAGATTAATTAAGGAAGGTAAAATAAGTCAAAAGAGACTATTTATAGCTAATGGGTAACAGAAAGAGGACGATAAGTAATCTGGTAATGGAATATTTTAAGAATCATCCTAATCAAGATCTACCACACGGACCTGTGGTAGATTGGGTAACAAATGAATGGTTAAAGGATCATTCTCATCCGCCTAGAGACCCTTGGAGAGCAATAAGAAAATTACATCAGGAAGGAAAGCTTATAAAGGTAAAAAAGGGAATTTATAGATATTCGCCAGAACTAGAAAAAGATATAGAAACTTGGGATTTCCCACCAAAAGTTAAAGAAGAGATTCTTAAAAGAGATGGATATAGATGTGTTATTTGTGGAAGGGGTATAGAAGATGGAGTAGAATTGGTGGTAGACCATATTAAACCCAAGGATAAAGGTGGAACAAATGATATCTCCAATGGACAAACCTTATGTATGGAACATAATCTTATGAAAAAGAACTATTCTCAAACAGAGGCTGGGAAAAGATTCTTTATAAAGATCTATGAAGAAGCGATAGCAAATAAAGATGAGAAGATGGTAAGGTTCTGTAAGGCAGTCTTTGATGTTTATGATTATTTTGACGTTAATGGGCATATTCCACGACCAAACGGAGAAACAAAAAAGAATCAGGAGAAAAGATAATGAGAGTTTGGTCTGTAAGTGTAGAAAGAAAATCTTAAGCTGTGGATAACTCTAAAAGTAAGCTCAGGGCATTTATCTCAATCCAATAGATTATACATTAAAATTTTATCCGGAGTCTCAAATATATGTAACGTCTACACTCCTAAAGTCCCATCCCAATTTAGCATATAGCGTCTATTTTCTGACAAAACACGGCTTCCTGGCGAAATATAATATTCTGGTCTTGAGATTATTCTTCCTGGTGCATTAGATATCTTAAATTCACTATCGTCAATCACTTTAGGATCGTAATATCCTCTTCCAGATAAAAGCTCTAAGTCTCCCTCAAATTTTATATTTTTATCATATTTCAAATGACTTACAATAAATTCATCTTGCTCTACTTCTTCAGGTGTTGTCCATATAAACGGTGGAATTTCAGGGTTAATCTTATTTACTGATTCAAGTAAAACATGTCCAAAACCATACTTTGATTCTCCACCGATAATAAGCTCGTAAATAACATTGAAACCATCAATAATAATTCCACCATCGATCTTTACTTCTTTCCCATTTATATTCGTGTTCTCCTTAACCCAGATACATCCTGCAATCTTAACATCTTTTAGACTTCCATCTATATCACAAAACTTATTATTTATAAATTCAATCTCATGTAAACTTTCATCCTTTGCTGTTAAAGAATAAGGATCGATTGCAGTAGAGATTCGACTTCCTATGAATCTATTCTCAAATTCTGATTTATCTACATTCCCATACTTGATCCTATACCTTTCAAATCTTGGTATATAAATTGTTTTTCCGTCATATATATAGAAGTATGAAAATCTAAAATTCTCTATAATTTGCTTGCCTATATTCCTGTAGTCTTCCTCTTTTGGAGACGGATTAAATAGATATTCTGTCACTCTTTTTGTTATAGCACCCCAGAGGGTTCTTCCCGTAACATAGTATCTGGTAGGCGAGACTACGAAACTTTTAAAGGGCAAATATCCAATATGTAGGGGA
This sequence comes from uncultured bacterium, assembly GCA_937958695.1. Taxonomy (GTDB): domain Bacteria; phylum DUMJ01; class DUMJ01; order DUMJ01; family DUMJ01; genus DUMJ01. The sequence continues at coordinate 44,321 of CALGNK010000011.1, forward strand.
CTTTTTAACTCAAATACTACATTAACTTTCTTCCACATCTTTCTTATCATCTATTCTTGCATGATATAAGGCATATACCAATGTGCGTTCAAGAAGTTTTTTCATAAATAATAACTTATCAATATCTTTTGCTACTTCTCTTAGGACTTTGCAAAATTCTTTGAAGTCTTCAGGGAAAGATGAGCCGTCAAGAAAGTGCTTTCTTATTTCTTGTTCATTTAGCATGTTTATTAGTTTTATCCCTATTTTCTTATTCTTATCATCAACTTTTTTCTCTTTATATTCAAGCCAAAGAAACATTGCATAAACTCCATCTTCCTGTAAAACTCCAAGGGCTTTTCTAAGATTGTTCTCAAGATTTGAATCGCTAATTTCATTTATCTTCTGTGCCCACTCCATACATTTATAATCAAGATTAATCATAGTTTTCACCCCCTTACTTTGAATTTACAATCAACTCAAGCCTGCCAAATCCTCTTGTACCCATCCCGCCTATACCAAGAAGTTTGAGATATGGTGAAACTACACTTATTATGTTGTCTATACTTATAGAGCTATTCCTTCTATTCTTCAAAGCGCTGTCTTCAGCCATTTCAATCCCTAATATCGTTCCCTTTGGTATTGCTTCATAGGTGAAGAGCGCACCTTCAACTGCTGTCCCCGTTTGAGAATCTATCCTTACAGATGTCCTTACTTCAAGATTATCATTTACTATGTGAGAAAATAGTTTTTCTGATAAAACAACAATCCTTTTTACCCAATTATTTATTACAGATGGTAAAACGATCTCTACGATTTCTTTCTCATCTTCAGTTTTCTTCACTCCAATCAGCAGCCATCCAAGATTCAGTGGTTTATTTTGCTCTATATCTTTAATTGTATATGCTTCATCTTTAATTTCAGTTGGGATCTTTATTATTTTCCCGCTTTTATCTTTCAATTCTCCAAACCAGTACTCAAGTAGTTCTTTCGTTGTAATCCATACGGTTCCCTGGATTGAGGATACAGGAAAGAATATAATCTGTCCATCATAAAATCTCAAAATACCCTTTTGACTCTCATCACCAAAAATAACCTTAACCTTTTCTTCAGCACACTCCCTTTTCTCTTTCTCACCGCTCTTATTTTTACATTCTTCATCATTTTCCATAAGATATACCGTATAAAACTCTCTTAGAACTCCAGAGATTGAAGTCCCAGGTATCTTTGGAATATCTGTTGCCGGATCTCTCACAATTGTATTATCTACTCTTCCAAGCCTATATCCCCCTGCTCCAATATGGATGGGATCAAGGGCTCTCCCAAACACCTTCTGAGGACTTAAATCGTTCATATTTATAACACCTCCTCTTTTATTATGTGTCTAAAAAGAATAATAACATCGATTAATAGTCTATTAAGAGTAGAATTTACAAGTAAAAGTCTATCTTCCTCTCTTAATTCATTCCATTTATTACCAAAGGCATCTCTTAAAACTGCTTCTGCAAAGGTTTTAAATACGTCATCTTTATCTTTCACATCTCTCCATTCTCTTAATTTAGATGTAAGAACTTCTTCTATGAAGTTTATCTGTGAACTTGAGAGGTTGTTAACCAGTATGCCCCATAGTTCAAGCATCTTAGAGATTTGGCAGAAATAGTAAGGTCTTCCCGTGAATAGTTTGTACTCTTTATCCCCTCTCTTTTTGTTTTCATAGTATATTTTATATCTATCTGTTGTTCCTAAGAGCAAGTCAAAATCAAAATATCCAGGATAGAGATAAAATATCTTCTCTTTAGAGAAGGGAGATAAATCGTCAAGAGTATATTTCTTATCTTCTTCCACCGATTTTATTGGATAAAAGCCATAATACTCTTCATTTTGTTTGTCTGCCTCCCACCATGGATTCATAAGTACTTGCTTTTTAAATTCCTCATCTTCAAGCATTCTTTTTTCCGCATCAAGGAGAATATAGAGAGGGAATTTCCTTTTCGTTACAAGAAGCTTAATATTTAACGGTAATTTTCCTATTACCTTTTTAAATCTCTCATTATAAAGTTCTGTTATCATTTTAATAATTTCTATTGAATCTAAGGCTGGAATTATGAAGCGAAGTAACAGAGGAGATCTGTTTATTTCAATAAATGGATAATAATCTTCTATTTCTATTTTGTTAACACCGATTTTAACCATTCCATTCAATAGATTTTCTTTTGATTTTTCTTCTCGAGCAAGATAATCAATTCCCTGATTTAATGCCTCTTTAACAGCGTCTTCTCCTGTCTTATTGTTGAAGCTAAATTTTCCAAGAGATTCTATAGTATAGAATTCTCCATTTTTAGAATGAAAGATAAGCAAGGTCTCAGGATTTAGTCTTTTTATTTTAATAATTAGAGGAGCATCTTCAATATTTTTATCCTTTAATTTCGATTTCAAATCCTTATCCTCCACAGAGAATCTTATCCTTTTCCATTTATAACAGTATTTCTCTCTTAATTCCTTTATTATGAGTTCAAAGAATTCTTCTGTTTCTCTCCATATTCTATATAATCTTGCAGGTGAGGGATTTTGGGTGAAAAGATATGTGGCAAAATTTTCTTTAGTAAGAATATCATCGCCTATCTTCTCTTTTATTCTCTCTTTAATATTATTAATATGGTGATCTAGAGAGTTTTTGCCTATTTTTACATCTTCAAAGAAAGTATCTAATAACTTTGCTGTTTTATCTTTATCTGAATCTTTAGAGCTTAATATCTCATTTACTACCTTGTAAACACTCTCTTTGTTAGGTTCTACGGAATCTTTTAAATCATCTTTAAGTTCACCCCATTTTTTACTATTTAGCCAATCCTCAAATGTTTGTGAATAGATAGTTCCAATAATCGTTCCATCAAGCCACTTGTCAAGATCGAAATTTAAAGAAATAAGAGCAATTCTGTTATTTTTATCTGCAATTTCATCGATCCATATGGTGTCCTGTCTATTGTAAAACCACTTAGATAGTCTTCCTTTTCTTCTCTCTCCACAGACCTCACACCCTTCTTCCTCCTCATTTTTCGGCCTTATTCTACAAACAGGACATATGTCTTGACCTTTGTCAGGTATTGCGATCTGAGGGATTTCGAAATAACTATCTGGTTCTTTTTCGATAAATAGTGTAGGAGTCATCTTTGGGAACGCTCTTTTACTAAATGCAAGCTTCATTTCGCCAACGATAATGGTAAGTGTTCCTGATGCTTTGCTTAATGAAAAAGAAGGCCATAACTCATTATTACTTTCTTCATAAACTACTGCCAATGCTTCTTTTGCACACTCTTTTGCAAGTTCTTCTACTTTTACTTTATCAAGCTCAGGGAAAGTAAAATAGATTCCATTTGTATCTTCATAGATTGAGTTTCCAATCGGGATTTCATCCTCAAATTTCTTTTTTAATTCACTTTTTATTCTTTCAATAATTTCACTCCTTGCTTTGATTTCTGCAATTTTTACTCCTCTATTTATAAATTCAATTCCGTCCCAGAAGACACCAAATATTCTCCAGTTCACTTTTTCAGGATTAATATCTGCTCCACATACTATAGCAGCCAAAGTAGACTTAAATAATGATGCAGTTGAATAGGAATGATCCCATAGGGTAACATCGTTTGAAGGAATCCTTGTTTCTCCGAGAGCATGAGAAAATGTTGTTTTTAGATTTATTATTAATGAGTTTCTTAGACAAGTAAGATCTATTTTGTCTGATTTATCTGAAAAATACTTATTAAAAAGTTCTGTTAGATTATTTTGTAAATCTTCAAATCTTTTTTGAAGGCAAGTTAGGTCAATTTTTTCTTTTGGATAGCCAAATGGGGATGAGATAGTTGTGTTATATTTCCTCCTTACTATTCCTTTATCATCAGCCGAGTCTTTACGGTCACATATTTGTAAAAGATTTATTAAAAGACTTTTATCTCTTTTATTATGATGACACACTATCAAATTATAAACATCACTTTCTTCATTTTTTAGTTTTACCTTGAGATTCTTTAAGAAATTAACGAGCTCCTTACTTTTGTTGGTATCAATAGCTTTCGAATGGTCAAAGTCTCCAATATCATTTAAAGACTGCTTTTTAATAAAATCAGGATGTAGCTTCCCGATGTCGTGAAGAAGTGCTCCTATTTCTCCTTTTAATATTTCATCTCGATTACTTTTAATTATATCAATCAAAGACATTTTTCCCTCCAAATAATTCTTCTACTTTTTGAGGTAATTCATCTAAATTTTCGAAGCATTTCCTTTTTCCTACATTTAGTAATATTTCCCCTTTGTCAAGTTTTTCTCGGATCACTCCAAACCCTGATGTCTTTTTTGCCGAAAAGCCGTAAGTATAGAACATCAGTCTCAAAGCCTCTGCAGTAAATTTTAAGTCCTCATAAACTTCCTTTTCATTAAAATCTTCTCCTCTTGGACAAGGTACATAGAGGAGATAGAATTCTCCTTTTTTGCCTGATTTCATAACCTCTAAGCTTATTGGTCCTCTTACTGGTGTTCTTGTATCTCTTTTCAGTGGAGTTATAACATCTTTTTCTGCATTATCATTAAAGAATGTGGGGAAGAAATAAAGCCTTCCCTTTAGGGCTTCTTCCTCTTCTGTTTCTGAACCAAAGAGCCTTCTAATAATCTCTCCTTTTTTGACTTCATCCCACTCCGCTTTTCTAGCAGCAAATCTCAGATGCCCTTTCCATGTTGTGGGTCTTATCATTGGCAAACCTGTAAACTTATCTCTTACAATTGGATTTTCAAAGATTCTATTATCTATTATATGAAACTCTCCTTCATCTTTGCTTGTATATGGTTTTTTAAGAGTAAATGATATTTGTATGAGAACTGAGTTTTTAGGAAGATTTTTAAAATCCTCTGGACTAGGATAAAAGTCATTAATATTTTCCTCTTCTCTTAATTTATCTCTTATTGCTTTTTTCTTTTCACCTAAGTTCTTTACTTCTTTTTCAAAACCTCCTAAGGAAGCTTCTGAAAGATAATAATCATATATCATTTTAACCCCCAGATAGTAAATTTTTTCCCTTCTATATATTTAATAGATTTCTTGCTTAATAGCTTTATTAATTCATTGTATTTTTCATCATCTTCTGTGTAAGCAAAAAGACGATTTGGTTTGCTATTTATAGTTTTGTAAAAATATCTTTTACCCTTACCTCTTGCTCCTTTTAAAAAAGGTAATTCTGTTATCTCTTTAACAACTTTATCATTGAGGTTTTTACCATCGATAAAGACAAATCTTGACAGATTTGGATTATTAGGACCTTTTTTATTACTTTTAAGATAATTTTGCAATTCATCTTTCTTTAAGGCAAATTTGCATAAATCATTTTTTTCTATTTGAATAACTCCGTACTCTCTTTCTGCAAGTTTTCCACCGATTGCACCATAATTTGCTATTATTTGAATTGTTTCGTTTAGTAAAGCCCATTCAATGTCTTCGATTTTTCTTAATTCAATAAACCGAAATATTATTTCAGTATCATTTTGTTTTTCTACTTCTAACCTAAACTTCCTTGCCCAACCCGTACAGCCAAATAATTGGCAAGCTGAACAAATTTGTTCATTTAATGCTTCTTGTTCAGTCTTCCCAGATTTTATTGCCTTTTCCAATTTACCTCGGTCCAACTTGCATCTTGAGTTTTCATCTGTTGGATCACAGGCACTACCACCTAAGCCTCTGATTAGAGCTTCATACCACCACCGAAGGCTTCCGATAATCCCTGTTTCTCTTAAAGTTGAACATTTCTTGTTTTCATCCCCTGTCCAGATAGGGGTCAAGAGTTTAATTTTAACTATAAATTCTCTCATTTTATCCCCACCTTCAAAACTTTGTTCGTATTATTTTAATACCAATTGATTGCCAACTAATCTATTGTTTCCCTCAAATCCTTGTTTTTATTTCTGCTTCTATTTCGAGATACGCCACCTCTTTCCTAGCCTAAATAAGTTCAACGTATTTATTATTTTCCAACATCTTCCACTTCTATAAGAAATTAACGTAATCCCCAATCCTCCTCAAAATAAATTTTACTCTCCCATTATATACAGATATATATCAGTTGTCAACAGCCAGGCTCCTGATCTGTAATTACTTTTTGACTTAGAAAAGCAACTATATTAAAAAGTAGACTCATCAAATTTTGTATATAACACAGAGGCTAGGATAATATATACACTTACCCTAGCCTCACACAAATATCTTCTAATTTTTAATCAGTTCTAGAAAATATTTATGAAAACTCAAATCCTCTGTAAGTTCAGGATGAAAAGCAGTAGCTAGTAATTTACCCTCTCTAACAGCTACTATCTTACCATCAAGTTCCAATATAACTTCAACATTTTCTCCTACCTTCTCTACATATGGAGCTCTTATAAAAGTAAGCTCTAAAGGAGAGTTAGAGATAGGAGAAACTGGTACCCTCTTTATAAAACTGTCTATTTGACTGCCATAAGCATTTCGTCTTACCCAAATATCCATAAGATCAAGATAGGTATAATCTTGATTTACTATATGCTTTGCTAATAATATCATACCTGCGCAAGTTCCCCAAATAGGAAGCCCATCTCTTGCCATCTCAATAATATCGTATTTAAGTCCTGAGTCCATTAAAAGTTTTCCAATAGTAGTACTTTCACCACCAGGCAATATAAGCCCAGAGATCCCTTTTAAATCCTCTCTTTTCCTTACTGGAATAGGTAAGACTCCTAATTTAAGAAGCATATCTATATGTTCTCTAACTGCCCCTTGAAAGGCTAACACACCTATCTTCATAATATATCACCATCCTCGTTCTGCATAATGTTCTTCTAGTTTTTCTATCTCTATACCTGGCATTGGTTCTCCAAGATCCTCAGAGACTTCTGCCAAAACATATGGGTCATTATAATATGCAACTGCCATTACAATAGCCTTTGCTCTTTTTTCTGGATTTTCAGATTTGAATATACCTGAACCTACAAATACCCCGTCACATCCAAGTTGCATTACTAATGCTGCATCAGCAGGTGTAGCTATCCCTCCCGCTGCAAAGTTTACTACTGGTAATCTACCATGTTTGGCAACATAGAGCACTAACTCGTAAGGAGCACCCATCTCTTTAGCAGCTATTATTAATTCCTCTTCTGGCATATTTTGAAGTCTTCTAATCTCTCCCATTATAGTTCTTATGTGTCGCACTGCCTCTACTACATTGCCTGTACCTGCTTCTCCCTTTGTCCTTATCATAGAAGCTCCTTCAGCTATACGTCTTAAAGCCTCTCCAAGATTTCTAGCACCACAAACGAATGGAACTTTAAACTTTCTTTTGTCTATATGACAAAATTCGTCAGCAGGTGTTAATACTTCACTTTCATCTATAAAGTCAACACCAATAGCTTCAAGGATTTGGGCTTCAACAAAATGTCCTATCCTACACTTAGCCATAACAGGAATACTAACAGCTTCTTTTATCCTTTTTATTATCTTCGGATCAGACATTCTGGCAACTCCTCCGTATCTTCTTATATCAGCAGGAACACGCTCTAAAGCCATTACTGCTACTGCTCCAGCGGATTCCGCTATTATAGCCTGTTCTGGAGTTGTAACGTCCATAATTACTCCTCCCTTCAACATTTCTGCTAAACCTCTGTTTAGCTTATAACGGTCAGAATCAAAATCAAATCTATCCATCACTAATCCCTCCTACTTCCAAATTTTTCTTGAACATGTTATAATAAATGTATCGCAACAATTTAAGACTAAGCATTCCATTGTTGCGTTAATTATACAGAATTAATATAAAAAAGTCAACAAAAGGAGGGGTAATGTATGGATAACATTGAAAATATTGTATCGATACATTTAGATAGAAACCTTAAAGAGCCGTTATATCTGCAACTCTATAGGGGGATAGTAAATTTGATAGAAAACGGGGCACTAAAAGCAAACGAAAAACTTCCCCCAATAAGAAAACTAGCAAAATCTATGAATATAAATACAATAACGGTAGCAAATGCCTACAAACTCTTAGAAAAAGAGGGATACATAACCACTAAGGTTGGGAGTGGTTCTTATGTAATTTCTGCAAAAAGGATCTCCTGTGAAGAGTCTATTCTAGAAACAAAAGTAGTGAAATATAACTTTGCCTCAGCCTCTATACCTCCATCGCTATTTCCCACAGAAGAATTTAAAGAGGCTATCGTCAGAGTGTTAGACAGTGAAGGAGGATATGCCTTCGAATCTCAGGAAATTGCAGGATATAAAGCCCTCAGAGAGACTATAAATGAGACATTGCTAGCATCTCAAGGTATAGATGTAGACACTGACAATATCTATGTAGTATCTGGTGCTCAACAGGGTATAGAAATCATAGCAAAGTTACTTCTAGATTACCAAGATGTAGTTTATATAGAAAGGCCAACCTATCCTGGAGCTATTTCCGCTTTTAAATCTAGATCTGCCAAAATTGTTGAAATTCCTCTTAAAGAGGATGGATTAGATATAAATGAGCTAGAACATATGTTAAAAATAACCCCTCCTAAACTTCTATACATAATTCCTAACTTCCAAAATCCAACAGGTTATTCCTACTCAGAAGAGAAGAAGAGTATACTTTTAGAATTTGCCCAAAAATATGACTTTATAATATTAGAGGATGATCATCTAAATGAACTCTACTACCAAGAAGAGGCAAAGCCATTAAAGGCTTTTGATAAAAATAACAGAGTCTTTTATATAAAGAGTTTCTCTAAACTTCTCATGCCAGGACTAAGGCTAGGCTTTATAGTTTCTCCAGAGATTTACGGAAGAAAGATACTAGAGATAAAATATCTTTCTGATATATCTTCCTCTAGTCTGACCCAAAAAGCCCTCAATATAATGCTAAAAGAAGAAAGTTTTAAGAAACATGTAGATAAAATACGTAATATCTTTCAAAAGAGATGGGAAATAATTATAAAAAGTCTAAAAAAACATATGACACAAGATGTATATTACAGTATTCCAAAAGGAGGATTATATTTATGGATAAACTTACCTAAAGGCCATTATTCTAGAGATCTCTATTATAAGGCTTTGGAAAAAGAAGTTATGTTTATGCCCGGAGATGTATTTCTTTCTGACCCATTTCCTATAGAAGGATTCAGAATCAGTTTTACTCAAATATCCGAATCAGATATAGAGGAGGGGATAAAGATCTTAGCTGATTGTATAAAATCTTTCTTGAAAGAGTCTTACTACAAAAGGTCTATATTTGGGAAAGATTATAGAATACTTATATAGTAGTCTCTTGGGAACGTAAAATTCAGACATAGGAATTTAGGCTAAAATACCACTATAAACGTTATCCTCAGCTAGGTGTGGATTGAGATAACTTTAACTGGCATGCGTTCGCCTCCTTAAGATTGGGGAACCTATCAGTATCCCTGGTAAATCGATTACAGGTTTATATAATCCTTTGCTCGGGGTTATCCGCCCTCATACTACAGTCACCACCACCTTGGCTGGGTATATCTTCTTTTGATTTATCAATCAGGTTACTATCTTTTGGGTTAGGTTTCTCAGTTGATATATCCGTTTTCTTTGTCTCTAGTTTTTTGTTGTAAAAATCTAAAAAAGAAAAATTTAAAATATTTTTATTTTTTTATTTTTAAATACTCTGTTACTGTATGGAGAGGATACCGGGGTGGTGCCAGGGGGGTACCTATGAATATTGGAGAAAGGATAAGAAGGCTTAGAGATAGTAAGGGGATAAAGAGGAGTTGGCTTACCAAGAAAACAGCTTTATTACGAATCTTTAAATGGTAAGATATTGGTAGCAAGAATAGATGGTTCTGAATTCATGCTAAAGAGATACTACAGAGAAAGAGACCATAGTAAAGAACTTATAGACACTCTAGAATTTAATAAAATTTCCGTAGATCGCCGGTAGGGTAAAAAGTGCTATGGGTCGACAGAAAAGTAGAAATTGTTCATAAGCCTGAAGTTCGGACATTTGGATTCAGATAAAAATACCCCCTTCTAATTTCAGGAAAACAAGATATGTTGATAGGTCTCGTGATATAATTAAGTGAAAGTTATAAAAGATGTATTAGGAGGTTTTAATGTTCCTTACCTTTTTAGGGGCAGTTAGAGAGGTAACTGGATCTAATTATTTATTAGAAACTGAAAGAAACTTATACCTTGTTGATTGCGGTATATTTCAGGGGAAAGAAGAAAAGGAGAATGAAGCTCCATTCAATTTTTCCCCATCTTCTATAAAAGCTGTGCTTCTGACTCACGCCCATTTGGACCACTCAGGTAGAATACCAAAGTTAGTTAAAGAGGGATTCAGAGGTAAGATATATGCCACCATGCCAACGATAGAATTATGTGAAATCTTATGGCTCGATACTGTGAAGCTAATGGAAGAAGAAGTAGAAAGAATAAATAGGAAGAATAGAAGAGCAGGAAAAACCCTTCTAAAAACACTATACGATGAAAAAGATGTTGAAGCCAGTCTTAAGCTTTTTGAACCAGTTCCCTACGACGAAGTCATTTCAATAGAAGATATAAGGTTCAGATTTAGAGATTCTGCTCATATCCTAGGTTCAGCTTCTATAGAGATATGGAATAAGGACCTAAAGGTTGTGTTCTCTGGAGATATTGGTCAGTGGGATGGGGTTCTTGAAGGGACCCCAGCTGAGATAGAACAAGCAGATTATGTAATAGTAGAATCTACATATGGAGATAGAAGTCATAAGACTTTGGAAGAGACCAGAAAAGAGTTTGCACAGGTTATGCAGAATACAGTAGATGAGAAAAGCAAGGTCCTTATTCCTTCATTTGTGGTAGATAGAGCTCAGAGAATACTATATGAGATAAGGTTATTAAAAGAAAAAGGAATACTTTCTGACAATATACCTATTTACTTTGACAGTCCAATGGGGGTAAAGGTAACTGATGTTTATAGAAAATATAGCACTCTTCTCTCAAGTGAGCTTCAAAGATATTACTTAAATTCGCAGGACCCTTTTGATATAGAAAATATGAAATATCTTTCTTCTATAGAGGAATCAAAGAGATTGAATGAACTAGAAACTGGAATAATCATTGCAGGAAGCGGAATGTGTACAGGCGGAAGGATACTGCACCATATAAAGCATAGTATATGGAAAGATAGTACACATATAATCTTTGTTGGTTATCAGGCTCAGGGGACATTGGGGAGAAGGATTATAGACGGTGCTAAGAGTATCGATGTAATGGGGGAAGAAATAACAGTAAGAGCTAAAATTCATACAATAAATGGCTTTTCTTCTCATGCAGACCAGAAAGATCTATTAAGATGGACAAAAGGATTTAAAGGTAACCCTATATTTATAATAACTCATGGAGAGATAAATTCTTCTCAGTCCTTTTCTCAACTGCTTAACCTTAATGGGTATAAAACACTGATACCTGTAAAAGGACAGGGGATAGACTTACTAAAAAAGGAGATATCAGAAATAAAACCTCCTCCCTCTATAGATTGGGATTTATTGATCTCTGAGTTGGATTCTCAAGTTTCTATCTTAAAAGAAAAACTAACAGGTTCTTCTGATATAGAAAGCTTTAATCTGTTGAAGGCTGTATCTATAATACTTAGAGAGATTATAAAGAACAAATCTTAGGAGGTTTTGGTGAAGATAGTTTTCATAGGACATGTATCCAAGGATATAAATATCTTTAAGTCTAAAGAGCAGATTATCCCTGGCGGAGGAGTATACTATGGGGCGTTTGTAGCAAGATCATTCTCTTTTGACACAATCGTATATACAAAGCTAGCAGAAGAGGATAAAAATCTCTTCAAGGATATGGAGGACTACGGAATAAATGTCATCACACTTCCATCAAGAGTTACTACAACTATCCAGAATATCTACCCAACAGATAATCCTGACGATAGGGTATCTAGGATGATTAATAAGGCTGAACCATTTACGGATAAGGATATGGATAATGTAGAAGATACTGATATTATTCATATCTCGGGGCTATGGCATGGAGAGATATTAGAATGTTTCATAGAGAAACTGCGAAAAAGGGCTAATGTCCTTGGACTAGATGCTCAAGGTTTTTTAAGAAATGTAGATATTGAAGGTAATATGTTATATAGAGACTGGGACTACAAAGAAAAGTATCTCCCACTAATTGATGTTTTTAAGGTGGATTCAAGAGAAGCTGAAGTTTTAACAGGTATAAAAGATCACTATAGAGCGATAGAGGAAATCTCTAAGTGGGGTCCTAGAGAGATTATTCTTACTTACAAAGATGGAATTATCCTCTGGGCTCAAGGGAAATTTTATGAGGAAAAATTTGGATGCTGGACGCTAGAGGGAAGAACAGGGAGAGGAGATACCTGTATGGCAGGATATCTTGTCCATAGACATCTAGGATATGAACCTGCTTTAAAGAAGACAGCGGAGATAGCCACTGAGAAGATGAAAAATCCTGGACCTTACAGAAGAAAGAGGTGATTTTATGTATAAGGTAAGTAGTATTACAGATACAGCCCTTATATTAGAGGGTGAAGGGAGAAGAATCTTTTTTTCTTTTCTTGGAGGGGAAATTGTCAGATTTAAGGTATTAGAAGAAGATGTTGATGAGTCGGAAGAATTTAAAGTGGCTCTAGATAGGCCTTTAAGTAAGATTAAGGTCTCTAACATATCCAGTAATGAGATTAGGGCTTCGCTAGACTCCACAGTGTTATTTATAAATCTTAATCCATTCTCTTTTAAGATATACAAAGATGGAGAGGAAAAGTTTTCCACAGATAATGTTAACTTCATAGATAAACATGATGAAGAAACAATCTTTCGATTCAAACTCTCTTATAATGAGAGGATATACGGCCTAGGACAGGACCATATGGCAGACCTCAATCAGAGAGGGAAAGAACGTAGGTGTTGGCACCAGTGGAATGGGTTTAGGAGAAGTGGTAACGATTCTGTGCCATTTTTACTATCATCAGAAAACTATGGTCTATTTCTAGATACCAGTTGGCCTGTAAGATTCAACATAGGTGGAGACAAGGTTCCCGAAAGGAATACTGGCAATGAATGGGCTCCTTCTCCTTGGGATTGGGATTTGCCAAGTGGAGAAGGGAATCCAGATAGGCTTACGGTTTTACTTTATGGTTCAAAGGTGGCAGACTTTTATATTATCTTGGGGGAAGACTTTAATGAGATTATAAGAAACTACTATGAGATAACAGGAACCCCAAGGCTTCTTCCAAAGTGGGCTTATGGATTTATACAGTGTAAGAATAGATATAGGAGCGAAGAAGAACTGCTCTGGCTAGGTAAAAAGTTTAGAGAAAGAGGAATTCCTGGAGATGTTCTTGTTATAGACTGGCTCTGGTTTAAAGAATTTGGTGACCTTGAATGGAACAGGGATTACTGGCAACATCCAGAAGAGACATTCAAGAAACTATCAGAACTTGGATTTAAAATTATGCAGGCACAACATCCATTTATAGATAGGAAATCTCTAAAGTACGAGATATTTAAAGAGAAGGGTTATCTAAATGACGTTCCTCCTAACGCCAGACCAACATTTGATCACTCTAACCCAGAAGCTAGAAAGGGTTGGTGGGAAGAGATAAAAAAGCTTTACGAGACTGGCATTAGAGGCTACTGGACAGATATGGGAGAGATAGAAGAGCACAAGCCTGGAACTAAAAGTTATCTTGGATCTAGAGAGAAGGTCCATAATATCTACACATTACTCTGGACTAAAGGACTGTACGAAAACCAGAGAGATACTTTTGGAACTAGAAGCTTCTCTTTGGCTAGGACTTTCTGGTGTGGGATACACAGATACAATGTAGCGATGTGGTCTGGAGATATAGACTCAAGTTGGGAAGTCTTAAAAGACCAAGTTGTTATAGGGCAGGATGTAACATTAACTGGTATGCCATACTGGTGCACAGATATTGGAGGATTCTTCTTCCATCCTGATTTTACTCCAGAACTATATATAAGGTGGTTCCAGTGGGGAACTTTTTGTCCAATATTTAGGACGCATGGAACTAGACCTGAAAATGAGCCATGGGCCTTTGGCAAAGATGCTGAAGAGATACTTAAGAGATTTATCAAACTTAGATATAGACTTATGCCATATATATACAGCCTAGCCTATAGAGTAACAACTGGTAAACAGATGATGCGAGCAATGGTTGTGGACTATCCGGACGACATAAATGCCTACGAAAATAAATATCAATTTATGTTTGGCGACATACTAGTATCCCCTATAGTAGAAAAAGATGCCAGGATAAAAGAGACCTATCTACCCAAAGGTTACTGGTATGACTTCTGGACAGGAAAAAGATACAAAGGAGAAAGGTCAATAAAGGTTCCAGCACCTATAGATAAGATTCCTCTCTTTGTAAGGAGCTCCTCCATAATTCCTATGAATACCCAAGATATTATAAATGTCGATGAAAAACCACTAAAAGAGATAGACATCAATATATACACACCTATTAATGGAGAGTTTGAGATATACGAGGACGATGGCATTACCTATGGGTATGAAGAAGGTAAGTTTACAAAGACCAAGATCTTAGCCTATGAAACGGAAGGCCAGCTAAGGATAAAAATTACTAGCAGTGGCGAAGAGTTCTCAGGCTTTGAGAGGGATAAGATATTAAACTTACACATATTTGGCATAAATGGCAAAGAAGTAAAGATAGGGGATAGGTCGATTGAGTTTGAGAATAAAGGGAACATACTAAAAATAAAAGGGATAAACTATCAATTTGGAAGCGTATTAGACGTCACCGTAGAAAAGATAGAGCCGCCAATTACAGAGGATAATGGGATAGATATATCTATAGATGCTACAGATAAAAGACAGGATGGTTCGATAAAAATTAATGTTCTAGTGGTAAATGGTAGTTCTTCGCCGGTAAGAGAAATCTACTTCGAAATAGATAAACCAGAGGGATGGTCAATAGTATCTTCTGATTTACCAAGTGGTAAACCTAACTTTGCCTACCCTAAGGGGAAACTAACATTAAAACCTGGAGAGATGGTTCAAAAGGGATTGATGTTATCTCCAATAGGAGCTTCTATGACACCTTATCAGGATATTACGATAAAAGCAAAGATTGAGACAGAAGGAGAAGTTTTGGAAAAGATATTTAAGATAGATATTAGCGAGGGCAATATAACCTCTTGGAAGGTTATAGGACCATTTGATAATGAAGTAGAAGAGATAGAGAAAGATTTGGATAGGTTTGAGTATAAGATTGGAGGTAAAACCTATAGGTGGGTTTCTGGTTCTAATTTTATAGTGGAACCATTTGGCTATCTTGACCTCCTAAAATTTTCTAGAAACTTTGTAGGAGAGGGAATTACTAGGGGAACCGCCTATGCAAAAGGAGAATTCTATTCAGATGAAGAAAGGCAGATAAGATGTTCTTTATACGGAGAAGGGAAAGTAGAGATATTAGTTAATGGGAAATCTATCTACAAAAGCTTTGGTTTTGTATACGATGATACTATAGATATACCGCTTGAGAAAGGGTTAAATAAGATATTATTAAAGGTCTCCTTTGATTTTCCAAAACCTTATAGCGGAAGGGAATTCGGATTCAGACTAAAGCTACTTGAACCAGTAAAAGGGTTATACCTCTTAGATTAGAAACTAGGGGCAAGGAATTCCTTGCCCCCTTATGTTTTATCTTTCTTCTCCTAGGAGTCCAACAGCTACAGCCCCTAGGATACCAACATCATCTCCTAATTTAGCTGGGACTATCTTAATTCCATCGACGGGAACTAACCTAGCCCTCTCTTTTACTATCTCCCCTACCTTTATAAACAAGGTTTCTCCATACTTTATAAGACTTCCACCCAAAACAACCATCTCTGGACTTACTATTGTTACTATATTTGCTATTCCAATCCCTAAGTAATAGATGGCAGAATCCCAGACTTCTATGGCAAGTGGATCTCCCATCTTGGCAGCATCTGCAATTATCTTTGCAGATATCTCTTCCGGATTATTTATCCACTCTGTAACTATAGATTTTCTTCCATTTGCCAATTTTTCTCTAAATATCCTTGCTATACCTGTACCACTAGAGAGAGCCTCTAGACATCCCCTATTACCACAGTTACATAGTGGCCCATCTGGAAGTATCGTCTGATGTCCAACCTCTCCAGCGCTATCTCTTACACCATGAATCAGTCTGTTGTTAAGTATAATACCTCCACCTATCCCAGTACTTAAGGTCATATAAACCATATTACTTACATCTTTCCCTGCTCCAAAATGAAACTCCCCTAGGGCAGCTGCATTTGCATCGTTTTCTAGATATACTGGAACATTAAAAACATCTTTTATATCTTCTACTAAAGGCACATCGTCCCAACCAGGAAGATTTGGGGGGGATAATATCCTACCCCTCTTTGAGTCTAATGGGCCCCCACACCCAATACCTATAGCCCTTATAGAATGTCCATTGGCTAGTTTTTTTGTCTTCTCTATTATTTCCTGAACAATAGCATTATAACCTCTAGATACATCTGTAGGGAACCGCACTGAGTCTTCAAGATTACCATTAATATCTGCTCTTCCAATAGCAATCTTCGTTCCACCTATATCGATACCTATAATCTTATCCATACAGCACCTCTGTATCATTTATCCTCTCTATAACGGGAAAGTCTCCATAGTATTTGATTATATTTAATGCACAGTTATCCTGCCCTATTCTTCTATAGTATCTTAGATCCCCTCCCAATAAGCCACATATAAAGAGTCTGTTTACTGATTTATGGGCTACTATAAGTATATTACCATCGGTAGTCTCATTTACTATTCTTTCTATTACCTTCCTTGACCTTTCATAAACCTCTATTGCGGACTCTCCCTTAGGAGGAGCAATACTGTTATCTAACCTCCAAGCCCTATATTCCTCAGGAAATTCTTCCTCTATTTCTTTTCGACTTTTACCCTCCCAAAGTCCATAGTTAAGTTCTCTTATCCCAGATTCAATCTCTATATTTAATCTGTGGTATCTATTAATAATCTCTGCGGTCTCTATAGTCCTTATCATATCGCTAGATATGATCCTAGAAAACTCTAAATTCTTTAACCTCTCTGATAAACTGTTAGCCTGCTCTCTACCTTTACTAGAGAGAGGGACATCGCTCCAACCACACAGCCTTTCCTCACCATATATACTCTCTCCATGCCGAACTAGAAATATGGTTATAATCTTCTCTCTATCATTCATAGTAATCTTATTTTAACATATCCTTATTAGAGATGCTCTAGGAATTCTTATTTTATATTTTTGTAACTATTAGGAATTTGTGTTATAGTTTTAAGGTAGTATTTATAAAATTTGGTAGGAGGTGTCTTATGAGGATTGTTGGTATCTTACTAGTATTTGCCATGTTGCTTAGTAATCTTGCATTTGCCAATGGGTCTATAAATCTTATCGGCAAATTTATAGGAGAGAGGGGCTACCTGATGATTCTTTCAAAGGATAAGACCTTTCTTGTAAAGGATAGAGTCCTAGAGGGACTTAAAGTAGGAGATTACGTAGAAATAAAAGGCGTAGAAAGAGTGGATAAGGATGGCAATAGGTATATATGGGCACTACAGGTAAAAAAGATTATACCTAGGACCATAGAAGATATACTTAAAGATATAAAGAGTCTTCTTGGTAAAAAGGTATTAATCACTGGGGAGTTTAGAGGTTGGGAAGGTAGCGCTGGACCACCACCAGTTACCAGAAGTGATTGGGTAGTGAAGGATGAAACTGGGTACATATACGTTTTAGGAGCCACTCCACTCAACCCGGTAGAGGATAAGGGGAAGAAGGTATTAGTTATAGGAACACTAAAGGTATCAAAGGATGATATCCCTTATATAGAGCCTATCATTATAGAAGAGATGTAAAAATCTTTTAAGCGAGGTTTTATGGACTTCTTAAGAGAGCTTTCCCCTGTTTTACAAGCATTTGTTGCTACACTTTTTACCTGGGGGGTCACCGCTCTAGGGTCTGCTGGGGTATTTTTAACAAAAGAGGTCAATAGAAATTTTCTAGATGGGATGTTAGGATTTGCTAGTGGAGTTATGATATCCGCAAGCTTTTGGTCTTTATTACTTCCTGCAGTAGAGATGGCTAAAGAGTCAAATGTATCTCAGTGGGTGCCTGCAGTAACTGGCTTTTTGCTAGGAGGTCTATGTCTCTACCTCATAGATAAACTTATACCTCATCTACACATAAATTTCCCAGATGAAACCTCAGAGGGTATAAAGACCACTTGGAAAAGGACTACCCTCCTAATCTTGGCTGTTACACTACACAATATACCAGAAGGCTTGGCTGTTGGAGTTGCTTTTGGGGCTTCAGCATTGGGTCTCTCTGGGGCATCCTTAGGTTCTGCTATTTCTTTAGCTATTGGGATTGGGCTACAAAACTTTCCAGAAGGATTAGCGGTATCATTGCCTCTAAGGAGAGAAGGCCTATCACCTATAAAAAGTTTTTGGTATGGCCAGCTCTCTGGAATAGTTGAACCTATAGCAGGTGTTATGGGAGCGTGGATGGTTCTACTGGCAAAGCCTATACTTCCCTATGCATTGGCTTTTGCAGCTGGAGCTATGATATACGTTGTTGTTGAGGAACTCATACCTGAAGCTCAAAGGTCAGGGGAGACCGATTTCCCAACGATAGGAGCCATATTAGGTTTTGCTATTATGATGCTTCTTGATGTTGCCTTGGGGTAGTCTGAATAGGTATAATAATGAAAAGATTATAAATAAAAGGAGAAAAGCTATGAGAAGATATAGAATTATGATAATTTCTCTATTTATTTTTCTACTCCTACCTCAGTATCTCTTTGCTTGGAATATTCATGGTGAGATGACAAAGATAGTGTTAGAATCTTTACCTTGGATAAATAGATATAAAGATATTACAATTACTCAGTATTCTTATAACGATAACTCTTTATACAATCCTAACTACAAAATTTCTTATCTTGAAGGTAAGATTGGAGAAAAAACAGACGCTAAAACTATTCTTTCTATATACTTAGATGAGCCAGATTGGGGAATGGATGAGGGATTATCATTGAATTCTGCACAGACGTTAACTGGAGGTAGCCAAGGTTGGAGGCACCAGTATTTTTTACTCTTTGGAGGATTTATAAGGCTAGGAGAAGCTCCAGATAGGGCTACCCATTTCTACAATATGGCAGTTATAGCGTTTAAACAGAAAGACTATTATTGGGGATTTAGATTCTTAGCTAGGGCTTTACACTATCTCCAAGACCTAACGATGCCTTTTCATGCAAATCCAGGACCTGTATTGACCTTGTTAAAGAATATAATGGATATAAGCGGTGCTACCAATATGGTCTCCAATCATCACTATGCTTTAGAAGACTATCAGGAATATCAGATAAAGAAGAGAAATCTCTTATATATTAAAGCATTGAGAAATGCCGAAGCTATGAAGGTAGAAGATGTATGGAGCACTGGTTTTTATCTAGCTAATAAATCTAAAGATTACTCAGAGAAGCTTTGGGACTTACAGAGTAAAATATATGGAGAGGGTATAAATGGTAAAGCAAGATATAAGATAAATCCAGAGAAGGTACCCTCCGGAGATCTAAAGAACGAATATGATAAGATTATTATAGGCTGTCTAATGGATTTTTCTGCTGTGACTAAAGGATTCTTAAACTATGCAAGAGCGTTATTCAGAAGTTCTGATTGAGGCTTTTGGTTTAAGATGCGGATATGAGGGTAGAGAGGTTTTAAAGGGTATAACTATTTCGCTCTTACCTGGGGAACTCATTGGCCTATTAGGTCCTAATGGTGCAGGGAAAAGTACTCTTATAAAAGCATTAAGCAAGGTTTTAAAGCCAATAGCAGGAACTATATATCTAGAGGGGGAAGATATAGAATCTCTATCCTTTAAGGAAATTGCCAAAAGGATAGGAGTTGTCCCACAAGAGACTACTCTAGAGTATAAATTTACCGCTTACGATATAGTTATGATGGGTAGGAATCCTTACATCTCCAGATTTAAAGGTGAGACAGGTCTAGATAGAGATATCGTTATAGAGGCAATGAAGGTTACCAATACCTTAGAATTCGCAGATAGACCCATAACAGAATTGAGTGGTGGAGAAAAACAGAGAGTTATCTTAGCCAGGGCCCTGGCACAGAATCCAAAGATACTCCTATTAGATGAGCCTACATCACACCTAGATATATCCTATCAGATTGAGATGCTAAACCTTATTAAGAGACTGATAAAGGAAAAATATATTGGGGCACTCTCTGCAATCCACGATCCTAACCTTGCCTCTCAGTTCTGTGACAAGATCATCCTGATGAAAGATGGAAAGATCTACGACTTTGGAACTCCAAAAGAGGTATTAACCAGTAAGAATCTAAAAGAAGTATTCAACATAGATGTAATAGTAAAACAACATCCGATATATGATAGCATATATATACTTCCACTAGCTAAGACTAGTAAAGAATATCTAGACTACAGTAAAAAGATCCATGTGATATGTGGTGGAGGAACAGGGGCAAAGATTCTCTACCTTTTACACAAGAGGTTCGAACTCTCTACCGGTGTTATAAATCTATTGGACAGCGATGCAGATGTATGTAATGAATTGGGGATTAACGGAGTATTTGAAGCCCCATTCTCTCCAATCTCTGAAGAAAGTTATAGGAAAAATATAGCTATGATAGATGCGTCAGATATAATTATTATAACCTCTGTTCCTTTTGGAGAAGGAAATCTCCTAAACCTTAAGGCTTTTGAATACGCAATTAATATTGGTAAGAAAACTATAATGATAGATAGTCCACATATAGAATCGAGAGACTTCACAAATGGAAAGGCAACTTCTCTTTGGAATAATTTAGCTAAAAAGAGCATAGTGTTAAAAAATGACGAATCGGAAGGATTATTAGATGCCATTTATGAGAGAATTGGATCTGCTAAGACAGGAAGTTGAACAATGCAAAAGATGTGACCTCTATAAGGCCAGGACCAATGTAGTATTTGGTGATGGTAATCCTGAGGCAAAAATTATGTTAGTTGGAGAAGCTCCAGGATACTACGAAGATAAAAAAGGATTACCATTTGTCGGTTCTGCAGGGAAATTACTAGATACGCTTCTTGGGGAGATAGGATTTGATAGAAGAGATGTATATATAGCCAATGTATTAAAATGTAGGCCTCCAAACAATAGGGATCCAAATATTGATGAGATAGAAAGGTGTAGTCCATATCTATTTGCACAGATTTCATATATCTCTCCCAAGATTATAATAACCTTGGGGAACCATTCTACTAGACTATTGGCTGAGACTGATACTGGGATAACAAAGGTCCATGGAAAGATATTTAAAAAGGGAGATAAGATAATAATGCCAACCTTTCACCCTGCTGCCTGTCTATACCATCCAGAATGGCTAAAACTTTTGAGGGAGGATTTGGCAAAGATCCCTTTCCTCTTATCTGACTAATAATTTGTAATTAGTAATATTTCATGTTATATTTTTAAATAGTAGTAAAACAAACAAGAGGTGATTTAGATGGATGAAAGATTGAAAAGCCTTATAGAGCTAGCTATCCAGATGGAGAAGGATGGTATCAATTTCTACGAAGGGTTAAGTACAAAGGTCCCATATGAACCTGCAAGAAAGATGATCCTATCATTTGCTGATGATGAGAGAAGACATTTAAAGATCTTGAACGATATCTTTAGTAATATTACTTCCACAAATATAGAGAAGTATCTTGCAGAAAATCTGCCCAAGGAAAAGGTAAGGACCGTCTTCGATGAGGTACAGGGTAATATAGATGTAGTAACTCTACAGGATGAGTTATCTGCCCTCAAGATTGCAATGGATATGGAAGAAAAGAGCTATAAGTTGTACGATGAGGCATTATCTTTAGAAACAGATGAAACCTTAAAGAAACTTTGGAAAAGGCTTGCGGAAGAAGAGAGGAAACACTATGATATATTCTGGAATACGTATGACTTTATATCCAAACCTGAAGAGTGGATATTGAGGGAGGAAAGAGGCCTTTTAGATGGAGGTTAAAATCTATAAGTAGGAGGAGGATTTATGAGAAGGATTTTGTCCTGTGTTGTTAGTGTTATCTTACTTATAAGTTTACTATCTGATTACTCTTTAGCTAGTCCCATTATCTCTGTAAATATAACTCCACCCCAAAATGCTCAACCAAACAGTATAAGCTACTATCTAAAATCAGGCAGTGATATTATGATCCTCTTTAGGGTGAGCGCTATTCCTGCGCTTGGTTCTATGAATAGCTTCTTTGTAAATATAACTCATTCTGGAGAAAGCTTTAATTATGAAATATACAACGGTGTAAATAATCCAAACTCACCAGGGAAGCCTATAGAAAGAGGATCTTTATCTTCGCCAACGTCTATATTGTTCCCATGGGACTCTGACTTTGTAAATATCTCTGGACAGAGGACAAAACTAATATCACCCATAGGCCTTAGGATTGTAAATACTGGAAAGAGGGATGGGACCATCTCTGTAAGGATAGGAGTTAATGAAAACGTAGGTGGGATAGTCGTAATTTCAAAACCTAGCGGTGCAAGCGTATATCTAGATGGTAGATTTGTAGGGACAACACCTCTAAATTTATCTGGTATCAAGGTAGGTTCTCATACAGTGAGGATTTCCTATCAGGGTTATGCGGATAGGCAAAAAACAGTAATTATAAGACCGCATAGGTATGAATATATAACTGAGACGCTATTAGCTCCAGCAAATACAGGGTCACTATATGTAGAATCGACACCTAGAGGCGCAAGTATATATCTCGATGGCAATTACGAAGGAGAAACACCTAGGAGGATAGATTTTATACCAGTTGGAAGTCATACAGTAAGGCTTTCCAAGGAAGGATATAGGGACTATGTCCAGCAGGTATGGATAGAGGCAAACAGATTAACAACAGTATCGGTCAGTCTTATCGCTGAAATAACTAGGTATAAACTTACAATTAATTCGAACCCTTCCGGTGCCTGGACATATGTGGATGGGATTCCTAGGGGGACAACACCTACATATGTATATGTTACCCCAGGTCATCACGAGATAAAGTTAGAGTTACAGGGATATCTAGACTATGAAGAGACTGTATATGTAACAAGGGATATGCTCCTAAATATAAATTTAAAGCCTGCAGAAGGAGCCCTTGTGGTATTCTCAGAGCCATCAGGCGCAGATGTATACATAGATGGTAGATACTATGGAAGGACCCCAATAACAATACAGCGTCTTGCTGTAGGGAGAAAAACTGTAACCCTAAAGATGTCTGGATATGCAGATTGGTCAGATGATATCCTCATAGAATCTGGGCAGATATCTCAAGTGAGTGCCATATTAAAATTAGCTGGAACACTACAGGTATCTAGCAATCCTTCTGGAGCAAGGGTTTATCTAGATGGAAGAGACATAGGAACCACCCCTCTATCTAACCCAAGTATCCCTGAAGGAACCCATAATCTATCTGTAGAACTATTCGGCTATAAGCCTTGGATAGGTATAGTAGAAATACTTCCTAGGCAGACGACTAATATATTTGCAAATCTAGAGCCAGCCCCTATAAATATATCTGAACTTACTGTAAATCCTAAAGTCTATAAGGTTAAGACACTATTCAAGAAGGATTTGTCTATAAACTTTACTATAACAAGACCTGCAACAGTTACTGTAGAGATAAGAGATATGAATGATAACTTGATAGCAGTACCTATGTCTGGATTTAAGGCATCTACTCCAAAATTGGAAGTAAAATGGAGAGGGGAGGCATCCCCTGGTAACTATAAGGTTGTGGTAATTGCCATAGATGAGAGTGGAGAGCAGGCATACAGAGAGACTGCATTTAGTATAGAGGAGGAAAGTATCCTGAACTGGATACTTTATGGAATATTTGGGGCATTGATTATCTGGCTATTATCGCTGTTACTGTGAAAGATGACGATATACATAGAGTAATAGAGATACTTAGAGAATCTGTAAAAGATTGGAAACAACCGATAGTGACTCAGATAGCGGAAAGGGAGAAAGACCCTTTCCGCATACTTATCTCTACTATACTTAGTCTAAGGACAAAGGATGAGGTTACCGCATCAGCAAGTGAGAGGCTCTTCTCTCTAGCCAAGACACCTGAAGAGATGTTAAAGCTAAGTGAAGAAGAGATAGAAAAAGCCATATATCCGGTTGGTTTCTATAGGAATAAAGCCAAGACTATAAAAAAGATATGCAAAACATTGGTAGAAGAATATAGTAGTAGGGTTCCTGACGATCTAGAAGAGCTACTAAAAATTAAAGGTGTTGGAAGAAAGACTGCAAATCTTGTGATAACTTTGGGTTATAATAAACCTGGTATATGTGTGGATACACACGTCCATAGGATATCCAATAGATTAGGTTATGTAAAGACAAAGACACCAGAAGAAACGGAGTTTGCACTTAGAGAAAAATTGCCGGTGGAATACTGGATAGAGTTTAATGACCTTTTGGTTACACTAGGTCAGATCATATGTCATCCGGTATCTCCTAGATGTAGTATATGTCCTATAAGAGAGTACTGTGATAGGATAGGGGTGAAACGTTCAAGATGATAAAGATTGAGCCGAAAAGCAGTGGTATAAAAACTGAGATTAGGGTAAATGGGGATAAGTCCATATCACATAGAGTGGCTATATTCTCGGCTATGAGTAAAGGGATCAGTGAAATAGAGAACTTTTCCTCAGCTAGGGATTGCTATTCTACTATCAAATGTCTAAGTGCTCTAGGGATAGAGATAGATATAGAAAAGACGATAAAGATAAGAGGAGCTGGGATTAGAGGATTTAAAGAACCAAATAACATACTCGATGCAGAAAATTCGGGAACGACTATAAGACTGCTCTCTGGTCTTCTAGCTGGACAACCATTCTTCTCAGTGTTAACTGGAGACGACTCACTAAGAAGAAGACCGATGGACAGGGTAATTGTTCCTCTATCTCTTATGGGAGCTGAGTTCTGGGCTAGAGAGAACAGTAAGTTTCCCCCTATAGCTATAAAGGGGAAATATCCTCTAAAGCCCATAGATTATAATCTTCCAATAGCAAGTGCCCAGGTAAAATCTGCCATCATAATAGCAGGGCTATTAGCAGAAGGAGAAAGTAGGATAACAGAACCGCTTCCTTCTAGAGACCATACAGAGAGACTATTACCAGCATTTGGAGCCAAATTAGTAAAAACTGGAAATACTACTGTAGTATATGGGAATCAAGAATTGGAAGGACAAAAGTTATATGTCCCCGGAGATTTTTCATCTGCCAGTTTCTTTATAACTGCAGGTCTTATAGTTCCTGATTCTGAGATACTCATAAAGGATGTTGGATTAAACCCAGGAAGGATAGGGCTATTAAATGTAATAGAGAGGATGGGAGGAAAGATAGAGGTATATCATAAGGAAGACGTGTTAAATGAGCCGGTAGGAGATTTACTGGTGAAAAGCTCTCAGCTGAAAGGGACAACAGTATCAAAAGAGGAGATACCAATCCTTATAGATGAGGTCCCTCTTATAGCTGTTCTTGGTGCATATGCAGAAGGGGAAACAATCGTTAAAGGGGCAGAAGAGCTTAGGGTGAAAGAGAGCGACAGGATAAAGGCTATTGTTACCGAATTCAAGAAGCTAGGTGTTGATATAGAAGAATTTCCTGACGGTTTTGTTGTTTCTGGTCCATCTATCCCTAGAGGAGGTTTAGTAGAGAGTTACAACGACCATAGAATAGCTATGGCTTTAGCTATAGCAGGCCTCTCTGCAAGAGGCCCGGTATCTATAAACAATGAAGAGTGTGTCTCTATATCCTTCCCAGATTTTTGGGATATAATGAGTAGGTTATAGTCCACGTCAATTAGTGGTAAAATAAAATTAAGTAATGTTATTTATCTCTAATGGAGGTAGTATAAGGCTTGTCTAACTCTATCTCTATGATAGAACAGTACAGGAGGATAAAGAAGAGGTATCCAGACGTATTACTATTCTTTAGGCTTGGGGACTTCTATGAATTATTCCAGGATGATGCCTATATAGCAAGTAGAGAGCTACAAATAGTCCTCACATCTAGAGAAATATCGAAAAATAATAGGATACCGATGGCTGGTATACCCTATCACGCAGCAGAGAACTATATACCTAAACTCCTAGAAAAGGGTTATAAGGTAGCCATATGCGAACAGTTGGAAGACCCTAGATCTGCTAAAGGCTTAGTAAAAAGAGATGTGGTAAAGATAATCACTCCAGGGACAAACTTTATCTCTCTCGATGCAGAGACAAATAATTATATAGCCTGTGTGGTAAGGGATGAAAAGATAGGCTTCGGACTATCCTTTATAGATCTGTCTACTGGTGAATTCTACACAAATCAGTTTTCTTATAAAGACTGGGAGATATTCCTAGAAGGGCTTCTAAAACTTCCCATATCAGAGATCGTTATAAAAAGAGGAGAGGACCCGTTCGATTTTCTAGAAGACAAGGGTATTAAGAGATGGACTATCTCCGAGTTTGACTCTGAATTCTTCGACTATGACCTCTCATACAATAGGCTTATAGAAATCTACAAAGTCCAAAATCTTGTTCCCTTTGGGATAGAAGGATTAACACTTTCTATCGTTGCATCTGGAGTGCTATTGGCGTATCTAGAGTATACACAGAAAAATATTCCCCCACATATAATGCCTATAAAGATTTATAATCCTTCTAGATATATGCTTATAGACCACAGAGCTGGAGAGAATCTAGAGCTACTCAGGAATACAATGGACCATTCGACAAAATTTACCCTCTACAGTACCATTAATTATACGATCACACCAATGGGAGCTAGGCTTTTAAAGAATTGGATATCATACCCATTAATAGATGTAGAGGCTATAAATGAGAGGCTAGATGGAGTAGAAGAATTATTCAACAGTTATCTCGAAACAGAAAAGATAAGAGAATCCTTAAGGAACATTGGAGATTTTGAGCGTATAATAGGAAGATTATCCTGTGGAGTTGGAAATGCTAGAGACCTACTAGCCCTTAAAAACTCCCTAAGGAATGCTATGAAACTAAAAGGGATCTTTGAACCAAAGAGTAAGATATTAAAAGACATATGGAAGAGTATAATAGACTTTACACCACTTGTGGAACTTCTAGAAAGGGCTATCGTTGATGACCCACCAGTAACAGTAACAGAAGGTGGAATAATAAAGGACGGCTTCGATCCTGAAATAGACCAACTAAGAGATATATTACACAACTCAAGTAAGTGGCTCTTACAGTTTGAGGCAAAGGAGAGAGAAAGGACAGGTATAAAGTCACTAAAGGTAAACTATAACAAGGTCTTTGGATATTACATAGAAGTTACAAAGGCAAATCTGCACCTTGTTCCAAGTGACTATATAAGGAAACAAACATTAGTAAATGCAGAAAGGTTTATTACCGAAGAGTTGAAGAATTTTGAGGAGAAGATCCTAGGTGCAGATGAAAAATTAAAGACTTTAGAGTACGAGACTTTTATAAAGCTAAGGGATACCGCTGGCAAATGGATAAAGGAGATACAGAGAACCGCTAGTAGTATAGCGATACTAGATGCATTACAGAGTTTTGCCTATGTATCAAGGGTTAATAACTACACTAGGCCTACACTGGGAAATGATTTTAAGATAGAGATAAAAAATGGAAGACATCCTGTCTTAGAAAAGTCCCTAGAGCATACATTTGTTCCTAATGATACGTATCTAGATAGGGATGAGCATCAGATCATCCTTATAACAGGACCTAATATGGCTGGGAAGTCTACATATATGAGGCAGGTAGGATTGATAGTCATTATGGCTCAGATGGGATGTTTTGTCCCTGCCGAAAAGGCCCATATTGGTATAGTGGATAAGATATTTGCAAGGATAGGAGCCCAGGATTATCTTAGTTTGCATCAAAGCACATTTATGGTCGAGATGGAAGAGACTGCAAGAATTATCAACAATGTAACCCCTAGAAGTTTACTCATATTTGATGAGGTGGGAAGGGGAACAAGCACATATGACGGAATGAGCTTGGCATGGGCATTGGTAGAGTATCTAGCAAATCATAATGATAGACCCAGGACACTCTTTGCAACACATTACCATGAACTCACAACATTAGAAGAGCAGCTAAGAGGAGTTAAAAACTATACTGTAGCTGTAGAGGAAAGGGAAGACTATGTGACATTCCTCTACAAAGTCAAAAGAGGTTCTGCAGATAAGAGTTATGGTATATATGTCGCCAAACTAGCTGGAGTCCCACAAACTGTTATCTCTAGGGCAGAAGAGATACTAAAGATGTTAGAAAACTCCGAGGAAAAGAAGGCTCCACCAAGGAAGAAAGTCATTCAACCACCACTTTTTGCCATAGTGGAACATCCCATCATTGAAGAATTAAAAAATATTGATATAGATATACTTTCGCCTATTGATGCGCTACTTAAGATTTCAGAGTGGGTAAAGAGAGTAAAGGAGGAATCGGGTGGGAAAGGTAAGAAGACTTCCTCAAAACGTCATTCAACATATAGCAGCGGGAGAAGTAGTTGAAAGACCGGCATCGGTGGTAAAGGAGCTTATAGAGAACTCTATAGATGCAGGCGCTAGGCATATATATGTTAATATCGTTGCAGGTGGGAAAAAGAGGATAGAAGTAAGGGATGATGGAACAGGTATAGATGTAGAAGATGTTCCAATAATATTTGAAAGGTATACTACAAGTAAGATAGAAGATATAGAAGATCTGTATAGTATATCAACACTGGGTTTTAGAGGAGAGGCACTGTCAAGTATAGCCTTGGTCTCTAAAGTAACGCTAGAGACAAGCACTGGTGAAAATGGTATAAGATATGTTATAGAGGGAGGAAAAGAGAAAAGTTCCGAATTGGTCAGTTTACCAAAGGGAACTAGAATCTCTGTGGAGAATCTTTTCTATAATCTTCCAGCGAGAAGAAAATTCTTAAAAAACGACGCCTACGAAAGAAATCTTGCTATAGACTGGATAAAAAAGTATGCACTTATATATCCAGAGGTTTCTTTTATAGTTGAGTCAGATGGAGATAACGTTTTTGTTACACCAGGCAGTGGAGACTTGAGAGAAGTAGCTGAGGTCATATTTGAAAAACCTCTAGATCCTCTCTATATAGAATATTCCAAATCTCCCATATCAATAAAGGGGCTCTTAGATAGGGGAAGATTATATCCTGACCGAAAGAGGGAAGTATTGTCTATAAATGGAAGAGTAGTCAAGTCCCATATCCTTCAGAAGGTAATAGAAGATGTAACTTCTAAGGTCATTGGCGATAGAGGGTTCCCTTTTATAATAATAGAACTAAAACTCCCCTCTAACTTTATAGATGTAAATATACATCCAGCAAAACTCGAGATAAAGATACTAGACGAAGGTAGGGTATACAGTGAGGTCTATAATGCTATATACAACACAGTATTAGGTAAGAGGGTTACCTATACCGAGACCAAGATTGAAGAGTCTACTTCTCAACAAGTAAAAGACGAAGAAATAGTTACTTATGAGCAAAGATCTCTAATCGCTGAAGTAGAAGAAAAAGAAGGAGACATATTCCCTCTAGAACCTCTAGGACAGTATCTAAATACCTTTATAGTTTGCACATCTACCAAAGGTATATATCTAGTAGACCAGCATGTTGCACATGAAAGGGTCCTATTTGACTCCTTTGGAGAGATCAAAAGTCTGCCCCAATTTCTCTTAGAACCAAAGTATGTTAATCTATACAATGTCCCTTATGAAATCATAGAATTTATAGTAAATAACCTTAATCAGATTGGTTTTGAATGTGATGTTGGGGGACCTGACAGTATTGTTATAAGAGCTATACCATCCTTCTTAAAGGATGTAGATATAGATACCGCTCTAAATAATTTCATAGAGAGCAAAGACTTAGATATAAATAATCTAAGAAGAGAGATAGCGTGTAAAAGTGCGGTAAAACTGGGGGATAGACTCTCTATGGATGAGATGAGAGAACTATTAGAGAAGTTATCTAAAGTAAAGAATTATAAGTTATGCCCTCACGGCAGACCCATAATAATAGAGCTTATAGACCGTGACTCTGTTTTTAAAAAGTTTGGTAGATAGGAGGATTATACTATGAGTATAGAATATGCAGTCATAACTCCCCATCCTCCACTTATTATTCCAGACGTAGGGGGGAGATATCTAAGAGAAGTATCCTCGACTGTTGAGTCGATGGTCAATCTAGGTAGGAGGATAAAAGAAATTGCCCCTAAAACCCTTATAATTGTGTCCCCTCACTGTGAACTATTTCTAAGATACTTTGGGATAGTCACCCAGGAAAGGATAGAGGGAAATTTTAGAGACTTTGGTGCTCCCATGGTAAGATTTGAGTTCGAGATAGACTTAACATTAACCCAGAAAATCATATCTTCTGCTACAGAATCAGGATTACCAGTTAGAGAGATAGTAGATGCATATCTAGACCATGGAGCCATGGTACCACTATACTATCTAACTAGAGAGTTAGATTATAAGCCAAAGATAGTTTTACTTTCCTTTTCACTTCTACCACTAGAAAAGATCTACTCATTTGGGAAGATTATAGATAGTTTATCAGAAGAGAATGTTGTATTTGTAGCAAGCGGAGATATGTCCCATAGGTTACTACCAGGAGCTCCAAATGGATACGATCCTATGGGCAAGGTCTTTGATCAGGCAATAGTAGAGATTGTAAAGAGTGGTGACCTCAAAAGGTTATTAGAACTAGACCCTGAGCTTATAGAAAGGGCAGGAGAATGTGGGCTTAGGTCTCTAGTAATGCTTGCTGGGATAATGGATGGGAAAAAGATAAGGACTAAGGTATTATCATATGAAGGTCCTTTTGGAGTAGGATATCTTGTTGGAGAGGTTATCTCTGTAGACTCTGAAGACCTTGAGTCTTATATACTGAATCTAGCAAAAGAGGCTGTAGAGACATATGTAAAGGAAAGAAGAGTGATCACACCTCAGAACATACCAGAAGAACTAAATAGGAGAGCAGGGGCATTTGTCACTATAAAGAAACACGGAGAGCTAAGAGGATGTATCGGAACTATACAGGGGACACAACCCAATCTGGCGTATGAGATAGTCCAAAACGCAATAAGTTCTGCTACTCAAGACCCAAGATTCTTCCCAGTAAGTGAAGAAGAGCTACCAGAGCTACAATATTCTGTAGATATACTTAATCCTCCTGAAAAAGTGAAAGATATATCACAGCTAGATCCGAAGGTATACGGGGTTATTGTAGAGAGAGGGTGGCAAAGAGGGCTACTTCTTCCAGATCTAGAAGGTGTTGACACTGTAGAAGAACAGTTAAGAATAGCAGCATTAAAGGCTGGACTGTCTTTAGATGAAGTTGAAAACATATATAGGTTTACTGTAACTAGATACGGTAAAAAATAAGGGAGAGAAATAACTATGAATCTATTAAATATTATATGGGGGATTATCTTAATATTTTTAGGAATTACAATTATTGCCTCTAAATTTGGTTATCTATCACAAGGATTCTGGCTCAGACTATTAGATTTCTGGCCTCTTATTTTTATTATAATTGGACTTAATATCATATCAAAGAATGCAAAGAGAAGGCTACCCTTTACATTAATCATTCTAATACTTATTATAATACCCTTTATTGTTGCAATAGTTAACCCCGTTCCTTATGTTAAACAGCAAGAGGTTAGAGAGGATATGACTGTACCATTTGACCCTTCTGTAAAAGAGGTCTTTCTAAATATAGATGGTGGGGCGGGAAACTTTAGAATCTCTAGAGGAGGTAAAGATATATCATCTGGAAGCTTCTCATCTAATTATGCTAAGTTAATAAAAGAGATCTCCAAGAAAGGGGAAAAGCTACACATCAAATATATAACAGAAGGTATATTTAAGAGAGATATCATAGTTAGAGATGTTAAAACGACAATGAATCTTTTATTAAACGATGACATCCCTTATATTATAGGGCTAAAGATTGGTGCCTCTAGTCTAGATTTAGAGCTTTCTAGCATTGTGGTGAAAGAGCTAAAAGTAGATGCCGGAGCTAGTTCTATAGACATTAAGCTTGGTAATAAGAGCCCTCTACAATATGTGTCTATTAAGGCTGGTGCATCAGATATTAATATAAGAGTTCCAAAAAATTCTGGTATAAAGATAAAATTTGATGGAGGGTTATCTTCTAAAAAATTCCATAATATAGAACTTATAAAAAGGGACGATACATACGAGACAGAAGATTATGAGTCTAGCAATAAAAAGATAGAGATAGATATATCCGCTGGAGTTTCAAGTATAGATATCTATGGATATTAGTTAGAATTTCCTAAATAAAAGGGTAGAAAACTGCATAGTGTAGCTTCTGGGTGGATATTTACCATATATCCTGTTATCTATAAGATTTCTCATTGTTCTTGTCAACTCTTCATCTTCTGAGAACCAATTTAGAGGTATCTCAAATACCCAAGCCCAGTCTGATGGGTAATCTGGAATTCTAATCTGTTCTGAACGGATAATAAGCCTGTATCTAGAATGCCATTTAGTAGGATCTAGCAAAAATTCTGCAAAATTCCTGCAGGTTAATCTAACATTACCACCAAAAATAGAAAGAAGCTCTCTTAAATTAAAGACTTTATGATTTTCTGCTATCCATATAGCCTGTACAAGTTCCTCTAGATTCATAAGGGAATAGGAGCTAGCCCTGTCTTTTCTTATAAGTTCAAAGGGCATAGAACCATCTTTGGCTATTTGAATTCTTAATGCATATCTAATGATCTCTAAGCCTTCATAGAATATATTAACATCTTCAAGTGCCCTACCTGCAGTAAGTAAGAACAAAGCCTTCCAACTGAGATGATTGTTTGGCAAAAATGGATCATAACTACGTATATACTCTACAAATGGTTTAAGCCAATTTCTAAACCTAGTTGCATCCTCCTCTGATATAGCGGATAAGCCATTTAGAATATCGAAAGCCATTATAAACTTTGGGAAATGGTATGAGATAACTATAGGGGTATCACCCTTTTTGCTTCCCATAAGCATATCCCAGAAGTCTCCTCCGTCTTCTGGTCCTGTACAATGTTCCATCCAGGCAAGAAGAAACTCATAACTTTTGTCCGCATAGGTCTTATTATCTGAAAAGGCATATGCAAGGGCTAATGTATAGGCAGATAGGGCATCTGTTCCAATTTGCCTAGAAAACATCTGCTGTATATGTTGCTTTTTGGAATAAAATAGAGGAATCTTTACTTTACCCTTGATTGGGTTTGGAATTGTATAGAGCAAGGCATCTGCTTCTCTAATAAGCTCATCATAAGCAGAGAGAGCTATACTATTATGCTTCGATATGGCAAGCTTTACATCTTCTATCCGTCTTTTGGTTAATAGAAGATTAGGTCCAGGAGAATCTATAGATACAGAAACGGTGGATATGGGAACCCTACTACAACTTCCCAAAAATCCAAATAAGAGTAGTGTCATTAGAAGCGATAAACAAAATGCGTTAAACTTTTTAAATAGCTTCAAATTCTCCTTCAATTTAGTCCCTCTGATTTCAAAATGAGATTACTTTGGAGATAAAGTTAGTTCTCTCTTCAAGAAATCGTAAGCTTTTCTTCCGCTTATCTGATGTCT
This sequence comes from uncultured bacterium, assembly GCA_937958695.1. GTDB lineage: Bacteria > DUMJ01 > DUMJ01 > DUMJ01 > DUMJ01 > DUMJ01. The sequence goes on from CALGNK010000011.1 coordinate 78,115, forward strand.
TCCCTCAAATATATCTACATCTAATTTTTCTGGAACTCCCAAAAGCTCGTATACCTTTCTAACCTTAGATACAGAAAACTCAGTAGCTTTAACTGGAAATATAGTATCCTTGGTTCCACTTTCTATTAAAAGGGCTCTTGGTGCTATAAGGCTAGCTATATCATACATCTCTGCATATCTTAATATGCCTGGGACATAGTTACATTCACAGTGATGTACGGATAAGATACTGTCTCTAAATGTATTCAGATAACCACTAACCACCGATGCCTTTATCCTTTCATCTAAAGCTGAAGAGAATAGAGATGTCATTCCTCCTCCAGATATACCCATAACACCGATACTGGCAGGGTTTACCTCTTTTCTCGTTTCTAGATAATCTATAGCCCTCATGATATCCCACACCCTCATACCTAGCACTGTTTTCCCTAAGAGCATAGCCCAAAACGATACTTTTCTACAGGAGGATTGATACTTATCTTTATTTATGTCTTCTGGCTCTCTCCGTTCTCCAAAGCATGCCTGCTCTATGGCAAAGGTAACAAATCCATTTTTCACAAGAGAAATAGCAAAATCCTTCTGATATCCATCGGGAATACCCCTCTCAGTTCCATCTTCCCATATACCTACAATATCGTCTTTTCCATAACCATGGCCATGAAGAGCTACTACTCCAGGAACAGGAAACTCAACATCCTTTGGTATCAAAAGATAACCTACTACACTTACATCGGGTGCACTATTAAAGACTATTCTCTCTCTGAAATAGGCATCAAATTCCTTCCTTTCCAATACTTCTGGATCCAAAGATATCCTCTCTGGAAATCCGCCTAAAAGATCTATAAGTTTATCTCTTAGAGACGCTCTCCACTCTTTCCATTCCTCAATAGTTCTTGCCTTAAATTCATAGAGCCTAGGTTGCTCATAAAGGCTCAAAAAGGGCTGAAGCGGACGAAATATTCTCATACAATTATCCCTCCTTAAAAATAAAGATATCCTACTATACATTTTAACATAGCAAAAGCCAGCCTAAATTAAATTTATGCTACAATCTCAAAAAATAACTGAAGTTCGGACATCTGGATCCAGATAAAAAATATCTCCTTCCCGTAGTGTTATCATATTATTAGATAAAAACACTAAGGTAAAGAAATATTAGCTTTTATGTTAAGAACTCTCATTAAGAGGAATTGCTAGAAAAGCTACAAATAAAAATTAGGAAGATTCTTCAACCCCCACAAGTGGGATTATTTAGCAGGGGAGCACAATCTTGACAAGTTTCTAAAAAAAAATGGTATTCTAAAATAAGGAGGGAAAGTTAATGAAAAAGGTTATATCAGTGTTGTTATCTCTGGCAATAGTAGTGAGTGTAATGTTAATAAGTGTTCCAACCGCTTTTCCTCAGAGAAAGTACAATGAAGCACCAATGCTAGCTGAATTAGTAAAAGCTGGGAAACTTCCACCGGTTGAAGAAAGATTACCCAAGAATCCAGTTGTAGTTGATGTAGTTGAGGAAATTGGTAAGTATGGTGGCACTGTTAGAATGATACATATGGCTCCAGAAAGTTTTATAAGTAACTATGACTGGTGGGTTGAGAGACTTTTAAGGATAAGCGCCAAAGACCTTAAGACCATCGAACCTAACGTTATAGAGAGTTGGAAGGTAAGTAGAGATGGTAGAGAGTATACCCTTAAACTAAGAGAAGGAATGAGATGGTCTGATGGCGATCCTTTAGATACTGATGATATAAAGTTCTGGTATGAAGATGTCCTAATGAACAAAGACCTTAACCCAGTAATCTGGAGAAAGGTTTGGGGCTACGGAGATAAACCAGTAGAGTGTCAAATTATTGATAAGTACACATTTAAACTTAAATTTGCAAAGCCCTTTGGAACTTTTCCTCTCTGGATGTCAAGGATAGAAACAGGTGCTGGCGTTAACAGTATGATACTCCCAAGTCATGCCTTAAAGAAGTATCATATTAAGTATGCAAAGAAGGAAGACTTAGAAAGATTAATGAAGGAGTATAAGTATGACCAGTGGTTCCAGCTCTTTAATAGATTTGTTAATGACGCAGGACCTTGGGATGCTACCGCAGAGCCAAGATGGCCAACACTTCAGCCTTGGGTTATAGCAGAAAGACCTTCTCCTGGGGTAACAATCCTAGAGAGGAATCCTTACTACTGGAAGGTTGATAAGGCTGGTAATCAGCTTCCATATATAGATAGGATACGTGTAGAGCTCGTCAATATGCCTGAAACAGTTAATATGAAGATAATCGCTGGAGAGCTAGACTATGGTGGACAGCACGATGTCTCTATAGCATACTATCCGATATACAAGAAGCACGAGAAGGATGGAAACTATAGAGTTCTGCTCTGGGAAGGAACAATGACCGATAAGTATATACTCTTACCTAACAATACGCACCCTGACCCAGTAATGCGTAAGCTTATGCACAATGTCTTGTTTAAGAGAGCTCTATCTGTAGCAATAAATAGAGAAGAAATCAATAAAGTTCTCTACTTTGGCTTAGCTAAACCTTCTCAGGCTTGTGTTGTTCCTTGGTCAAGCTACTATGAAGAGAAATACGCCAAGGCTTATGCACAGTATGATCCTGCATTAGCTAATAAATTATTAGACTCCATCGGCCTTAATAAGAGAGATAAGGAAGGTTTTAGACTAAGACCTGACGGCAAGAGACTGAGTATTATTATTACACACGCAGGGCCAAGAGTAGGAGCTATAACCGCTAAGTTTGCAGATATGATAGTAGACTATTGGAGAGCTATCGGAATAGATGCAAGACAGAATCAGGTTGATGCACAACTCTGGTGGGCTAAGGTTCAGGCTAATGAGTTAGATATGTGGATATGGGTTATGGATAGAACAACAGACATGTTATTCCCAATAGATCCAATATGGTTTGTCCCAATCCAGCAGTGGCACGGTCACGCTCCACTATGGGAGCAGTGGTATGAAACCGGAGGGAAACAGGGAGAAAAACCACCAGAGAGTATATTAAAACTCTACGATATCTACCATAAGATGCAGGAGACAATTAGCGAGAAAGAGAGAATAAGGCTTGGTAAGATGCTGCTTGAATTCCAGGCTAAGAACCTACACGTTATAGGCACTATCACTGATGTCCCTGTTCCTCTAGTTGTATCTAATAGACTTAGAAATGTACCAGAAAAAGGCGTTATAGGCTGGGATACTTGGGGAATAAGCCTATATCATCCAGAGCAGTTCTTTATAAAAGAGTAGCTTTTAGTAAATTCTGCATAGGGGGGATAATATCCCCCTACTTATTTACTGAGACCTTAAGGAGGATGTAATTATGCTAGGATATATTGTAAGGCGTATTATATTTTTATTCCCCGTCCTTTTAATAATATCTATGATAGCTTATCTAGTTATAGAGCTTCCTCCTGGAGACTATCTGACTACCCATATAATGAGACTTAGAGCTGCAGGTACACACGTGGCTGAAGACGAAATTATTAGGTTAACAAGGATGTTTGGACTAGATAAACCACCCCATATAAGATATTTTCTATGGCTATGGAAGATAGTTAGATATGGAGACTTTGGGCTCTCCTTTCAGTGGAATAAACCAGTAAGTGAGGTTATTGGGGAAAGATTAGCCCTTACTATGACCATTTCTATCCTAACCCTCATATTTTCCTGGTTTACAGGGGTTATTATAGGAATATACTCAGCTACTCATCAATATTCTATCTTTGACTATACGTTTACCTTTTTAGGTTTTATTGGCGTCTCTATACCAAGTTATCTATTGGCTCTTGTATTAATGTATTTTGTATATTCGCGTTTTGGTTTAGCAGTTACTGGGCTTTTCTCTCAGTATTATGTAACTCAGCCTTGGAGTATAGGTAAGGTTATAGACTTACTAAAACATATTTGGTTACCTATTCTAATTATAGGTACAGGTGGAACAGCAAGTATAGTAAGAGTAATGAGAGGGACTTTGCTTGATGAGCTTAGGAAGCAGTATGTCATCACTGCTAGAGCTAAAGGCCTTCCAGAAAGGCAACTTATCTTTAAATATCCAGTAAGGATAGCTATAAATCCTTTAGTCAGTTCTGTAAGCTGGCTTTTGCCTTCCATAGTTTCAGGTGAAACAATAACTTCTATAGTATTAAACCTTCCCACCTGTGGTCCTATATTATTTAGAGCTCTAATGACACAGGATGAGTATCTAGCAGGAAGTTTCATACTAATTCTAAGCGGGCTAGTAGTCATTGGAGCCCTCATAGCAGATATCCTATTAGCAATATTAGATCCTCGTATAAGATATGAGGGGGTGGAAAGATGAACGAAGAGATAAAAGAAAGTGCCCTTAGTGTTTTAGAAGAGAAAGAAGAAAAGATCTATCTAGCCTCTCAGTGGCAGTTAATATGGTGGAAATTTAAGAGACATAGACTTGCTATGGTTGCTATGTTTGTACTCTTAGGACTATATTTTATAGCCATATTTTGTGAATTTGTTAGTCCAAATGATCCCTATCAGAGAAGCAGTTTCATATATGCACCCCTTCAGAAGATACATTTCTGGGATAGGGAAACAAAAAGATTCTACTTAAGGCCATTTGTTTATGCTATAAAGAGCGAAAGGGACCCTATAACATTTGAGGAAATATACGCTGAAGATACTTCTAAGAGGTTTCATATATATTTCTTTATTAGGGGGTATAGTTATAAATTATTAGGCCTCTTCCCTACGAATATCCATCTTTTTGGAGTAAAGGATGGATATATATATATCTGTTTGGTACAGACCAATTAGGAAGAGATCTATTTTCAAGGACCATGTATGGAACAAGGATATCTTTGAGTGTAGGGTTAGTCGGGGTAGGAATAAGCTTTATCTTAGGTTTAATACTTGGAGGCATTTCTGGGTATTTTGGCGGAACAGTTGATAATGTCATTCAAAGAATTATAGATGTTCTTATGTCTCTACCTACCATACCTCTATGGTTAGCATTTGCAGCTGCAGTTCCTCAAGATTGGTCATCTGTAAAGGTCTATTTCATTACTACAATAATACTCTCTATATTCGGATGGACTACTCTAGCTAGGACAGTAAGAGGCAAGTTACTATCTATGAGAGAAGAAGACTTTGTAATGGCTGCCAGACTTTATGGTTGCACACCATTCAGAATAATTACCAGGCATCTCTTACCTGGTTTTGCTAGTTATATAATCGTCTCTTTGACACTAGCTATCCCTAGTATGATACTAGGGGAGACAGCTCTCAGTTATCTCGGGGTTGGATTACGTCCTCCGGCTATAAGTTGGGGAGTCCTTCTGCAAGATGCACAGAATGTTAGAACAATAGGGTTGCATCCTTGGATACTAATTCCATGCATATTTGTAATATTGGCCGTTTTAATGTTTAACTTTATGGGTGATGGCTTACGAGATGCAGCTGATCCATATGCAAGATAGATAAGTCTTTCTAGGGGGGTAGTTTCTAATCTATTTTCTTACTAATTTTCCTACCTTTGTACCAGGAAAGACCGTTCTTATTACCCTAGGATCTTCAACCTTTGCTATTGCTACTTCACATATAGATAGAATTATACACCCCTCTTCTAAATGACCACTAAAAGATTTAAAATCTCTATTCACTATAGAAATATGTAAATGTGGTTCTCCACTAGCTATTATTCCCTGCAAAGATACAATCTCTAATGGACCTTCAAAATCTAAAAAGTCATCCTTTGGTGGGAAGTCATTAGATGCTACCATATGTATCTTAGCCTTCAAAAGACTACCCACTCCAGAAACTACAACACCTGTATCTATTTTTGTATCTTTTACTGCTCCTATAATACTTTTAAGTAAGTCTTCTCCTCTATCCACACGACAAAATAAAAATTGTTTCCCATCTATTATCTCCATATATTTCCTCCTATCCTAGAACAATGAATACAGTCTTCCATTCAGTAAATAGGTCTATTGAAGTTGTTCCCTGCTCTCTTTCACCATTCCCAGAAGCCTTAACTCCACCAAAAGGACCTTGTATCTCCGCACCAGTTGGAGGGGCATTTATATAGACAACGCCAGACTCCAGAAGTTCCATAGCCTTAAAACTCTTCTTAAGGTCCTTTGTATATATTGAGGCAGAAAGGCCATATTCTGTGCTATTAGCAATCTCTATGGCAGAGTTAAAGTCATCTGCCTTCATTATACATACAACAGGGCCAAATATCTCTTCTTTTGCTATCCTCATATCAGGGGTTACATCAGTAAATACTGTAGGTTCAAAGAAGAAACCTTTAGAAAATTCACCACTATCTAAGACATTTCCTCCATATACAAGTTTTGCCCCTTCTTTTATTCCTACATCTACATAGTATCTTACTTTGTTTAGCTGTGATTCACTCACAAGTGGACCCATATCTGTATCCTTATCCATCCCATTACCTACCCTTATCTTCTTCACACTCTCTATAAATCTATCTATAAATTCATCATAGATCTTCTTTTCCACAATAATTCTACTAGCTGCTGTACACTTCTGTCCTGTTGCACCGTATGCCCCTGAAACACATCCATCTAAAGCCAGATCCAAATTGGCGTCTTCTAAGACAATTACTGGATTTTTACCACCCAACTCTAATCCAACTTTCTTTATCATTTCTCCACATATGGCTCCAATCTTACTCCCTATCTCTACTGAACCAGTAAAGGATACTACCCCTACATCGGGATGTCTAACTATCTCCATTCCTGCAGATTCGCCAAAACCTTGTATTAAATTTATAACACCTGGTGGCAATCCCGCCTCTTCTAATATTTTTACAAATTGCTGGGCTACTAAAGGAGTCTCTCTCGACGGTTTGAATACAACAGTATTACCAGTTATAAGGGCAGGCATAATCTTTCTGACAGGCAATAGTAGGGGGAAGTTCCAAGGAGTAATAATACCTGCAATTCCAACCGGTTCCCTAAAATACACTATATATTTGTCCCTCTTTTCAGAAGGAACAGTCTCCCCTATAAGTCTTCTCCCTTCTCCAGCAGAGTAATAGACCATATCTATACTTACCTGAACCTCTCCAAGGGATTCTTTGAAGGTCTTTCCCATCTCCTTTGTGATTGTTTCAGCAAGCCTTTCTTTATCTCTTTCCATAAGCCTTGCCGCATTGAAAAGTATCTTACCTCTTTCAGGTGCAGGCATTCTTTTCCATTCTTTCTGAGCCTTTCTAGCACTTGCCACTGCCAGTTCTACATCTTCCTTCCCAGATAGAGGGAACTCTCCTAATACCTCATCATTATTGGCAGGATTTATACTCTTAAACGTCTTCCCAGTACTGGCATTTGTTATCCATCTTCCATCTATAAAGTTCACTTACCTTTCACCTCTATCCCTAGGAGTTTTTCCCATACCTTAATAACAGCAGATTGATTCTCTTCACCATAACCAAGGTCTTTTACTGCAGTAAAGAGTTGACTTACAGTAGCACCTACAAAAAGAGGAACTTCTTCATTCTTAGCAAGTTCTAAGGCTAGATTTATATCTTTACTTGCCAGTTTAGCCTTAAATCCAGGAGTAAAATTTCTAGATAAAACTCCAGGTATCTGTGTCCTCAATATAAAGCCATCTGCAGCAGTATTTATTAAGACATCAAAAAGGACCTTTGGATCTACCCCTAACTTTGTTCCTAAGGCAAAAGACTCTGCTATTATAGCCATATTTGAGATACTTATAAGGTTCCCAAGTAGTTTTACTATATGACCCTGCCCATTGGTACCTATATAAAATATATCCTTACCCATAGTCTCTAGGATAGGCCTGCATCTCTCTAAAATCTCTCTCTTTCCACCAACCATTATACAGAGGTTCCCTTCTTCAGCCCCTTTAACTCCTCTACTTACAGGGGCATCGAGCATCTCTACATTCCTTTCCCTGAGTCTTTCTGCTATCATTACTGTAGATTGGGGCATACTTGTCCCCATATCTATCACAACGCTACCTGGTTTTACCCCTTCAATTACTCCATTCTCACCAAGCATTACCTCTTCAACCTCTTTAGAGCTTGGAAGCATTGTAATCAATACATTAGACTCTTGAGCAACCTCCTTTGGTGTCTTGACAACCTTTGCTCCAAGCCCTTGTAGAATATTTACTGGTTCCATATTCCTGTGGGGCATGATAACCAAAGGGAAGCCCTTCTTGATTATATTTCTAGCCATAGGAAGCCCCATGGCACCTAAACCTATAAAGCCAACAATCTCCATTCTATCACTCTCCTTCGTAACTAGCCTCTAATATGGATATAAGATCTTCCTTCTTGCAAACCCTAGGATTAACAGTTAGATTTCCGCTCTTCATAGCCTCTTCAGCTATTCTATCAAAATCTTCCTTTCTTACCCCAACTGATTTTAGATTCCTAGGTAAACCTATATCCATTATTAGCTCTTTTATAGCCTTAATAGATTTTAGTGCGGTTTCTCTTAAGGTATCCCCAGGAGATTCTCCCATTGCAACGGCAATCTCAGCATAGCCTTCAAGATTTCCTGGCAGATTAAATTCCATCACATATGGAAGAACTAATGCATTGGCTAATCCATGCGGAAGTCTAATATCCCAACTACCTAGTGGCATAGCTAGGGCATGGGCAATTCCCAATCTAGTATGTCTAAATGCCATTCCTGCTAGTAAGCTAGCAAGAAGCATATTAGTCCTTGCCTGTATATCTTCACCTCTTGATACTGCCCTTCTTAAATTACCAGCTATAAGTCTTATACTCTCTAAAGCCAGAGCCTTTGTAACTGGGGTAGCAACTGTTGTCACATACGACTCGATAGCATGGGTCAAGGCGTCCATTCCAGTCATAGCGGTTACACTTGGGGGCATTGAAACAGTAAGCATTGGGTCACATATGGCTATCTTAGGGGTTAATAGATCACTTCCTATACTTATCTTTGTCATATCTTTACTATTAGTTAATACGGAGAATATTGTTAGTTCACTTGCAGTTCCAGAGGTTGTAGGAACAGCTATAATAGGCAATGGCTTATTCTTGACTTTGTTTACCCCTACATAATCTAAAAGTGTCCCTCCCCTATTGGTTACCCTCATAGCTATAGCCTTAGCTGAGTCCATGGAACTTCCACCACCGATACCGATAACAACATCACAACTATCCCCTATAGCTAGATCTGTTCCCTTTTCGATTGTCGTATCAAGAGGATTAGGTTCTACCTCGTCAAATATAACAAAATCTATTCTATCTTCAGAAAGTATACCCTTTATCCTTTCCAAAATTCCTGAATTTGCTATCCCTTTGTCTGTAACTATAAAAGCCTTAGCCCCCCCAAGTTCTTTAATCCTCCTACCTAGTTCTCTTATAGAATCGCAACCAAAGATTATAACTGTTGGGATACTGAATATAAAGTTGAGGTTTTCCATCTTTAATTTTCTCCCTCTAAAGGAAAATTGACAGATAATAACTTCCCAACCTCCTTCAGTTCTTTAATAACTTCTGGACCTAGCTGAATCCCGCTTCTTTTGTTTTCTACATATCTTCTAAACTCAAGTTCTCCTGGCAATAGTATCTCATCTACCCCTTTAGCCTTTGGTAAACTCTTTATCTCTTGTCTCATTAATTCCACCCTCTCTTTAAATTCATTGACTGGGCAGAAATTTTCAATATTAAACACCATAATAAAATTACCCACATTTTGGGGCTTTGAAAAATCATCATATAAAGAACCTATATGTGAACCAAATTCTGCACCGCTTAGGATTCCACTTAATATATCTATCATTAAAGCTATGCCAGAACCCTTAGGGCCTCCAAAAGGCAATACCGCCCCCTTTAATGCAGATTCTGGATCAGTAGTAAACTCCCCTTCTGGATCCACAGCCCACCCTTCAGGGATAGTCTTTCCCTCTTTTGCTGCCAGAATAATCTTACCTCTAGCAACAATACTAGTAGCCATATCTAAAAGGATAGGAGGAAACTCTCTAGTTGGAATACCAAAGGCAATTGGATTTGTTCCAAGATATGGGACCCTTGCTCCCCAAGGAGCCATAGTAGATGGGGCATTTGACATAACTACTCCAATCATATCTTTCTCTATAGCCTTTAGGGCATAATATCCTGCACACCCAAAATGTGTAGTATGTCTTACAGCCACAACACCAACACCAACCTTATTTGCCTTTTCTATTGCCAACTCTACAGCCTTAACCCCAACAACTTGGCCTAGACCGTTATCTCCATCTAAAACCGCCATAGAGGGGGATTCTCTAACAATATGAATGTTAGGTTTTGCATTTGTTAAGCCTGTTTGTATTCTTTTTACATATATACCGAGGCGGGTTACTCCATGAGAGCTTATCCCCATAAGGTCTGCCCATACAAGATGATCTGAAACTATATCGGCAGATTCTTTAGTGATCCCAAGCTTTAATAAAACATCACAGCAAAAATTCTTTAATAGATCGGCATCTATCTTAGAAACCGTCTGTAATTCTATATCTTTCATTCTTCTTCTGTTAATCCCTCTCTTTCTAAAACTTGTCTTAAGTTCAGTAAATCAAGGGTAAGTTTACCCTGTTTTAACTCCTCAATGACTCTTCTCTCAAACCTTTCTCTATCCTCTGCCCTCTTTATAACCTCTTTCACGTCTTCTTTTTTTACAACTACAACGCCATCAGCGTCTCCTAAGACTACATCCCCAGGATTTACTATAACTCCTCCACAGGTAATAGGATGATTTATATAACCAATTAATTTCTTTGTAGTTGCCTTTATAGACACAGACCTACAAAAAACTGGAAAACCCAAAGCTTTTATAGCCTGAGTATCTCTAATTCCACCATCTATTACTAGCCCCTTTATACCTCTCTCCATCGCTGCTACAGTAGCTATTTCCCCCCAAGCTCCAGCCTCCCCATAATCTCCAATATTTACCACTAGGATATCCCCTGGCTGAGCTACAGATATAGCCTTATGAATCATTAGGTTATCTCCAGCTCGAGATAAAACTGTAACTGCAGGACCGCATAGCTTCATACTTTCATCTATAGGCTTTATATAAGAAAACATTGCCCCATTCTGACCATTTGCCTCATAAACTGTAGCAGAGGAAAACTGAGATAATCTTTCGATTAACTCTTTACTAACCCTTTCGATCTTTTTTATTACGTTCGGCTTCATTTTAATTCTCCTCTATAAAATTTTAGAACATCTTCTTTTGCATTCTTTATATGCGTTCTCATAGCCAATTCACTTTTTTCAGAATCCCTCTCCTTTATTGCATTAAGAATCTCTATATGCTCTGATAAGGATTTTAGAGGCCTTCCTGGTATATGAGAAGAACGAAATTTAAGGAGTTGTATCTGATTTTTTATAATCTCTAAGTGACTTATAAGCCTGTTATTTTTACTACTATGATGTATGAGATTATGGAATATCTCATCATATTTTATACAGCTGTTATAATCTTTATCCTCTACAGCGGTTCTATAATTATTAAGAGCCTTTTCTAATTCTTTAATAAATGAACTATTAGCATTCTTCGCTGAGTATCTTGCAGCTACTCCTTCTAAAACTTCCCTTAAAACATAAATCTCTTCTATATCATCCACCTCAAGGCTTACTACATAAGCACCTTTCCTCGGAATTATCTTTACAAGTCCATCTTTTTCTAAAGCAGTTAAGGCTGTCCTTACAGGAGTTCTACTTACATTGAGCTGCTTAGAAATTTCTTCTTCTACTATCTTAGAATTAGGGGGAAGCTTCTGCTGAAAGATCATAGACTTTATCTCTTCATATACCAATGTATCTAGATTTTTATACTCCACTCTTATTTCTGCCATAAGCTTCCCCCTAGATATCACCTATAGTACAGTCTCATCTAAAGGTAATCCAGCTTGCTCATAAAGTCTTCTACGACCAACCTTATCTTCCTCTAATATCTTTAATGCTATATCTGCCACCTTTAAAGCATACTCCTGTGGTACTACAACAACTCCATCTCCATCTCCTACTATTACATCACCAGGTCTTACTAAGACTCCACCACAATTTATAGGTTTATTCATAGACTCAAACTCCATCCTAGCCTGCACCATAGTTCTGGATATATACCTGCAAAACACAGGTACTCTCTCCTTTATAACTTCATCGGTATCTCTACATCCACCGTCAGTTACTAATGCCCTGGCTCCTTTATTAAAATATGCCAGAGAATTGTTTGAACCCAATAAACCCACATCCAAGTCATGGGCATCTATCACTATTATATCCCCAGGCTCAATAATCTCTCCAAAAGGATAGGTACATACATTTGCATACCAATCCTCAACAAACTTATTATACTCCTCTGGGCTCATTGTTGGAACTATCCTGTTCGTCGGGACATACCTTACTGTCTTTGCTATGCCGCATACCTTTACTGGTCTAAATAATGGTCTTATATCTCTTGACATTAAACCAATATTCCTCAGCATGAGCCAATCCATAGCATCACACACATCCGCTACTCTTAATGGAGCAAATTTTTCTAAAATCTTTTCTCTATCAATCGCCATAGTCGTTGCCTCCTTTAAGATTTATATTAATCCCCCCGAGTAAAACTCGGGGGATTTTTAACTACTTATAAAACTTCTTGAGAACCTCTAAAATCTTTGGTTTTGCAGCTTTTGCTGCCTCAGCAGCAGTTCTCTTTCCAAGATATACTGGATCAAATTCTGTTCTTAGTATAGTATTTATCTCAGCAGCACCTGCAGGGATCCTAGCATAACCTAGATGTACTCCAGTCTTAGTTGGATTTATTACCGCATCTACCCAAACCCTCTTCCAGTTCTCTTCAATGTATATACCTCTCTCTACTTGAAGTTCGAACCTCTTAGCCCAAAGATCCATCCTGTGAGTACCCCATCTGTAATGCTCTGCTACCTTCTCTGCTACTTCTTTAGAAAGGGCATATTTTATAAATTTCCAGGCAGCGTCTGGAGCCTTGCTTCCACTCGGAATAGCAAAACCAGTAGCACCAAGTGCATACCATACACCGCCTTTACCCTTTGGTAAGAATTCTACACCATATCTTTTAACTGGCCTTTTCTCGTATCTTATCCAGTATCCTTCAGCTGCATGTGGGAAACAAGACATTGCAGTTTTACCTATTCTAAAAGGAGGGCCTAGTCCTGCTATCTGGTCAGAGGTTGGAGCTACTTTATATTTATTGATACAATCCGCCATAAACTGAATCGCTTCTATAGTCTCAGGCTTATCTATAAAGACTGATTTATAATCATCACTGTAGGTATCACCACCGAAGGACTTAATCATAGCCCAACCCATTTCATGGTGCCACCAAGAAGCGGGCTCACCACCAAACATTAAATCTGTAGTACCCCACTGATCTATAACTCCATCTCCGTTAAAATCTTTAGTAAGCTTTTGTGCTGCAGTAAGGAAATCCTTCCAAGTCCAACCCTGCCAAGGATACTTAACCCCAGCCTGATCAAACATATCCATGTTGTACCAGACAGCTATTCCACCGTGATCTTTAGGTAATACGTATTGTTTACCATCATGCTGAAATATTCTCTTTAAGACCGCAGGAATTTGGGCTAAATCTGAAGCGAATGCCTTATCTCTTCTAATATAGTCGTCTAGAGGTCTTAATGCACCTTGAGCTGCATAATCCTTGAATCTAGAATAATGCATCCAAACCATATCAGGATGCTGACCACCGGCAAACATTGTAGCAATTTTAGGCCAATAGTCTCCCCATGGCTCTATACTGAGTTTTACCTCTATATCAGGATTTCTTTTCTCAAATTCTGCTATAAGACCCTTCCATAAATCTAACTCTGGTCCTGGAGTCATTGGTGCAAACCAGTTTAGTACCGTCTTTGCAAAACTAATTCCGGATAGAGAAAATGCTAATAATAAGCATATAAAACTAACCAACAATCTCTTCATAAACTTTTCACCCTCCTAAATCTCATTTATAACTTATTCCCCTTAAGATACCTCATCAAGATTAAAGGTAACTATAAAGATAAAACAAAAGATTTCTATCCCTTAAAAGCTCTCACCTCCCAGCTAATCCACTCATCACTACACCTCTTATAAAGTATTTCTGAGCTACAAAAAAGGCTACAAGTATAGGAATTGTAGTTGCTACAGATGCTGCCATTAGGTAGTTCCAATCTGATCTCTCAGTCATACTAGTTAGAAATGTCCTAAGTCCTATGGCTATAGTACGCTTCTCCATAGAATGGAGATATACTAATGGTCCCATAAAATCATTCCAGTGATTTACAAAATTAAAGATAAGCATAGTTATAACTACAGGTTGAGAAAGAGGCATAATGATTCTACTGTATATATACCATTCATTTGCCCCGTCTATCTTAGCTGCATCATCATAATCTAAAGGGAGGGTCATAAAAAATTGCCTGCATAGAAATATGAAGAATGCTCCTCCTCCAAACCAAGATGGAACAATGAGAGGATACAATGTATCAACCCAACCTAGCCATCTAAAAAGTATAAATGTGGGAACGAGGGTAACTACATATGGTAACATCATTGTAGATAGACAGAGCATAAAAAGGAAATTTTTTCCAGGGAATTGTAGCCTGGCAAAGGCATAACCGGCAAGTGAAGCAGTTAAGACACTTCCTATTGTAGCTAAGATAGTTATTATCAATGTATTTTTTAGAAAGGTAGCAAACGGAAGTAAAGTAAGGGCTATTCTGTAGTTTTCCCATACAAATGGTTCTGGAATCCATTTAGGAGGATAGGTAAATTCTTGGCCAGCAGGCTTAAGAGAGGTACTGATTGCCCAGAAAAAAGGAATTATAAGAAGTATACCAAAAGATGTTATAACTACATAAGCTATAGTTTTCCAAACGATCTCTCTAGTCTTTATACTTTCTTTTTTGTTCATCATAAAATCACCCTCTCAATTCTCCTTCATAGAATACCCAGTATTTAGAACCTCTAAATTGAAGTATAGTAAGAACTAGTACAAACATAAACAGTGCCCAAGCAAGAGAAGATGCATACCCCATTCTAAAGAATTCAAAGCCATTCTGATATAGATACAAAACCATAAATAAAGTACTATTTGCTGGTCCACCTCTTGTCATAACATATGCCTGAGTAAATACTTGAAAAGAAGAGATAACCTGCATTATAGTAACAAAAAATATAGATGGAGAAAGCATAGGAAGGGTTATATGCCAAAACTTATGCCAAAGCCCAGCACCATCAAGTTCTGCTGCCTCATAGAGCTGTTCTGGAATCCCCTGTAAACCAGCGAGTAATATAATCATCATTCCCCCTATACCCCAAAGGCTCATAAGTATTAGAGATGGCTTAGACAAAGCAGGATCGTAAATCCATCTTATTCGAGAATGGATTCCTATATATCCTAAAAGTGCATTAGCAAGTCCGAAATCGGGATTAAAAATCCACAACCACATAATACTGCTAGCCACCGCAGGTGTAATAGAAGGGATATAATAGATGGTTCTATAAACTGATATCCCTCTTAACTTTAGATTCATAGCAAGGGCTACGCAAAGGGCAGCAATTACTCTTAAAGGGACACCAATCACTGTATAATAGATCGTATTATAGAGAGAAACCCAGAACAAATTGTCTTTAAACATAAATCTATAATTTTCAAATCCTATCCACCTTGGAGCCTGAAGAAGAGACCATTCCATAAAACTTATCACTATTGACGCAATCATTGGGCCTGCAGTAAAGGCTATAAAACCTATAATCCACGGTGCCAACATTATATAGGCATTTATAGCCTCTCTCCGTTTATATCCTGGTAATTTACTCATATCCAAATCTCCCTTCTTGCATTTTTGTATAAAGTATTGTATTTTGTATACAAAATAATAAAATATAACTTGTCTGTCAAGTTAAACGTGTTATTACAATACATAGTTACCAGGAGGAGGATATGGAAAGAGAAATACTGAGCTGTGCTTTCGGAGAAGAATCATACTTCGAAAGAATTAAAGATAGTAAGGATCCAGCAAGAATAAGATTAAAGATCATAGAATATCTAACGACGTGTAAATCTGTATCAGAAACTGCTAGAAAATTCAGAGTCTCTAGACAGATAGTAAGAAAATGGGAAAAAAGATATAGAGAAGAAGGGATGGAAGGTTTGAAAGATAGGCCTAAAATCCCAAAAAAGAGAAGGACTATACTTACAGATGAAATAACAGAACTCATACTAAAACTTAGACATGAGTATGGTTATGGACCAAGAAGGATAAAAAGAGCCTTACAGGAGCTTTATAACATAAAAATCTCTGAGAATCCTATATATAATGTATTAAAGTCTAACAAAATACAAAATGGTAACCATCTATAGTAGTAACTCTAAACTATACCTTCTAGCTTTGACTTTACAAATTCTAATATCTTTTGAGCCATAGATATAGCCATTTGTGCATCATCTATTCCCTTAAAATAAAGAAACGCTTTTAATGCCTTCTCGGCACTCTGCTGTGATAAAAAACTTTAGGATTTCTTCTCTAGGCTTTACGGCTACATATATCTTCTAACCGATCTAGAAAACGTTTCTCAGTCTTCCTAATCACTACAATGTCTATATCGCTTGTAGAGGAAATATTATTACTTGCAAGAGAGCCAAAAAGGATAATCTTTTCTATATCAAGAGTCTTTAGAATACTTAAAATTCTCTTGAGTTCTGCCTCAAGTTTTTCTCTTCTCTTTTCTTTATTCAGAAAGGCACAATTTGTCATCCTGCTTTTATTATGACAAACTACTCTCTACATAGAGATAATCCCCTTGTAATTTGATTCATTATAGTGTGGATTTCTCTTAGGTAGATAAATCCTATCTCCATCGAACGGTTCATCCTGAGTATAGATATACATCTTCTCAGTATCCCATAAGACAATCTCATCTCTAGGTCAGATAAAATGCAACCGTATTACAAATATCCTACTTATCTTCTAAAAGGTTTCCTTCGGCATCAACCTTCAATACATAAAGGTCTGATTCTCCCTTACCAAAAGATAAAGTCTGTCCTATTATGATATATCCATCGTCTGAGGTTAACTGGATTGAAATACCTAGGTCATCATCACTTCCCCCATAAGTCTTTTCCCAAAGTAGATTCCCAGAAATATCCAATTTAAACAAATACACATCTGTATTAGCCTCTAATGTATAAATACTTCCTACTACAATATAATTCTTATCTATAGTTTCTCTCACAGAAGAGGCTATCCCTCCCCCGCCAAATGTTCCATCCCATATTAAGTCCCATCTATCATTGAGCTTCGCTATATAAGGGGAATTTTCACCTAAAATGCCTTTATAGCCAGCAATTATATATCCATCGTCGGATGTTTTATCTATAGATATAGGGAAAATACTAGTCTCAATATCTATAACCTTTTCCCATACAATATTCCCATCCTTATCAAGGCACACTAGATAGATATCTCTACTTTCCTCTTGCCCTCTGTAAGCCAATATAACAAACTTATCCTCATCAACTAAAATTACTGCCCTTCCTATCTCTTCCTCTTCATTGCCTATAGTCTTTTCCCAAACAAGTTCTCCATCTTTATTGAGTTTTAATACATATATATTGAAATCTTCAGAAAACGATTTAGTTCCTCCACATATAATATACCCTCCATCTGGGGCTTCTTGAACAGAAAAAGCCTGATCACAACCTTTTCTCTCTATTCTCTTTTCCCAAATCAGATCACCTGAATCATCTATTTTTAGTATATAGACATCTTCTTCTACAGTCTCTCCTCCATAAAAGGTATTTCCAACGATTACAAAATTCCCATCTAAGGTCCTTACAATGTCTTCACTATAATCATACTCATCCCCACCAAAATTCTTTTCCCATAAGACATTTCCATTTTCATCAATTTTTAATATATAGATATCACCCTCTGAACCAAAAGACCTTGTTTCACCACCAATGAGATAACATTGGTCTAAGGTCTTCTCCACAAAAATTCCCATATCCCAACCACTGCCCCCAAAGGTCTTCTCCCAAGTCACCTGAGCAAAGCCGATGGAAGGAAGAATAAAGCATAATAATAAAGCAACCCAAAAACCTTTGTGATACATACCACACCTCCAAAAATAATAAAAAATAATTAACTCTTTACTATAAATATACCATATTTTAAATCTTTTAATATATTATTACCCGATTTACAATTATCATGAGATTTCACATATTCTTGGTCCTCCTCTTACCATCTTAGTTATAAAGCATCTACCATAAGCTTCTATAATCTTTAATCTATCTAGTTTGTCTAATATATAAGATTCGTCAATCTTTTCATCCATAAAGATGCCAACCGCTGTACCACTATGAGCGACATTTACACCGTAAGCCCCAGCATCTAGGGCGCATTCTATTATCTCCTCTAGATAGGGTTTTGAAAGGATATTCTGCTGTATCCTTGCACTCCTTATTGCAGATTCCCCTACCTTAGCCCAATCTCCACTTTTCAAGGCATGCTCCATTTTTAAATATGCATCATCCCATTCTTTAGCATAAGAATATAGATTAATATCTGTCCTACTATGATAACCTAAGGTATCTACAAATCCCTTACCCTCGAGTACTATCACTTTAAGAGAAGGCACTGGAGCTAATGACAAGACAACTTCTCCATTTAAAGAATCAAATAATGTTATATCTTCAAATACTATACTATCGGTAGGCTCTATAGAAACCGCTATCTTTGCTATTGTACTATTATCAAACTCGGTATCGAATAAAATCCCAACGCCCAGTATGGTAGAGGAAATATCAGCAGTACTACTACTCATCCCCTTTCCAAAGGCTAATTGAGATTCTCTTTCTATTCTTATATTTTCTATGTATCCCTCTGAAATTCCAATAAATCTTAAGGTCTTTATTATTGCCTCTTTTATCTTAGGCATAAAGTTCACTTTTCTCTTTTCTCTCGTGAATTCGATATAGAGGGTAGTCCCTAACTGTATAGGATAGGAAATCAAAAGTTCTTTACCTTTTATCAATCCCTGTATCAACTCTCCACAAGATCCTGGACAGTAGACTTTTACTCTTCTATTCATATATTAGAGAAATCTTTCAAGACCTCAATGAGTTTTACATTACTACTGTGATCTTTTACCGCTAATCTTATATAACCCTCATTTAAGCCATCGAAGTTCTTACAATTTCTTATAAGTATTCCCCTTATCAGTAAATAGTTTTCTAAAACTGACACGTCTATATCAACCTTTACTAAGATAAAGTTCCCCCAACTTGGATATGGATGTGCCCATTTGATACTAGATAACTCTTCTAAAAGAAATTCCCGTTCAGACTTGATAAGCCTTCTTGTTTGTTCCATAAATTCCCTATCTTTTAATACATATCTACCAGCTAGGTCTGCAAGTATATTTACCGACCAGGGTAAAGAGTTTTCTCTCATTTTACCAATAAATTCTTCTGATGCTACTGCGTATCCAAGCCTCATGCCTGGCATTCCAAAGAATTTTGTAAAACATCTAATTACACATAGGTTTTGAAAGGATTTAACTAGATTTACCGCTGAGTGCCTTGGATAGTCCTCTGTAAATTCAATAAATGCCTCATCTAATATCACCGAAATGTCTAATTTAGAAGTTTCTTCTAGTAGGAGTGTAAGAGAAGAAAGCTCTATAAGTCTTCCTGTTGGATTATTTGGATTGCAAAGGATTAGCATCCCATATCTCTTTTTCCTAAGTACACCAATTAGAGCTTCAACATCTAGCTTAAAATTCTCTTTCATAGGGAAATATTCTACATTTAACTCATTTATCTTACAGATACGGGCGTATTCAGAGAATGTTGGTATTGGAATAACTACATCTTTCCCAACTGTCTTTATACAGAGAGAGATTATCTCTATAGCACCATTTCCAACTAGTATATTATCCAAATTTAAGCCGATATAATTTGCTATCTCTCTTCTCAGTTCCACATAATCTGGGTCTGGATAGTAGACTATATCAGGTAATAAGTTATATAGGTGCTTTATAAGCCCCTTTGGAAACCCTAATGGATTAATATTGGCACTAAAGTCTAAGATCTTCGAAGGGTCCCTATTTAAAATCCTAGCAAACTTATGTACATTTCCTCCATGCCCTAACATAGCTAGTATCTAATAAGACAGCCAAGTATAAAACCGAGGATCGATGTCCCATACATTACTCCTATGGCTAATAATATATGCTCAGGAGTTATCCTCTCCAAAGGATCACCTATGTAAGGTTTCTCTACAATACGTCCCCCGTAGGAATTTTGCCCACCTAATTGTATGCCTAATACTCCTGCCATACTAGCCTCAGGATATCCACTATTCGGACTCGGGTTTTTATGTCCATCTCTCTTCATTATAAATAATCCTCTTCTTGCATCTAATCTAAAAAAGAGCGATGAAATAATTATGAGTAGAGCGGTTATACGAGACGGCAAGAAGTTGGCTATATCATCTAGACGTGCGGAAGCCATTCCTATATTGATATATCTCTCGTTTTTATAGCCCACCATAGAGTCTAACGTATTTATTGCCTTATAAGCCATAGCTAAAGGAGCTCCCCCTATAAATAGGTAGAATAGTGGAGCTATAATACCATCAGAGGTATTCTCTGCTACCGTCTCTATAACTGCCCTAGATATACCTTGTGTATCAAGATTTTCAGTGTCTCTTCCAACTATATAAGACAGCGATCTTCTAGCACTGCTTATATCATTAGATTTTAAAAATCTGTATATCTTTTTCGCCTCATCCCCTAGGCATTTGGTAGCGAGCGTAGTGTATATAAAGATAATATTAAGGATATGGAATAGGAATATATTAATAGATAAACTTATATTAAGTATCAGCCATACTGCCAGGTAAGATAATATAACAGTAACACCTGCCAATAGAAATCCTGCTATCTTCTCTCCTTTAGCTGAACGAAAGATACCCCTAAGTAACTTCTCAAGGGATGATATAAATATACCTATAATCCTTACAGGATGAGGAAACCAGTATGGGTCTCCAAATATAAGATCCGCTATATAACCCAAGATTATATCGATCATCCGATACCCATTATGTCATATATAGTATCCATATCTAGAGCATTTCTTACAGCCATCGCAAGTTTATCGTATTTAGTCGCCTTTATATCCCTTAATGGTTCAATCTTTACCTTTTTTTCTATCCCTTTTCTCTTGTATATAGAAGAGATAAATCCTTCAAGAAAGTCCTCATTATCGAAAATTCCATGTAGATACGTCCCCCATACTCTGCCATCGAGAGACATATACCCATCTATCTCGTTGTACTCTATTTCTCCCCTTTTTACAACACGGGAAAAAGGAATAGCATTCTTTCCTATACTCTCTGTTCTTCCCATATGGATCTCATAGCCTCTCAATAGATATGGAGTATTTTCCAGTTTAATTAATGTCTGAGTAGTAACCTTTTCTTTCTCTAAGACAGTAACTATATCTAAAAGTCCTAACCCTTCGCTCTCTTTTATCTCAGATTCAATATTATACGGATCAATAACCTTCTTACCTAACATCTGTAGTCCTCCGCATATCCCTATAACCATACCATTGTCCTTTACATATTCTTTTATCTTTTCATATAAACCATTAGCCTTTAGATACAATAGGTCACCTATAGTATTTTTTGTACCTGGGATAATAATTACGTCTGGATTGCCAAATGTGTCTGTATTATACACATATCTTATCTTTACCCCTTCTATGTAATAAAATGGCTCAAAATCAGTAAAATTTGATATGTGTGGCAGATATAATATAGCTATGTCTATATCGCCAGTATTCTTAGAAACCCTCAAGTAGTCTGTTGCACTGTCCTCTTCATCTATATGAATATCTAAGTATGGTATGACACCTAAAACTGGCCTCTTTATTATCCTCTCCAACATCGCTAGACCAGGCTTGAGTATCTCAACATCACCTCTAAACTTATTTATTATTATCCCCTTAACCCTTTTTCTTTCTCTCTGGTCTAATAAAACAAGAGTGCCAACAATAGAGGCAAATACTCCTCCCTTATCTATATCCCCAACAAGGAGAACGGGACAATCTGCTATCTCAGCCATTCCCATATTTACTAAGTCGTTATCTTTAAGATTTATCTCTGCTGGACTTCCTGCCCCCTCTATCACAACTATATCGTACTTATTGGCTAATTCCTCATAGGCTTCCTTTACAATCTCTCTAAGGGTTGGTTTAAACCTTTGATATTCCTCTGCAGTCATATTTTTATAGACCTTACCCTTTATTATCACCTGACTACCAATATCACTTGAGGGTTTAAGTAGTATAGGATTCATAAGGACAGAAGGTTCTATATTGCATGCCTCTGCCTGTACCGCCTGTGCCCTTCCCATCTCCTTGCCATCTATGGTTATAAAAGAATTTAACGCCATATTCTGCGATTTAAATGGAGCTACTCTAAAACCATCTAAAGTAAATATCCTACATAAGGCAGTGACTATAAGACTTTTCCCTACAGAAGAAGCTGTTCCTTGAATCATGATACTCTTTGCCCTTTTCATATTACATCTCCTAAAATATATCTTAGGGCGGTATTTAAATACCGCCCTATTTTATAATAGCTACTTAAAAAGTTCTGGGTGGAGGTATTTAGCTATGATCTCAAGAGCCAATACTAATCTTGGTCCAGACCTAAATACTATATCGTCGTTTATCTTATATACCTTCTGATTCTTTACTGCCTTTAAGTTATTCCAAGTAGGTCTTTTAGAAATCTCTAAAGGATCACCACTCATACTAGATTCTGCGCCTATTATTATATCAGGATCCTCTTTTACAAGCTGTTCAAGGCTAAAAATAGGATAGGCAGATTTTGCAGAACCTGCTATATTTATCCCACCTGCTTTCTTTATAAGATCATCTATAAAACTACCAGGTCCTGCACTCATTAATGGCTCATGCCAGAGTTCAAAGAAAACCTTGGGTTTAGATTTAGCCTTAGCTACTTTACTAGTAACCTTAGCTATCCTAAGCTTTAGTTCAAAGCCTAAATCCTTAGCATTCTTCTCTGCACCACAGATACGACCTATCGTATAGATACTCTTTATAACATCCTCTAAAGTCCCAGGGTAAGAAACAAAAACTGGAATTCCAAGCTGTTCAAGCTTCTCTACTGTTTGTCTCTGAACTCCACCAGTTGCTATTATAAGGTCTGGCTTTAGAGAAAGAATCTTTTCAATATTTGGACTTTGGAATGTTCCAATCTTCTCCTTTGCCTTTGCCTCCTCCGGATAGTTACAGAAGGTACTAACACCTACTACTTTTTCGCCCAAGCCTAGAGCAAATAATATCTCAGTTACCGATGGAGCAGTAGAGATAATCCTCTGTGGCTCTTTAGTAATTGTTATTTTCCGCCCAACATCATCTTTAACAGTAATAGGGAAAGCTAAAGCAATATTAGTCATAAGAGCAAAAATCAGTAATAAACCTATAGCATAAATAATCCTTTTCATTATTTTCCCTCCTTCTCAAATATTTACCCCCAGTTATTACCCCATCAAAAAGAAATAGATACCTAAGGCAACAAGAAGGGAAAATATTATGAGCTATTTAATCTCTCCATAAAGCCAAACCTCCTTTCCTCGAAGGATCTGGCATATATCCTAATAGGCAGGTCTCCTGGCTTCTAGCATAGGTCCTACGCCTTCCCAGTTTCCCAGTGGCATAATGTAGAACCCATAACGCTAGTCACAGTAGCGGGACTGCAGCGGATTTTCACCGCTTTCCCTTTTAATCCCCAATAGGGGAACCTATTAGAACTATGCATCTTGTTTGGTATGATACTATAATTAGAATTTTAGGTCAAGTAATTTAACTACGAATTAATTAATATTTTATAAATTAAAATAAAAACACTTGACATTAGAATAAAATAGTATTATAATTTTATAAAATGAAATAAAGGAGGGTTGTTGAACAAGGGTTGAACAGAGAGTCTTCTATACTGTTAGTCTTAGATATAATAAGAAGATATGGGCCCATTAATAGATATGAGATTGCAAAAAGGACATTATTCAGTCCTGCAACTATAACAAGCATAACCGATAGACTTATTAAGGCAGAGTTTATCTCTGAGATCCCAGCAAACATCTCAAAAAGGGGTAGAAAACCTATTAATCTTACTCTGAGTAATGGAAATCACTTATCTGTAGGGATAGAGATAGATTCTCATCATATAACCGGAGTAGTTATAGGATTAAACGGGGATATTATAAAGAGCAAGAAAAGCCATATAGACAAATATGCCCCAGAGGATATATTTGGTGAAATAATTAGACTGTATAACTCTCTCATCGATAATTTAGATAAGAATAAGATATTAGGTCTTGGAATTGGAATTCCCGGACTCATAGACCCAAAGAATAAAAAAGTAATCTTCTCAGCAGTTTTAGGTTGGAAAGATGTATATGTAAATAAATTTTTTGAGAATCTAAATATACCATTCTTTATAGAAGACAATGTAAGGGCGATAACTTTGGGAGAACTCTGGTATGGCGCAGGTATAGGGAAAGACAATCTTCTATGCATAGGAGCAGGAAGAGGTATAAGTGCTGGAATAGTCATTAATGGGTCTATATATTCAGGTCCTAACGACCGCGCTGGAGAGTTTGGACATATGGTAATAGGAAAAGATGGGAAACAATGTAGATGCGGCAATTATGGATGTCTCGAAGCATACGTATCTACAGAGGTGATAATAGAAAAGGTTCTTGAGGGAGTAAAGAATAATGCATATACAGGATTTGATCCAAAAGACGAAAGCAGGTTGCTTGAAGAGATAATCAATACTGGTAAGAGCGGAGATAAGTTTATACTTAACATATTTGAAGAGGTGGGTGAATATCTAGGTATAGGCATTGCCAATCTAATAAACTTCTTTAACCCAGAATTAATTATCTTAGCTGACGAGTTAGCCAAGGCAGAAGAACTTATATTGGAACCACTAAAAAGAAATATAAGGCTTCATGCGCTTCCTCCCATTCCAAACATAGTCATCTCAAGATTAGGATCTCTTGCCTGTGCTATAGGATCAGCCACCTTAGCAATAAAAGATTTACTCTACTCTAAATTAGATAGTTATATAGGAGGTGGTAGCTAAGGGTAATTTAGATAATTTACAAAAATTTTCTTATAAGCTTGGTGAGGCTTAAAAGGGTAGGTTTAAGTTATTAAAAATAGGAAAGGAAGTGAAGATTATGAGAAGATTTTTAAGCATTTTAATTAGTGTAATGTTGATTTCAATGCTAGTAGTGGGAATTATGCCTAATGCTTTTACTCAGAAAAAGTACAATGAAGCTCCAGAATTAGCAGAGTTAGTAAAACAAGGTAAGCTTCCACCTGTAGAACAGAGACTACCAAAAGAACCTCTAGTTCTTACACCACTAGAAGAGGTTGGGCAATATGGAGGAACTCTACACCTATTACATCTACCTCAGTATCCTAGTCTTTGGAGAGGCAGGATGAGCGAACCATTTCTTATTTATTCTACTCCATATCTGGACAAAATTCTTCCTAATGTAGCTAAAGCTTGGAAAATAACTAAGGAAGGTAGAGTATTTACTTTCTTCTTAAGAGAAGGAATGAAATGGTCGGATGGTCAACCATTTACTGCTGATAATATAATATTCTGGTATGAAGATATTATTAAAAATGACGAATTATCCCCAAGTAAACCAGCATATCTAACTTCTAGGGGAAAGTTAGCTAAGGTTAGAAAGCTTGGAACCTATGTAGTAGAGTTCTCCTTCGATGAACCCTCTGGAATATTTTTAGATGCTATGTGTACAACTTTACCTGCCTCTCCTTCTCATTACTTAAAACAGTTCCATCCAAAGTATACTTCTACAGACAAGCTAAAGGAATTAATGAAAAAAGAAGGAGTTGATAACTGGAGAAGTCTTTTTTATACCAAGGCTAGTAACCTTCTTAATCCGGAATGCCCTACTATAGGTGCATTTGTATCTGTAACTTCAATGAATGAGCCAGTATTTATATCTAAGAGAAATCCTTATTATTGGAAGGTAGATACTGCTGGGAATCAACTACCATACATTGATAAAATCGAAGATGCTGTTATTCAGAATCCAGAGACATATCTTCTTAAAACCTTAGCAGGAGAGGTTGATTATACAGCTATTGCATTTGTAGGAGGTTTACCAAGTTATTCAGTAATTATAGAAAATAGAACGAAGGGCAATTATAGATTAATCCCATATATCTGGCCCCCCAACAACCTTGGTACAATCCTCTTTAACTATGGTCACAAAGATACTGTAATACGTAGTTTATTTAACGAAAAACGTTTCCGTATCGCTCTATCTATAGCTATAAATAGAGACGAGATAAACAAACTCCTTTTCAAAGGACAAGCTATTCCTTCTCAACCAACTTTTGCACCAGGGCCACCTTATTATGGAGATTTCCCTCTCTCTAAGAATTATACACAGTTCGACACTGCAAAGGCAAATCAGCTTTTAGATGAAATAGGGTTAACAAAACGCGACAAAGATGGATTTAGATTAAGACCCGACGGAAAAGAATTGACATTAACACTACTAGTTACTACAGGTTGGCCATTTGAAGCCGTGGAGATAGCAGAGCTTTGTAGGAAGTATTGGGCAAATATAGGGATAAAAGTAGTAAATAAACCCATAGCCGAAGAACAATTGTTTGGATTACTAGAAGAAGATAATTACGATATGGCTATGAGAGCATTAATGTTAGGAGGATGCACTCAACCTGTACTTACTAGAGGAGAACTTTGGCCTGCTTCTAGATTTTGGACAGTTTCACCGGCTTGGGCTAAGTACCTATATTCTGATGGGAAGGAAGGAACAGAACCTCCGCAGGATGTTAAGAAACTAAAACAGCTCTTTGACCAGGCATCAAAGGAGGCAAATACTAGAAAGAGAAATAACATAATAGTACAGGCTCTTAAGTTAAACCTAGAAAATATCTGGGCTATTGGAATTGTTAATGAGCCTGAAATAGCAAAGCAGTATATATTCAAGAACTATATAAGAAACGTTAATAGACCTAATGAACCAATACCTGCAGAACTATTCTCTATTCCGCCCTCCCAATTCTTTATAAAGAAGTGAAATTTTCAGTTATTCCGGATAAGGCTAAGCTTAGCCTTATCCGGAAACATCTTATTATAAGAGAAGGATTTAGAGAGAAGGTGATATAACTTGACAGATTTTTTAATAAGGAGAATAGTAATGATGTTCTTTACTCTAATTGGTATATCAATAGTATCTTTTATTATTATCCAAGCTCCTCCAGGAGACTATCTTTCTACATATATGGCAAGATTATCGGCAGCAGGTCTTAATATTGATCCGGCAGAGATAGAAGCATTAAAAGAACGATACGGACTCGGTAAACCTATGTATCTTCAGTATATTAGGTGGGTAACAAATTTGCTCCATGGAGATTTAGGTTATTCTATGCAGTGGGATGCAAGTGTAAAGATGATAATACTCCAGAGATTACCAGGTAGTTTTATCCTATCTCTATTCTCTTTTATATTCTCGTATCTTATTGCTATCCCTATAGGGGTATTTAGTGCTACTCATCAGTATTCTTTCTGGGATTATATCTTCTCTTTTATTGGATTCTTAGGCATAAGCATCCCTTCTTTCTTTCTTGCTCTTATAGCTTTATGGCTTTATTTTATTGGCACTGGCAATGTAGCAGTAGGATTATTCTCTAAGGAGTTCCAAACAGCTTCTTGGAGTTTCGCAAAATTTATAGATTTATTGGGTCATATATGGTTACCAGTCATCATAATAGGTCTAGGTGGAACATGTAGTATAATAAGGGTTGTAAGAAATAATCTTTTAGATGAGATCCAAAAACCTTACGTCATTACTGCACGTTCCAAAGGGCTTCCAGAAAGACGATTACTTTATAAATATCCATTTCGTATAGCAATTAATCCAGTTATAAGTACTGTAGGTTGGATGCTACCCAGTCTTGTAAGTGGAGAGCTTTTTGTTTCGTTAATTCTTAATATTCCAACACTTGGACCTGTATTTATAGATTCTCTAAGAAGCCAAGATATGTTTTTAGCAAGTAGTATCATTCTAATATTAAGTTCTCTTACTGTAATAGGAACCTTAATATCGGATATACTCTTAGTCTGGGTAGACCCAAGAATTAAATATATGTAGGAGGTTAATGGATGTCTATAGAGGAGAACAAGGATAAATTGAAAGAAAATGAGGTTGAAGAAAAAATATTTACAGCCTCTCAATGGCAACTTGTCTGGTGGAAATTCCTTAGACATAAAGTAGCAGTAATATCTTTAGCTATCCTCTTAGTATTTTATCTCTCTGCTATTTTTGCCGAATTTATATCTCCTTATAATCCTAACAAAGAAGATACCCTCTATACCTATTGTCCCCCTACACGCATTTATTTCGTTGATGAATCAGGTAGATTCCATCTTAGACCTTTTGTATATAAGCTAGACAAGATATTTGATCCTTTAACTCTCAACGAAATTTATACAGAAGATAGATCAAAAAAATATTTTATCAAATTTCTGTCCCGTGGTGAGCCATATAAGTTATTGGGATTTCTCTCCACAGATATCCATATCTTTGGTGTAGAAGGAGAAGGAAGACTTTTCCTTTTTGGAACAGATAAGATGGGGAGAGACTTATTTTCACGTATTGTGTATGGCGCTCGGATCTCATTATCTATTGGGCTCGTAGGGATAGCTATCAGTCTCTTTTTAGGGATCCTTATTGGAGGAATCTCCGGTTATTTTGGGGGAACCACAGATATGGTAATCCAAAGGATCATAGAGTTTCTCAGTAGTATTCCTACCTTACCCTTATGGATGGCATTAAGTGTAGCCTTACCCTCTCAATGGCCAGTTATTAAGGTTTATTTCGGTATTACTGTAATACTCTCGCTTTTAGGCTGGCCTGGATTAGCTCGTGTAACACGAGGGAAATTTATGTCTTTAAAGGAAGAAGATTTTGTTATGGCTGCAAAATTGTCTGGAGCTAGTGAGTTAAGAATAATCTTTGTACATCTTTTACCATCATTTTATAGCCATATAATCGCTTCTATAACACTGTCTATCCCTGGGATGATTTTAGGAGAGACATCTTTAAGTTTTTTAGGTTTAGGGTTACAACCACCAGCTATAAGTTGGGGGGTCTTATTAAAAGACGCCCAATCAATTCACACATTAGCCAATTGTCCTTGGTTAATAATCCCTGGAGCATTTGTAGCTATCACAGTACTCTCATTTAATTTTTTAGGAGATGGATTACGCGATGCTGCGGATCCTTATTCTAAATAAGTAGAAAAGGAGGTTATCGATATGGAACACTTTATAGTGTATAAAGATGAAAATTCTTATAGTGCCTTCCCTGACATAGAAAAACTTCCAAATGGAGAGATAATAGTGACATTTAGAGAAGCAGTTAGAAGAGAAATTGCCACTCATATAGATTCTACATCTAGAGCAGTAGCTATAAGGTCTAAAGATAATGGTAAAACATGGGAAGGAAAGATTATTGTTTACGACGATGAGGATGGTATTCAGGATCCATCTATTAAAGCTTTATCTGATGGAAGTCTTATATGCAATTTCTTTAAGTGGAAGGTAATAAAACAAGAACCATTTAATCATCAGATTTTAGGAACATTTATTGTTAGGTCTTATGATAGTGGATATACTTGGGAAAAAGAATTAACTAAGGTAGAAGTTCCAGATTTTAAATTAAGCGGAACATCCGATGCCATTTTAGAATTAAACGATGGGACACTCCTTATACCTATGTATGGAGCAAAGATAGGAGAAAGGCATAGAGCCTTTATCTTAAAATCAAAAGACAAAGGTTCAACCTGGACAGATTTTAGGACGGTAGCATTTGATCCTCTAGGAAATATGGATTTCCAAGAGCCAGCTTTAACAATGTTACCTTCTGGAAAGATTATATGCATGATGAGAGTTTATGGGGTAGAACAATATCTATGGCAATCAGAATCACTTGATGGAGGAAATACTTGGAGTATCCCTAAAAAAACAGAGATCTGGGGATTTCCTGCCCATCTCTTGGTCCTTAAAGACGGAAGAATCTTATGTTCTTATGGATATCGTAGACCACCTTATGGGATAAGGGCTTGTATAAGTTATGATGAAGGAAAAACCTGGGATCTAAAGAATGAGATTATAATAAGAAGCGATGGATTACATGAAGATCTCGGTTATCCTAGTTCTATAGAGCTAAATACCGGAGAGATATTAACTGTATATTATTTTCATGATAGCGAAGAAACGGAATTTATAGCCAGTAGTATATATAAAATTTAAGATTAATTGAGGGATATATGGAACCTTTAGAAAGAATCATTAACAGTGTGAAGCATAAACGTTCTGATAGGTTACCTATTGACTACATTGCTACACCTGAAGCACATAATTCTTTGAAAAAACATCTCTCCATAGAGAGCGACGAAGAACTTTTGAGATATCTAGGAGTTGATATTAGAAGAGTTACAGGTAAGTACATAGGGCCAAAAGGACTTATCCCATCAGCAGGAATAAATGCTAATCCTGGAACCGATATATTCGGTGTTGTATGGGCTCCTAAAAGACATAAATTTGGCTCATACAACGAAATCGTCTATTACCCACTGGCAGAAGCAAAAACAGTAAAGGAGATAAGAGAATACAATTGGCCTAGCATTGACTGGTTTGACTTTTCTCATCTAAAGAAAGAAATTGCTCAAATTAATAAAGATAAAAGGTACGCAGTTATGTTTTTTGCCGGTGGTTCTTTTGAGACCCCA
This sequence comes from uncultured bacterium, assembly GCA_937958695.1. Taxonomy (GTDB): domain Bacteria; phylum DUMJ01; class DUMJ01; order DUMJ01; family DUMJ01; genus DUMJ01. The sequence goes on from CALGNK010000011.1 coordinate 109,060, forward strand.
TGGTATATTCGTGGTTTAGAAAATTTCCTAATAGATCTAGTAGAGCGTCCAGAGATAGCAGAGGCTATTATTTCACATGTAACAGATTTTTATTTGAAGCGTGCATTAAAGGCCATAGAGGAGTCCAATGGGCAAATTACAATTATTGGAAGCGGAGGAGACCTAGGAACACAAAAAGGGATGATGATTTCACCAGAACTATGGAGAAAATACATAAAGCCTTACAGCGCAAAATTAATCCGCACATTTAAGGATATGGGTTTTATTACATTTTACCACTCCTGCGGTAGTATCATACCCATAATAGATGACCTTATAGAAATAGGACTTGATATACTTGACCCTATCCAACCAAAGGCTAAGGGTATGGACCCAGAAAATCTAAAAAGGCAATTTGGAGATAAACTTGTTTTTCATGGCGGAATAGATGTACAAGAGCTGTTACCATTTGAGACCCCAGAAGAGATTTATAAAGAGACAGCAAGATTGATGGAGATACTAGGAAGTGATGGGGGATATATAGTTGCACCTGCTCATGCAATTCAGGGAGATACAACTCCAGAAAATATAATGGCAATATATAATACTGCAAAGGAATATTTACCTTGGAAATAAATAGAGGGAAATTATGGGAATACTTGAAAGATTTTCTCTTTTTGGAAAAGTAGCGATTGTTACTGGAGGAGCAGGCCTTTATGGGAAATTTATTGTTGAAGGTCTTGGAGAGGCTGGTGCATCTGTTTATATTGCATCTAGAAATATAGAAAGATCTGGGAAATTTGCAGAAGAGTTAAAAGAAAAAGGATATGAAGTAAAGGCGATAAAATTTGATCAGGCAAAAGAGGAAAGTATAAATGATCTAAAAGTAAAAATTATTGAAGAAAAAGGAAGGATAGATATACTTGTAAATAATGCTGTTCTAAGACCTATGAAGAGTTACTACGATGAGATAGAAAAATTTAGAACATCGATGGAAGTAAATGCAGTAGGGGTTTTTAATCTAACAAGAATTATCGGGGAGGTTATGAAGGAGCAACGGTACGGTTCAATAATAAATATATCTTCTATTCAAGGAATAGTAGGTCCCGACTTTACTTTATACGAAGGAACAGAAATGGATGTTCCTCCAGATTATTTCTTCCATAAAAGTGGGCTTATAAATTTGACAAGATATTTTGCTGCAAGACTTGGTCCTTACAATATAAGGGTAAACTGCATAAGCCCAGGTGGATTATATGCAGGGCAAAATGAAAGATTTGTTGAAAGATATAACAAAAGGACATTCCTTGGAAGAATGGCTAACGGAGAAGATATTAAAGGAGTAGTAATATTTTTGGCTTCAGACGCTTCAGCTTATATAACTGGAGCAAACATTGTTGTGGATGGAGGGTATACAGCAAAATGAAACATATACTAATAGTTGGTGGAGGAGGTATAGGAGAAAGGCATATACGCTGTTTTCTAGCTACTGGCAGAGTTAAGATATCTGTATGCGATTCTAGAAAAGAAAGATTAGAAGAATTGAAAAGTCATTACAAAATAGAAGAGACATTCTTATCCTTTAATGATATCCCTTTAGGAAAATTTGATGGAGTATTAATAGCCACACCTGCCAATTTACATGTACCTATGGCTATTCGCTGTATAGAATATGATACCCCTTGTCTAATAGAGAAACCTCTCTCAGTAGATTTAGTTGATGTAGATAGACTTATAGAATTAGTAAATAGGAAAAGGATTATAGCAGGAGTAGCATATGTACGTCGAAGTCTTCCTTCTTATAGAAGATTAAAAGAGTTAGTAGAAGGAGGTATTATTGGGGTATTAAAGATGGGAAGGCTCAATATGTCTCAGGAATTCCCTAAATATAGGCCTGATTATCGTAATATATACTATGCTAAAGAAGAGACTGGGGGAGGATGCATATTAGATGCTGCTACACATGCTATAAATCTTGCCCAATACTACTGGGGAGAGATAGAAGACTCGGTAGGATTTTACGACCATCTAGAACTCGAAGGGGTTGAAGTTGAAGATAGCTCGATCATTATTCTTAGATTTAAAAACAGGTCTTTAGTAGATATCTTTGTGAACCAATTTCAGAAACCTAATATAACTGAGACTGAACTTATAGGTAATGAAGGGAATTTAAGATGCACAGTTAATAGAGGATCTCATAAGATAACATTCTGTAATAGTGATGAGAATAAATGGGAAGAAATAGCATCTTATAATTTTACTAGTGACGACCCATACATCTTTCAAGCCAATGAATTTCTTGATGCAGTAGATGGAAAAAGTAAGCTTTCAACTAGCATAGAAGAAGCCAAGGAAGCACTGATAGTAGCTCTAAATGTAAAATCTTTTCAAAAAGAGAGAAAGGTGAATACATATGCAAAAAAGTAGAGTATTAGAGAAATTAAGAAGGGGAGAACCTGTTCTCTGTACTAAAGCTAACTTTAAAGACCCTGCTATTATAGAATTGATTGGGCTTATTGGATTTGATTGTATCTGGATATGTCAAGAACATCTTTGGTCAGATCAGGAGACGCTTTATAGTATGATTACCTCTGCTCGATTGACTAGTATGGATAGTATGGTTCGTATTGGGAAAAGCGGATATACTTCAGCCATAAAACCCCTAGAAATGGGAGCAAAGGGAATAATGGTCCCTCACATAAGGTCCTTAGAAGAGGCTAAATTTTGGATAGAAACTACTAGGTTTTTCCCTATTGGGAGGAGAGGATTAGATGGGGTTAATGCTGATGCTGACTGGGGATTAATGAACTTAAGTGACTACTTGGAATTTTCTAATAGAGAAACATTCTTAGCCTTTCAAATCGAAGACCCAGAAGTAATTCCTTACATAGAGGATATAGCAAAATTACCAGGGTTTGATATCTTCTTTGTAGGAATAGGAGATCTAAGTCAAGCACTAGGATTTCCTGGAGAATTAGATAGAGCTGAAATTTGGGAGGTGTTAAAAAGGGTAGGAAATGTAGCAAAGAAATATGGGAAATTTGTAGGAGCACCAGGAATTAATACAGAAAAGACAAAGAGGTTGTTAGATTTAGGGTACTTATTTATAACTAACGGTGCTGATATCATATTCTTGAGGGATTCATTTTTAAAATTAAAAAGGGAATATGAAGGTATTGGTTTTAGCTTTGGAGGGATAAGATGATTAAGATCGCTATGTTGGGAAGGAGCGAGGGAAATGGCCATCCCTACTCCTGGAGTGCAATCATAAATGGTGGTTATAATGAGGAGATGATGAAAAAATGTCCCTTTCCCATCATCTATGAGTATCTTTCAAAACAGCCTAGAGAAAATCTAGGGATTCATGGAGCAAAAGTGACACATATATGGGCAGAAGATAAAGAGGAGGCTCAGCGTATAGCGGAAACTTCTCTTATAGAAAATGTTGTAGATAGACCTGAAAATGTTATAGGGAAAGTAGATGCTGTAATTATAGGAGAAGATGTTGGTTCAAGACATCTCTCGTTAGCTTTACCTTTCATCAAAAGAGACATTCCAATATTTATAGATAAACCTCTTACTGACAATGAAAGTGACCTAAAAGAGTTTATAAGATTCTTTGAGGAAGAGAAACCAATTCTTTCCTCTTCTAGTTATAGATATGCAAAAGAGATAGAAGAACTAGACAGAAAAGAATTAGGAAATATCTTATTTGTTGATGGGCTTATAAATAAGAGCTGGGAAAAGTATGGGGTTCACTGTATAGAAGGATTATGTCAATTAATGGGGTATGGGATAGAAGAGGTGAATAATTTAGGGGATGAGAAAAATAACATAGTTTATTTAAGATATAAGGACGGGAGACAAGCTATAATAAACGTAATTTATCCTGCTCGACTCTCCAAATACGATATAGTTGGAGAAAATAACTCCAAAAGCATAATAATATCTGATAGCTTTTATATGTTTAAAAAACAGCTACAAATATTTATCGATTTTATAAAAACTGGTAAAAGGCCTTATCCTTTTGAAGAAACTATAGAAATTACTAAGGTTATTATTGCAGGAATAAGGTCAAGGGAGAGAAAAGAGCCAGTTAAGATTAAGGATATTCTAAAATAGGAGGTCTTTATGGTTAATTGGGGAGTTATTGGATGTGGAGGGATTGCATCCAGAAGGACAATCCCTGAGGGGCTTACAAAGGCAAAGAATGCTAGATTGATTTCAGTTATGGATATAGATAAGGATAAGGCAAAGGAGGTTGGAGAGAGGTTTGGATTAGAGTATTCTACAGATATAGAAGATATACTTAATGATAGTCGTATTCAGGCTGTGTATATAGCAACTCCCGTATATCTCCACAAGGAACAGGTCATAAAATCAGCTATATCTGGTAAGCATATCTTGTGTGAAAAGCCTTTGGCTTTAAACTCGAAAGATGCAGAGATTGCTATAGATATCTGCAAGAAAAATAATGTAAAGCTTGGCGTTGGTTATATGATGAGATTCCATTCTTTGCATAAGAAGGCTAGAGAGATGATAAAGAATGGAGAACTAGGAGAGATTGTTTTTGCTAGGGCACAACTCTCCTGTTGGTATCCACCTATTCAAGGGGCTTGGAGGCAGGATCCTACACTAGGAGGTGGAGGATCACTAATAGATATGGGAAGCCACTGCCTTGACCTTCTAGAGTATATACTAGATACAGAGATAGAAACAGTATCCTGCTTTGCCGATAATGTAATACATAACTATAAATCAGAAGATTCAAGTGTTGTAATGGTAAGATTCAAGAATAAAGCCCATGGAGTTATAGACAGTTACTTCAATATTCCAGACAACTCAAGCAAAAATAGACTAGAAATTTATGGGACAAAGGGCAGTCTCCTAGCTGAAGGAACAATAGGCCAATCTTCTTATGGAGAGATGGTAGCATTCTTAGAGAAGGACTCAAAAGGTTATGATGCCTCTCAGATAAGAGAGATGGAAGTAGGGATGAAGATAGAGGCTCCATTTGTAAACATCTATCAGGCAGAGATAGAAGCATTCTCATCAGCTATAGAAGAGGATAAGGATCCTCCAGTTTCCGGAGAGATAGGATTATGGAGTTTAAGGGTTATAGAGGCATGTTATGAGTCAAGTAAAAATAAGGTACAGATAACATTAAGAAGGGAGTGAATAGTATGAATAATCAGAAATTAGCAGTAGAAGGTGGAGAGCCAGTCATTAAAGAGAAGCTTCCAACATGGCCCTGGTTCGACGATGAAACTATACAGGCAGTAGTAGAAGTTTTAAAAAGTGGTAGGGTGAACTATTGGACTGGGCCAAAAGGGATGGAATTTGAAGAGAAATTTGCAAGGTGGTGCGGAACAAAATATGCAATCTCCACCTCAAGCGGAACTAGCGCCCTTCATACCGCTCTTGGTGCATTAAATATTGGTCCTGGAGATGAAGTGATAACAGTTCCTTATACGTTTATTGCCTCATCTTTCTGTATAGTTCAGGCAGGAGCTATACCTGTATTTGCCGATGTAAATAAGGAGGACCATTGCATAGATCCTGACGATATAGAGAGAAAGATTACGGAAAGGACAAGGGCAATAATACCAGTCCATCTCTATGGAATAGTATGTGATATGGATAAGATTATGGCTATAGCTAGGAAATATAACCTCTATGTTATAGAGGATGCAGCAGAAGCCCATGGAGCAGAGTACAAAGGTAGGAAGGTAGGAACTATAGGAGATGTAGGATGCTTTAGTTTCTGTCAAAATAAGACATTCACTACTGGTGGAGAAGGAGGTATGGTAACAACTGATAATGAAGATGTAGCTTGGGAAGCCCGCTCTTTTAGAGACCATGGTTATGATGTGAGAAAAAGAATGAGTTTACTAGAGATGGAACAGGCTCTACCTTATATACATAGAAGGGTTGGATTTAACTATCGAATGACAGAGATGCAGTCAGTTATAGGGATAAAGGCTTTAGAAAAGATTGACACATGGAATCTGCCTAGAAGGAGGAGAAATGCTCAGATCTTAACAGAGATGTTAAAAGACTGTCCACAGATATTGACATTACCACTAGATACACCAGAGAGGAAGAATGGATACTACGTATACCCTATAGTACTAAACCTTGACGCCTTAAGATGTGACAAGAAGACATTCTTAGATGCAGTAATAGCAGAAGGGGTATATGCATGGAGAGAGTTCTGGCCACAATCATATAAAGAAGAGGCTTATATAAACCATAATGGTTTTGGAAGATTTAAATTCCCATTCAGAAGTAAAGAATATACAAATCCACAGTCGGTTCAGTATGATAAAGTCTTCTGTCCTAACTGTGCCTGGCTAGAAGAAAGGACATTTGTTGTTCACATATGGCCCACATTACAAGATGAACATATGTATCTCATTGGGGAAGCAATCCTTAAGGTAGCAAAGGCCTATGCAAAATAGATTATTAGTAGGAGCATATGAGGTAGATATAACTCCTCCTCTTGGGGTAGACCTAGCAGGGTATTTCAATGTAAGAAAGGCTGATGATATCTTAGATAATCTTTATGCAAAGACAGTTGTATTAAAGACAGAGACAACTGAGGTAGCAATTACGTCTTGTGACCTCTGTGTAATACCAAGGGAGATTGTCTTGAGGATAAGAGAATTGGCATCGGTATGGAGTGGTATTCCAAAAGATAATATTATGATATCCGCTACCCATACCCATACAGGACCTGTAACTACTGGCCTTCTAGCTGGAGAGATAGATCCAGCCTATATAGATGTTATGGTAAGAAGAATAGCCTCTGGAATTGCTATAGCAAGGAGAAATCTTAGAGAAGCCATTATAAAGATAGGAAGAGGAGAGGAAAGTTCTATAATATTTAACCGCAGGTATATTATGAATGATGGCTCAGTTATCACAAACCCAGGTAAACTAAATCCCAATATAGTAAAACCTGCAGGTCCTGTAGATCCAGAGTTACTCCTAATACTTATAGAGGAAAGGCTGGGAAATCCAATAGCTCTTATAACAAACTATACTAATCACGTTGATACCATTGGTGGGACAGGAATTTCTAGTGATTATCCGGGTGTAATAGCAAAATACATTAAAGAACATTTTGGAGATATACCAAGTCTTTTCCTAAATGGTGCAGAAGGAGATATAAACCATGTAGATGTAAAAGACCCAACACCCCAAGTAGGATACGAAGAGGCTAAAAGGATTGGCAAGATATTGGTAAAAGAGATAATAAGAACCCTAGATAGAATAGAACCTTTAGAGGCAGATCTAAAGATAAATAGTTCCATTATAAAGATTCCAATAAGGAAGCCATCAAAAGAAGAGATCGAAAAAGCAAAAGAACTCTTAAGTAGACATATAGAGTCTCATTCTAAGGAACTTACTGCGTTTGACTTGGCAAAGGGAAGCATGGAGGTAGAAAGAGCTTATGCACAAGAGGTTTTACTACTATCACAACTTGATAAAGACTTTGAAGATTTAGAACTTCAGGTAATAGCCTTAGGTAATTTAGTCTTAGTTGGAATTGCTGGGGAGCCATTTGTGGAGCTTGGATTAAAGATAAAAAGAAACAGTCCTTTTCGTTACACCGGTGTAGTATCTCTTGCTAATGGATATTCAGGCTATATACCAACAGAGAGGGCGTTCGATGAGGGGGGTTATGAAACTAGGCTTGCTAGAAGTAGTAAATTAGATAAAAGGGCAGAAAATCTAATCATTGAGGAGGTACTAAGACTAATAAAAGAACAACATAAACAATATAGATAAGTCTATATAATAAATACAGTTTTTGCTAATAGTCTTTTCAAAAGGTGAGAAAGAAACTATAATATTCAAAAAGGATACAGTAGTTTTTAATTATGACTTCAAAGGATGAGTTAGCTGGACGTATTAATATATGGGTAATAGTCTTAATCCTTATTCTATTTATTGTAGGCATATTAAGTTTCTTATACCTACAGGGATATATATTAGATTGGGAGCCACCTAATGTTTTTATTACTCGTCCGATTAAAAATAAAGAGATTATCTTAAGCGCTAAAAATCCGGTAGCTAAAGAGATTATACAGGTAGAGGCAAAGGATAATAAATTTTTAGACAGAATAGTACTTTTCCTCAATGATTCTGAGATAAAATCCTCCTATAAAAACAATAAAATCTTGTTTGAGTATAAGATTAGAGCTGAAGGAAAGTATGTCTTCAAGGCTATAGCCTTCGATCGTGCTAAAAATAAAGGGGAATCAAAATCCGTAACTATTAATGTCAAAATCCAAGGTATTTTACCACCAAATTATATAGGATTCCAAAAGCCAATTGAAACCCATATAAATGCTAGAGATGTCTTCTTAAGAGAGGGACCCTCTATCAATTACAAGACTATTAAAATCCTAAAGTATAGAGAAGAGGTCTCAGTATTTGGCAAATGGGTATCTAAAGGTTCTAATGAGGCAATCACTATAGATAGAGTTACCCTAGTTACTCTAAATGGTGAATCTATCACTTTAGACCGTGGTAAGGCTCTTCTAATAGTTAAGCAGGAAAACCCTTACTATATAGTGTCTGTCCAGATTGAAAACAGAAAGGTTACTGGGAAGATTCCAGTCTATGCAGTAAAAAGCATATCAGATAAACCTTGGTGTTACATTAAGACGAAAAAAGGAGATGAGGGATGGGTATTCGGAGAATTTCTAGAAGACGTAGGAGGATCTTTAAGATAAGGCTTACCTTATTTATTCTTCTCTTATCAGGCTTACTCATTGTAATCTTTTTTAGATCTATACCTGGTAAATTTCTTCTATCAAAGAAAATTAATATAGAGGTATACAACGGATGTTCAGAATTCTCTAAGGTAATTAATATAGAGAGGATAGCTGAAGAGTTGGTTAGTAAGATAGATAATACTCGATTTAATGTTCTAGAACCTAAAGATCATCCAGAGTATAGAGTTAAACTAAGATCTGAGATTATCATCCCATCTAACAGAGGGGAAGAGATTAAAGAGCTTAAGGAATTACTCCCCTTTGCATTGATAAGAGAGGATAAAAATTTATCCAATAGTGTAAAGATTATTCTTGGCATAGATTCTATAAAGAGCCTAAGTAGGCAAATGGGAAATAGAAAGGTTATATTCATATTGGATAAAAATGGCTATAAAAGCCTAAGGAAAAGGATATCTAGAGATTTTAAAGGATTAAATCCCATTATACTACTAGGCGATAACGATATAAATGAGTATAGGATCATCAATATCTTTTTCCCAAAAGATAGATTAGAAGAGGTAAGAAAGATAAGGAGGATCTTTGGTAAGGAGGAGATCAAAGAAAGAATGGATAATAATTACAACAATACTATTGTAGTGATTCCTCCTTCCTATAACAATGCCCTTTACAATGACTATCGTATATTTATAAAGAAAAGTGATTTTAAGCTCTACCTTTATAAAGGTGATCTCCTTGTGAAAACCTATCCAATCGCTATTGGTAAGAATCCAGGCGACAAAGAAAGGGTTGGAGATTGTAGAACACCTGAAGGAGACTTCTATATAAATAGTATAGAAGACTCCAGATCTTGGGTCCATGATTTTGGCGATGGCAAAGGGCCAATACCCGGAGCTTATGGTCCTTGGTTCCTAAGATTATATACAGGGGCAGACAGGACAAAATCGGGTAAGACATGGGAAGGAATAGGTATCCATGGAACCCATGATCCAAAATCGATTGGTAAAATGGCAACTGAAGGCTGTATCAGATTGAAGAATGAGGATATCTTAGAGCTAAAAGAAAAAGTAAAAATTGGAACGCCAGTAAGGATTGAGCCTTAGATAATAGGAAAAATTTTGACAGACAGTTATTTCTCTCTATCTTCTAACTTTTTCGAAACTATTTCGACTATTTTTCTTGCAAATCCTACCGCTTCTTTTGCATCTTTTTCTGTGTATGTCTTATATGGAACTGCCGGAGGGGCAAGAGCATCTGGACAGCGGGTTAAGATATAGTATCTGTCAAGTATTTTCCCAAAATCAATCAATTCTTCAAATTCCTTGTCATACTGTGAACAGATTCTGGCAAGTTCTTGGATAGAATGTTCCAATATTGGTCTTCTTTTATGGTAGATTATGAAGGCTTTCAGCGCCATCTGTGCAGTCTGCTCTGACATAAAACACGCATCAGAATAAAATTTCATTTCCAAATTGTTTTCTGCCACTTCAAGATTATGTTTTGCCTGTTCTAGCCACCTTAATGCTTCTTCTTTATTTAGTTTCACCCTCTGCCTCCTTTTCAAATACAACCTTTCCATCTTTCAAGACTTGTTCTACAAAAGGATTTTTATATTCTATCATCCTTTTAAACTCCTCGGGTGTATAAACAAAAACATCAACTTTGCCTAAATCATTATCTATAAGTTTTGCCACTTCAATTAATCTCTCTAAAAATCCTTTGTCTGTTTCTTTAATCACTACAAAGTCAAGGTCGCTTGATTCGTCCATCTCCCCCCGAGAATAAGAGCCAAAAAGGATAATCTTTTCAGGTTTGTATTTCTTTATACATTCTATTGCTCTTTTGACCCTATCCATCTTTATCCCTCTTAAATATTGTATCTTCATTTATCAAACTTTTCCAGAGTATTTATCTCCAATTGATTATGTATTAAAATTCTATCAGGAGTTTCAAGTGTATGTAATGTATATAAAAAATAGGGAGGTTTTCAGATGATAAAAATAGAAAAAAATGAGTCCGAAAACCAAAATCTTTGGTTATTTTTCATCATCACGTTCGCTTGGTCCTGGTTACTTTGGATACCCGAAATTCTATGGGGCTTTCGTCTTTATCTTGCTCCATTTGGTCCCACTGTATCTAGTCTTATCCTTGTATACATAAACGAAGGACCCAATGGTATAAAGAAACTACTCAAAAGGGGTCTTGAATGCGCTTTTTTCTAGCGTTATACTTGGAACATTATGGAGTTTATGGCATCTTCCCTTATTTTTCATGAAGGGACAGGATATATACCATAATGTGCCAATTTAGGGGTTCATTCTTGGCACAATTTTTCTCTCAATATTATTTACATGGATATATAATAATACTGGTGGAAGTATCTTAGCAGTTCTAATCTTCCATACAATGGGTAATCTATCGCACTTTATTTTCCCCGCTATGAGAACAGCCTTGGGCGGACTCTATTCTGTTATATTAAATGTAATTGCAGTGATAATCGTCTTAATAGTATGGGGACCAAAAAGAATGGTTCGCCAGAAGTGAAGAACGATAAGGCTCTTAGTCATTTTTTGATCTGGATAGGGATTTGGATATCTCCTGGTTGATTGCTTGACTCCCTATTTTTAGGGTATTATACTTAAAGCAGAAAAGCAAATCTAATAGAGGAGGGATAAGAAATGAGTAGAGTTTTTAAGGTATTTATTATTTTAGTCTTAGTTTTAGGACTAGTTTTGAGTCTAGGTTCAGTGGGCTTCTCTCAGAAGAAGTACAATGAATCCCCTATATTATCCGAACTAGTAAAGCAGGGGAAACTTCCACCAGTAGAAAAGAGGTTACCAGATAATCCACTGGTAATAGAACCGGTAGAGGAGATTGGAAAATACGGTGGGACCTGGAGATTTGCTATGCTTGGTCCTGGAGATATCTCAATATATGTTCCAATCTTTTCTGAACCTTTAGTTAAGTGGAATAGGACAGGAAATGGGATAATACCAAATGTGGCAGAGAAATGGGAAATAAAGAGGGCATATAGAGAATTTATCTTCTACTTGAGAAAGGGACTAAAGTGGTCTGATGGCCAGCCTCTAACTGCAGATGACATAATGTTCTGGTATGAAGACATACTACAGAACAAAGAATTAGCACCTAGTTTCCCTTCTTGGCTCGTTGTTGATGGTGTTCCAGTAGTTGTAAAAAAGATAAACGATTACACTGTAAGCTTTACATTCAAAGAGCCAAATGTAGTATTTCTAGAGAACATATGTTTCCAAGGTGGTGGCGGGGCTGGAACCCTTTCGATAATGATCCACCCTAAGCATTATCTTAAGCAGTTCCACCCTAAATATACTGCAAAGGAACAGCTAGAAAAGACAGCCAAGGAGATGGGATTTAATACTTGGTATGCGCTCTTCTGGAATAGAGCAGATCTCTATACAAATCCAGATTGTCCTGTAATCTCCCCTTGGAAAGTAACCACTCCACTTGCAGGTAAGAGCGTACACATCTTAGAAAGGAATCCTTACTACTGGAAGGTTGACCCTGCTGGTAACCAGCTTCCATATATTGATAGGATTGCTGCTAGCGTAGTTGAGAACGCAGAAGTAGTAAATATGAAGGCTCTTAGTGGAGAATTAGACTTTCAATATAAGCACATACTACTAAGTAATTATCCATTATTTAAAGAGAATGAGGCAAAGGGTGGATATAGTGTTCTCCTCTGGCCCACTGCGTTAGGTTCAAACTGCGCATTTATGCCTAATCTAACCCATAAAGACCCAGTATTAAAAGCCTTATTCAATAATAAGAACTTCAGAATTGGTCTTTCTTACGCTATAAATCGTGATGAGATTAATAAACTCTTTTATCTAGGTTTAGCTCAGCCAAGACATGCTACAGTTGTTCCAGAATGTCCTTACTATACACCTGGACTTGAAAAGTTATACGCAGAGTATGATCCAAAGAAGGCAAATGAATACCTTGATAGGGCTGGACTTAAGAAGAGAGATAAAGACGGCTATAGACTAAGACCAGATGGAAAACCGCTACAGCTAACTATAGAATTTACCCCGGTAGGAGAGTTTGGTCCTTGGGCTGATATAGTAGAGTTAGTTACTAAATATTGGAACGCGGTTGGCCTTAGAGTTGCCTATAAGTCTATGGATAGAGCCCTCTATGATATAAGAAGGGCAAGCACAGAGTTTGATATAATGGTCTGGGCATGGGGTAGAGGACTAACACCTCTAATCCAGCCAGTTTTTATATTCCCCGTGATTCCTACTACTGGTGCACCTCTCTATGCCCAATGGTATTCCTCTGGCGGAAAGACTGGAGAGAAACCTACTGGCGACATCTTAAGAGCAATGTATATGTACGACAGATTTAAGAGGACCATAGACGATGCAGAAAGGGTAAGAATAGGTAAAGAGCTCATAAAACTCAGTGCAGAGAATGCTTGGAGTATTGGAACAGTTGGATTAGCTCCAACACCATTGATAGTTAAAAAGAACTTCAAGAATGTTCCCCAGAGAAGCTTCTATGAGTGGCTTTTACTTCAAATCGCCAACACAAACCCAGAACAGTACTTTATAAAGGATTAATCTTCTATTAGATGGGGGGATATATATCCCCCCAAATATATCTAAAAGGAGAAATTATGCCTAATCTCTATTTTCTAGAAGACAATTATATAATATTAGGGAATTCTCTTTTTGAATTTGCCTTCGAAAAAGATGGTAGGTTAAGGTGGATCATAAACAAGAGAAATAGAGAAAATTATATAAAGAATCATTATAATAGATGGTTATTAAAGATCCAAGATGCTAACAGAAATGAGTTTAAGTTAGAAGGACTTATCTTTTTATGGAAAGGGAATAAACTACATATAATTTATAGTGGCCAATTAGATATTGAAATAACTATCGAAATATACCCAGATAATCCAGAGAGTATATGGAATTTAAAGGTAAAGAATACATCTTCTCAAAAGATTTTAGATATAATATTCCCCCATATATCTGGCATATACCTCGGGGATACCTGGGAAGATAACTATCTTGTATATCCCTATATAGCTGGAGAAAGAATAAAAAATCCAGTGGAAACTCTTTCTAGAAAACCATCTAAGATACTCTGGGATTGGCAGGACTATAAATATACCTATATATTAGATGGTATAGGAACGGTAAAGGAAGGAGAGCTTTATGTAAGGGAACTTCCATATACAGGTCCCCTCTCAATGGCTTGGTTAGATTACTATAACAAAGATGCAGGGTTCTATCTAGCCTCTTATGATGAAGAAAAGACCCTTACATACCTAAAGGTAGAGACCCCAGGGACTGAATATCCTGGTATGGGATTTAGCTTTAGAAAGAGAGTAAATTTGTCTAGTGAAGAAGAAAAGGTATTTAGATATGGGATAGGTATTCACTCAGGTGATTGGCACTGGGGAGCAGATAGATATAGAGAATGGTTTAACCAAGTTTTCCCTAGAATTAAGACCACACCAGAGTGGCTATTAAAGAGTAGTGGTTTGGTAGCTCATTATGACTTTAGATATCAGAATGGGATAAGCATGCACAACTTTGAGGATATCCCTAATCTGTTTATAAAAGCTAGAGAAGATGGTATTGACCACTTATTTATCTCTGGCTGGAACAAAAACGGATTCGATAATGGTTATCCGCTCTATTTCCCAGATGAACGACTAGGTGGAGAAAAGAAATTCAAAGAGAATATCTCAGAAACGAATAGAATGGGTGGACACATCACTACCTATATAAATGTAAGAATAGTAAATAAATCCTACATAGATAAAATTCCAAAGGATATACTGACCAATCATATAGAGAGGTATGGTTCTATAGACTTTTATGTTGCTGATCCTTCAAAAGAGGGTTGGCACAACTTGATACTTGAAACGATAGAGAGATTAGCAAATTATGGTGTATCAGGTGTCTATCTGGATGAATTATCTATGGCACCAGCAATTGGAGATATACATAATTGGATAAAGGGTTACACAGAACTGTTAGACAAGGTAGTCAAAAAGCATAAAGACAAGATCTTCATAATCGAAGGTTGTAGCGATATCTATGGCAGATATGTAGATTTACAGCTTGTATCTACATTCTTCTACTGGCATACAAGCTACCCCGAACTATTCAGATATACATTTCCAGATCATATGCTTGTAGATATGCTCTATCCTGATTACCAGACTATGAGGCCCTCTTTTGTATCTTTGATATCTAAAGACTTAATCGGTAGATCTTTTATCCTAGGGATGTATCCGTGGATATATGACCTTACATTAGATAACTCTTTTGACAGTAGCGAAGAACTAAAGGATTATCTTAGTTATTTTCTAAGATTAAGAATGCTTGGTATAGACTTCTTTAATAGAGGTCAATTTTTAGATGACTTAAATCTAGAAACCAATAGTAATATAAAGGCAAAGCTTTATAAAAAGGACAATCAGTATATGGTTGCGATATGGAATAAAGAGAAAGACAAAGGAGAACTAGGAGTAAAACTCCTAAATCCGCCGATCAAAGTAAATGTAATCTCTTCAAATAGAACTAGTTATAGAACCAAACATAATACAATTGACATTCCAGAGGAGGCACTTTCTTTAATATTTATAGAGGAGGAAAGATGAATACCTTATATGGATTGGATGTATTAAGAGAGCACGATTTTGATGTCCTAAGGGGGAAAAGGGTTGGAATAATAACAAACTACTCAGGAGTCTCTTCTGATTTAAAACCAAATGTAGAGTTGATGTTAGAAACTGGTATAAGGGTTGTAAAGATTTTTACTCCTGAGCATGGATTTTTTGGTGCTTCAGATGGATTAGAGATAAAGGATACCATTCACCCAAAGTATAGGATAAAAATGGTAAGCCTATATGGAAGTAAAAAAGCACCAACAGAAGAAGATTTAGAGGATATAGATATTCTAGTTTACGACATACAGGATGTTGGTCTGAGATTTTATACCTTTATCTACACATTAGCCTATTCTCTAGAGTCTGCTAGTAAGTATGGCATATCTTATGTAGTCTTGGATAGACCAAATCCACTTTCAGGAGAGACAATTATTGGTCCCAGAATATTAGACAATTTGAATTCCTTTGTTGGAGGCTATAAGCTTCCAACAAGATATGGACTAACAGCAGGTGAATTGGCTCTATACTACTGTAAACTCAAGAGGCTAGACTTAGATCTGACTGTGATAAGGATGAAAAACTGGACTAGAGATATGTACTATCCAGATACAGGGCTCTTATGGAATGTCCCTTCTCCAAATCTTCCAACATTCTCTAGTGTTATCTGTTATGCTGGAATGTGCTTTATAGAGGCTACGAACATATCTGAGGGAAGAGGGACTACTAAGCCCTTTGAGTATATAGGGGCGCCTTGGATAGATGAAGATTTAGTCTTTGAAGAAATGAAAAAAGAAAATTTCCCTGATGTGGCATTTAGAAAGAGATATTTTATACCAGAATTCTCTAAGTATAAAGGAGAAATTTGTAGAGGATTAGAGTTTTTTCCTCTAAATTATAGGGCAGATTTCATTAAAGTTGCACTGTCCTTTATAAGCATAGTAGCTAGGAGATTCCCAGAACATTTTTCATATAGGAGATACAACGAGGTAACAAGAATAAACCTACTTATAGGAGATGAAGAGACAGAAAAAGATATATTGGAAGGTAGGAATTGGAAAGAGATATACGAAAGATGGAGAAATGACGAAGAAGAATTTAAGGAGTTTATAGAGGATTTAATGCTATATTAATAGCAGGTCTATAGCGCTCTTTATTCTGTTCTGTATATCTAATATCGTTTCTCTATCTTTATAGGGATATCTGGGCCAGAAAAATCCCTTTAAATTGTCGTTTTTATTCCTTGGGACTATGTGTATATGGAGATGTGGAACGCTCTGGCTTATCTTATTGTTTATGCCAATAAATATCCCCTGAGCAGATAAGCCCATTTCTATAGCTTTTGAGATAAGCTTAGCATTCTTAAATAGTGGCCCTATTAAATCTTCAGGTAGGTCCATAATAGTCTCATAATGGTCTTTTGGAACCAGGAGACAATGGCCCGGATTTAAAGGACGTATATCAAGAAAAGACAAAGAGATGTCATCCTCAAAGACGATATAGCCTTCTGATTCTCTCCTTATAATCTTACAGAAGATACAATCTTTAGTAGACAAAACTACTTCCCCCTATAAACTCTCTCAGTATTGATGTCATTGGGACTTCTGTCGGAGAAAGGGGAACAAAGTGAGAGAGAATATCTAAGATCCTTTTAGCCTCTGGATATTCCTTATAGTATGGGGGAACCGCCTTTAACATAGGTTCTATAAAATTCTTCAGGACAGAAAATTCATAAACCAAAGCAGAATTAAACATTGCATCTGCCCTCTCCTGAGTTGGGAAAATGTATAAATCCTCCGCCCTTCTCACCGATGGCCACTGTCTAATAGAATCAAGCACACCATGACCTCTAAAAATGCTGTCCCTAACCATACGTCTTATAAGTCTGGCATCAGTCGTTGGAACCCTATTCTGATTATCCAAATTTAGATGTGTCAAGGCACTTACAAATATATGATACTTCATATAACCAGGTATCTCAGGTGTAAGCTGAGGATTCAATGCATGGATCCCTTCCATAACTAAAAGACTTCCATCTTCTAATTTTATAAATCTTCCTGACCTTTCACTCCGTTTTTTCTGGAAATTATACTTCGGTAATTCGATCTCTCCTCCGTTCATAAGTACATTGAGATGTTCTGTAAGCAGAGGAATATTAAGCGCATTAGGGCTATCAAAGTCGTAGTTTCCATATTCATCTTTAGCAATTTCATGTGGTGCTAAGAAATAGTCGTCCATCTCTATAACTATTGGTTTTATCCCATTCACCTTTAGCTGAATCTGAAGTCTCTTAGTAAATGTTGTCTTTCCTGCAGATGAAGGACCTGCTATTAAGATTAGTTTTAGGTCTGGGAGCTTTGAACATATCTCATCTGCAATTTGTGCTATCTTCTTTTCATGAAGGGCTTCCGCTACCTTTATTATTTCTGATATCTCTCCATTTTCTATTGCCGAATTTAAAGACGCCACATCGGTAAGGCCTAAAATATTTAACCAGTTTTTATACTCATAGAAAGCTTGGAATAGTTTCACAATCTCCCTAAATTCTGCAACCTTATTTATATCTCTATCCTCTGGGAGTATGATAAGAAAACCTGGTTGATAAAGTTTCAGTGCAAAATTCTTTAGATACCCAGTTGATGGAACTAGAGGAAGATAGGAATATTCATAGTAGTTATCTATATAGTAAAGTATTACATCTTTCCCCTGATGATACTTTAATAGTCTTATCTTATCTTCCTCCTTTAGCTCTTCAAAAAGTTTCATCGCCGATTCAACCGAATAGACCTCTTTCTTTATAGGTAGGTCCTTTTCTACTAACTCTCTCATCTTTTCCTCTATCCTTGAAAGGTCACTTACGCTTGGAACATAGTTCTTAAACCTTCCATATAGACTTTTATGATATGAGTGTTCAAATAGAACCTTTAGGTCTGGGAATACGAGTCTAGTAGCAAGGCTAAATAAGAATATATAACTCCTCTCTAGGACCCTTCTCCCATAATTTTCCTGAAATCCAATTAGATCTAGACTCTTATCTTCATCAATAATATAATTTAGGTCTTCTATTCTATCTCCAAGCTTGACTGCTACCGGTAGATTCCCCTCACCTAGAAGCTCTTTAGGTATGTTAGGATATTTCTCTATGACTTCCTTTACCGTAATAGGTTTATCTAGCTCTATCCTTATAGCTCCTCTAAAGTCCACCTGAATCATTTTAAACCTCCATTCTTTGATATAATTTACAATTATTATATACTATAAAAGTAGAATGAGCTTATTTTAGAGAAGGTAAAACCAGAAGATAAAGAAGAAATCTTATCCTTCACATCAAAAACTTGGAAATGGAGGTAAGCTATGGAAGCTAAGGTCATTTGGCAAAAAGAAAAACTCAAGTTTGTTGGTCACATAGAAGGAAGCCCAGATGTTACTATGGATAGTGAAAATGGGCCCACACCAATGGAACTTGTCCTTATGGCATTAGGCGGATGTACAGGTATGGACGTCATATCTATACTACAGAAGATGAGACAAGATGTAAAAAACTTCGAGATAAATCTCTCAGCAGAAAGAGAGAAGGAACATCCAAAAGTATTTACCAAGATAAACCTAGAATATGTAATCTACGGTTCTAATATAGATGAAAACGCTGTAAAAAGGGCAATAGAACTTTCACAGGATAAGTACTGTAGTGTTGGGGGAATGCTGAAAAAAGCTCTAGAGCTTACTTACAGTTACAGAATAGTAAATGAATAAAAAATAAGAGGGGCTTAAAAAGCCCCTTTTTAGACTGTTGCCTCAAACGTTTCTTTTACTTTATCTAGCAGGTCTCTAATTGGAAGATGCTGAGGGCACTTTGGCTCACAGATTCCGCACTTTATACAACTGCTAGCCCTCTCAGACTCCTGTAAGCCATTCCTATAGTGCCATCTTGGACCACCAAAATCATTGTATCTTACTCCCTCATTATACAGATGGAAGTTTACAGGGATATTTACACCATTAGGGCATGGCATACAGTATCCGCATTCATTACAATCTATAGCCTTGATTCCAAGATATGTCTCCCTCACCCTTTCTATAAGTTTTAGCTTATCAGAAGTAAAAATATTTACTCCTGATTTGTCAGCAATCTCAATATTCTCTTTTACCTGTTCAAAACTACTCATACCACTTAATACTGTAGATACCTCAGGTTGATTCCAGAGCCAAAGTAAAGCCCAGGCAACAGGACTTCTCTTTATAGGAAAGCTGTCGAATACTTGTCTTACCCTATCAGGTGGATTAGCAAGCCTTCCACCTCTTAGAGGCTCCATTATTACTACTGCAAGCCCTTTACTACTAGCATACTTTAGTCCTTCCATACCTGCCTGATGGTCTATATCCATATAGTTATACTGAATCTGACAGAAGGTCCAGTCATAGGCATCCACTATCTTTTTGAATGTATCTAAGTCGTCATGGAAGGAAAATCCAAGATATCTTACAAGTCCTTTCTTTATTACTCCTTCAGCCCAGTCTAAAACACCTAAATTATACAGCTTGTTCCATGTATCTTTGTGAAGTGCATGTAAAAGATAGAAATCTATGTGATCTGTATCTAGTTTCCTCAATTGCTCATTCAAAAGCCTATCCATATCCTCTTTTACATTCACATTCCATGGAGGAAGCTTTGTTGCTAACATCGTCTTCTCTCTATACCCATCTTTAAGCGCCTTACCTACAACTATCTCGCTGTTTCCCCTATGATAGCCATACGCAGTATCTACATAATTTACCCCATTGTCTATCGCATACCTTATCATCTTTATAGCTAGTTCCTCATCTATCTTACTGTCATCTCCTCCAATTGTAGGAAGTCTCATAGCTCCAAAACCAAGGGCAGAGACTTTAAAATCAAGTCTTCCAAACTTTCTATACTGCATCCAAAACACCTCCTATAATTCTTTTCGTCACATTTTACAATAATTTATAGGTAGACTAAAATTACGGGATATTTGATACTGCAAACAAAAAATAATCTATCTCCATCCCGCATAAAAGATTTGTTTTTAAAATTATATAACTTGGAGTTAACTCTAAGTCAAGGGTTTAATTTGAAAACAGAATAAAAGATTAAGCTTGAAACTAGAATAAGGGGAGATGCCCCCTTATTCTAGACTTCTCTCTAAGTTTTTAAATTCTTCCCACAACTCTTTAGGTAATCTATCACCAAATTGATTAAAGAAATTCCTTACTTCTTCTAACTCTACCTTCCATTCTTCATGATTGACTTCAAGTAATCTTTCAATATCTTCTCTGGATACATCTAATCCATCAAGTTCCATATCCTCAATATGTGGCAGTAATCCGATAGGTGTCTCTCTAGCACCGACCCTATTATTTACCCTATCTATTATCCACTTAAGGACCCTAATATTTTCTCCAAAGCCAGGCCATAGGAATCTACCGTTTTCATCAAGTCTAAACCAATTCACAACAAAGATTTTAGGAAGTTGAGTCATTTTTTCTCCCATATTTAACCAGTGTCTAAAATAGTCCCCCATATTGTATCCACAGAATGGAATCATAGCCATAGGATCCCTACGCAATTTACCAACCTGATGAATAGCAGCAGCGGTTGTCTCCGAACCCATCCTTGCACCACAAAATACCCCATGACGCCAGTTAAAACTTTCATAAACAAGGGGTAAGAGTCTACTCCTTCTACTTCCAAATATGATAGCGGAAATAGGAACCCCCTTTGGATTCTCAAACTCCGGAGAAAGAGTTGGGCATTGATTTATAGCTACGGTAAATCTAGAGTTAGGATGAGCTGCTGGTTTATCACTATTCCTATCCCACCTATTCCCCTGCCAGTCTAGTACATTCTCTGGAATTGGACCATCCATACCCTCCCACCAGGGTTCATTAGTATCTACATTAACTGCAGTATTTGTAAATAGGGTAGGATAAAATGTCCCAGACTTTAGTGTCTTCATCATATTAGGGTTCGTTTTCATAGAAGTTCCAGGGGCAACACCAAAGAATCCTGTTTCAGGATTTATAGCATATAGCCTTCCATCAGGGCCGATGTTTAGCCACGCTATATCGTCTCCTATTGTCCAAACCTTATAACCAGGGAGTGTGGATTGAAGCATTGCGAGATTTGTTTTGCCACAGGCGGAGGGGAATGCTGCTACCATATATGTAACATTACCGTCAGGATCCTCCACACCAATAATAATCATATGTTCTGCTAGCCAACTCTCTTTCAAACCAAGCCAAGAGGCTATTCTTAAAGAGAAACATTTCTTTCCAAGAAGAGCATTACCACCATAACCAGACCCTATACTCCAGACCAGGTTTTCATCGGGAAAGTGCATAATAAATCTCTTATTGGGGTCAAGATCACCTACTGAATGTATACCTTTAACAAAATCATCCTTATTACCAAGCTTTTCCAATGCTATCCTTCCCATTCTAGTCATTATCCTCATACTAACAGCAACGTAGGAGTTATCAGTAATCTGAACACATATCTTAGAGTATGGAGACTCTGGATGTCCCATAATATAAGGTAAAACATACATCGTTCTACCCTTCATACAACCATCTGTCAATTTGGTTAGCATCTCTTTTGCCTCTTTTGGATCCATCCAATTATTATTCGGTCCTGCATCCTCTCTATTAGGATGACAGACAAAGGTGAGATGTTCAGTCCTAGCAACATCTGTAGGATGACTCCTATGCAGGTAGGCATTAGGCCAAGTTTTGTGGTTAAGCTCAGAAAATATTGGGTTATTATTAATCTTTTCTTTATGCATACCTATTTCTATAAGTCTATGGGCTTCTTCCTCTGAACCATCACACCAATAAATCTCATCGGGCTTAGCTAACTTAGCGCACTCTTCTACCCATCTCTCTAGAGGGGTTGACATGATATACAACCTCCTTATCTTAGAATTGGTTAATTAGTATAAAAGAATATCAGTTTTTTCTAAAATGTCAAGCAGAAAAGGTCTTTGATCTGTAATCATTTTGCCACTCCCTTATAAGCTCGATAAAATCAAATTTTTCAAAGAACAATTTAACATTATAACTACATTATCTCTAATCAATACTTACAGTAAGAAATACTTAGCTTCTGATATAATAAATATTAATGATTTATCTGCTAATTATATATGGAGGAGGCGGTTTTTTTGAAATATTCGGAGGTTATAAAAACTTTACCAGAGGTATTAAAAATACCAGATGCTAGAAAGAAGATTAGAGAGAGTAATAAGAGCTCAAAGATTGTAGTCCTTGACGATGACTCTACAGGATGTCAGACTGTCCATGATATATCTATCCTTCTAGAGTGGAAAGGAAATATTCTTAGGGAAACCCTTTTTGAGGAAGATGTATTTTACATCTTAACTAATTCAAGGGCTTATTCTGAGAGAAAGGCAATGGCAATCAATAGAGATATAGCCAAGAGACTAAGAGAATCATTCAATCCAAATAAATTGAAGATAATAAGTAGAAGTGATTCTACACTGAGAGGCCACTTCTATGGAGAAGTGAAGACTCTAATGAATGTACTAGGACCTTTCGACGGGATAATTATTGCTCCATACTTTAAGGAAGGAAAAAGATTTACCCTCTTTGACACTCACTACGTATTAGATAACGATGAATTAATAGAGGTAAACAAGACGGAGTTTAGTAAAGATCCTATATTTGGCTATAAAAATGCCTATCTCCCACACTGGGTTGAAGAAAAATCAAAAGGTCTTTGGAGACACGAAGATGTATTCTCCATATCCATAGAGGACATAAGAAAAGGAGGCCCTAAGAGGATAAGAGAATTATTATTAGGGATTCAAAACGGGAAACCGGTGATTGTAAATGCCCTATGCGATGAAGACTTAGAAGTCTTTGTTCTAGGACTTATAGAGGCAGAAAAAACTGGTAAAAGATTTCTATACAGGACCGCAGCCTCATTTGTAAAGATCAGAGCAGGGATCGAAGATAAAGAATTAATATCACCTCCCAAAAAGGAGAGAGGACTTATAATTGTAGGGTCTTTTGTAAAGACCACCACAGAACAACTTTCAAGGCTTCTAAGA
This sequence comes from uncultured bacterium, assembly GCA_937958695.1. Taxonomy (GTDB): domain Bacteria; phylum DUMJ01; class DUMJ01; order DUMJ01; family DUMJ01; genus DUMJ01. Next base: position 132,537 of record CALGNK010000011.1, read on the forward strand.
AATAGAAGGATTAGTAGAATTGAGGTAAGTATTAGTAATATACTAAGTAACTATCAACAGTATCTAAAAAAGGTAGCAGAAGAGATAAATATTAAATTAAAGAGGAATTCGCTTGTGGTATATACTGAGAGGGAATATTTTAAACCTGACTCTAAGGATGAATTAAAAGTTGGAGAGGAAATTTCTAACTTCTTGGGAAGTCTTGTAAGAAAACTCAGAGTGGCACCTAAATTTATAATATCCAAGGGGGGTATAACATCATATATGATAGCCAAAAGAGGATTAAGAGCCAAAAAGGTTAGAGTCTTAGGACAGGTTGCACCTGGCGTTCCTGTATGGGAGCTTGGAAGAGAAAGTAAATATCCTAAACTTCTCTATGTAGTATTCCCCGGTAATATTGGAGATGAAAATACACTTCTTGAAGTATATAAAAAATTTACCAAATAGAAAGGGGCTGGTTTCCCAGCCCCAAAAACTATCTCAATGGTACTTCGGCAGAAAATGTTACATAGCCCTGATCGATATCGTATTCGTCTCCTCCGATAAATTTGCCGTGGAGTGTTCCATCTGACATTATCTCCGCTATAGCGGTATGGACCCCTTCATTATCCTCTTCCGCTTTTATCCATCCAGTAATCTTATTAAATCCTAGATAGAAATCCCTTGCGTATGCCTCTATGCCATCATCGTCATCCCAATGGTCATTAGTTAAGTCGTTTAGTAGATAATATGCCCCTACGTGAAATTTAATTTTAGCCTTTACCGCATTACTTGGGATATTAAGTTGCATAGCGTCCTTTATAAAGTTAGAAATAGCAGCGGGATTAGGATATTGTTCAAATACTTGCTCTCCTGGTATGTTCTTAACTAGTCTTGCCAGATATCTTCTCTCCGTATTATTCTGAAGAAGATTATTCTGTGAATCGTAGTATTCTACCTCTACAAAACAGAAGAGGGCAATTCTATCAACATTATTTAGATTAGTTAGGTCGATATTATTTGCAGTAAAATAAGGGATTTTATACTCGAAGCTAAGCATAGGAATGACAGGACACTAACATCCACCAAACTGACCCATAGCTGTAAAAGCTAAAAAGACTAATAGAATTAGAAGAAGTCTTTTTCTAATCATCTCTTCAACCTCCTCTTCTAATAATTTAAAATAAAAATCTTTTTACTCCTTACGTCTAAATTCTATAACTTTATTAATAGATCTGTCAAGTCCAGGATCTTGACAAATATCATTCACATACTTATAATAAGATCTATGCGAAAATTTGAATATAATAATAAATTGTTAGAATTAATATGGGACAGGTTTGAAGCTTTGGCTAATCCTGTAAGACTTAGGATTATGATAGCCTTAAGCGAAAGGCCTATGTGTGTCTGTGAGCTTTCAGAATATCTTTCTGAGAAACAACCACTTATTTCTCAACACCTATCTATACTTAGGAATAGCAAACTAGTTGATACTAAAAGGATAGGAAATAGAATTCAGTATAGTATTAGTGATGAGAAGGTTGTTGATATTATAAAGATTATGGAAGATATTACGGTTAGAAAACTAAAAGAATTGCAAGTAAATATATAGGAGGGATTGTGTATGGCACGTAACTGGTATCCAATTATAGATTATGATAAGTGTATAGGAGATTTTGTATGCGTTAATTTCTGCCCTCACGGGGTCTATGCGCCTGATGGTAATAAGCCACTCGTGGTAAATCCTGATGAGTGTGTAGAGTTTTGTAGGGGATGTCAGAAGATATGCCCAGCAGATGCAATATCATACTTTGGAGACAAGGAGGGAAAGTAAATGGCTAAGAAAGGTGTAATCTTATGTGTGTGTCAAGGGAGTTGTCCATCTTTTCATCAGATGAATATCTTTGAGGTATTAAATGCCTTAAGGCGTGAAAAACTTGTCGATTTTGTCGCCATTCATCCTCAACTCTGCGCAGATGATGGCGATAAATTTTTCAATATTTTTCTTTCAGGTGTAGATGGGGAGGTAGAAAAGTTAGTAATAGCTGGTTGTGATCCCAATATGCAGAAGAAGATGTTCAGAGATGCATTTGAATCCACAGGATTTGATAGGGCAAAGCATATTGGTGTAGATATCCGTAACATGACTACTGAGCAGGCTATAGAAGCAATAAAGAAGGTGTTATGATCCTAGGTATAGATACAGGTGGAACCTATACGGACTCTGTCCTCTTAGATGAGGACAGAGTCTTTTCTAAAGGTAAGGCTCCCACAACGCACTATGATCTTACAAAGGGAGTAAAAGAGAGCATTAATAAGCTTGAAAAATCTTTTTTTCCTAATATCTCAGCTGTAATACTCTCTACCACCCTAGCTACTAATACCATTGTTGAGATGAGGAGACTTGAAAGGGTAAAAGAAGTCCTTATTGGATATGACAAGAATTTCTTCTTAAAGAGTATTCAGACTAAACCCAACTGGTTAGAGTTTGAGTTTATCTCAGGAAGTATAGATATTACAGGAGAAGAATTACTTCCTTTAGATATAGAGGCAATAAAAAGGTTACCTAAAGTAAATCATCCAATAGCCATATCTGGCTATATGAGCCCAGTAAATCCTAAATACGAACTAACCGCTAAAGAGATACTAAAATCCAAAACGAGATACCCTGTAGTCTGTGGAAGTGAACTCTCAGGAGAATTAAACTCAATAAAGAGAGCTATTACTACTGCACTTAATGCTTCCTTAATGCCATCTATATCAGGGTTTATAACTGATGTAAAAAATGTCTTATTGGAGCTAGGAATTAATTCAAGGATATTAATAGTAAATGCGGATGGTTCTATAACAGACGTAGATTCAGCTATGGAGAAGCCTATAAAGACAGTTCTTTCTGGCCCAGCAAGTAGTACACTTGGAGGATTATTTCTATCTAATGTAAACGACGGTATTGTTGTAGATATGGGAGGAACCACCACTGACATATCCCTTATTAAAGATTCAATACCGATTGTCTCAAACGAAGGGGCAAAGGTTGGTGATTGGGATCTCTTGTTACCATCTCTAAAGATGAGGACTATTGGATTAGGAGGGGATAGCAGGATATATCCTTCTAAAAATGGGATAGAGGTAGGACCAACAAGGGTTATTCCGATCTCTGTCTTGGGAGAGAGATTCCCTGAGATAAAAAACAAATTAAAGATAAATCATAATTCTTCTCTAGTACCTCCAAACGAATTTATCATTAAGCTTAGAGAACCAAGCTTTGAATTAAATCAAATAGAAAAAAAGCTTCTAAAAAGTATAGACAGAGAACCAGTATCTATTGAAGATGCAACAAAGATATGTGGTTTGAGTCACCCATACATATTAGATTCTGTCATTCAAAGGCTAGAAGAAATGGGGTCAATTATAAGGGCCGGATTAACCCCAACAGATATACTCAACTACTCTGGTGAATGCGAGATAGGAGATCCAAGTATCAGCTCAAGAGCTATATCAGCATTTTCTAAAGAAAAAGATTTTCCAAAATATATAAAACGTGTCATAGTTAAAAAGATTACTACAGAGATACTCAGATATCTACTATCATTAGAGTATAAAGACGATAAAATAGAGGGGCTTCTAAGCAGAATAATAAATGACAGTTTTGATAAAAGGACAAATCTATTAGAACCCTATATAAAGGTTCCTTTTCCTATAATAGGTGTAGGGGCTCCTGTAAAGAGTTTTATATATGATGTGGCAGAGATGCTACATACAACTGCTATAGTCCCAGAGCACTACGAAGTAGCCAATGCTATTGGAGCCGGATGGGGAAGAGTCTTGAGGTCTTTAGAATTAGAGATAGACCCGATAGTATTATCTGCAGAGATAAAAGGCTATAGGATAGTAGGACTGGATAAAAGATTTGAGACATACGAAGAAGCAGAGGCTTTTGCTATTAACTATGGTAGAGATGTGCTAAAGATCCAGATGAAAAACCTCGTTGGAGAAGATACCGATATAAGTGTTGAATTCCTGTCTAGTAATAATGGGGATATCCTTATAAGAAAGATAAGATTTTTAGGTATAGGAAGAGTAAAGTAGTATATAAATAGTACTAAAAACTTAGTAGGAGGTTCTTATGCTTAAAGCTAAGATGTTTCTAGACTACGAGTATAGGATTGGAAGGCTAGACGGGAGAATTTTTGGTTCTTTTATAGAACATCTAGGTAGGGCTGTTTATACTGGTATATATGAACCAGGACATCCTTCTAGCGATGAAGATGGATTTAGAAAAGATGTAATAGAACTAGTCAAGGCATTAAATACTCCTATTATAAGGTATCCGGGAGGAAATTTTGTTTCAGGCTACAACTGGGAAGATGGGATAGGCCCTAAGGAGAAGAGACCTAAAAGGTTAGACCTAGCATGGAAAAGTATAGAACCTAATGAGGTTGGCATAAACGAGTTTGTAAGCTGGGCTAAAAGAGTAAATTCCGAAGTTATGATGGCGATCAACTTAGGGACTAAAGGGGTAGATGATGCTAGGAACATTGTTGAATACTGTAATTATCCAGGAGGAACATATTACAGTGACCTAAGGATATCCCATGGGATAAAAGAACCACATAAGATAAAAGTCTGGTGCCTAGGAAACGAGATGGATGGTCCTTGGCAGATTGGACATAAAACTGCTGTGGAATACGGACGTCTAGCGGCAGAATCAGCCAAGGTAATGAAGTGGGTTGATCCAACAATAGAATTAGTAGTCTGTGGAAGTTCTAATCCATGGATGCCAACATACCCAGAGTGGGAGTATACAGTGTTAGATCTTACATATGAATATGTAGACTATGTATCAATGCACATATACTATCGTAAGAGACCAGAGGATGATACCTTAACCTTTGTGGCAAAGTCTGTTGAAATGGACAATTTTATAAAGACAGTAGCAAGTCTGTGTGATGTTATAAAAGCAAAAAAGAGGAGTAAAAAGATAGTAAATATATCATTTGACGAGTGGAACGTTTGGTATCACTCTGCCGAAAGGGACAGGAAGATAGAATCTTGGCAATTTGCTCCTCCTCTTTGTGAAGAGGACTATACTGTTGAAGATGCTATTCTATTTGGTAGTATGCTAATAACCCTCTTAAAGAATGCAGATAGAGTAAAGATAGCCTGCCTTGCGCAACTTGTCAATGTGATAGCCCCAATAACTACCCAACCAGGCGGGATTGCCTTTAAGAGGACGATCTATTATCCGTTTATGCATGCATCCAATATGGCTAAAGGGGATGTCTTACTTACTAAAGTTGTTTCTCCTAAGTATGACTGTAAATTATACACAGATGTACCCTATATAGAAGGAGTTGCAGTATATGACGAAGAGAGTAATGGATTAGTAGTTTTTGCTATAAACAGGTCTCTTGAAGACTCTGCTCTCCTAGAGCTCAATATAATAGGAGACACTAAATATTCTAGAGTTGAACATATAGTCTTAAGGGATGATGATATATACGCGGGGAATACTATCTCAGATCCTGACAGGGTAAAACCACAATCTTCTATCTTAGACATAAAGGAAAATAGTAAGATAGAGATAGAACTACCAAAATTTTCTTGGAACGCACTAAGGTTTATACCTTCATAGATTTCCACTTGCCGGAGTTAAATCTGGAGTAGATTATTATAGCTCTTACTACCTGGTCAAATGCTATAGCTAACCAGGCACCTGTAAGTCCCCAATTAAACACTATTACAAATAGATAAGATAAAACAACTCTCATACCCCACATACCAAGCATAGTTGAATATAAGGGGAAGCGGGTATCTCCCGCTCCCCTTAATGCTCCTGCTAGAATAAATTGAGTAGATTGAGCAAGTTGTATAGCCGCTATGATTCGAAGACAGACCCTTCCCTGTTCTATGATATCCATATTATTTGTGTAGAGCATAATTAAGTATCTTCCAAAGAAGAAGATTATAAAAGCTGTTATGCCTGCAACCATCATTCCAACTAATCTTGTCTGTCTAGCACTCTCTTCAGCAATATCAGGCTTCTTTGCTCCTAACAACTGGCCTAATAAAGTAGTGGCAGCCATAGAGAACGCCTGACCTGGCATAAATGATAGTGACTGTATATTCATTGCTATCTGATGAGTTGCAAAAGGAACTGTTCCTAATTCTGCTATTATCCTTACAAAAGCCAATTGCCCTGACCTAAGAACAAACTGCTCTACTGCAGAAGGTATCCCAATATTCAAGATACGTTTTATGATACTACTATTCAGACAATAACTCTCTTTAAATGATAACTTAACTATTGTTTTTTCATTATATAAAACATAGAGTAGTATAAGCATACTGATGAATCTAGCTATAGAGGTTGCTATTCCAGCTCCAGCTACCCCTAATGCTGGTGCACCTAGTTTACCGAATATAAGGATATAATTCCCCACTATATTTATAAAATTGGCTATTGTGTCAGCTATAAGAGGAGTCCTCATATCCCCAGATCCTCTTAATATAGCACCAATAATCATTGCAATAACATTAAATGGCATTCCTATAGAGATGATTCTCATATATGTTATACCAAGTATTAACACATCTGGCTCTGCTCCCATAGCTCTCTCAATCTGTGGAGCAAATGTATACAGAAACATAGATATTCCTATACCGAAAAAGATGCTTACTACTAAACTCTGCTTTGCTACATTTTTAGCACTCCTTATATCTCTTGCGCCTACAAATCGAGCTACCAATGCGGTAGTCCCTACAGTAAGTGCCATAAATACAGAGATAATAAGAAAGTTCGGTTGATTTACCATTCCTACTGCAGATATAGCAGATGGGCCCAATCTGCCTACCATAATCATATCTGCAATACCAACAAAACTAATGAGGAACATATTAAGAAGAGCTGGTAAAGAGAGGAATATTACCTTAGACCTGATATGTTTTTTATCTAGAGATTCAGGTAGTATCCGTTGATGACTTTCTTCTTTCCTTGATATTTCCTCAGCTTCTAGAATCTTTTCCGTCTTCACTTTTATCATCCTTCAGCACATTTCGAAGTTTTATCAATGCGGTTCTTATCTCGTCCTTCTCTTTCTCATCTAAAAAGTTAAGCGATTTATTTAAAACCTCAAGCTTTTCTCCTTGGATTTTCTCCAGTAAGGCATACCCTTCCTCAGTTACTTCTAAGATTACTACTCTTCTATCCTCTTTACTCCTTACTCTGATCACTAGTTTATTCTCCTCAAGTTTATCTACAAGCTCTGTCACAGTGCTAGATGAAAGATATAACATATCACATAAATCACCCATCGTAGGACGTTTCTCTCTTATTATTCTCAAAGCTCTATACTGAAGAGGGGTAATATTATATTTTTCCATCAATTTCCTATTCCTACTCTTTATTAAGGCTAATATATCATTTAACAGAACTTCAATTTCTTCGTTCATCTTACTTTTCGTATTCCGAACATTTCGGACTAAAAAGATTTTATAAAATTTTTAACCATTTTTAAAGACGGATGGAGAAAAATATTCTATATTCCTTTTCTTTTTCTCAAGATATGGTACCCTATAATCCTAAATATCGATTCCCTTATCTCAGGATATCTTATATTAGAAACTATAGAGTTTATATATCTTTTATCTTCTTCTGTAAGGTCATCTAGGTTTAAATCTTTTTCAAACCTAATATTAAATGAATAAACTTTAAATCTTATCTCACTAATAGGTGTATCAAGCTCTTCACTCAACTTCTCTATAATCTCATCAGCATGAGTTGAAAGCTCAGCAGCATGAGTACCTGAAGGAACACCAACAAAGAGAACCCCATCCTTATAGTATATTACCTGTGCAAACTTAGTTATATTCTCCCCAACTATCCTCTTCCAAACTATAGGAAGAAGGGAGTATCTGCGTAGTGGAAGAGATAACAGTACATTAGAAAGACTCTTCATCTATAACATCTCCCCCATCTATACTAAAGATTAATCCACGTCTTCCAATATCTCTTATAGAAATCATAGATGCAAATAGTTGCGGTGATTTCTCCTCTATTGCGGATAGGATAATCTTACTATTCCTTTCATCAAGTCTATTTAGAAATTCATCTATAAGTAATACTGGCTTATAACCCTTTAGTTCTTTTATCAATTCTAGTTGTGCAATCTTTAAGAGGAAAATTATTACTTGAACCTCTCCATTAGAGGCAAAACTTCTACTATCTCTACCGTTTATCTTTATGACTACATCATCTCTATGTGGCCCAACCAGAGTCAGACCTACAGCCTCTTCTTTATCTCTAGAGGAATTAAACCTTTCTCTATAAATACTTAGGCTTTCTTCTATATCCTCCGTCATAGATGGAGACTCTATTTTTACATCTATACTAAATCTTTTTCCTTCTCGCTTTAGATATTCGTTATATATAGATATAGTTTTATGTCTACCTATTATTATACTTTCTCCAAGCTCAATAAGTATTTGAGTAAGAGAGTCCAAGAGTTTCCTGTCAAAATTCTTATCCCTCAGTACCCTGTTCCTCCTTATTAGTATATCTTTATATCTATTTAATGTAAAATAATATCCTGAATCAATATTTACGGCAAATTCATCAAGAAAAGTCCTTCTCCTATCCGGACTTCCAGTTATTATCTCGTTATCTCCATCAAAAATAGAAACAGTATAGAATGAACCCAGATATCTTTTAAGTGGAACTATCTTTCCATTTATAGAAAAAGCCTTCTCACCATTAACTTTTACCTGAGTCACTAGTTTCAATATCTTACCATCTTCACAATAAACCTCACCTCTAACCCAAGTAAATGGTTCACCCCACTTTACTGCCTCAGAGTCCTTTTTCCCTCTTTTTAATTCACCGTTAGATAAAAGGTAGATAGCTTCTAGAAGATTTGTTTTTCCTGCACCATTTGGGCCGATGAATATATTGATATTTGGGTCAAAATTTAACAGTAGGTGTGAGTAATTCCTATAAGAGAGAAGTTCGATACTATTAAGTATCATATGGTCTTTCTCTTGACGATAAAGTCCCCTTGTCCTTCAACAGTTATTATATCATTCTCTTTTAACTTCTTTCCCCTTTGGGTCTCCACCTTACCATTTACAGAAACAAGACCTTGCTGTATAAGTACCTTAGCTTCTCCACCAGTTTGAACAATACTAGCCCACTTTAAAAATTGGCCCAATGTTATCGTTTCTGTAAATATATAGACCTCTTTCATTCTGACTCCATTGGCATTGTTACATATATAAAGTCAGGGTCATTATCAAATGTAAATAAGGCAGGATCTTTTTCCCCAGATATCTTTATAGAAACCATACCTTCATCGGTAGATAGGAAATCGGTTATATAATTAGCAGAGAATATAACTTCTATCTCATCTCCATCTGTCTCTACAGATAACTCGTCAAATACTACACCTATATGGGATCTGGCGCTCAATACAAGTTTTCCTTTTCTTATACTAAATTTGACTGCATAATCTTCCTCTCTAGAGATAGGCAGTACCCTCTTTATAGATTCTCTTAACATATCTTTATCTAGTCTTATTGTAGATATAAACTCAGATGGTATTACCCTCTCATACTGTGGAAAGTTTCCATCTATTATAGATGTAACTAATATTATATCACTACTCCTAAGCCTTACTTTAGAACCAGAGAAATCTATAGCTATCTCTTCATCTAGATCTGCAGAGGTAAATGTTTCTAAACTAAGGGCAGGAAGTATTACACTACTCCCAATATCTTCTATAGGAATCTTCTTTACCGCTAATCTATTTGCATCGGTAGCTACCAATCTAACTTCATCTTCTCTGGAATCTATGAATATCCCAGATAATACAGGTCTTACACTACTTTTATCTACAAAAGGAGAAACTTTCCTTACTGCGGATTTAAGTATATCTGACTTTATAAATATCTCTCTTTCAGGAAGAAATTCCTCTGGAAGTGGAAAATCTAGTAGATTCTGTGTTGGTATATGATAGATGGTATCTCCCGCATTGATATCAAGCGTCTTATCTTCTATTATCCCAACTATAGATTCTGAGGTAAGGCTATCTATAATATCTCTAAATAGCTTTGCAGAGACAAGAAAGGTTTGAGATTCGTCTGTGTTACAATGGATGAGTGACTCTACATTCATCTCTATGTTTGTTGCATATAGATAAAGCTTATCTGGAACTTCAGTTCTTATAAGGATAGAGCTAAGACTATCCTTGGTACTTCTTGCTGGAATAATCTTTGTTACTACTTGAAGCTTTTCTTCTAATTCTTTTCTATTACATACAAATTGCATTTTTACCTCCTGTTGAAATACTAGTATGTCTACTATAATCTTTTAAAAACTTAGTAGCAATAATAGTTCAGTTTGTACTGTGGATAAAATATATAAACTCTTCTATTATTCAGTATTGAGCTTGTGGATAACTTTGTGGATAACTTCAAAGTTATCCACAGGTTATTCACAATATTAACAAGCCCAAAGATAGTTATCCACATTATCCACATATTATACCCTGATAAACCTGTTAATAAGTTGATTAATCGTCCTAGCAATCTCAGGGTCTTGTCTAATTGCGTCTTTAATCTTTTCATAGGCATATATAACAGTAGAGTGATCCCTTCCTCCGAATTCCCTCCCTATCGTTGGTAGAGACGCATTAGTAAGTTCTCTGGCTATATACATAGCTACCTGCCTTGGAAATGCGGATTCTCTTGTTCTTCTTTGTCCCCTCATCTCGTCTATGGATATACCATAATACTCTGCAACTACTTTCTGTATCTCAGGTATCGTTGCTGGATGTTTCTTCTCTTTACTGTCGGTAAATAGTGACGCAAGGCATTCTTGTGCTAATTCTAGGATTATGGGCCTTTTCGTTAGAGAGGCAGATGCAATAACCTTTATAAGAGCCCCCTCAAGCTCCCTTATATTTGAAACAACCCTTTCTGCAATAAAATTTATCACCTCATCCGGAATAGATATAAGGTCTAATTCAGCCTTCTTTCTAAGTATAGCTATTCTAGTCTCTAGGTCGGGAGGTTGTATATCTACAGTAAGTCCCCACTCGAACCTAGAGATAAGCCTTTCTTCTAATGTTGGTATCTCTTTTGGAGGGCGGTCACTAGAGATTACTATCTGTTTCCCAGCCTCATATAAGGCGTTAAATGTATGGAAGAATTCCTCTTGTGTTGTCTCTTTCCCTGCTAAGAAGTGTATATCATCTATTAATAGTAGGTCTACACTTCTATACCTTCCTCTAAATTCTACTGTAGTATGGTCTCTTATAGAGTTTATAAGCTCATTGGTGAAGCGTTCAGATGAGATATAAACAACCTTTAACCCTGTCTTTTTAGATATTACATAATGCCCTATTGCCTGCATTAGATGAGTTTTTCCTAGCCCAACTCCTCCGTATATGAATAGAGGATTGTATGACTTGCCAGGATTTTCTGCAACTGCAACAGCAGCAGCATGTGCCATCCTATTACCACTTCCTACGACAAAGGTGTCGAATGTATATCTACTGTTAAGTTGAGGAATTTCTTGGTCTATCTGTTCTGTTTTCGTTCTGCTAGAGGCAGTGCTTGGTTTTTCTATAATGGAATCATCTACAATAATCTTTACGTTAATTGTCCTTCCAGCAAGTGCAGAAAGAGTGCTTTTTAAAGTTGGGAATAGTCTACTCTCTAGCCATTCCTTAGCAAATGAGTTAGGAACAGCTATAACCGCTATATCATTTTTTATCTCCATAAGTTTTGCTGTTTTAAGCCAGGTCTCAAAGCTAGCTGGGCTCAAAACAGGTTCTAACTCTTCAAGCAAACTATTCCATATTATTGATATCTCTGACATCTGCTCCATATTATATCCCTCCCACTCATAAGAGGATTTTACTATAAAAGATGTGAGAGAGTAAAGATGGGGTAAAAGTGAAAAAAAGATTAGGGCAGGCTTATAAGCCTGCCCTAAATTTACTTTTCGCTTTCTAACTCTTTGATCCTGGCTTCAAGTTGATTCAGTTCTTCTCTCAGAAGATCTGCTTGTTCTTTTAAGATGTTTAATTCCTCTTCTTTAGTGATTGTTGGATATCTATGACATAAAACTTCCCAAGATCCCGGATGCCAGCATCTTGAAAGCCCTCCTCTACCTCTACCTATGTAGGACCAAGGTAGGCTAAATCCAAATCCTCTTCCGAATCCGTGCATTTTATCACCTCCTTTCTTCTGCATTAAAAGTTCCCTTTCCTCCTGTGTTACTACTCTTCGGTTTCTCCAATAAAAGTCTAGATATCAAACCTATTAGAATTGCAAACGGAATAATAAGAGAAAATCTCAAAAGAGCAAATTTCCAACCGAGAAATTCAGTCTCCAGAGGTAATAAAGGAGCTTTTCCGGCCCAGGCTGTAATGAATGCCATAACAAATGCTATAGATGCACCCTTATCAAGAATGGTTTTTAACAATGGGAATATAACGAAAGCAGAGCCCCCTATGAATAATGGTATTGTTGAAGCTAAAATTAGCCCTTTCCAACCAGACTCTTTCCCAAGAAATTTCGATAGTGTTTGTGTTGGTATCCATACCTGGATGAGACCAATAATTATAAGTACGGCGATAATTATCTCTATTGCCTTGGTAAAGGCATTATAGGCTACTTTTCCAACTAGCACTCCTTTTGATGGAGAAACAATAGCAACAATTGCCCATATCGTAACTGCTACAATGATATATATTAACGCTTCTTTTGTTATCTTTTTCATATTGTCACCCCATAATTACTTCTACAATCATTGCAAGAAAAAAAACAAGAATGAAAGTAGAAAAATTCCTCACAATAACGAATCTCTTCCCAAAGAATTTTATCTCGATTGGCAATGTTGATATTCCTATCAAAATCGCTGTCATAACAAAACCAAATATGGCACTATAACTAGCACCTTTATTAAGAAGGACGCCAGCAAAAGGGAAAACAGCTGCAGGTTGAACAAGGGCAAAAGTCCCAACCAATTCGCCTATAAGGATTCCCAATAATCCTCTGCCTGAGCCGAGCCATGAAGCAATCGTTTCTTTAGAGACAAACACGGATGTTACACCCATCAGGATAAAAATAAGAAATAATACAGGGAAAACAGTTAATGCCATTTTCCCAGAAACCTTTAGGACTTCTTTTGTTTTCTTAATATCTTTTACCGCTGAGAATATAAGCAGTATCAAAGCAACCAACAGATATATTATTCCGACATCCATACCTATTGTTCCTCCTTATATTCGATTGTTTCTACCATCTTCTTCGCAATTCTTTCTACATCAGCCTCATCAAAATCTAGAGTAGAAACTTTCTCAACCCCTTCGTTTACAATTGTAAACTCGTAGGTTGGTTTAATACCAAGATTTTCTAAAATCTTACTGGTACATTTATTACCACAACCGTTAATCGCAATAAGCCTTTTTGCCTTTTTCGCAACGTCTATATGAACTTTTGACCCAGCTGCTATTGCACTGAGACAGCACATCCTTGATTTGTCTGGATTTTCCTTATTGAGTTTTACTCCTACTTCATGACCTACCTGACCAACAGATGCAGCACCGTCACAAACGAGGATAATATCAAGATTTTCTGCCTCTTTGTGACAGAGTGGCAGTTTTTGCCAATTCTCTTTACTCATTTTTATCTCCTCCTTCTATTGTTTTTATAATTTTCTCTACTATCTTGAGATTTTCTTTTGCGTTCATAACCCAGGTTTTTAAAAAGCTTTTCCCTATATCTGTAATGGAATATACCCTTCTTGCCGGACCTATATCCTTTATATCCCAACTAGAAGTCACTAGACCTTCAATTTCCATTGCCCTTAGTATCCTATATATGACACTTGGATGGAATAGGGATATGTCTATACCAAATCCTCTTAATTCTTCTATCAGCGAGTAGCCGTATGTTGGCTTATTCATTAGTATAACTAGCGTAGCCGGAATCAATATGTCTCCGTCGATAAATGGGTTATGTACACAACCCCTAAATCTTCCCCTCATCTACAATACATCTCCTTTTGTGATGAATGATGACAACCTTCGGTAAGCTCTTCTAATTTATCCTCTTTAAATGCAGATATTATATCCTTTAATATTTCAGTATTAGATCTGAGTACTGCTATTTTTG